>JBKJTZ010000001.1:0-16704 GCA_046590295.1 Lacunisphaera sp.
CATGCGCCCTGTCGGGCCGACCTCGTCGGGGCTAACCGCGACAGAGTCGCTCTGCCCGAAGGGCAGACGGATATTTCTCTGAAAGATAATCTCATGGGTGTGAAATATCCGGGCTAGATCGCAACTTTCTGAAAGGCGGCCGGGCATCGGGATGGAACCAGGCGCCGGTTCAAAGTCCGGCGCTGCGTCCGCCGGGAAGCGTGACCCGCGGGGCGGCGGCACCGTCGAGCAAGCGCAGGTTGGCCCAGGGGTCGTCGGCCAGCTGCAGGAACTTGAAACCGAGGAGGCGCGGTTTCCCGGCGGCATCGCGCTCGGCGAGGTGCGCGGTCTCCCGGGCGATGAAGGCAGCCAGCGTCTCCTCGCGCACCTGCGGTTCGGCGGAGTGGATGAGGTGGAGCGTGCCGTCGGGGCCATGCGCCACCAGGCCGACGTGGCCGATCCAGGCGTTGCCCCCGAAGGTCTCGTTGACCGGAGCGCCGGGCTTCACGACGCCGCGAACGACATTGATGATGTCGCCGTCCCGCAGGCGGGGCGCGGCCAGCGCGACCTCGGCAAACGGCAGGAAGGAATCCTCGTGGTGCTCGACCGGGATCGAGGTCTTCAGGTGATACCGGCCGAGCAGGAAATTGGAACGGTCGATGCGCTCGCGGAATTTCACCGCCTTGGTGCCGGCGATTTCGTTGGTGATGTCGCGGGCCAACCAGCGGTTGGAGGGATTCCAGTCGGTCTCGGTGAAATGGTTGCGCGTGGCGACGCCGATCTCGCCGTCGCGGTAGCGGATGCGTTGGAGGAGGCGCATGAAGCCGGTCCAGTCCCGGCTGAGCGCCATCGCGAGCGTGTGTTCGGCGAAGACGAGGCAGTCGCTTTTTTCCAGACAATAGAGCGGCTGCGGGTCGTAGGTCTCAAACGGCATCTCCCCGAGCAGATAGAGCTCATAGGGCTGGCCGATATTTTTCCGGGCGAGGTGGATGACGCGCTTCCGCAAGTCGGGCTCGGCCGCCTGGAGCTGCGCGAGATAGGGGCCCACCTCGACCGCGGTGAACCGGTAGAGCGGCTTGTCGGCCGCTTCGGCTTCCGAGCCCAGGCCCGGGATGGCGCCGACCGCCAAGACAAACAACGCGGTGAAACAGGGAAAATTTATCATCAGGCAGAGAAAGGAAAAAGGGGGCGATCCTGCCGGATCGCCCCCTGGCGGGCAAGGATCGGGCGGGGTCAGAACTGGCCGGTCACGCCAAACTTGAGAGCCATCGGGGCGATCAACAGCTGGCGGGGGCGGTCAGGACTGTAGGTGTAGTGTTCCCGACCGGCCTCGGTAAGATTGGTCGCGGTCAGAAACAGCGTGGCCGACGGGCGGAACCGATAGGTGATGCCGGTGTTCATGGTCGTCAGCGACCGGGCAAACACATTGGTGCCCGGCGACGTCGCGCTGAGGTTGGAGAGGGGGAGGAATTCGCCGGTGTGGTTCACGTCGAAGGTCGCGCCGAACTTCTGGTAGGCATACTGCAGGCCCACATTGTAAGCCCGGGGAATAAAGCCGGCCAGCTGGCTGCCGGACAGGAGCGTGGTTCCCGCGAACATGCCCTCGGTCTCCAAGTGGGTGTAGTTCGCCCGGAAGGTCAGGCCCTTGAACACGCCGGGCAGGAAGGTGAGCCGCTGGCTGTAGTCGAACTCGTAGCCGATAACCTTGGCATCACCGACATTGGACGGCTGAAAGATGGCGTAACCACCGTAGAGGCCATCGAAACCGTTGTCGGCGGAGCTCGACACCGTCTCGCCCGAGTTCACCGCGCTGCTGATGTAATCCGAGATGTTCTTGCGGAAGTAGCTGGCGGTGATCTTGCCGCTGTTCTTGAAATAATACTCCAGCTTGAAGTCATAGTTCTCGGACTCCTGCGGCAGCAGGTTCGGGTTGCCGCGGGTGACGGTTTGCAAGGTGTCGTTGAATGAGACCGCGGGCATCATCTGCTGTTGCGTCGGCCGGCCGTAGCTGGTGGACCAACTGGCCCGCGCCTTGAAGTTGGGCGTGATGTCGTAAACCAGATGGAGGCTCGGAAAGTATTTCTGGTAGCTGCCGTTGCCCGTCTGCTTCTGGAAATCCAAGGCGGCGCGCTGGAAGTGATTCGGTTCCGCCGCGATCAGCGTGGTGCGGGCGCGGAAGAATGTTTCCGTGTGGAGTTTCACCTTCTCGGAGCGGACGCCACCGAGCACGGACAGACGGCCGAATTTGCCCGAGGCCTGGACATAGCCCGCATTGACGGTTTCGTCCCACTTCAGGTAGCTGGTGTAACGTCCCGTGGCGGTGAAGTTTTCATCCTTGGTCCACTTGGTGGGGTCGGACAGGGTTAGACTCACGGCTTTCGGGCTGTAGACCGGCAGGCGCTGGTTCCCGTGCTGCTTCTCGAATTCCGTGAGGGGCATCAGTTCGCCGGACGGCATGGTGCCGAGCACGGCAAACCAGCGCTGCGGGTTGGTTTGCCGGCGGAAGACCGCCCGGTTCACACCATCGTAGCCAAACTTGATGGTGAGCGGAAAGGCCGTGTCTAAATTGTAGCTGAAATCGACCTTGCCGCTCATCTCATCGACATCCTGGATGATCGTGCGCTTGTTGAATATGATCGAGGTCTGGGGCACCGGGATGGTGGTGGTGTTCGCTGCGGCGACGAGGAAGGCGGTGTAACTCGCCGGGTTGTAAACATCCGGGCCGGACAACTGCGTGAAGACCCGGCCGTTGAGGTCGGTATTGTCGAGGATCATCCCAAGCGGGGCGTTGGTGCGCAGGGTGAGCTGCCCCGCCTCATTGTCGCGGCCGTGGACCAGGTCGAAGTGGGTGCGACTATAGCGGTAGGAGTGATCAACCTTCAGTTTTCCAAAGTCATGCTCGAAGACGAGCGTGCCGGTGGGGTTCCGGCTGGTGAAGGAGACCAGAATCTGGTTGAGCAACATCTGGCCGGCCGCCGTGGGGGTGGCCCCCGGAACGTTCCGGATTTCCGTCCGGTTCAGGGTGTAGCCCGGCATGATCGAACCGGTATTGGTGGCCACGCCGTTGGCGTCAAAGGTGGCGACGACCTGGTTGGCCGTGAAGGGATTAACAAACGTGTAGTGGAAGGTCGGCTCGTCCCCGGCGTTATACTGAAACCGGAGCGATACCTTGGTCGTGTCGGACCACCGGTAGTCGGCCCGGAGGCTAAAGGCCTCAAGAATACGGGTGTTGAGTCCGCTGCGCTTGTTATAATCCCGGAGGAAGGCGACGGCGGTGGTGTTCTGGTAGAGCAGCGTATCCCAGTCATGCGGATTGACGACTTCCTGATAGGAGGTGTTGATCACCACGCCGAGGTTGCGCGTGCCGCCGAACACGTCGAAAATCTCGGTGTATCCCAGGCTGAAATCGGGGTGCAGCGGACTGTCGGCGAGGGGCACGTTGCGATCCGAGAACGAAGGGAAATACCGGCCGCTCAAGTTGTAATTAATGCGGCGTTTCTCCTTCATGGCGAGGGGCGACTTGGTCTTCAGGTTGATCTGTCCACCCAGGGAGTCGGCGCGCTTGTCCGGGGTCTGGCCATTGATGATCTCGATCTGCTCATAAAGGGAGGCGGAGAAGGAGTGCAGCGTGGCATTGCGGCCGTTGCCGCCGACCCCGGTCGAGGACATACCGTCGATGTTGAGCCGGGTGTAATCGGCCGGCTGGCCGCGAATGCTGATGTTATTGATCAGATTGTCCTCGTCCGTGGTGAAGGTGATGCCGGGCAGGCGTGAGGCCAGCTCGCCGACGTTCTGGGTGGGCAAAATGCCCCACTCGTCAAACGCGGTGACATTCTTGATGTTGGTCGCATTGCGCTGCTCGGTGACCGAGAGAGCCTGACCTTCCTTTACCGAGGTGACGGTGAATTTTTCCATGACCAACAGGTCCGAACTGGCCAGTTCAACGGACACGGCGCCGGCGCCGGCGGGGACCGATTGGGTGGTGTCGGTGAAGCCGGAGTAGGAAGCGGTCACGTCGACCGGGCCGGCCGGCACGTCGATGAAGACGAAGCGGCCGGTGCTGTCCGTGAGCGTCGTGCGGTTCAGCGCCGGGAGGGTGACCCGGGCACCCTGGAGGGCGTTGCCGGAGCTTTTGCTGACCACGGTGCCGGTCAGTTGCCCGAGGGTATCGGCGGCGACGGCGGAAGTGGCGCAGGCCACGGACAGGCTGGCGACGGCGCACAGCAGGAAGACACGCAGCGAAGACGTGCGGATTACGGTGGGGGAGCTCATCAGGGTGTTGGTTTGCCCGGCGCAGGGGATGGCGCGACGGTTAGGTGACGATTTGACGTAACAGGGACGGGTTCACCGTTTGGTACGGAAAAATCGGTTTTCAAATAAAATCCGGGCCGGAACCGGCCCGGAAATTTTCCCCAGAGGGGCGCCACCGAAGCAATGACAGAAACGTTAAATAATTCATCATTTCTGCAGGCAGCAAAATAACGCCGCGGAAGCGCAGGGGCCGGACCCGGTGGGCCGGCCGGAACCGGACCCGGGCATAAAAAAGGGCGGTCCGGATGGACCGCCCTGCAAATCACCGCTGACCCGGTGGTCAGAAGAACTTGTACTCCACCGAGAGCGTGAACGCGCGACCGCGCGGGTCGGCGACGCGCGGCTCCCAGCTGCTGCCGGCGCCGGTGTTGGTGTCGTAGGCGATCGAGAACGGGGGATCCTGGTTCAGGAGATTCTTGATGCCGGCGATGATCGTGAGGTCCTTGTTATAGCGGTAGGTCAGGCTGACGTTGTAGGTGATGTATTCGCTGACCTTCGGGTTGTAGTCCAAGGCGAAGGGAAAGTAGGAGCCGTTGGCGATGCCGGGCGGGACGTAGTCCATGTAGCCGGCGCGGTAGAGCTGGCTGACCCGCCCCGTCCATTTGCCCTTGTTGTAGGACAGCGCCGCGGTGGATTTCCATTTCAGGCCGATGTCGCTGGCGCGGGTGAAACGGCCGACTTCGCTCGCCCCAAAGGGCGCGCTGGCGATCAGGCGCGACTTCTTCACGAGCAGCTCGGAAACGTTGACGTCGGCGACCAGTTTGCCGCCCCCGACTTCAAACTCGCCCCGGGCGGAATATTCGATGCCCTGGGTCTCGGTCTCGCCGGCGTTAAGCGGGCGGATGTCGATCTTGGAGATCGCGGAACCGGAGCGGATGATACGGTCGGGGAAGAGCAGGTAGTTGGCGAGGATGACCGAGGTGCCCAGCGACTGGATGGTCCCGGTGCGGTTGACGGACCACCAGTCCACGCCGAGGGTGAAGTTCTTGAGCGGGGAGTAAACCACGCCAACGGACTTCATCTTGGCCTCCTCCGGCTGCAGGTCGGCCTTGCCGCCGCTGATCGTGTTCAGGGTGTTCGCCGGGATGGCCACCCCCGTGGTCGGGTCGATGAGGTCGGCCCCGGCGTAGATCGACTCAAAGGACGGGTCGAACTGCTGCTTGAAGGTCGGGATGCGGAAGCCGGTGCTGTAGGAGCCGCGGAAGAGCAGCCGCTCGGCGGGCGCGAAGCGCAGGGTGACCTTCGGGTTGGTGCTGCTGCCGAAGCCGGTGTAGTCGTCGCGGCGGCCGGCGAGGTTGAGATCGAGATTCTTCACGATCGGCACCTGCAGTTCGGCGAAGACGGCCTTGACGGTGCGGCTGAGCGTGCCGGCGGTGGCGAGGGCATTGTCAAACGGCACATTGAAGATCAGCGAGTCGGCGGTGCTGACGTTGGTCCGCGGGTCGCCGGCGAACTTGTATTCCTCCTTGCGATAGTCGACGCCGACGGCGGCCTGGACCAGGCCGGCCGGCAGTGAGAAGAGCGGGCCGGAGGCGGTGAAATCCGCGCCGGTGGTGGTGAAAGTGCCGCCATAAAGCTCCACCCCGGTGGCGGAGGCCGCCTTCAGGCCGTCCATCGCCGCCGAGGTCTGGGTGTAGGAGAACGGGTTGAGCACCCCGGTCTTGATCAGGTTGGCGAAGGGCACGGTGAAATAATAGCCGTTCAGCAGCTTGGACTTTGACTTGCTCTCCGACTGCGAGACTCCCGTGCGGTAGTCCCAGTCGGCGAGAAACGGCAGTGGCCCCTCCATGGAAGCAAGGAGGCGGCGGGTGTCGCTGACGGTGTTGATCTCGCGATTGCCGCCGGGCAGGGAACGCCAGCGGAACGCCAGGGGCAGGCCGCGATTGACCTCCAGGGCCGGGAAGTAGGCGACCAGGGCGTTGAAGACGCGGGTGTAGTCGGCGCCGGTGCTGGGATAGGCCATGCCGGAAAGCGGATTCGGCACCACGGTGCCGTTGGCCGTGGTGGTGGTGGTCTGGGCCCCGGAGGCGGCCAGGCCGGCCGTGCTCCACTGGTTCGGCGAGAAGCTCTTGGTGGAATCGGAACGGCTGATGACGGCCTCGACCGCGAGGAGATTATCGCCGAGCTTGAACGTGCCCCGGCCGACGAAGTTGGTGTTCTTCACGGGCTGCTGCAGCACCGCGGCGCGGCCGGTATCCCAGGCGGAGCCGTATTTGCCGTTGGCGGTGGCGGACGTGACGCCCCAGAGGATCTCCTGGTAGGGACCCATGCCGTCGAGGCCGGCATAGCCGGCGGTGTTGGTCGGCAGGTCGGTGATGTTGATGCCATTGACGCGGATGGCCGGGTTGGCCGGATCGACCGGATTCGCCGAGCTCAGCCCGAGCGCCGTCGGCAGGTTGGCCGCGGTGAAGAGGGTGGCGATCGGGGCGCCGCGGGTGTCGGGCGAAATACCGCGAGTGGGCTGGAAGGTGTTGACGAAGTCGCGCTGGTCGCCGCGCAGCATCTTGCTGTCGGAAAGGGCCAGCGAGGCCATGAGGTTCCACTTGTCCTTGTTCAAATCACCCCAGCCGCCGACGACCGAGTAGCGGAACACGTTGCCGCCCCCGTCCTGGGTCATGTCGGAGGAAGCGTTCGCGCGGAGGCCGCGAAAATCAGTCCGGGTGATGAAGTTGATGACACCGCCGATCGCGTCCGTGCCGTAAATGGCGGAGGCGCCGTCCTTGAGCACTTCCACCCGCGTGATGGCCGCGAAGGGAATGGAATTGAGGTCGACCACGCCGCCATTCAGGCCGTGCGAGGCGATGCGGCGGCCGTTGAGGAGGATGAGGGTGGCGTTGGAACCCTGGCCGCGGAGGTTGGCGGCGGAGGCGCCGTTATTGCCGCGCTGGGCGCCGGAGACGACATCCGCGTTCGATGCCAGGTTGTCGAGGGCGTTGCCGTTGATGTTGAGGCTCATGATGAGCTGCTCGGCAGTCGCGATGCCCTCCTGCTCCAGATCGAGCTTGGTGAACACGGAGAGGGGCAGCGCGCCCTCGTCGGTGATGCGTTTGATCATCGACCCGGTGACCACGAATTTCTCGAGCTTCACGGGTTCGTCCGACTTTTTCTCGGCGGCAGCGGAGGCGACTTGTGCCACCGCGTTAAGGTTCAGGCTGAGGGCGGCGAGGATCGCCACGCCAACCGACCGGCTCCACAGGAATCGTGCATTCATACGGTTTTTTCTGGTGTGTGTTAGGTCCCTGCCCGGCAGGCGCAAGGACTGGTGTATCCCGGCGGAAGGTTGGTGGCTTCCGCCAAGCGTCTGGGGTGTCATTATGCCAAATGGGGCCGCGTCCAAGCAGATTTTTTTCCACCGGGGCGGACACGGGCATTTCTGCCAAAAAAACAGTCATTTTTGTTCACCCCTGCCGGGCGCCACCGACGGTGATCTCAGCGCTTCCGCCGCGAATGGGGAGCGGCCCGGCCGCCATGGCGGTAGGCGAGCGGCGGGACCCCGTAGGCCGCGCGAAAGGCCCGGCTGAAACTGTAAATCGAGCTGAAGCCGCAAAGTTCGGCGATCTCCGAGACCCGCTGCGGTCCGAGCCGGAGGTGGCCGCAGGCCTGCTCGAGCCGCAGGCGGCGCAGGTGGCGCCCGATGCTCACCCCGCATGAGGCCCGGAAACGCGCCCGCAGGTGGCTGGGGCTGATGCCGAGGGCGCGGGCAATCTCCTTGATGCCAGGCGGTTCCGCGCTCCGCTGCGCGAGCTGGTTGACCCGGAGCATCAGCCCGGACTGCGGAACACCGCCGCCGGTCGGCTCCGCGGCCGCTAACTTGAGCCGGCGCAGGCGGGCCAGCATGACCGCGAGCAGCAGCACCGGCAGGTCCGCCGTGCGCTCGGTTTCATAGGCCTCCACGAGTTCGGCCGCGAGCAGGCGCAGCGGCCGCGTCAGGGTGAACGGCTGGTAACGCAGCGCCTCGAGTTCCGCCACCTCGGTGAACTCAAATGTCACGAACAGCCACGAGAGGGCCTTGTCGGCGGATTCAGCGTAATGATGGAACTGGAAGGGAAACACGAGCAAACCTTCCCCGGCGTGCAGCCGGATCGACCGCTCGTCGACACACACCGTGGCGGCGGTCTGCAGCGCGCAGATCAAAACGAACCGGTGGTGCAGCGCCCGGCCGCGCCGGGGCTTGTTCAGGTCGGCCGCCGCCCGCCGCTGGAAGCACACGACGTTGTCGGGCAGCGTGAGCTTGGCGACCGAGCGGCCGACCAGCTGGTGCTGCGGCTGGGGCAGCTTGGCGACGAGTTCCCGAAGATGGGGCGAGGCGGGGATTGGCATTTATGTCAAAAACATCGTCATTTCTGCTATTGGCCGGGCCCAGCGCCAGCCTTATCATCTGAATATATTTCCCGGGCGGCGAAATGCCCGATTCCCATGACCCCTTCCCATCTCCTGGAGCGCAACCATCATGAGCATGCCCCGATCGCCGTCTTCCCGGGCAGCCTCGAGGCCGCCCGCGCCGTCGCGGCGGAAATCGCCACGCTGATCCGCTCCCGGGCCCGGGAGGGCCGCCCGTGCGTGCTCGGCCTCGCGACCGGTTCCACGCCGGTCAGCCTTTATGCCGAGCTGGTCCGGCTCCACCGCGAGGAAGGATTGAGCTTCGCCGGTGTCACGACCTTCAACCTCGACGAGTATTACCCGCTGGCCCCGGCACAGCCGCAGAGCTACCGGCGCTTCATGCGCCTCCACTTTTTCGACCTGGTGGACCTTGACCCGGCGCGCACGCACCTGCCCTCCGGCACCGTCCCCAAGGCCGGAGTGGATGCGCATTGCGCGGACTACGAGGCGGCCATCGCGGCGGCCGGCGGCATCGACCTGCAGGTCCTCGGCATCGGCCGCACCGGGCATATCGGGTTCAACGAGCCCGGCAGCCCGCGGCATTCGCTCACGCGGCTCGTGACCCTCGATCCGCTGACCCGGCGGGATGCGGCCGGGGATTTCGGCGGCGATGCGGCCACCCCGCGTTTTGCACTCACGATGGGGGTGCGCTCCATCCTCAATGCCCGGCGCGTCATTTTGATGGCCTGGGGCCAGCACAAGGCCGACGTCGTCCGCGCGGCGATCGAGGGCGAGGTCTCGGCCCGGGTCACGGCGTCGTTCCTGCAGGAGCACGCCAACGCCACGTTTGTCCTGGATGAGGCCGCGGCCGGTTCCCTCACGCGCCGCCGCACCCCGTGGCTCGTCGGTCCGCTCGCCGAGCAGGGCCTCGCGTGGGACGAGCGGATGACCCGCCGGGCCATCCTCTGGCTTTCCCAGCTGCGGCAGAAGCCGATCCTCAAGCTCACGGATGACGACTACAACGAGACCGGCCTGCAGGACCTGCTGCGGGCGCACGGCTCGGCCTACGAGGCCAACCTCGTCGGGTTCTACGAAATGCAGCACACCATCACCGGCTGGCCTGGCGGCCGCGATCCCGCCCGCGCCAAGCCCGGCGACGCCCCGGTGCGGCCGCTGCGTGCGCCCTCGGCGGGGATCTTTCCCAAGCGGGTGCTCGTGCTCTCGCCGCATCCCGATGACGACGTCATCTCCATGGGCGGCACGCTCTGCCGCCTGGTGGACCAGGGCCACGAGGTGCACATTGCCTACGAGGTGTCAGGCGCCGCCGCGGTGTCAGACGAGGCGGTCTGGCGGGTGCTGGCCTTCGTGCGCGACAGCGGCCTGGCGACGCCCGCCGACGCTTCCCGGCTGGGATCGCTATGCGAAAATCTCGCCGACGCCGCGGTCGAGACGGCGGCCGCCTCGGAACTGCTGCGCTGGAAGGGGCTCATCCGCCGGCACGAGGCGGTCTCGGCGGCGCGGGTCTGCGGGGTGCCGGAAGGCCGCCTGCATTTCCTCGACCTGCCGTTCTACGCCGCCGAGGCCCGCGGCCGACGTTACGGTGCGGCCGACGTGGCCGTCCTCGCCGCGCTGCTCGACCAAGTCCAGCCGCACCTGATTTACGCCGCCGGCGACCTCGACGATCCACACGGCACGCACCGCCTGTGCCTGCAGGTGCTGCGCGACGCGATTGCGGAGGCGGTCGGAAAAAAGGCGGTCTGGCTCGCGGCGGCGGAGCTCTGGCTCTACCGCGGGGCCTGGGCGGAGTGGCCGCTCGATGAGATTGATCTCGCCGTCCCGCTCAGCCCGCAGGAGGTGCTGCGCCGGCGCAAGGCGATCTTCCGGCACGAGACGCAAAAGGACCAGGCGCTGTTCCTCGGGGAGGACCGCCGCGAATTCTGGCAGCGCACGGAGGACCGCAGCCGCCGGCTGGCGCACGCCTACAACGACCTCGGGCTCGCCGAATACGAGGCGATCGAGGCGTTCCGCCGCTACGCGCCGGCCGACTTCGTGCGCCGCGCGGCGTTCTGAGCCGTCCGGCATCGAGCTTTCGGTTCGGTGGTAGGGCTGCCGCTGGTCGGCAGGCCGCGGCCCGGTGACCAGCGCCGGTCCGACAATTCAAATCCTGACGAACCACTTCCGTCGCGCCATCGCCCACGCGACGGCGAGCAGCGCGAGGACGAACGCCAGTGCGAACAGCAGCGAGGCGTTCACCGGGCTGGCCAGCGGGGTGAAAATTTCCCCGTAGAGCCAGCCCTTCAGGCTGACCTTGGCTCCCGCGGCGCCGGTCCACTGGATCAGGCCGAGCAATTTAGCCACGAGGCCGGCGAGGACGAAAAGCGCGAGGGCATTCATCCCATACCAGACAAACGGCTGCGCCCAGCGCCGCCAGCCGCGCACGTCGATCAGCCAGTGGCAGGCCGCCAGCAACGCCATGGCCCAGCCGGCCATGAAGACCGTGTAGGAACTCGTCCACAGATTCTTGTTGATCGGCAGCCAGAGATGCATGACAGCCCCCGCGGCGATCAGCACCAGCCCGCCGCCGAGCAGTCCGGCCGATTTGGTCGCGGGGGAAGTTTCCCGGCGCAGCCAGAGTCCGGCCAGCGAACCCAGCAGCACCGTCGCGACCGCGGGGATCGTCGAGAGAATGCCCTCCGGGTCGAATCCCGGGGCGGGTGCGCCTGACCACGTGTGCCCGGCCAGCACGTGTGAATCGATCCACCAGGGCAGGCTGCCCGTGGCCTCGAGCACGCCCGGCCCGTATCCGGGCACGGGGATGAATTGCAGCATCGCCCAGTAGCCGGCGAGCAGGCCCGCCGCCGAGAGCCCGAGGCCGCGCGGACCACTACGCAGAAAGATGACGCCGGCCACGAGGTAGCACACCCCGATCCGTTGCAACACACCGGGCCAGCGCAGGGTGCCGAGCGAGAAATGATGTGCCGGCAGCAGGCCGAACGGAAACGCCGCCAGCAGCAGGCCGAGTCCCACGATGATGGCCGAGCGCCGCAGCACATGGCGGAAAAGAGCCGCATCGTCCGTCCCCGCCGCGCCGCGGTTGGCAAAGGAAAAGGCCATCGCCACACCCATGATCCAGAGGAAGAAGGGAAAAACCATGTCGGTCGGCGTCCAGCCGTGCCACGGGGCATGCAGCAGCGGCGGATAGACGGTGCTCCACGAGCCGGGATTATTCACCAGCAACATGCCGGCCACCGTCGCGCCGCGAAAGGCATCGAGCGAAACGAGGCGCGACGAACGGCTCATGGGCTCAGGAGGGGTGAATCACGGCGCACCGTAACCGGCCAGGAGCACGGCAATCGCATCGAGTACCTCGCTCGCCCGGTGATCCGGCGCGGCGGAAAAGCGGTTCAGCATGAGGCTGAAGGCCAGTTTCTCACCGCTAGCTGTGGTGGCATAGCCGGACAAGCTTGTCGCCCAGCGCAGGGTGCCGGTCTTGGCGTGAACGTTTCCCTCCGCCGCCGTGCCGAGCATGCGTTTTTTTAGCGAGCCATCAACGCCGGCCGTGGGCAGCGAGGCGAGAAAGGCCGCGGCCTCACGGTGTTTGGCCATGTAGGCCAGCAGGGACACCGTTGCTTCCGCGGTCGTCAGGTTGTTGCGGGAGAGACCGGAGCCTTCATCGAAGAGGACGGAGCCCGCCGGCACGCCGGCGCGGGCCAGAAAATCATCGAGGGCGGTCAAGGCCAGTTCGTCCGAGCCCACCCAGGCGGGCGTCGCGGCGGTCCGGCGCAACTCCCCGAGGTGGGCGAAGATCAGGTCGGTCTCCAGGTTCTGTGACGGGAGCATGAACCGGGCGACGAGTTCGCGCAGAGGCGGCGAAGTCACCTCGGCGATGTGCACCGTCCCGGTGGCCGGCAGGTCCGGCCAGCGGAGGCTGCGGGCGCGGCCCTCGACGACGATGCCCGCCTGCTCCAGCGCAATCTGCAGGGCGGCGGCAAACCACTGCGCGGGTCGCGGCACCGGGGCCTCCGTCTCCTCCACCTTGCCGCCGAGCGGCAGCGAGCCGGTGAGGTGGACGACCTCTTCCCCGGGCAGCCGGCGCACCCGGATCTCCCGCTTGCTGCCGGCCGGGCCGGTGACCGTCTGATTGTCGAACACCAGGCTGCACGGCTGCAGCACCTCGAGCGCGCACGGTTGCCCGGCATCGGCGGCCGGGGTCAGGCGCAGGTCGACGTAGTTGTCGGCGAGCGTGAGGGCCGAGACTTCGGCGCCGTATTCATAGTCCATGTCGTCCGCCGTCCAGCTGGCGCCCTGCGGCGGATGGTGCAACCAGGTGGCATCGGCCACAAGGTCGCCGGTGATGCGTTTCACGCCCGCCTGCCGCAGCGCCGCAACGAACGGTTCAAAGCTGCTCCAGAAATCCCGCTGCTGCCCATAGCGGTGGTCCCAACTCGGATCCCCGCGGCCGGCGATGATGAGGTCGCCGGCCAGGACGCCGTTGGCCTCCGGCCGGGCCGTCGCCAGCAGCGGTGTGACGATGCGGTAGTCGCCACCCAGCTGGTCAAGCGCGAGGGCGCCAACGTAGAGCTTGCAGTTCGAGGCCGGGCTCATGCGGCGGTCGGGCGCGCGCGCAAAGAGCACCCGGCCGGTGTCGAGCGAGCGGACCTGCACGCCCCAGACCGCGCTGGCATAGCGCGGGTCGTCCAGCCGGGTGGCCAGCTGTGCTTCCAGACCGGTGCCGCCGGCGCGCAGGGCCCGGCCGGGTTTAGCCCCCGTGTGCTCGCCTTGGCGGATGACCGGGACGCCGTTCACCAGCACATGGGGCAGGCCCTGCGCATATTGGTGCGGAGCGGTGTAGGTTGCGGGATCGCCGATCTTCTCCGGATCAAAGACCACGAGGTCGGCCCAGTTGCCCTCGCGCAGCTCGCCGCGCCCGGTGAAACGAAATGTTGTTGCCGGCAGGCTGGTCATCTTCCGGATGGCGTCCTCCAGCCGCAGCACCTTCAACTCGCGCACGTAGCGGCCCAGCACCCGGGCATTGTTGCCGTAGCCGCGCGGGTGCGGCACGGCCTCGCCGAAGACACGGATGCCGCTGTCGGAGGCGACCATGGTGTTCGGGTGGCGCATGAACTTCTGCAGGTCCTCCTCGTTCATGCCGTGGAAGACGCCGGAGGCGCTGCCGTTCTTCTCGAGGTCGAGGATCACCTCTATCTGGTCCTCGAGCGAATCCGAGCCGCGGAGCTTTTTTGCGGCCTCCAAAATATTCAGACCGTTCAGCGAGGTGTCGTGGCGGAAGGAGGCGACGACGGCGTAGGCGTAGTCCTGCCGGCCGCGGGTCAAGATGTTCTTCTTCATGCGCGCGACCAGGTCGGCTTTTTTATCCGGATCGGCGAGCAGGGCGAGGTAACTCTCGTGGCCGCCGGCCAGAGCGTCGTCGGGGATCAGCTGCCGCATGCCGGTGCTGGAGGCGGTGTAGGCATATTGGTCCTGCGTGATGTCGAGGCCGCCCGCCCGCGCCGCCTCGATATGGGCGAGGACCTTGTCCGCCTGGCCCCAGGAGCGTTCGCCGGAAAGCTTGATGTGCGAGACCTCGGCGCGCAGGTGCGCCTCGCGGGCCACCGTGAACACCTCGTCCAGCGCGTCGAAAATCCGGGTGTCCTCGTGCCGCATGTGGCTGGCGTAGATGCCGTCGTAGGGCGTGACGGCCTTGGCCAGCTCGACGATCTCGTCGGTCTTGGAAAAGACGCCGGGATGGTAGATCAGCCCGGTGGAAAGCCCGACCGCGCCATCGCGCATCGCCCGGTCGACCATCCCGCGCATCTCGGCCAGTTCCTCCGGCGTCGGCGCGCGATCAAAGCCGCCTTTCATGGCCGCGCGCCGCGCGGTGTTGTGGCCGAAGAGCGTGGCGACATTCAGCGACACCCCGGTGTGTTCGATTTCCCGGAAAAACCGGCCGACGTCCAAGGCGGAACCGCCGCAGTTGCCGGCCACGACTGACGTGACGCCCATCCGCAAAAAGTTTTCCGCGCGCGACTGGTCGGCCACGTCATCTGCATGGGTGTGCACGTCGATGAAGCCCGGCGCGACGACGAGACCGGTCGCATCGATCTCTTCCTTCGCCGTGCCCCCGAACCGGCCGATCCGGGCAATGTGACCGTCGCGGACCGCCACGTCGGCCAGGTAGGAGGGGTTGCCGGTGCCGTCGACCACGCGGCCGTGGCGGATGATGAGGTCAAACTCCTCCGCCGCGACCAACGAAACCAGGGCAAGGAAAACCGCGACCCAGCGGAAGAATTTCATCGGCGGAATTTTCACCAGACCTGGAGACTTGTCCAGCCCTCACCGGGGCGTCACCCCGTGGCCGGCCGGGATATGGGCGACGGAGATTTGGCCGCCCTCGAGGGCATAACCGCCGTCGAACGGGTTCTCCGCGAGGAACAGGGGCGTGTCGAGGTCGGCGAACCGGAAGCCCCCCTGCCCCGCCGCGAAACAGGCCGAGACCGTCATCGCGAGGATGGATTCGACGTTGCCGCCGATCATGAGCCCGAGACCTGTCCGGCGGGCGACCGCGACGATGTCGAGGGCGGCGGCGACGCCGGCCTTCATCAGCTTGATGTTGATGTATTGCGCGGCTTTTTCCCGGGCGACGCGCTCGGCGTCGGTGGCCGTGCAGACACTTTCGTCCGCCGCCACAGGCCAGCCACTCTCCGCGCCGAGGGCGCGCATCCCGGCCAGGTCGTCCTTGGCGAGCCATTGTTCCAGCAGGGCCGGACTGATACGGAGGTCGCGCAGTCCACGCACCAAGGTGCTGGCATCGGCGCGGGACAGGCCGGCGTTGCCGTCGAGGAGGAGCGGCGAGTCCGGGGCCGCCTCGTGGATCGCGGCGAGCCGGGCGAGGTCGTGCACCGGTCCGCCCGCACCACCGACCTTGACCTTGATCAGCCGGATGCCGCGCCCGCGGATGGATCGGGCGTCTGCGCCGGCCTGCGTGGGGGTGCCCGTGGTCACCGTCATGTCGGTCTCGAGCCCGGTGCCCGCGCCGCCGAAGAATTTCCACAGCGGTTCGCCCCGGGCCCGGGTGAGCGCGTCGAGCAGCGCCATCTCGAAGGCGCATTGCGCCGAGCCGCAGCCGGCTCCGCCCAAGGCGCGGAATTCCTCGGCCCGCGCGCGCCAGTCGTCCACCGGGCGTCCGATGAACCGGTCGCGGGCTCCGGCGAGCACCGCGAGGGCATCCGCCTGCGTCTCGCCGTTGTAGGGCGGCAGCGGGGCGGCCTCGCCGTGGCCGATGGTTCCGTCGGACAGCGTTAGCGTCACGAGCACGTTGTTCGCCACCGCTTGGGCGCCGCCGGCTATGCCAAACGGCACCAGCAACGGAATATCGAGCGGCTGAAAAGTGAAGGCGCGGAGGGAGGGGACGGACATCTGAGGAAATTTGCAGCCTGCCGGAATATGACAGGCCGAGGCAAGCCTCCCCCCGCGCAGGGTTGCGCTTCCGGCCACACTTGTTTCCTTGGTTCCATCCATGTCTGTCGCCCCCACCCGGTCATTTGCCACCGCCGAGCTTGAGGCCGAGGCCGAGCGCCTTTTCAAGGCGCTCCTGCACGTCGATTGCACGCCGGGCCGCACGTGGGATTACGAGGCCTGCCAGGGCTTTGCGCCGCTCACGCTGGAGATCAACCGCCTGAAAAAGGAAAAGGATGCCGTTATCCTCGCCCACTCCTACGTCGAGCCCGAGATCGTCTACGGCGTCGGCGATTTCAAGGGTGACTCCTACTACCTCAGCCTGATGGCGCGGGACGCGAAGGCGAAGATCATCGTGTTTGCCGGGGTCGTGTTCATGGCGGAGACGGCCAAGATCCTCTCGCCCGACGCCACCGTGATCGTGCCCGACCGCGGCGCAGGCTGCTCCCTGGCCGACTCGCTGACGGGCGACCAGCTGCGGCTGCTTAAGGCGGCCTATCCCGACGCGGCCGTGGTCTGCTACATCAACAGCACCGCCGACGTGAAGGCGGAATCCGATGTGTGCGTCACCTCGGGCAACGTCTACCACATCGTCGAGCACCTCCCGGCCAAGCGCATCCTTTTCGTCCCTGACCGACT
>JBKJTZ010000116.1:0-4669 GCA_046590295.1 Lacunisphaera sp.
TTGCCGAGATGCGCGAGAATCACGCGGCCGCGCGCGGCCTGCGGGTCAGCCCGGCGGAGTTCCTCCAGCAGGTAGGCGTAGGACAGGCCGTGAAAGCCGTACCGCTGCACACCTTGCTTCCCGAAGCGGCGCGGGATGGGCAGCAGTTGTGCGACCCGCGGCATCGTGCGGTGAAACGCCGTGTCGAAGCACGCCACCTGCTGCAGCCGGGGATACCGCTGGCGGATCGTCTCGATCAATTCGATCTCACGCGGCAGATGCCCGGGGGCATACGGCGTGATCCGACGCAGCTCCGCGAGCAGTTTGCGGGTGATCCGCTCCGGCGCGGAATGATCCATGCCATGCACGACACGATGCCCCACCGCCTCGATGGAGGCGAAGACCGGTTGCGCCGCAAGCCATTCCACCAGAAAGTCCGCCGCCGGCCCGGGGCCGCGGGCGGTCAGGCGGAGCGGCTTCACCTTCGGATCGTCGACGATGAGGCGCGTGCCGCTCAGGCCGATCCGTTCGATTCTGCCCGAGAGCCGGCGCCGGAGTGATCTGCCGGCCTCATGCACGGCGAACCGGATGCTCGACGAGCCGCCGTTGATCGCAAGGACACAGGACCGAATTGTATTCATGGCAAGACCTGCTCCGGGAGGACAGCACCCGGTGGTATCTGCCGCGGATTGATCATCAGTAAAAACATGCTGGAAAGCTCCCGGCGTCACCATGGGGTGTTAACCTGCCCAGACGGACCCGGGCGAAAAATTCGCGGCCCGAAGCGTATTATCGCCTCGGTAGGCCAAGGCCCCATAGCGGGCGGCACGCCGGGCGGGTATTGTCGTCCCTCGAATATGAAAACTAAAAATCTGTCCACCCTGTTACTCATCATCGCCAGCCCCCTCGCGCTGTTCGCCTCGTCCGAAACCGACCGCAAGATCGAGGAGGCCGCCAAGGCTTCCTATAACTACCGCACCGTCCTCGAGGACCATGTGAAGGTCAAAGCCAATGACGGCATCGTCACGCTGACCGGCACCGTCCAGGATAAGGACGAGAGAAATCTCGCCGCCGACACCGTGGAGAATCTCCCGGGTGTCACCGGGGTGAAGAACAACATCGAGATCAAGTCCAGCTACCCCGAGCACTCGGATGGCTGGATGGCCATCAAGATCCGCAGCCGCCTGCTCGTGAAGGGCAACGTCAGCGCCGCCACCACCAAGGTCGACGTCAAGGACGGCGTCGTCACCCTCACCGGCACCGCCGAGAACATGGCGCAGAAGGATCTGACCGCCATCTACGCCAAGGATATCGATCACGTTAAGTCGGTGAACAACGAGATCACCATCGTGGCCCCGACGAAAGAGACCGTGAGCGAAAAGATGGACGACGCGTCCATCACCAGCCAGGTGAAATACGCCCTGTTCACCCACAAGTCCACCAGCGCGCTCCTGACCAAAGTCACCACGAATGACGGTGTCGTCACCGTTTCGGGCATCGCGGCCAACGACGCCGAGAAGTCCCTCGTGACGAAGCTCGCCGGCGACGTCCGCGGCGCCCGCTCGGTCACCAACAACATGACCGTGAAGGGCTGATAAGGTAAGCAACCTTTCGCAACGGCGCGGCCGTCTTTCCGGCGGCCGCGCACCGTTTTGACCACGAGCAACTCATCATCCACCCACCACTCCCCCTTGTCCTCCCCCGTGAATGCATCAGGCCATGAAGGCCTCCGCGGCGCCCAGCGCATCGTCCGGACGGTAAAACCGCTGATCCTCCACGACGTGACCCATCCGTCGGCTGCGACCAAGGCCGCCACCCGCCGCCGTCTGGCCGCCCTACAGCCCCAACCCCGCGCGCTGGACCAGGCGCACCCTCACGCATCCCGGCCGGCCCAGTCATAACCGGCCCGCCTGCCCCCTTTTCTCAACCCCCCTCCATCCCATGAACAAACCCATCTCCCTCGCCCTGCTTGTCGGCGGCATCATCCTCCTGATCTACGGCGTGAGCGCCTCCGATTCGATCGGCTCGAGCTTCTCGCGCCTTTTCACCGGCAATCCCACCGACCGCACGGTCTGGCTGCTGATCGGCGGCGCCGTCGCCACCGCCATCGGGGCAGGCGGACTGCTCCGCGGCTCAAAATCCTCCTGACCCCGTCACCTCCCGTGCTCGGCTACGCCATCACCTTCCTCCTGATCGCCATCTTGGCCGGAGCCCTGGGCTTTGGCGGCATCGCCGGCACGGCCGCCACCATCGCCCAGGTCTGCTTCGTCATCTTCCTCGTGCTTTTCGTCGCCACGCTGTTGCGCGGCCGGAAAACCTGACCAACCCGCCCGTTCTCCCCTCAACAAATTATACCAATGAAAAACAACAAAGATACCACCGCCCTCACCCCCAAGGATCTCCTCAACGATCTCCAGGCCCTCGTCGCCGAGGCCGAAAAGATGATGAGTGACTCCATCGGTGAGCACACTGAAGACGCCATGAACGGGCTCCGCACCCGGTTCCACGCCGCCCAGGAACGCTTCGGCGATCTCTATGACGGCGCCCGCCAGCGCGTCGTCGCCGGAGCCAAATACACGGACGTGACCATCCGGGAGAATCCCTACCAGTCGATCGCCATCGCGGCGGGCGTCGGTCTTCTCCTCGGGGTGATCCTCGGCCGCCAGAGCAACAAGTAATCACATGGTCATGGACGACCGGCCCAAGCCTCCGGGCTTCCTCGGCTCCTTCCGCACCCTCGGCGACGGCCTGCTGGCCACCGTCGAGGACCGGCTGAGGCTGTTCTCGATCGAACTGCAGGAGGAAAAATTCCGCCTGATCCAGACCTTCATCTGGATCAGCGCGGCGCTTTTAGCCGGCATGATGGCGATCACGTTCGTCAGCCTCACCGTCGTCTATCTGTTCTGGGAGAGCGCCCGCCTCGCCGTGCTCGGCGGGCTGGCCGTCCTTTACGCCGGGGCCATGGTCGCGATCATCGTGGCGTTTCGCCGGTTCCTCGCCCGCCAGCCGGATCCTTTTGCCGCCACGTTGCAGGAGATCGGCTCCGACCGCGCATGTATCCGCAACCCGAACTGAGCCGGCTGGCCGCCCACAAGGCGGCGCTGCAGCGTGGCATCACGCTCCGTCGCGCCCAGTGCGCTGCGGCGGCCGCCCAGATCGTCCGCCCCCTGGCCTGGCTGGATCAGGCCATGGCCCTTTGGCGGAGGATCTCGCCGGTGGCGAAGCTTACCGCGATTCCCTTGGCGATCGTCGCGGGGCGGACCCTGCTGCCTCGCATGAAAATCCTGGGGACTTTCCTTCGCTGGGCGCCGGCCGTCCTCGGTGCCGTGCGCAGCTTCGGGCCGAGATAGGTTTCGTTTGCGCTGGAGCGGTTTGCGGTGGCACCGGCTTCCCGCCGGTGAAGACTGCGGCTGGCCGGCCAGCTCGCGGACCGCCCTCGACAGCGCGTCACGGGGCACCTTATCATCGGGGTTCTTTCATGACCCCCGGTCAAAAATTCCGCTCCGCCCTTGCCACCGAGAAACCCCTTCAGATCGCCGGGGCCATCAACGCCTACGCCGCCCTCCTCGCCCAACGCGCCGGTTTCCGCGCGCTCTATCTGTCCGGCGCCGGCGTCGCCAACCACTCCTGCGGCCTGCCCGATACCGGCCAGACCACCCTCGCGGATGTCCTGATCGATGTCCGCCGTATCACCCGGCGGGTCGAACTCCCGCTCCTCGTCGACATCGACACCGGTTGGGACGACCCCGCCACCGCCGTCCGGGAAATGGCCGCCGCCGGGGCCGCCGCCGTGCACCTCGAGGACCAGGTTCCCGCCAAGCTCTGCGGCCACCTGCCCGGCAAGCACCTCGTGCCCACCGCGGAGATGGTCGCCCGGGTGAAATCAGCGGTCGCCGGCAAACCCGATCGCGACTTTGTCGTCATGGCCCGCACCGATGCCGCCGCCAACGAAGGCGTGCCCGCCGCCATCGCCCGCGCCCAGGCCTATGTCGCCGCCGGGGCCGACATGATCTTCGCCGAGGCCCTGCCCACGCTCGACGACTACCGCGCCTTCACCACCGCCATCAAGGCGCCGGTCCTCGCCAACCTCACCGAGTTTGGCAAAACTCCGTTCTTTACCCTCGACGAACTCCGCTCCGCCGGCATCGCCCTGGTGCTCTACCCCCTCTCCGCCTCGCGCGCCGCCGCCGCCGCCGCGCACGAGGTTTACCACACCATCCGCCGCGACGGCACCCAGCAATCCGCCGTCGCCCGCATGCAAACCCGCGCCGACCTCTACGACACGCTCGGCTACACTCCGCCCCGGTAACCCTCAACCGCCGCTCCCGATGTCCGACTCCACCCCCGCCCCCGGTTTCAAGCCCAAGAAGTCCGTCGCGCTCTCCGGCGTGGTCGCGGGCAACACCGCCATCTGCACCGTCGGCCAGACGGGCAACGATCTCCATTACCGCGGCTACGACATCGCCGAGGTCGCCACCCGGGCCACTTACGAGGAGGTCGCCCACCTCCTCATCCACGAGCACCTGCCCAACGCCGCCGAACTCGCCGCCTACCGCGAGAAATTCAAAAAACTCCGCGGGCTCCCCGTCCCGCTCCGCGCGGTGCTCGAGCAGATCCCCGCCGCGTCCCATCCGATGGACGTCCTCCGCACCGGCTGCTCGATGCTCGGCAACCTGGAGCACGAGAAACT
>JBKJTZ010000126.1:0-16792 GCA_046590295.1 Lacunisphaera sp.
TCGCAGGGCCGCAACCATGAGGCGGGTATCGCGGCTGAAGAGCGCGCCGTGCAGCGTCGTCGTGCCTGGGGCCAGCGCCGCGAGGATCAGGGCGCGGTTGGTGATGCTCTTGGAGCCGGGCAGCGTGACGCTCCCGCGCACCGATTTGGTGAAGGGCTGGATCGGGAGAGTGGGTGGGTAGGAAACGGATGGCATTGTTCAATTTTCATTGTTCATCGTTCATTGGTCATTTGGCGGCTGGGCCGATGAACATTGAACAATGAAGGTTGAACGATGAAAAATTTCAAGGGATCGGCCTGAACTGTTCGCGGTAGGCCTTGCCACGCTCGAGGATGGCCTGCACCTCGAACCAATCGCGGTTGGCGAGGGCGCGCTCGAGGCCGTGCAACTCCTCCTGGTAGCCGCGGACGGCGCGCAGGACCTCGTCGCGATTCTGCTCGAGGATGGTCTTCCACAGCTTCGGGTCGCTGCCGGCGATGCGGGTGGTGTCGCGCAGGCCGCCGCCGGCGAAGTTGCGCCAGCGCACGTCGCGCTTCGCCAGCGCGGCGCAGAGGGTGGAGGCGAGCACTTGCGGCAGGTGGCTGATCTGGGCGACGATCTCGTCGTGGGCGTCGGGCTCGACTGTGGCGACCTCGGCCTCGAGCGCCGACCAGAAGGCGGCGACCTGTGCCGCGGCCGTCGGGTCGGTCTCGGGCAACGGCGTCACAAACACGGTGCGGCCCTTGAAAAGGTCGGCCCGGCCGTTCTCCCAGCCGGTTTTTTCCGAGCCGGCCATGGGGTGCGCGCCGACGAAATGGGCGCGGCCCTGCAGGGTGCGCGTGCCGGCCCGGCAGATTTCGCCCTTCACGCTGCCGACGTCGGTCACCAGGGTCCCGGCATCCAGGTGCGGGGCGATTTGTTCCACCAGGGGGCCGATCTGGTCCACCGGGGCGCAAATGACCACGAGGCGGGCCCCGGGCACGGCGGCGGCGGGTGAGTCGGCCACGCGGTCGCACCAAGGCTGCGCCTTGAGTTGCAGGCGCGTCTCGGGGCGGCGGGCCCAGAGCGTAATGTGTTGCGCTGCGCCGAGGTGCCGGGCCGCCCGGGCCACGGAGGCGCCCAACAGGCCGGGGGCGAGGATGGTGATCTGGTCAAGCACGACCCCAGCGAAAAGGCCCCGCGCGGGATTGTCGAGCCAGCGTCGGCCAATCCCGTTGCCTTTTGAAATCATGCCGGGTATTTCTACGGTTCGCGCATGAATTTTGACAAGGAGCCCGAATTGCCAGACACCCTGCCGGTTTCTTCGCGGCCGCGCTGGCTGTACGGGTTGCTGGCGGTGCTGGTGCTCGGGGCGGGGGGGTACTTCATCTATCAGGAGTTGGCCGACCCGGCCGGAGTCACGGCCGCACCAACGGCGGAGGATAAAAAACGGGCGGCGGACATCGCTGATCTGGAGAACCGGCTGGACCTTCTGGCCGCCAATCTCGCGCAGCTGGCCCCGGCCGCACCGCTCGAGGCCCGGCGCGTGCTGCTCCAGGAGGCCGTGGCGCGGCAGGATGAGCTGCGGCGCCGGCGGGCCCGGCCGCTGCCCCAGGACGAAGTGCGGCTGGCGGAGTGGCAGGCCAGGCTGGGCGACACGAATGCCCGCGAAATGAACGGGCAGATTCTGGAACTGGAGGCCGCCGCCGGGGCATTGCTCCGGCGTGACCGGTCGGCCGCCGTGGCGAAATTGAAGGTGGCGCTGCGGCTCCAGCGGGAGATCAACGGCGGGCTGGCGGATCAGACGGTGAAAAATTACGCACGGGAGGCGAGGCTGCAGCAGGAGAGCGAGCACCTGGAGGCCGAACCGCTGCAGGCGGAGGGCCGGCGGTTGCTCGCGGCGGCCCGGGAGTCAGCCGCGGCCGGACGCTGGGCCGGGGCCGTGGAACTCTACGGTCGCGCCCGCGACCTCCAGCTGCAGCTCAACCGTGAATACCCCCGCACCCGTTTTTCCGACCTCGTGGCGGTGGACCGGATCGCGGCCGAGATGGATTCCTTGAGCGCGGCCGCGGCGCAAAACCAGCTGGAGGCGTTCGTGGCGCGGGCCGCGACGGCGGCGGCCGCGGACAAACTAGACGAAGCCGACGGACTGCTGGCGGCGGCCGCCGCCCGGCAGAGGCTCATCAACGAGCAGTTTGGGAAAAGCCGCTTTGTCTCGATGGAGCGACTGGAGCAGCTGGAGGCGGAGCGACAGACCTTGCGCGCCCGGGTGACGCTCGGCGAGGTGCGCGAGCTTGAGCGTCAGGCCGCCGGGCACCTCCGACGCCGGGAACTTTATCAAGCCCAGCAGTTCATCGGCGCGACCCTCGAGAAGCTGGAAGTGCTGGCCGCACGCCTGCCCAAGGCGCGCGGCATTGACGAGGACCTGCGCCAGCGGCTGGGCTACCTCAGCCTGAGGCAGGCCGACCTCTTGCAGATCCAGGACCAGACCTACGACCTGCTGCGGTCGCTGCCGGCACCCGGGCGGTTTGCCCTGCTCCGGACCGAGGTGCCGCAGTCGCTTTTTGCCCGCGTCATGAACAGCAACCCGAGCCGCAACCCCGGGAACGTGCTGCCGGTCGATTCGGTAACCTACGCCGAGGCGGAGGATTTCTGCCGCCGGCTGGGCTGGGTGCTGGGCGCGAACGTCCGCCTGCCGCTGGCCGCGGAGTTCCGCGCGGCGGTGGGGGATGCGCTGGCGACGGCGGGGAATGCCTGGGGCCTGGAGAACGGACCCGGCAAAAGCCAACCCACCGGCGAGAAGCCCGCCAACGCCTCCGGGTTCCATGACCTGCTGGGCAATGTCGCGGAATGGCTGGCGGCCGACGCGGGCGACACGGCCGTGCTGGCGGGGGGCAGTTTCGCCGAGAGCCGCGGCCAGTTGCAAGCGGTGCCCCTGCGGCGCGCGCCCAAGACCGAACGGGCGCGGACCAACGGATTTCGCGTGGTGGTCGAACTGGACCTGGCGGACCCGCGCTGAGCTGGTCCTCCGGTGGAGGCGGAACTACCAGTCCCGCAGTTTGCCAGTCAGAGCCCCCCGAGTTTTACGATCAGCGCGAACTCGGCTGGACGGACCGGCGAGACGGACAGCCGGCTCTGGCGGATGAGTTCCAGCCTGCCGAGGGCGGGCTCGGCCTTGAGCTGGGCGAGCGTGACGGGCCGGGGCAGCGGGTTCCCGGCGGCGAGTTCCACGGCGACCCAGCCGGCCGCGGCGTCGGCGGTGGGGTCGGGGAATGCCGGCTTGGTCACACGGGCGAGGCCGACGATGCTTTTTGATTCTCCGCTGTGGTAGAAAAAGACCGCGTCGTCCGGGTGCATGGCCCGCAGGTGCAGCCGCGCGGCATAGTTGCGGACGCCGGTCCAGCCGGTCCTTTTGTCACGGACGAAATCGTCCCACGAGTAGGTCCCGGGTTCGGACTTAACCAGCCAGTATTGCGTTGTCATCGGTGGGGGTGCTTGGTCGGATCAAAGTGATGAGTGAACAGGATCCGGAGTTAGCGAAGAAAGCCCACCGGGCACAAATGATTCTTTACGGAGTCATGATTCTGTTCGCCGTCCTGCCCTTTGTCTTGCTGTGGATGCGAAACCGCGGATTCTTCGGTTAAGGCGCCGCCCATGAACAAAACGCTCTTCGTCATCCGGATAATCTTCATCGCGCTTTGTGCCATCGCGAGCTGGTTGCTTTGCTATACGGTGGAGGAATGGGACCACCGGCGCGGTCTGGCGGTCATGATCGGCGTGCTGATCGGCGTGCTCGTCGTGCTGGTGGACCTGATGCTCAAGGGGTTTTCGCTGCGCGGCCTGACCGCCGTGACGTTTGGACTCGGCCTGGGGTCGCTGATGGCCTGGCTGATTGTCAGTTCGCCGCTGCTCAATCCCCCCGGCAAGGGCGACCCCACGACCGTCTACCTGGTCCAGATGGCCCTCTTCGTCATCTGCACCTATCTCGGCACGGTCATCGCGCTGCGCGGCAAGGACGACTTCAATTTGGTCATCCCCTATGTGCGCTTCGTGCCGCACGAGGTGGACGTCCCGCTCGTGGTGGTGGACACCAGCGCGCTGATCGACGGCCGCATCGCCAAGGTCTGTCAGACGCAGTTTCTCGGGGCCGCCCTCATCATCCCGACCTTTGTGCTCGCCGAGTTGCAGACCATCGCCGATTCCATCGACCCGGTGAAGCAGGCACGCGGCCGCCGCGGCCTGCAGGTGCTCAACGAGCTCCGGGCAATCAAGCACATCGACATCCGCATCCACCAAAGCGACGTCGCCCGCCGGCAGGACATCGAGGCCAAGCTGATCTTTCTCGCGCAGTCCATGCGGGCCAAGCTTCTCACGACCGACACCAATCTTGCCAAGATGGCCCAGTTCCAGGGCATTTCCTGGCTCAATCTGCACGCCCTCGAGGAGGCCCTGCGGCCCGAGATGGTCATCGGTGAGAGCATCGCCCTCGACCTGGTGAAGATCGGCAAGGAGGACGGCCAGGCCCTCGGCTACCTGACGGACGGCTCGATGGTCGTGGTGAACAACGCCCGGGCTTTCGTCGGCAAGCGGGTGACGGCCGAGATCATCGGCGTGCTGCCCAGCGGCGGCGGCAAGATGATCTTCGCCAACCTGCTCGGCGAGGCCGAGACGGGGTGAGGCCGCGATGGCTTTGAGGTAGGGTGTGTTCTCCAAGCCACGGAGTTGGTTTTACCGTTTGGGGGTGATTTCAAACCGCATAAGCCGGAGAGGAGGGACCACGAATGCTTCGCCTAACGGCTGCGCTTGGAAATCCCCTCCGCCTAATCAGCTCCGGGTTTGGCTTCGGGGAGCGGCTAATCGCCGCTGAGAGAGGAGGGAAAGTCCGGTTATCCGTCGGCGATTAGCCGACCTTCGAAACCCAACGTGGAGCCGATTAGGCGAAGCGCACCAACCAGCAGAGCAGTTAGGCGATGCATTCGTGGTTAAAACCCGGATTGGTTGTCCGCCACTTTTGCGTCTTGGTATTTAAACATGGCTTCGGGGTTTGCAGACACTCCCGGGTGGTTCGCTCAACTTCCGGGTCCGGGCTTAAGGCTCAATCCGCCGAAAAGGGCGAAGAACCTAATTACTCATTTTCCGCTTGCCGTCCCATCTGTCCTAGTGCAACTAGGACAGTATGCTCCCGTTCTCGATCGAACTGAAACCCGGCCTGCCCATCGCGGAGCAGGTGGTTTTCGCGGTGAAGAAGGCGGTGGTCGGCGGGCAGCTGAAGCCCGGCCAGCCGTTTCCCTCCGTGCGGGTCGTGAGCCAGGAGCTGAAGATCAACCCGAACACCGCGCACAAGATCGTGGCGGCGCTGGTCGCCCAGGGCGTGCTGGTGACGACGCCGGCCGTGGGCAGTGTCGTGGCGGAGCAGGCGGCCGGTGACCGGGCGGAACGCGCCGAATTGCTCGGCGCCGATCTCGAGCGCGTGGTGGTCGAGGCCAAGAAGCTCGGCCTCACCCTCGACGAGGTCTCCGCCGGCCTCGCCGCCCACTGGAAGAAACTCGGCCGCAAATGAATTCGCCCATGAACATAATCGAAACGACCGGACTTTCGCGGCGCTACTGGCGCAACGAGGCCTTGCGCGATCTGACGCTGGCCATCCCCACCGGCAGTGTCTTCGCCCTGGTGGGATCCAACGGGGCGGGCAAGACCACCGCCATCAAGGTGCTCATGAATCTGCTGGCCCCCACCGCCGGGACGGCGCGCGTCCTCGGGGTGGACTCGCGCCAATTGGGCGAGCGCGAGTTCACCCAGATCGGCTACGTCTCCGAGAACCAAAAGCTGCCCTTGTGGATGACCGTGCAGCAGCTCCTCGATTACTGCCGCCCGTTTTACCCCACGTGGGACAAGGAGCTGGAGGCGAAACTGCTCGCGCAGTTCGACCTGCCGGCCGAACGCAAGCTCAAGCACCTTTCCCGCGGCATGCTCATGAAGGCGGCGTTGCTTTCCGCGCTGGCCTACCGGCCGAAGCTCCTGGTGCTCGATGAGCCCTTCAGCGGACTCGACCCGCTGGCCCGCGACGATTTTGTGCGCGGCATTCTCGAGGCTTCGGAGCTCGGTGACTGGACCGTGCTGGTGTCTTCCCACGACATTGAGGAAGTGGAACGCCTGGCCGACCACATCGCTCTGCTCGAGAGCGGCCGCCTGCGGTTTTGTGAGACGACGGAATCGCTGCTCAGCCGCTGCCGTCGGATGGAGGTGACGGTGACCGGTCCTGTGGCCATCGATGCAGCTCCAGCCGGCTGGCTGGAGCTGGAGCAGAAGGGTGAACTCGTGCGATTCATCGCGACGAATTTTAACGCCGGAGCCATGGAGCGAACCTGCCGCGAGTATTTTCCCGACGGCGCGGTGGTCGCGCATCCCATGGCGCTGCGCGAGATCTTCGTGACCCTGGCCCGCGAAACCCGCAAACAGCCGAAAGGAGCCGCCGCATGAACCTCACCTGGCACATCGTCAAAAAGGATTTGCGCGCCCTGAAGTGGCCGCTGTTGGTCTGGGTACTCATCTTGGTTGCGAAACTCGGAATCGGCGTGCTGTTGCTGAGCGCCGCTGGCACCGACGGCCGTCTTTGGTTTTTGCAGATGGCTGTCACCGCCAAGGTGCTCACCGCATTCGAATACCTGAGCTTCGTGCTCACGGCCGCCATCATCCAGCAGGATCTGCTGGTGGGCACGACCGCCTTCTGGATGACGCGGCCGATATCCGGTGGGCGCCTGTTGTGCGCCAAGCTTTGGGGCATCGGACTGGTGTTTGGGTTGATGCCGGTGCTGGTGTCGCTGCCATGGTGGCTGGGGTGCGGCTACGGTTTGCGTGAAGTTCTCTGGGCGGCGACGGAAACTGTCGCCGCCCAGGCAATCGCCGTGCTGCTCGGTCTGCTTTGTTCTGTGGTGACCGACGGTTTTGCCCGTTTCCTCATGTGGACACTTGTGACCCTGTTCGCCACGCCGACGTTGACCGGCATTGTTACCTATTCCGTCCTGCGGCACGATACCGTGGTGACGCAGAACCTGGCGGCAAGCCGGCTGGTCCTGAGCATAGCCTTGGCGGTCCTGGGCATTGGCGCGGTGGTTGTGCATCAGTTCCTGACACGCCGGACGGGGCGCTCCATCGGACTGATTGCTTCCACCATCGGTCTGATCGTGCTCACAGCCGCGTTCTGGCCTTGGGCCGCCCCGGTGCAGTCTCGCTTGGATTCATTCCTGGTCCGGCAGGCGCGGGGAGAGTGGCCGGTCGCGGCGAAGCCCACCAATCTGGTTTTTACATTGGAGTCGGCAGAGTTCAGGCCTCAACGCGTGGGCAAGCTGATTAATCCGCGCGGCAGGTTGTGGACAAAATACCGGATCGAGGGCCTCGATGAGACCCAGGGCATCATTGCCGTCGGGTCCGAACACAGCTGGCTTTGGGCCGATGGGCACAAGGATTCAGGGACCACCTGGAGTGATTCTGACCTAAAGAATAATCTTCCCCGGCGGGCGCTTGGTCTGCCGATGCAGGCAAACGACAGCGGGCAATACTCAAGCGTGGTCGCCACGTCCGCTTCGGTCCCGCAGGAGGTGGCGGATCTTTCGGTGGCGGAATTGCCCACCTACGTCCTGCAGGCGCGGCTCCGGCTGATGCGCCTTGATTCGGTCGCTCCTGTTCCGCTGCAGGCCGGGTCTCGGCGACTGATGGGAACCTGGGGCGAGCGGGTTGGTGCGGTGGGGAAAGACGGAGAGAAACTGCTCGTAACCTTCATCCAAACCGGGCCTTCGCTCTGGGTCGACAATGCCGGGGGCGGCCAGCCCGCGCCGTTCGCGTCATTGGTGCAGTATTATCTGGTCAATCGTGCGCAGGAGTTTGTGGACCGCGGATCGCTCGAAGGGAAATTGACGACCCGGATCGGAACAGTCGGGATTTCCTGGAATACGATGGCCTATCGCGCCTCCAGAAAGGGCGGGGGAGCGCGCCCCCTGCTTGAGGCAATGCAGGCGCTGGACACGGCGGAATTCGTCCGGGTGAGCTATACGGAGCAGACGCGGTTTACGCACGAAATGAAGGTTGTCCCATTCAACCTAGCGCTACCGCAACCCTAGTGGTCGTGGCCCAGCCACTCACGGAGGTCGCCATCCGAGGTGATCTCGGTGAACATCTGGTAGTCGGCTGCGAGCAGGGATGCGTAGGATGGGTCGGCGAAACGCCGGCAGTGCAGCAGGACCTTGGCGTGCTGGCCCGGGGCGCGCACGAGGCGGCCGAGGGCCTGGTTTACCTTCTGCAGGCCGGGGATCTGGTAGACGCGCCGGAAGGCCGCGTCGCGGCCGAGGTCACTGAGCGCGGCGAGCCGGGCCTTTTGGATCGCGTTCACCTCGGGCAGGGCCGGGCCGACCACCATGGCGTGGGTCACGCGGCCGCCGAGCAGGTCGATGCCCTCGGCGAAACTGCTGCCGAGCACGAGGAAGAGGACGTCGGCGAGCGCAAGATTCTCCTCGACCCAGGCCGCTTGCGCGGCGAGGTCGGTGCCGCGCGGCTGCAGCGCCACGCGCAGCACGGTGCCGGAATTTTCCAGCGCGCGCTGGATTGACTCGGCGTAGGCATAGGAGGGAAAGAAGACTGCGACCGCAGCGGTCGCAGAAACCTGAGACCTGCGCCGTTGCTGGCTGCTGCCAGCCCGGTGTTTGTCCTGACCGTCGTCAGGCAAAAGACCTGAAACCTGAGAGGAGGAAGCGGCGTGCAGCGATTCGATGGTGGCGGCGGTCGCGCCATAGTAGTTGGCCCGCTGCTTGAAGGTCGTGTCGACGCGCACATCGACGGCGACATCGTAGGCGCCGGCGCGCCAGGGAGTGGGGGCTTGGAGGGTGGCGTAGGCAGGGGTAGGGCGGTGAGTCTCTTCACCGCCGAGGATCGGCGCGGAAGGGACTCCGCGCCCTACCGCAAGCCCGCAGGCCGCCGCCAGCGTGTCGTAGGGCTGGAGCGTGGCCGACATCAGGATGGCGCCGCCATAAGCTTTCAGCGTCTCGCCGATCGCCGGGGCGGCGTCGACGCAGGTGAAATTGAGCTCACCGGCGCGCGGCACCCAGAGGAGCTTGGTCAGCTGGGAGTCGTCGAGGAACTCGGCGAGCGTGCCGAATTGCCAGAGCGTTTCCGAGTGCTGCGGCCCGAGGGCGGTGTAGTCCAGCGGTTGCGACGTGACGAGGTTAGCGAGCTTCACGACGGAATCGTGAATTTCCCCCTCGAGGGCGGGATCAAGTGAGTCGGCGGGGGACAGCGAGGCGAGGAGGCGCGCCCACTCCTCGACCGCCTGCACCAGGAAAATGGGCGCGTTCAGGTGATCGAGCTCGGCGAGCAGGAGGCGGGCGTCGCTGTCGTTGGTTTTATGCGAACGCGCGTCGGCGGCGCGCGCGGGCAGGTTGTGCGCCTCGTCGATGACGAGCAGCGTCTCGGCCGGATCGAAGCCCGGTTGCTCGTAGAAGAGTCCGCGGTTGTCGGGGGCGAAGACGTAGTTGAAGTCGCCGATCCAGACATCGTTGAAGGCGAGCGCCGTGCGGGTGATCTCGTAGGGGCAGATCTGCGCCTCGCGTCCGGCGGCGCGCAGGGTGGCGAGATCGTGCGGCTGGGCGTCGTCGAGGTAGAATTTGGCCAGTCCGCTGCCCGGCCAGCGCTCGGCGCAGTCGCGCAGGTAGTCGCAGCCGTCCCGCACACAGTGAAAGGTGTGGTTGACGCAGTGCTCGGACTTGTTGCGCACCTGCCATGCCGCCACGGGCGTGGCGGCAAGTGACAAGTGCGAAGGGACAAGTGACAAGTCTGATACCGTCATCTGCTCCAGGGTGTGCATGACCTGCAGCTGGCCGGTGGACTTGCCGGTGAGCCAGATGAGGCGGGCGAAGCGGCCGGCGCGCATCTGGCCGAGGGCGAACTCGAGCACGCAGCCGGTCTTGCCGTAACCGGTGGGGGCCTCGAACAGGAGGCAAGTGGCATGAGGGATGAGGCTTGAGGCGAGATCCTGCTGGATGGTTTCCTGGCCGGGGCGGAGGGTGGGGAAGGCGGGCGAGAAGACCAGCGACCGGCGGCGCGCCGTGGCGCGCTGCCGGAGGTTCAGGAACTCCACAAGCGCATCAAGCTGATGATGGACCAGCGCCTCGTCGAAGGGCGTGAGCGCGATGGTCTGCGCGAGGCCGGAACCGGCCTCGACGAAGATCAACTCGCCTCGAAGCGGCGAAAGTGACGAGTGACCTGTGATGAGTGATGAGGTGGATATCCTGCGGAGGACCAGATACGCCGCGAGTTGGAGGAAATAGGGCGGGTAGTCAGCGCGCAGCTGGGCTTCCTCGGCGGGGAGCGGGCGGGTGACGCTCTTGATTTCGCGCAGGGTGTCGCCGACCAGCTGGTCGATGCGGCCGCTCAGGTGGAAGATCCAGCCGCGGTGGACAAGCCGGCCCTCGATGACGACCTCGAACCGGACATCGGGGCGCAGAAGCCCGGCCACGGTAAATTCCGCCTCGGTGCGCTGCTGCAGCTCATGGTGCCAGTGCTGGCCGAGCTGGGCGCGCCACAGGCCCGCGGGACCGCCGCCGGATTCCTGCGGCCCGAGCGCGAAATTGGCGAACTCGCCCACGCTCAGGCTGACGGTGCGGTTTTCGAGGGAGAAATTCATCTGGACCGGCCCACGGAACACACGGAATCCACGGAAGGGAAGCGGGAATCTCAAGTGGAGGGCCGGTCGCCTGAGCGGCCGCGGTCGGTCGGGAGACCGACCCTCCAGCAAGGCGCGACAGCGATCCCCGCGTTACAGCCGGATCTCCGTTTCGCCGCGGGTCCAGTCTTCAAGTTGACGCGTGATGCGTGCCACGTCCGCCGGCTCGGCGGACTGCCCGGCGAGGGGCTGGTTGAGCAGTTGCGCGGTGGTGTCGCGGTCCGGCGCGGGGAGCTGCGGCCACCACTGCTGCTTCACGGGGTAGCCCTCGTCGCGGAGAAAAGAGTAGAGCGCCTTGAGCCACACGATGTCGGGCCGGCCGCCGCCGGCGAGGGCGGTCAGGCTCGAGCGCAGCAGCTCAGCGATGGGCGCGCGGGACTCGTCGGGCACGGGGTTGCGGGTGACGAGCGTGCCGAGGGCGGCGGCGGTCTTGAGGGTTTCATAGGACCGGCCGATCCCGGCGCGCTGCGCGCTGAAGCGGTGCTCCTTGATGAACCAGGTGCGGCCTTGGTTGGAGGACTCGAGCCAGAGCTCGGCCTCGTCGAAGAGATCCAGCCGGCCCTCGCTTCCCGGTGTGGCGCGGTGGCACGAGGCGGCTGGTTTCGTCGACTTGGGCAGCCTCACCAGGATATGCAGCACGCCGTGCTCGGCGGAGAAGGCGGTCAGTTGCTCAAACGAGTCAGAGCCCGAGGGCAGCCGGGCCAGGATGTGGGCGGTAGTCTGAAGCTGCTGGCCGGGCACCGGGGAAGTGTGAGTGAAAGTGAGGGTGAGAGTGAAAAGAAATGTTGGGGCGATGGGGCCACTCTCACTGTTTCACTTCACTTTCGCTCGCCGCCGTGCTCAACACTCCGGCGGCCCGGGGCCAGGGGGGGACCACGGCGCCGCCGGAGATGACGAATTTCATCCCGTCGCCGACGGTCATGTCGAGTTCGACGATCTTGCTCTGAGGCAGCATGACGAGGAAGCCGCTGGTGGGATTGGGCGTGGTCGGCACGAACAGGGTCCACATCTCATCCTGGGTGCGGGCCTGGGGTTCGCCCTGCGCCTTGTTGGTCAGAAAGGCGATGGCGCGCATGCCCGGGGTGGGAAACTCGATGAGCACGACCTTGGTGAACAGGTTGCGGTTTTGTGAGCTGAAGGTCTGGACGATCTGCTTGACGGAGCTATAGACGGCGTTGACGCCGGGGATGTTGACGATGAAGCGCTCCGCGGCCTCCAGCATGAACTTGCCAAGAAAATTGCGCGAGATGTAGCCGAACAAGGTGATCAGCACGATGACCAGCAGCGTGGCCAGGACATCCCAGAGGAAGGGGAGGTGACTGAGGGGTTCGGGCAGGAAACGGTCGTACAACGGCCGCACGCTGCCGCCCACCACGTTGACGATCTTGGTGAAAGCCCAGACCGTGACGACGAGCGGAGCCAGCAGCAGCAGGCCCGAGAAAAAGGCATTGCGGACGGTTTTGACGCGGGATTCGGGCATGAACCGGGATTATCCACAGTTGAGCGTGGATGAACACTGATTTTTTTGGTCCTTTCGTGGCGGCTGACCTATCAGTCCCGGGGGGCATGAGCCTCGTAGCCTGAAATTCCCGTTGGGGCGTCCCTGGTGGACGCCCCTACAGCTTAAACCAGCCGAAAATCCGGCACGGCGTCCGCCGCGCGCAGCAAGGCCATGACGCGTTTTTCGGCCGCGCGCATGCGGCGCTTCTTCGCGGGCTGGAGATCGTCATAGCCGGCGAGGTGCAGCCAGCCGTGGACGAGGTAGAGGGTAAGCTCGGCGGAGAATTTTTTTTGGTGGCGCGTCCCATGGGGACGTCCGCGGGCGCCGTCAAGCGACGCCCCTACATACCGCCACGCGGTGTCGGCCGACACGCAGATCTCGCCGGCGAGGCCGGCGGCGGGGTCGCCCTCAAAGGTGATGACATCCGTGGCCGTGGGATCGGCCATGAAGTCGGCATGGATTTGCGCCAGGGCGGGGTCGTTAAGAAAGACCAGCGAAAGTTCGCCGGGCGGGCACCCGCCGAGGAATTTCCCGGCATGGGTGTCCAGCACCGCGACGGCGGCCGCGACGGCGCGGCGGTCGAGCTTCAGCCGCGGATGCGCGTTGCGGATGGAAATTTCGCGATTCATGACGCGATACTTTTGGAGGGTCGGCCTCCCGGCCGACCGCGACCGGTCGGGAGACCGGCCCTCCAGCAAACCCGGCCTCGCAGGAGCTCGGCCCTCCGTGTGACGGATAAAGACATTTACTGCGGCCCGATCGGTTCGGTGGCCTTGGCCTGCTCGTAGGCGTCGATGACCTTCTGCACGAGCGGGTGGCGCACGACGTCGGAGGCGGTGAAATGGTGGAAGTCGATGCCCGGGATGTTGCGAAGAATGCGCGGGGCCTGCACGAGGCCGGACTGCCGGTTGCGGGGCAGGTCGATCTGGGTGATATCGCCCGTGATGATCATTCGCGAGTCGTCGCCGAGACGGGTGAGGAACATCATCATCTGCTCGTGGCTGGTGTTCTGGGCCTCGTCGAGGATGATGTAGGCGTTGGCCAGGGTGCGCCCGCGCATGTAGGCCAGCGGGGCGATCTCGATGACGCCCTTCTCCGAGAGCGTGGCGACGTCCTCGGGGTCGAGCATGTCGTGGAGCGCGTCGTAGAGCGGGCGGAGGTAGGGGAGGATCTTTTCCCGCAGGTCCCCGGGCAAGAAGCCGAGCGCCTCGCCGGCCTCGACGGCCGGGCGGGTGAGCACGATGCGCTGCACCTGGTTCTTGAGCAGGGCGGAGATGGCGGCGGCCATGGCGAGGTAGGTCTTGCCCGTGCCGGCGGGGCCGATGCCGAAGACGATCGGGTTTTTCTGGATGGCCTGGAGATAGAGCTTCTGGCCGATGGTCTTGGGCACGACGCTTTTGCGCTGCGTGGCGATGACGAGCGGCTCGTGGAAGAGGGTGCGCAGGCTGGCGCCGGCGTCCTGGGTGTAGAGGGCGAGCAGGCGCAGGAAATCCGGCGTGCGCATCGCCAGCCCCTGGGTGCGGCCGGTGTTGAGCAGGGTGAAGAATTCCTCGGCCCGGGCGACGGCCTCGGCGGGGCCGTCGATCTTCAGCCAGTCGTCGCGGGTGACGAGGCGTACGGCAAGCGCAGCCTCGACGCGGGTGAGGTTTTCCTCGCTGCCGCAATACAGCTGGTGCAGGTGGCGGGCGTGGGGGAAGCGGAGCGTCTGGGATTCGGGCACGGAAAAGGGCGCGGTGAGCGGCTGGCAGTAAGCAGAATATCGGTCAGCGTTTGATCGAGAGTCGGTCGGCGAATTCCTTCAGCCGCGCATACATTGTCTCGAGCGACGCGGGGAGCACGCGGGTCTGGCCGATGACGGGCATGAAATTGGTGTCGCCATTCCAGCGGGGGACGATGTGGGCGTGCAGGTGCGGGATGCTGCCGCCGGCGGCGGCGCCGAGGTTGAAGCCGAGGTTGAAGGCGTCGGGCTTCAGCGCGGCGCGCAGCACCTCCTTGCCGAAGATGATCTCGTCCATGAGGTCGGCGCGTTCCGGGGCGTCGAGTTCGGTGAGGTCGGCCACGCAGCGGAAAGGCACTGCGAGGAGGTGGCCGGCATTGTAGGGGTAGCGGTTGAGGACGAGGTAGGAGAGCGGGCTGCGGTGGAGGATGAGCGCCGCGGTGTCATCGCCCAGGGCCGGCAGCTCCGTGAACGGGTTGCCGCCGGGTTGGTCGCGCGGCGCCTCGATGTATTCCATGCGCCAATAGGCGTGGAGATGTTCCATAGTCGGGGCAGCGTTGGCCGGCGCGGGCGGCGTGTCAAAACTCCAAAAGGACGCGCCGCTACAGGGAACAGTCCCCAATCCGCGCTTTGACAGGGGGCGCAGATTGGCAATGCTGCGGGCGTGCTCGTCGAATACAAGAACGCCAGACAGGTGCCCGGGCAGGGTCTGCGCCGGTGGTTCGAGGGCCACCTCTATGAACTGGTCGTGTGGTATCGGCCCGATGCGACGACCATCGAGGGGTTCCAGATCCTCTATCAGCTGATGGGCAAGGAGCGGGCGCTGACCTGGCGTGCGGGGGAGGGCTTCGACCACGCGCAGGTGGACAGCGGCACGCAGTCGCCGTTCAAAAACCTGACCCCCATTCTCCTGCCCAACGGCTCGATTCCCTGGCCGCAGGTGCGGCAGGATTTCGCCGCCGGCGGCAGCGCCCTGGAGCCGGAGCTCCGGGATTTCGTGCGGCAGCGGCTGGAAGCCCAGGCCTGATGGACCGCCGGCTCATCTGGTTCGGCGTGCTCCTGGCCCCGCTGCTCGCGTGGTCGGCGGTGCGGCCGCATGATTATTTCACGTGGTTCCTCGAGGTCCTGCCAGTGCTCCTCGGCCTGCCCATCGCGCTCGCGCTGCACCGGCGCTTTCCCTTGTCGTCTCTGGTGCTCACGCTCCTGTGGTGGTACGCGGTGCTGCTGATCATCGGCGGCCATTACACCTACGCCCGCGTGCCGCTCGGGAACTGGGCGATGGAGTGGTTCGGCTGGACGCGCAACAACTACGACAAACTCGGGCATTTCACGCAGGGGTTCGTGCCGGCGCTGCTCGTGCGGGAGATCCTGTTGCGGACCTCGCCGCTCCGGCATCAGACCGGTGGGCCCTTCGACCCGGCGCAGGACAACGGCTCGGTCCACCCGAGCCGTTGGCTCGGTTTCCTCGTGGTGAGCGTCTGCCTCGCCTTTAGCGCGCTCTACGAACTCATGGAATGGGCCGTGGCGGTGCTGTCCGGCGCGGCGGCGGAGGATTTCCTCGGCACGCAGGGTGATCCGTGGGACACGCAGACCGACATGGCCCTGGCGCTCATCGGCGCCTCGGTCGCGGTGCTGCTGCTGTCGCGCTGGCACGACCGGTCGATGGCGAAGGTGGGGCGCGCCGACTCCGGCGCGCACAAAGCGTCTTGAGGTCAAGCCGCTCCACCCGGGCAACGGGCCCCTCCCGGCTTGCACGCGGCGGGGTGATGCCTTTGCTCGGCCCAGCATGACCCCCGACCCAACCGTTCCCGCCGCCAAGGCGCCGGCTCCTTTCCTGGCCGCGCTGGGGCTGTCGGCGGGCTTCATGGCGTTCGTGGCGTGGGACCAGTCGCACTGGTGGCAGCGCAAGGAGGACTACTCGTTCGGCTGGCTGGTGCCGGTGTTTGTCGCGTATGTCGTCTATGACCGCTGGGCGGAGGTCAAAAAGCGGCTGCGCGAGGCGGCAACGGCCCCGGCGGGTCCGCGGTGGGCACGGTGGACGCTGAACACGGCCGCGAGCCTGGGCCTGCTTGGCGGCGCCTTGTTTTTCCTGCTGGGGGCATTTTATCGCGCGGGCGCCGGGACGTCGCAGCCCGGCACCTTCGCGCTGACCTTGGGCATGGTCGCGATCGTGCTGCCGCTGATTTTTTTCAACGTGCCCTCCTTCACCCAGGCTGCGGAGGGCGGACCCACCCCGTTCCGACTGGCTGATCTATGGGCCGACGGCCGCTTCCGGGTGGCCGCGATCTTCATTTTCCCGGTGCTGGTCTGGCTGATCTCCGCGCCGCTGGTCTCGGCCATCGAGTCGCAGATCAGCCTGTTTCTGCTGCGCAAGGTCGTGACGGTCGTGGCGTTCACCTTTGACCTGCTGGGCTACCCGCTGGAGCAGCAGGGCAACGTGCTGCTGCTGCCGAAGGGCCCGGTCGGCGTGGCCGATGCGTGCTCGGGCATCCGCTCGCTGACAGCTTGCCTTTTTGCGGGTTCGTTCCTTGGGGCGACGTTCTTCACCGAGTTTTGGAAGAAAGTCGTGCTGGTCACCGCCGCGATGTTCTTCGCCTTCCTCATGAACCTCGGCCGGAGCCTGTTTCTCACGGGCTGGGCCTACGCCTACGGTCCCGACGCCATCAACGGCATGGTGCATGATGTCGCGGGCTACGCCGTGCTCGGGCTGACCTGCGCCGGCCTGCTCGCGCTCGTGCCGCTGCTGAACCTGAAGCTGGAGTCCCTGGCCGGCCCCGCGGACACGAAACCCTAGCCCGCATATTTCACACTCAGAGGTGTGAAACATGCGCCCTGTCGGGCCGACCTCGTCGGGGCTAACCGCGACAGAGTCGCTCTGCCCGAAGGGCAGACGGATATTTCTCTG
>JBKJTZ010000004.1:0-12491 GCA_046590295.1 Lacunisphaera sp.
GCTACGATTGTCGCAGCCTGCTACTGAACAATGTGTGCCATAGGTAGGGGCAGAATATCTCAACTCATTACTCCGTTTGCGTAAATAATGGATTCAACAGTCAGATCGGAGATCAAAATCACGTTGGCAATCCATTGACAATTCTGGGTCCTGATTTTGCCCGATTTGGTCGTTTCCCGTCTCAAACTGTCAGAGTGAGAAGGCGTTTTCAGAGGGAGAAATCGTGAATTTCAAGACCGCCGCGATAGACCACTCTGCCACCCTTCCGGACAGCCAACCTGGGCATCTTTCGGCTGGCAGCCTTGGAGGTTTTTCCAAAGTGTCCAGCCAGCAAGTTCGTCGCGGGGCCAGGCGGCGGGTGCGGATATCATGGCCTCAACGAACCAAACGGTCGCGGAAATGCAGGGGCTCTACGGCCCGTTCACGCTCACCGAGCGCGTCGTCCAGAAGATCTGGCTGCGCGGCGACTTTGCCGCCCGACAACTGTGCCTGACGGACGGCCGCCCGCTGGAGATCCGTTTCACCGGAAAATGGAACCTGCTGGGCGGGCCGGATTTTCATGCCGCCCGGCTCCTGCTGGGCGGCGACCCGGTCACGGGTGAGGTCGAGGTGCATTTCCATTCGTCGGACTGGCGCGCCCACGGCCATGCGGCGGACCGGGCCTACGACCAGGTCGTGCTTCATGTCGTGTTGTTTCCGTTGGCGACTGGGGAGAAACCGGCGGTGCATCGTGACGGGCGCGAAATTCCCACGCTGGTGCTGCTGCCGCTGCTGCACCGCGACCTGGAGGAATACGCGTCGGACGATGCCCTGGAGAACATCACCGCCCGCGACGAGTGGGAGCGCTTCGCCGATCTCGCCGGTCTGCCCGAACCGGAACGCCGCGCGCTGTTGCTGCAACACGCGGCGGAGCGCTGGCGGCAAAAGGTGCGTTTCGCCCGGCTGCGTCTGGCCCGGCTCGGGTGGCACGGGGCGGCGCATCAGACGGCCCTGGAAATTCTCGGTTACCGGCAGAATCGTGCGGCGATGCTCCGGATCGCCGCCCAGCATCCTTTGCAGTCCTGGACCGAGGGCTTGAACCTGGGGGAGGTATTTGGCGGGGGTGGGGTGACCTGGCAGCTGCAGGGCGTCCGTCCCGCGAATCATCCCCGGACCCGCTTGCGGCAGTATCAGCAGTGGGTTGGCGTGCAGCCCGATTGGCCGGGCCTGTTGTTGGCGCGTTGGAGCCGCGGCGACCCCACCGCGGAGGGCGCCCGATCCGCCACGGGGTCGCCGCGGCTCGAGGAGACAGACCCGCCGACCAAAATCGCCCGGCGACAGCTGGGCCTGAAACGACAGCGCGATGCCTTCGCCCGGATCATCACCGGGGGTGTGGTCGGCGGCACGCGGCTGGACAACCTCGTGTGCGACGGTTTCCTGCCGCTGGTTGCCGCGGAGACGGGTCAGGACCGGTTTGCCGAGTGGTTTCACTGGTTCTTGGGTGATTTGCCGGCGCCGGTGCTAAAAATCATGCCGAAACTTGGTTTATCCGGGACGGCGGACCAACCCCGCTGTCATGGTTGGGCGCAGGGTTTGCTGGGCTGGATTTTGGAGCGGGAAGCCAGCGCAAGTCGCTGGAGCACACAAAACTTGCCGGGGGCTTGACAAGCGTTCGCACGGGGCAATATCTTCTGCCCCCTATAACTAGTTCACTTTCTAAAAGGTGGGCCCTCGGGTCCGCCTTTTTTTTCCCCATTAATCCACACACACCATGAGCAGCGAAATCCTGTCCGTCCTCGAATACATGGAGAAGGAGAAGGGCATTCCCCGTGCCGATATGATCTCCACCATCGTCAACGCGATCAAGACCGCGGCGTTGAAGGGCATCAACTCGGGCCAGGAGCTCAAGATCGACATCAGCCCGAAGAACGGCCAGCTCACCGCGTGGTCCGTCCTGAAGGTCGTTGATTCCGTGTCGGATCCGAAGCAGGAGATCCATGTTGAGAAGGCGCAGATCTTCAAGGCCGGCGCCGTCATCGGCGACACCATCGAGAAGGAAATCGACCCCTCCTACTTGGGCCGCATCGCCGCGCAGACCGCCCGCCAGGCCATCATGCAGCGCCTCCGGGCCTTCGAGAAGGAGCGCATCTACGACGACTTCAAGGATTCCGTAGGCGACATCGTCAGCGGCACGGTCCGTCGCCGCGAGCGCAACGACCTCTTCATCGACCTCGGCAAGGCCGAGGCCGTCATGCCCGGCAAGGAGCAGGTCCCCGGCGAGGAATACGCCCCCGGCGAGCGCATCCGCTGCATCTTGCTTGAGATCGAGAACAGCAGCCGCGGCCCCGAGATCATCCTCAGCCGCGCCAGCCCCAAGTTTGTCCGCCGGCTCTTCGAGCTCGAGGTCACCGAGATTGCCGACGGCACCGTCAAGATCGAGGCCTTCGCCCGCGAGCCCGGCTACCGCACCAAGATCGCCGTCACCAGCACCGACCCGAAGGTCGACCCGGTGGGCGCCTGCGTCGGCGCCCGCGGCGCCCGCGTGAAGAGCATCGTGCGCGAACTCGGCGGTGAGAAGATCGACATCATCCCCTACCACGCCGACACGAAGGAAATGCTCGTGGAGGCCCTGAAGCCGGCCGTGCCGCGCGAGATCATCCTCGACGAGAAAAACAAGCGCCTGCTCGTCCGCGTGGTAAACGACGACCTGGCGGTCGCCATCGGGCGCAAGGGCCAGAACGCCCGCCTGACCTCCCGGCTCGTGGGCTGGCGCCTCGACATCGAGGAGTTCAAGGTCGTCGTGGTCGATCCGCGCGAGCAGGCCATCAGCCTGTTCGTCAATTCCTACGGCTTTGAGAAGGCCGTGGCCGAGCGGCTCGTGGACAACGGCATCAATTCTCCCGCCGCCTTCGAGGGGGTCGAGGCTTCCGACCTGGTGGAGTTTGGTTTCACCGAGGTGGAGGCCGCCAGCCTCATCGCCAAGGTTTCCAGCACCTGACCGCCCATCCCGACCCCTTTTCTCCACCTTTATCACCACTGAATGAGTTCCCGCATCCACGAGATTGCCAAGCAATACAACATTGAGCCGAAGGACATGCTGGCCTGGCTCAAGGAGCAGGGCTATGTCGCGGCGGAGACCAAGTCGGTATCGAGCACGGTCAGCAAGATCTACTACGACGAGATCGAGAAGAAGTATGGCCAGCCTCCGGCGCCCGCCGTCGAGGCGCCGGTCGCGGAGGTGCCCGCCACCCCCGAGGTCCCGCAGGTGAAGCTGCCGCCGGGTGTATTTGTGAAATCGGTCCAGGATGTGGCGCGCGAGAAGGAAGAGGTGGCGCAGGCCCTGGCCGCCGCGCGCGTCGCCTCCCAACCGCCGGTCGCCGCGCCCCAGCCCCCACCGCCCACGCCGGCGGTGATGGTCTCGCCGACGGCGGCGCAGTCTGCCCCGCGCATCTACAGTCCCGCCCCGCGAGCCGCCCCCGCCGCGCCGCCACCGATGGCGAAGGCGCCGATCGCCCCGCCGCCGGTGCCGACCGGGCCCCCGGCCGTCAAGACCCCGCCGCCGCCGCCGCTGACGACCGCCGCCACCCCCCTGGCCACCGCCATCTCGGTCACGGAGGAGGGCGGCATCAAGATCATCCATCTCAAGCCGCCGATCATCGTGCGGGAGTTCGCCGTCGCGCTGGGCCTCAAGCCCTTCAAGCTCATCTCCGAGCTGATGGAGATGAGCATCTTTGCGTCGATGAACCAGTCCATCGACGAGCCGGTGGCCAACAAGCTGGCCGAGAAACACGGCTTCCTGCTGGACATCAAGCACCGCGGCGAGGCCGCGGCGCCGGTCGTCACGCCCGAGAAGGCCAAGATCAACCAGGAGGAGAAGGCGCGCGAGGATGACCTCAAGAATCTCACCCTCCGCCCGCCGGTCGTGGTCATCATGGGCCACGTCGACCACGGCAAGACCTCCCTGCTCGACGCCATCCGCAAGGCCAATGTCGTCGCCGGCGAGGCCGGCGGCATCACGCAGCACATCGGCGCCTACCAGGTCGAGCACAACGGCCGCCAGATCACCTTCCTCGACACCCCGGGCCACGCCGCCTTCACGAAGATGCGCGCGCGCGGGGCATCGGTCACCGACATCGCGGTGCTCGTGGTCGCGGCGGACGACGGCTTCATGCCGCAGACCGACGAGGCCCTGAAGCATGCGCAGGACGCCAGCGTCTCCCTCATGGTCGCCGTCAACAAGATGGACGTGAAGGGCGCCAACATCGAGCGCGTCAAGCAGCAGATGCAGGAGCGCCAGATCGCGCCCGAGGACTGGGGCGGCGAAACCGTCACCGTGCCCGTCGCCGCCATCAAGGGCCAGGGCATCACCGAGCTGCTCGAGATGATCTTGCTCCAGGCCGACGTGCTGGAGCTCAAGGCCAATCCGAAGGCCGAGGCCAGCGGCGTCGTCATCGAGTCGCAGGTTGACGTGGGCCGTGGCCCGCTCGCCACCGTCATTGTCCAGCGGGGCACCCTGCGCGTCGGCGATGCCATCGTGTGCGGGGCGCATTACGCCAAGGTCCGCGCGATGTTCGACGATGCGGGCAACAAGGTGAAGGAAGCCCCGCCGGCCATGCCCGTGCGCGTCATCGGCTGGTCCGGCTCCCCGGATTCCGGCTCCAAGTTCACCGTGGTGAAGAACGCCCGCGAGGCCGAGAAGCTCGCCGAGGAGGAGGAGCACCGGCTCAAAAAGGAAAACGTCATCGAGGATGCGGTGCCGAAGGATACTTCCATCGACGCCCTTTTCGCCAACATCGCCGCCACGCAGGCCAAGTCCTTGCGCGTGGTCATCAAGTCCGACGTCTATGGTTCGCTCGAGGCCGTCAAGAGCGTGCTCGAGGGCATCAAGAGCGCCAAGGTCACCCTCGACATCGTCGCGTCCGACGTGGGCATCATCAGCAAGAACGACGTCCTGATGGCGAGCGCCGCCAAGGCCGTCATCATCGGCTTCAACACGAAGCAGGAGAACGGCGTCGTCGCGCTGGCCAAGCACCACGGTGTCACCATCGAGGGTTTCGCGATCATCTACGAGCTCGGCGACCGGGTGAAGGAGATGATGGCCGACCTGCTGGATCCCGATCTCAAGGAAAACAAGACCGGTGGCGCGGAGGTCCGCCAGATCTTCCCGGTCGCCAAGGGTTTTGTCGCCGGCTGTCTGGTCACCGAGGGCAAGATCACGCGCAATTCCACCGCCCGGGTCCGCCGCGGCAAGGACAGCGTCTTCGAGGGCAAGGTCGGCACGCTGCGCCGCTTCAAGGACGACGCCAACGAGGTCCGCGCGGGTCTCGAGTGCGGCATCCGGCTCGACGGCTACGACGGCTACCAGCCGGGCGACCGCATCGAGTGCTACGAAATCCAGAAAGTCCGGGCCTCGCTCTGAGCTTGGCATCATACTCTGGCCACGGTTCCATCCCGTTGTCCCGATGAGCAACCGACTTCTCCGCGTCAACCAGCTGATGCAGCGCGAAATCAGTGCATTCCTGCACTCGCGCTACAGCGCCGAGACCGTGGCCATGACCATCACCAGCGTCGAGGTCACGGGCGACCTGCGCGAGGCCAAGGTCTATTATTCGGTCCTGGGCGGCGCGCCGGAGGCCAAGTCGGCCGGCAAATGGCTGGTCAGCCACCGCGATGAAATCCGCGGAATGGTGGCAAAACAGGTGGTCCTCCGCCACGTGCCGCTGCTGGCCTTTGTGCACGACAACCACGCGCCCCGCACCCTGCGGATCGAGACCCTGCTGGGCGAAATCGACCGGAAGGAGGGGAAGGCGTGAGCTACTTCACCAAGTTTGCCGGCCGCTTCGCCGTCCTGCTGCACGAACTGGAGGGCCAGAAGGTCGACGTCATCGGCCACCAGCGGCCCGACGGGGACTGCATCGGCTCGCAGGTCGCGCTCTGCCGGGTGCTGCTCACGCTCGGCATCGACGCCGTCTGCATGAATCCCGACCCCGTGCCCCGGCGCATCAAGTTCCTGATCGGCGACACGCCCTTCTACCTGCGCGACGAGCTGCCGCCGGGCGAGCGCGTCGCCATCTTCACCGACTGCGCCGACCACGGGCGGGCCGGCGAGAAGGTGAAACAGCTCTTCCCGGCGCCCATGGCCTGCTTCGACCACCATGTCTCGAACGGGGGCTTTGCGAAGCGCAACTTCGTCGACACCGGCTCGGCCGCCACGGCCGAGGTGCTCGCGGGGATGTTCTTCGACGCGGACCTCGAGGTGGATGAGACCACGGCCCAGGCGCTCTACACCGGCATCATGACCGACACGGGCCAGTTCCGCTTTCCCTCGACCACCCACCGGGTTTTCAAGATCTGCGGCGACCTCGTGGCGCGCGGGGCCAACCCGGCCCAGGCCGGCATGGAGCTCTTCGAGCGCGAGTCCTCGGGCAAGCTGAAGCTGCTCCAGCATTACATCAGCACCCTGAAGTTCGAGTGCGGCGGCCGGGCGTGCCTCGGCATCTTGCCCCAGGGCATCTTCGAGGAGGTCGACGCCACGGTCGAGGACACCGAGGGCCTTGTGGACTACGCGCGCTCCATCGAGGGCGTGGAGATCGGCGTGCTCATCGAGGAACGGCCGGGGGTCATCAAGGCCAGCCTCCGGGCCAAGAACGCCACCTATCGCGTGGACACGATCGCGGCCCAGTTCAACGGCGGCGGCCACGCCAGCGCGGCCGGGCTGAATTGCCCTGACACGCTCGCCGGATTTTACCCGAAACTCGTCGCGGCGATCACCCGCCGGCTGGCCGAGGTGGACGCCAAGAAATGAGCCTGCAACAGCCGAAGGAAATCGAGGGCGTCCTGCTGGTGGACAAGCCCAAGGGCCTGACCTCGCACGACGTGGTCTATCACCTGCGGCGCAAGCTGCAGATGAAGAAGATCGGCCACGCCGGCACGCTCGACCCGATGGCGACGGGGGTGCTCGTCATGCTCATCGGCAAGGCCACGCGCATTTCCCAATACCTGATGAGCGTGGACAAGGTCTACGAGGGCGAGGCCACGCTGGGGGTCATCACCGACTCGCAGGACGCCGAGGGCGAGATCATGGAGACCCGCCCGGTCCCGGAGCTGGCCGAGGCCGCCGTGCGCGAATGCATGAAGACCTTCCTCGGCGACCAATACCAGATCCCGCCGATGCACTCGGCCATCAAGGTGGGCGGCGTGAAGCTCTACCAGATGGCGCGCAAGGGCGAGGTGGTGGAGCGCGAGCCGCGGTTCATCCGCATCGCGGCGTTCGACCTGCTGTCATTCGCGCTGCCCAAGGTGAGCTTCAACCTCGCCTGCACCAAGGGCACCTATGTCCGCACGGTGGCCTCCGACCTCGGGCAAAAGCTCGGTTGCGGCGCGCACCTCTCGGCCCTGCGCCGGACGGCCAGCGGCAAGTTCACCATCGGACAGTGCCTGCCCCTCGACCAGATCGAGGCGTTGTCGCTGCCCGAGATCGAAAAGCGGCTGATTCCGATCTACGAGGCGGCGCCGCGCGTGGCGCTGTGAAGCCGCTGCTCCAGTTCGAGGCCCTGGACCGTGCCGCGCTGCCGCCGGTGCCCCTGCACCTCGCCATCGGCATGTTTGACGGCGTGCACCTCGGGCACCAGTCGGTCATCGAGGCCGCGATCCATTCCGCGCGCCGCAGCGGCGGCCTGGCCGGCGTGCTCACCTTCTGGCCGCATCCCAGCACGTTGTTACACCCGGAGAAGCCCACGCGGCTGCTCATGCCGCGGAAGTCGAAGCGCGCCGTGCTCGGCGGGATGGGGGTGGATTTCATCATCGAGCAGAATTTCTCGCGGGAATTTGCCGCGGTGGAGGCACCGGAGTTTGTCCCGCTGCTGAAGCGTTGCCTGCCTTCCCTGACCGCAATTTATGTCGGCGAGAACTGGCGGTTTGGCCGCGATCGGACCGGGGACGTGAAAGTCCTGGTCGAGGAGGCGCGCCGCGCCGGCGTCGCCGTCTACAGCGCGCCGGGGCTCAAGCACAATGGCGCCCCGATCAGCAGCACGCGCATCCGGGAACTGCTCGCGGCCGGCGCCGTGGCCGAGGCCAACGACCTGCTGGGCTATTCCTACTTTGCCGAGGGCGTGGTGGCGCGGGGGAGGCAGCTGGGGCGCACCCTCGGCTTCCCGACCCTGAATCTGGCCTGGGAGCCGGACTTCCAGCCCCGGCATGGCGTGTATGCGGTTGAGGTCCCGACGGGCGCGCCCCGGTCGCTCCGGGGCGTGGCCAACTACGGCTTGCGGCCCACGGTCGGGACGGCCACCCAGCCGCGGCTGGAGGTCCACCTGCTGGAGGATTCGACCCTGGCTTACGATGACAAGATCACGGTGAACTGGCTTCATTTTCTGCGGCCGGAAACCAAGTTCGGCAGCAGGGAGGAACTCCGTTCCCAGATCGCGGCCGACCGGGAAAACGCCCTTGAATTCTTCCAGAAACTAGGCGCCAAATGAGGTTCCAAAGGACGCTTGACACCCCTCCCTCTGAATCTACGTTGCGGCCTCTTTCCCGATTCACGGGGTGGTAGCTCAGTTGGTTAGAGCGTCTGCCTGTCACGCAGAAGGTCGCGAGTTCGAGTCTCGTCCATCCCGCCAGTTTATGCCCCGCAGCCCAGAAGGTTGCGGGGTTTTTCCTTTGGCGGTCGCGGGCGTCGGAATTGGCTGGGCCGACCTTGGGCGGTCGGATGGGAACTACCATTTCTGGACTTTGCGCTGATCGTAACGGTAGGGGCGGTTGCCCCCAACCGCCCTCGTTGGAGCAAGGGCCGTTGAGGGCAACGGCCCCTACCATAGGTCCATTTATCTCGGGACGTTGGTATTAGCCGTGGGGCCGCGCCCTCAGGGAATTTGAAGCGGTGGTGGCGGCGAAGGAATTTCGCCCCGGTCCTCCGCGCCTACTTGGCCGGAGCGGGTGGCACGGCGGTCTGGAGCGTGGTGAGCTGCCAGGTGCCGCCGGTCTTGCGCCATACGGCGAGGAAAAGCAGCCGCTGTTCCGTCATGGCGCCCGGCTTGCCCTTGATCTGGTCGATGATGCCGTTGAGCGTGACAACCCCGGGCGTGAGCACATGCGCCCGCAGGGCCGACGTCTCGAACCGGGTGTAGCGCATGCCCTGCCGGTAGGATTCGATGTGCGCCGCCTTGGTCTCCTGCTTGTTGGTGCTGTGGGTGTAGTTGAAATCCTCGGCGAGGAGGACGTCGAGCGCCTTGGTGTCGGCGGCGAGGAGGGCGGCTCCGCGCGCCTGGTCGGCGGCGAGCACGGCGGCGATGGCGGCGTCATCGCCGGGGGCGGCGCAGAGCGAACTGGTGGCGGCGCCCAGCAATCCGAGGCTGAAGAGCAGGTGGGTTTTCATGTTTTGCGGGGGATGATGGTGGGAATATTGCAAGGCTCGCGGCGCAGGTCGAAACCGGATCATTCGGGCGGGCTCAGTACCTGGCCGGCACGGTCAGGCCCCGGCTTGGTCGAGGGAATCCCGCCAGAGCGCGACCTCCGACGGGACGCCGTGGGTGCCAAGTTTTTCGGCGATAAGCTCCAGGGTGGGTTCCAGCACCCGGTGCTTGGGATCGGCCGCGAATTCCGGGCGGACGGCGCGGCAGAGCGCCCAGCAGGCCCAGGTGCGCCAGCGGCGCTGCTCGCGGCGGGGCTCGTTCATCCGGTCGGCGAGGTGCTGGAAGTGCACGCGGGGATTGCCGATGAAAATGTCGGGCGGGGTGTGGCGCAGCATCCAGGCCATGGCGGCGTACGGCAGGGGCCAGGTGCGCAGCCCGGGCTCGTCGCCCCGCAGGTCGGACAGGAGGGCCCGGTCGAGCTTGAGCAGGGCGCGGGCGGCACAGCCGCGCTGCCAGAGGAACTGCGCATAGGTCAGCGCGGTGAGATAGAAAGCAAAGCCGCGGTCCGGGCCGTGGGCGGAGAGCGCGCTGGCATCCATGTGCGCCGGGGCTTCGGGCAGGTGGGGGCAGGGCGGCAGCGGGTGCGACATGGCGGTCGATTGAACCGCACCGACTGGCGGTTGACAAGAACGGCATCGGCCCTCGCCTCGGCTCCGGCTGACGGCGCAAGTTTAAGTTTGGCGGCGGCCGGGCCTTGCCCGCATAACGGGGGCCTGCAAACGGAAGACACAGACTCCATCAACGAGGTCCGTGGGTGGCGCCGCCTGGTGGTCTGGCTGCTGGCCTGCCTGCTGCGCGTCTGGGGCCGCACCCTGCGCATGGAGGCCGACGCCGAGACCCTGGCGCGCCTGACCAAGTCCGACGAGCCGGCGGCGATCGTCATCTGGCACAACCGCCTGTTCATCTCGGCGGAGATTTTCCGGCGCTACCGTTACCGGCGGCGCGTCTACGGGCTGGTGAGCGGGAGCAAGGACGGCGCGTGGCTGGCCGCCTTCTACAGCATGATCGGCCTGACGCCGGTGCGCGGCTCCAGCAGCAGCCACGGCCGCGAGGCGGCGAAGGTGCTCATCGAGATCGTCCGGGCGGGAAACGACTTTGGCATCACGCCCGACGGCCCGCGCGGCCCGCTCTATACGGTCGAGCCGGGTGTGCTGATCGTGACGCGGCGGAACAACGCCCCGATGGTGCTGGTCGGGGCGGAGTTTGGTCCGGCCAAGCGCCTCCGGAGCTGGGACCGGTTCTATGTTCCCTGGCCTTTCACCCGGATAAAAATGCGCTGCATAGTGCTGCCGGCGATCAACGCCGACGGCACCAAGCTAAGCGCCGAGGAAGTGCGCACGGCGCTGCTGGCGATCAATCCGGATCCGACCGGGGCAGGCTGACAGGACCGGCGCTGGGGGCCGGGCCGGGCCGGCCGGTCGTCAAGCGACCGCCCTGCAGCAGATGCTCTCAGAAAATCGGATCAACCGTGACGCTCTGGCCGGGCTCGACGACGAAATCGTTGCCGGAGCACCAGGTCAGGTCGTTGACGAGCACCTTGAAGATGACCGGGGCGGTCGCATTCTTCACGGTGCTGGTCCAGAGACCGGCGCCGACGCAGTCCATGGCCAGGCCGTGGGCCCAGTTCAGACCCGGGCCAGTGCCGCGGATGTAAAGATGGTTGCCGAAACCGATGTCGATCTTGGCGGAAATGAAGGTCGCGGGCGGCTCGGTGGAGACGGTGCGCTTCTTTTTGGCGGGCGCCGACACTTTCTTGGCCGGGGCCTTGGCGGCCTTGGGAGCCGCAGGAGCCTTGGGGCCCTTGACGGCCTTGCCGGCGGAAATCTTGCTGGTGGTCTTTTTCATGTTTGTTTTCTGTTTAAGGTTAAAGTGGGAGGGTTTTCTTTTGCCTACCCGACGCCGGCTGCAACAGCAATTTCAGCGCCAATTCGACCAATGAGTTAAGTCACGCTGGCTGAGTGGGTAGTGTCGGCACAAAATTTTGGTTTACTCCGGCACCGCCGTCCTTCAATCAATCCGTTCCCTTTTGGGGCAGTAGCTCAGTTGATAGAGCGCGTCGTTCGCAACGACGAGGTCGTCGGTTTGATCCCGATCTGCTCCACCATCCTTCGCTCTTCGAGCTACGGCTCGGCAAGCCAGCCAGAATGGACCCGAGCCGTAGGGGAGATAGGCGAAAGGCGCAGCGAAGGCTGCCGCGCCATAGCCCGGAGGGCGACGGCGGGCCTCGGCTGAATCAGTTAGACACCTCGCGGCGAAATCCGCAGGGTGAAAGCAGACGGGCCGTATAGCATGAAGGAATTCGACTACGTCTATATCTTGGAGTCCCTTGCGCCTGAGGGCGGATTTTATGTCGGCCTGACCGACAATCTGGCTAACCGACTGGCCAAGCATAATAGCGGAGGCGTTCCCCACACAGCCAAGCTGAGACCGTGGCGGATCAAGACGGCTGTCGCTTTCCGAGACCGCATCAAGGCTGCGGCATTCGAGAAATACCTGAAATCCGCTTCGGGCCGGGCATTCAGCAAAAAGCGATTGTAAAGGGGCACCTTGCCAAAGATGGCTTGCCGAGCCGAAGCTCCGCAGGAGCGAAGGATGGCGTCCCCGGCGTGACTCGAACACGCGACGACCGGTTTAGAAAACCGGTGCTCTATCCAGCTGAGCTACGAGGACAAATCAGGCCAGCTAGATGAAGGCACTTCCGCCCGATTGCAGCATTTTTTAAGCAAGGCAACTTCCCGGACAATTCCCCGCGGATAACGCGGATCCCCGCGGATAAGGACTGGAACCGTCTGCCCGGATCCGGTTTTGTCTTTTGCCTCAAATCCGTGTCCATCCGCGCAATCCGCGGTAAGTTTGGTTGGGAGAATTTTGGCAGGAAAGGGCTTGCCTATGGCCGGAGCATGGGGCTTCTTCGCCCTTCCGATGAATCATCGGGCTGTAGCGTAGCCTGGTAGCGCGCTTGCATGGGGTGCAAGAGGTCGTGAGTTCGAATCTCACCAGCCCGACCATTTTTTCCACCAGTAGATGGTCATTTCACGTTGGAAACCACGCCGGGAGACAATCTGGCCATTCCTGCTGGGCGGGACCATCACCTTCTGTTCG
>JBKJTZ010000006.1:0-4029 GCA_046590295.1 Lacunisphaera sp.
GGTGGCTGGCCGGCGCTGTGGCCGCTGCTGCTGGCGGCGCCCTTCGGCGCGGTTTTTTTGTGGTTCGACCTGCGCAACGGGATGCGCGAGGCCGAGGCCGAACTCGCGGGCAGCATCGCGTTCGCCCTGACCCCGGCGGCCTTTGCCACGCTGGCGGGCTGGACCCCGGCGCCGGCGCTGGCGCTCGCGGGCCTTTCCTTGGTGCGCAGCGTGCCGACCATTCTCACGGTGCGCTCGTATCTGCGGGGCAGCAAGGGCCAGACCACCGCGAAGGGCGTTCCGATCTTCTGGGCCGCGCTGGCCCTGGTGGCGGTGGCGGTCATGGCCTTCCGGGGACTGGTGCCCGGCCTGACCGTCGGCCTGGCCGGCGTGCTGCTGATCCGGACGTTGGTGCTCGTGGCCGGTGACCTGGTTCGCTGGCCAGCCAGCCGCGTGGGCCAGCTGGAGGCCGGCCTCGGGGTGGTGTTTCTCTCGGTCACCGCGCTCGCCTACCGCCTGCAGTGATCCGCCGGAACGTGGTTTAGCTTGATGCAGGTCAAGGCTCGACCGGCCCGATCGGCCTATGCTGGAAGCCAATCTAATGACAAGATATGCGCAGTCTCAGCCAACCACCGGGTAGACTGCTTTCCCCCAACCTGACAAACTCCTGCCTCAGACTCCCATGAAAAATCCACGCATTCTTACCGCTTTCGCGGTAGCCAGTCTCGCATTGGCTGCTGCTTTCGTCACGGCTGTTGTCGTAGACGCCAGTGAAGGTCCGTCCGACACCAAGGGCCCGGTCGTCCTCCCCCCCGAGGTCATCGCCCTGCCCGTCGAGCAGGCCATCCTCACCTCCCCGCCCCATGTGCCGCCGCCGATCAAGCGGACCTATGCGGCGCGCGTCGTCGTGAACCTTGAGGTCCGCGAGGTCGTGGGCCGGCTGGCCGACGGCGTCGAATACACCTTCTGGACCTATGGCGGCAGCGTGCCGGGCTCGTTCATCCGCATCCGCGAGGGCGATGTGGTCGAGTTCCACCTCAACAACCACCCGTCTTCCAAGCTCCCGCACAACATCGACCTCCACGCTGTCACCGGCGCTGGCGGCGGCGCGACCTCGACCTTCACCGCGCCCGGTCATTCGTCGAAGTTCACGTTCAAGGCGCTCAATCCCGGACTCTATGTCTACCACTGTGCCACCGCTCCCGTGCCGATGCACATCGGCAACGGCATGTATGGCCTCATTCTGGTCGAGCCCAAAGACGGCCTGCCGAAGGTCGACAAGGAATACTACGTCATGCAGGGCGAATTCTACACCAGCGGCCGCTACGGCGAGGAGGGCTTGCAGTCCTTCGACATGGGCAAGGCCATCGACGAGCATCCCGCCTATGTCCTTTTCAACGGCTCCGTCGGCTCCCTCGTCGGCGACAAGGCCATCACCGCCGAGGTCGGCGAGCATGTCCGCATCTATTTCGGCGTCGGCGGACCCAACCTCACGTCCTCCTTCCACATCATCGGCGAGATCTTCGACAAGGTCTATCCGGAGGCCGGCCTCAGCCTGCCGAACGCCAACGTGCAGACCACCCTTGTCCCGTCTGGCGGCGCGACGGTCGTCGAGTTCAAGGTCGATGTCCCCGGCACCTTCATTCTCGTCGACCACTCCCTGACCCGCGCGTTCAACAAGGGCGCGCTCGGCATGCTCAAGGTCAACGGTCCCGAGGATCGCGTCATCTATTCCGGCAAGGAGATCGACGCCGTCTACCTCGGCGCGCAGGGCGAGGTGGGCTCCGAGTCCGCCAAGCGCGAGGCCGAGCTGAAGGCCAAGATCCTCGCGGAGATCAAGTCCAACCCCGCCATCGCGGGCCTCACCAAGGAAATGCAGTCCGAGAAGGGCAAACAGGTCTACATGGGCCTCTGTTTCGCCTGCCACCAGGCGGACGGCAAGGGCCTCCCCGGCGCCTTCCCCCCGCTCGCTGGCTCCGACTTCATGCTCGCCGACCGCGAGCGCTCCATCCGCACCGTGCTCAAGGGCATGACCGGCCCCGTCACCGTCAACGGCGTGACCTACAACAGCGCCATGCCGCCGCAGGAGGCGGTCCTCACCGACCAGCAGATCGCCGACGTGCTGACCTACGTTTACAACGCCTGGGGCAACACGGGCGAGGTGTTCACCCGCGACCAAGTGAAGGCCATCCGCAACCAGCAATAGCCACCCGCCGCCGCTCCGCGTTTCATCCCATGCAAGCCATCCACGCCCTTCGCTACGCCGCGCTTGCGCTGCTGGCGGCCGCGTGGACGGCGGGCGCGGCGGTCGGGTCCGCCACCGAAGTTGCCGGCATGGTCCTCATCCCGGCCGGCAACTTTGCGCCGCTCCAGCGTTCGCTGACCGATCCCGCGGCCATGCCGGTCGCGGCGTTCCTGCTGGACGAGACGCCCGTGACCAACGCCCAGTTCCTCGCCTTTGTCACGGCGCACCCGCAGTGGCGCCGGTCGGCGGTCAGCCGGCTGTTTGCCGATGCCTCCTACCTGGATCACTGGACCGGTGATCTCGCGCCCGGCCCCGCCGCCCCGCCCGACGCGCCGGTGGTACGCGTCTCCTGGTTCGCCGCGCGGGCCTATGCCCGGGCGGCCGGCAAGCGCCTGCCCACCATCGCCGAGTGGGAACTCGCCGCCGCCGCCGGTTACACCGGCCCCGACGGCCGCAACGACGAGTCGCTCAACCGCGACCTCTACACCTGGCTTGCCCGGCCCGTGCCGGCGGTCCTCGCCGAGGTCCACACCGCCAGGCCGAACTATTACGGCGTGCGCGGCCTGCACGGCCTCGTGTGGGAGTGGGTCAACGATTTCAACACCGCCCTGATCACCGGCGAGTCGCGCGCCGACTCCGGCCTCGAGCGCGACCTGTTCTGCGGTGCCGGCTCCATCGGCGCCAAGGACACCGGCGACTACGCCGCGTTCATGCGCCAGGCCCTGCGCTCCTCCCTCCGGGCCAACAACACCACGACCTCGCTTGGCTTCCGCTGCGCGCGGGAGGCCAACCCCTGAGATATTTTCCGCCATGAAACTCCCCGCCGTCCTTGCCACACTTTTCCTCTCCACCGCCTGCGGCGCGCTCGCGGCCGAAACAACGGTGCCCGCTCGGGCCGCGTGTTGCGCGGTCAAGCCGGCGGCCGCCAAGCCCGACGCCTGTTGTGCCGAGAAACCCGCGGTCAAACCGGCCGATGACTGTTGCAAGGACGCGCCGGCCGCCGGGGCGTTCAGCCAGGAATCGCTCTACCAGCTCGAGGTGGCTTTCACCGATGACACGGGCAAGACCGTTCCGCTCGGATCCCTCCGCGGCCGGCCCGTGGTGCTCGACATGTTTTTCGCCTCCTGCGGCTACGCCTGCCCGCTCACGGTCACGGACCTGCTCGCCATCCAGGGCCGGCTTCCGGCAGAATTGCGCCGGGAAGCGGTGTTTGTCCTCGTCTCGTTTGATGTCGCCCGCGACACGACCGAGGTGCTGGCCAAGTATCGCACGTCCCGCGGCCTCGACAGCCAGTGGGTGCTGCTGCGGGGCGACGACGACGCGGTCCGCGAGCTCGCCGCCCTGGTCGGGGTGAAGTTCAAGCAGGAGACCGACGGCATGTTCTCGCACTCGAATCTCGTCACCATCCTCAACCGCGAGGGCGAGATCGTCCACCAGCGGCAGGGCTTGAAGGGCGGGCTCGACGAGGCCGCCGCCGCCTTGGCGCTGACGTTGCGGCCTTAAAGATCCCCGGGGCATTTGATCAAGACAGGCCTCAATTCAAAGCGGGCCTTTCTTTGTGGAAGCGAGCTAGCTTGCTCCCACATTCCCTGTCCAAGCCCGAGCAAGCTCCGGAGCATTTCTGAAATGGAGGCAGGACTATCAGTCCTGCGGGGCGCGGGCCACACTCCCTTCCGAACGCGGGGCTAATACCAACGTCCCTTGAAGCATAGACGCTTTAGGTAGGGGCCGTTGCCCTCAACGGCCCTGGTCTCACCGAGGGCGGTTGAGGGCAACCGCCCCTACCGGCTCAGGCACCGCAAAGT
>JBKJTZ010000049.1:0-74587 GCA_046590295.1 Lacunisphaera sp.
TGGCCCGCCTTCAATGTCCTCCTCCGCGAAAATGTCGTGCGGCTCGCCGCCGGCCGGCCGCTCCTGAATGAGGTCAACCGCTCCGAGATCTACTGATTTCCGCCTGTGCTTCACCCCCCACCGGTTGCGGCCTGGCCGGCGCAAAGACAACCTACCCGCGCCAGCGGAATCTGACCATGCCTCATCGCCGATCAATCCATTACAATCTCATTTCTGCCGCCCGCAGAATCCTGGAATCTAACTATAAATCCACATGATTTCCCCCCGTCAGTTCCTCGCTCTCGTCGGTCTGTTCCAGGCCATGATTATTCCGTCGGTCTCGCTGGCGGCGTTGAGACCGATCGGCACGGAGCGGCAGTTTTTTTTCGATGATGAGATCGTCGAAACCATGACCAACACCGCCCGGCGGCTGAACCCGGCCGTCAAGCTGGACGGCAATCCGGTGATCCACCGGGACAAGCCCTGGGAGGGGCCCGACATGCGTCTGGGCTGGGTCATCTATGATCACCGGCTGGGAAAGTTCCGGATGCGATACTCCTCCGGCGTGTTCCGGGCCGGTGGCCGCAACGAAAAGGGGGAGGTGATCGTGCTCGGTGAAAATGACCCCACGGCGGCCCAGCGCGTGACCTGCGAGGCGTTTTCGACGGATGGCGTGCACTGGGAAAAGCCGGAGCTGGGCCTGGTCGAGTTCAATGGCTCCAAGGCCAACAACATCCTGCCTCAGGAGGCGAACTACAGTTATTTCTTCGAGGACCGGCACGATCCGGACCCGGCCCGCCACTACAAGGCCTTCGTGCGCGAGGGATCTTACAGCGGCACGGGCATGACCTTTGCGTTGTATTATTCGGCGGACGGTTACAAGTGGAACGCCCAGGCCGGGAATCCCGTGATCGACACCGGGGTCCAGCCGGGCCGCTGGGGACCAACCGGTTTTCCCGGCTGGGACCCGATTCGCCAGACCTATGTGGCGCACATGGAAAACAACTATCACATGCACTCGCCTTTGCACCGCCGCTCCATCGGCCGGGCCGAGAGTCCGGACCTGATCCACTGGTCGGAGCCTGAGACCATCATCGTGACCGACTCGCGCGATTATCCGGACACGGAATTCTACCATTTTCCCACCGCGATCTACGAAGGCTGGTATTTCGGCTTCCTCTGGATTTTTTCCACGACCAATACGCAGCATGAGCCGCAGTTCGTGTTCAGCCGGGACGGCCGGCATTTCGACCGGACCTATCGCGACCCGGTGATTCGTCTCGGCGACAATGGCGATTTCGACGGGGTGTCCATCTATGCGCAGCAGCCGCTTGTCCACCACGGCCGGATCCTGTGCTATTACACGGGCACAAACTGGCGTTCGCCCGAGCAGCTCGTGGTCCTGGGCGACCGGGCCCGGGCGGGGATCGGGCTGGCCACGCTGCCGCTCGATGGCTTCGTGTCGCTGGAGGGCGCGCGGGCGGATTTCAGCCAGGTGACAACCCGGTCGTTCACGTTCACGGGCAAAAACCTTCATCTGAACCTGCAGGCGGCGCTGCAGCAGTGGGGCGCGGAGGCCTGCGAGGTGAAGGTCGAACTGCTCGACGGACGGCATGCCCCATTGCAGGGGTTTGCGCTGGCCGACTCTGATACCCTCTCTACCACGGGCATCGACCAGGTTGTTTCATGGCAGGGCCGGAGCGACCTCTCGGCGCTGGTGGGCAAACCGATCCGCCTGCGCATCCATTTCCGGAACGCCAAGCTCTATGCCTTTCAATTCCGCTAAGCGCCGCGGAACTCTTTATGAAGTTAATTTTGTTTGTTCGGAATCCTGCATCGCTGGTAGGCGTCCGGGCATGGCTCGGTCTGCTTCTGTTTCTGTCCGGATTAATTCCCAGCTTCGGCAGCGAGGCCCGTGCCGGCCGGCGCGTGTTGTTCGATGACTATTATCAGAAGGCGCGCCCGGACGAGCTTTTCGGGCAGGGCGTGGCGCGCGGCGGCCCAGAACTGAGGAGCCAGACGAATTTCTATTCGCCGGACGCCACCGCGATCCCGAATGGCACCTTTGCCTTCTCCCAGGCGATTGCCGACCAGTTTCAGGTGGAAATCAGCCGGCAGCCGTTGTCCGAGGAACTCCTTCGGGGCGTGACGGCTTACCTGCTGGTCAGTCCGATGCAGGCGAAGGGAGGAGGGCGGGCCGACCTGACCGAGCGGGAGGCGGCGATCCTCCAGGACTATGTGGCGCGGGGAGGGAGCCTTGTGCTGGTCGCCAACAGCATACCCGATCCGGAGAAAAGTGACATGGATTTCGCGGGACTCAACCTGATCGCCCGGCGCTTCGGTGTTCGCTTCCTTGCCACCCAGACCGACACCATCTCCATCCCGGTCGCGAGCGATCACCCCGTGTTCGACGGGGTGTCCGCCATCATCTACGGGAACGGCAACACGCTGGAAATCCTGCCGGAGGCTGAGCCGACAACGCAGGTTCTCCTGACCAGCCACAGCCCGCGCGCCCCCGGGCCCGCGGCCGTGCTCGCGACCTACCGCAAGGGCAGGGTGCTGCTGATCGGTGATGCCGGGACTTTTGGCAATGCGCACGTCTTCCGGAGTGACATCGGGCAGAAGCGGGGTCTGCAGCAGATGATGGCCGCGCTCCTGCCCGATGGCGCGGCGCCCCGCTACGGCTGGAAGGAGGGCGTGAAGCTTCGCGTGAAGGTGAAGCAGGAACAGATTCTTTCCGGATACCCGGAGCTGATGCGCGTCTTTTCGCTGCCCCGGCCGCCGGGAACCACGGTCGTCACCAGCGCCATGCGCGCGCTGGACCTCGAGGCCTCGGGCGCGCAGGCGGGGGCGGCGGGTTCCCGCGACTTTGTCTCGGCCATTTCTGAACGGGCGGGCGAGTTCATCCTGGCGATCGGTGCCTCGGATGGCCGGGCCCATCTGGCGACGTGGGCCGGGCCGGCCGGGAAACTGTCCGCGAGACTGCTGCCGGCCGGACGGCAATTGGACCCGGGCGTGCCCGCGGGCGAAGAACTCCTCGCCTGGCAGGGAATCCTGCTGAATGAAGTGATCTGCGCCCCGCTGAAGGCCTACGCCAATCCGGGCGACAAATGGGAGTCGGGCGGGCTGGTCAGCCTGCCGCAGTTTCGTTTGACCATGTCCCCCCGGTGGGTGGAGGCGCCGGCGCAATACACTTTCGAGGGGGAATCTTCCTATGAGGGGAAACCTTGCTACGTATTCAAACGAGTCATCCAGCTGGACGGCAAAGGTTGGTCTCCCTCCGATCTGGTCGGCCCGGAATATGCCATGCAGTTTAATGCCGGGACCGTCGAGGTGCTGGCGGCCGGTGAGCTGGTCGTGGCGAAATACTGGATCAGCAAGGACTCGCTGCTCCCCCGGCATTCCGAGGTCAAGGTCACCTCGGTCTTATGGTGGCAGGACCCGCGTTTCCCCGCCAAATACATCGGGACCCACGACTCCAAAAATTATGAGAACTGGGCGACGATTAATTTCAACCTTACCTACGGTCGCGTTTTGACCGCCGACTTTGACGAGCTCTGAGTCGGTCCGTTCCGGCGTGCAGGAGCCCAACCCGCCATCAACGACAAATCCCATGAACAACCCGATCCCATCGCCAATGCCCCGCCGCCTTGCCCGGTTTTTTCCATTTCTGGCCGGCCTGTTCCTTCTCACGACCCTGGCCGGCGCGTCGGGTGCCGATCGCCTATACGTGAAGCCGCTGGAACTCGGTTCGCGGCTGGAGCTCTTCGTCGACGACTTTCTCGTCGACTCCATGGCCGGTGTGCACCTGCAGCAGCAGACACCGCGCTCGGAAGGCACGGTCCTCACCTTCGACCGGCCGTGGGAAGGGGTGACCAGCGGGTACTCGTCGGTTTTCCAGGATGGCGATATTTACCGGATGTATTACCGCGGCAGCAGCGACCCGGGCTACACCATCAAGGCCACGGTGGGACCGGACGAGGTGCCGGTGCCCGTGCACCCGCAATACACCTGTTACGCCGAGAGCCGCGACGGCATCACCTGGGTCCGGCCCAATCTCGGCTTGTACGAATTCAACGGGTCGAAGGACAACAATATCATCTGGGTGGACCGCGGCTCGCACAATTTCGCACCGTTCAAGGACGGGAATCCCGCCGCGCCGGCCGACCAGCGCTACAAGGCGGTCGCGGGCAACAAATACGACGGGGACAAGGGCAAGGCGATTTTGGTCGCCTTCGTCTCCGCTGACAGCATCCGCTGGCGCAAACTGCGTGACGAGCCGATCATCACGGACGGTGCCTTTGATTCGCTCAACCTCGTCTTCTGGGACGCTCCGCGCCAGGAGTACGTCGCGATCTACCGCGACTTCATCCATGGGGTGCGCTCGATCAAATGCGCGCGGTCCAAGGACTTTATCACCTGGTCGGCGGGCGAGTGGGCCGACTTTGGTGACGCGCCCCCGGCCAACCTCTACACCAACGCGACCGTGCCTTATTTCCGCGCGCCCCACATCTACCTGGCGCTGCCGCGCCGGTTCATGCCATGGAAGACGTATTTTCCGGAGATGGCCTCCAGCAGTCCCGGCACGTCCGATGCGGTCTTCATGAGCTCGCGCGACGGCGTACGCTGGCACCGGTTCGAGGAAGCCTTCCTGCGCCCCGGGCGGCACGAGCGCAACTGGGCCCACCGCGCCAATACCCCGACGGCCGGCCTTCTGGCCACCGGACCGGAAGAGCTCTCGTTTTACGTCGAGCGGGATTACACTTTTCCCAGCAACCGCCTGGAGCGCTTCACTGTCCGCCCCGACGGCTTCGTGTCCGCGCATGCCGGCTACCCGGGTGGGGAATTGGTGACCAAGCCCTTCATCTTCACCGGATCGAGTCTCGTCCTGAACTATTCGACCTCGGCCAGCGGGAGCATCCGGCTCGAAATCCAGGACGCCGACGGCCACCCGTTGCCCGGATTTCTGCTGGAGGAATCGCCGCTGATCTTCGGTGACAAGCTGGCCGAGACCGTTGACTGGAAGCATCCGCAGGGCCGCACCGACCGTTCGCCGTTGTCGCGCCTGGCCGGCAAAGCGATCCGGCTGCGCTTCGTGATGCGTGACGCCGACCTTTTCTCGCTGCAGTTCAAATAGGCCGATTTCGCCCCTTCGGCCATCAGCCGCAGTAAACCAAAATCCGCTCCAGCAGCCGGTCGACCTCCTCCTCGGTATTAAAAAAGTGGAGGCAGACGCGCAGGTCGCGCGGCTGGCTGACGGGGGAGACCAGCATCCGGTCGTCCGTGCGCAGACGGTTGTACAGGTCGATGCCCTTGAAACCCGCGGGCAGCCGTAGCACGACGATGCCGTTACGCCGCGCGTCGTCCGCCGGGGAGACGAGCTCAAGTTGCGGCTGCCGCTGGATCCGGGCGGTCGCATGGGCGGAGAGTTGGGCCTGGCGCGCTTGGATGCGCGGCCAGCCGAGCTGGGCGAGCCAGGTCAGCGACTCGTGCCATCCCCCCAGCCCGGCCAGGAAGCGGGTGGCGAATTCGAACCGCCGCGCGTCGGGTTGCCATTCGGAATGCCCCGCCTCATCCATGACAGACTGGGCTCCGGCTCCGGTCCAGGAGACCGGGGTGGAAGCCAGCACGTCCTCCCGGACCAGCAGGGCGCCGGTGCCCTTGGGCCCAAGCAACCACTTGTGTCCGCAGAGGCTGTAATAATCGCAGCCGAGGGCGTGGAAATCGACGGGGACATTGCCCGGCCCCTGGGCACCATCCAGCAAGAGGGGGACGCCGCGCTCGCGGAGCGCCGCAGACAGCGCCGCGGCGGGGAGCACGCTGCCGCTGCCCCGTGACACATGGCTGATCGCGACGAGTCGGGTCCGCGGCGTGAGCAATCGGAGGACTTCGCCGACCGCCGCCTCGTGGCGGCCCACCGGCGCCATCTTCATGATCACGCCGAACCGGCGCTGCAGATTGAAGACCGGCAGCAGCAGCGCCGGGTGTTCCTCGTCGCCGATGATGATCTCATCCCCCGCTTTCCAGTCGATGGACCACAGGACGGTGTTGATGCCTCCCGTCGTATTGCCGGTCATGGCCACCTCGGTCGATTTCGCCCCGAAGGTTTCCGCGAGCAGGCGCCGGCACGCTTCCTCCGCGGCCTTCAGCTGGCCGATATTGTCCGGATGCGCGGGCCCACGGTTTTGGATTTTCAGCAGCGCCATGGTCCGGTCCATGACGCGCCGCGGCGAAGGACCGAAGGCACCGGTTTGGAAATACGCCATTTCCTGCAGGGCGGGCATCTCCGCCCTTGCCGCCCCGATCCAATCGGCGGGCGCGTCAAATTCGACGGAAAACCCTGCGGCGGGCTTGGCCAGCCCCACCAGTCCGGTGGCCAGGGTTGCTTTGAGAAACGTTCGTCGGTCGGTCTGGTGGGTCATTGAGTAGGTCCGGTTCGGGTTGAAAGGCTGGCGGAAGTCAGACCGCGGGAGATCGCGGCCCCAGCCCGGCGGGCAGTCCGAGCAGGCGCGCGGCATTTCCGCCCAGGATTTTCGCAAGATCCGCCGCGGAAAGGAACGGGGCGCGGTGTTTTTCCAGATAGCCACGCGACTGCCGGTACGTACAGAAGCGATTCTGGAACGGCATGTCCGAGCCCCAGATCAGACGGTCGGGCCCTATGGCCCCGACCATGGCCTCCAGCACCGGGCGGCACTCGATGTAGGGGTAGTCGAACACATCGCCGATCCGATAGGGCAAGCCAACCTCGAGCATGAGAGATGTATCCTGGAACGGTGCCCAGAATTCCGGAGGCACGGCCAGGCGGTTACCCTCGAGGAAGGCGCGCCAAGGATAGCCGTGCGTGACACTGGCCTGCAGGGTAGGGTAGCGGTCCATCAGTTTGCGCAGCTCCCAGACCTCGTCCACGAAGCCCTGACGCGGATCGCTGGCGTCCGGCCGCGAGCCCAGGGTGAAGAATACGGGCACACCCAGAGCCGCCACCACGTCCCAGAACGGACGCCAGGCCGGCTCGACGAAACTCCGTGAGCGGGTCCGCCGGTAGGCGTAGGTGGGGATGATCTTGAGCGCGTGGAGCCGGTGTTGCCGGATGGCGGATACCGCCTGCTCGATGGCCCGGTCCGGCTGATCGGGAATCAGCCACTCGTCCACGGGCGCCATCGCGCGAAACCGGTCCGGGAAAGAGGCGACGCAACCGGCCAGAAAAGCGACGTCCTTGGTCAGCGTCGCGTCGGCGTGGATCAGGCCCAGGTCAACCCCGGCATGATCCATCTCGGCCACCATCGCCCCAGGGCTGAACTCGATGACGTTCGGCGGCAGCTGCTGCTTGGTGTGGTCCTCGCCATCGACCGTCCAGACCAGGCGGTTGCATTCGCGGTCGACGCGGAAGTTGCGGTTGCGCGCCAGTCGGAACGGTTCCTCTGGCGTGGAATCCAGCAGGAGATGAGCGTCGACCGCCGCCCGGTCCCGAACCCGAAAGGCCGGTTGGTGATGGAGCGCATATTGCAGCTGCCAGTGGTCCAGATGCTCGGCTCCGGACGCATGCCCTGCCGGGGAGTCCGGGGCCGTGAAACAATAAACATGGCTGTCGACGATCATGGTGGGGGAGGGCGCATACGGGCTGAATCAGCGGGCCATCCGCCGGGATGTCGCTTGACAGTGATTAACTAAGATACAGTTGTATACTCCGGTAAACAAAAATGATTGGCTCATCGCAGGTGACTGCGAACAACGCCCTCTTCTGTATGACTTTCAGCGACATACCTGCAATCGACAGCCACGCTCATTTCGGCCAGTATGTACGAGACGATCCGTTGATTGCCGAATTTTCTAGCGGTGGCGCTGCCCTCGTCGCCCAACGCGCCAAGGCCTGCGGCATCCGATGGACCATCGCTTCGCCGCTTGCCGGTTTGCTGCCGCGAGGCCGCACGGTGGACGTGGCCCCCGCCAACGACCTGGCCTTCCGTGAAGTGCCGGCGACCCCCGGCCTGCTGCAATACGTGATCGTGAATCCGCTGCAGCCGAAAACCTACGACCAGGCGCGGACGATGCTCAAGGCGCCGTGGTGCGTGGGCATCAAGATCCACCCCGAGGAACATGCCTACCGGATCGCGGACCACGGGGAGGAACTTTTTTCGTTCTTCGAGGAAGTCGGTGCTGCAGTGATGACCCATAGCGGTTGTAGCAACAGCCTGCCGGCGGATTTCGTGCCGTTCGCGGACCGCCATCCCGGCGCGCGCGTGATGCTCGCGCACCTGGGCAACGGGAGCGGGGCCAACGGCCGCGTCGACCTGCAGGTCCGGGCCGTGCAGGCGGCGAAGCACGGCAATCTCTGGGTCGACACCTCCAGCGCCCGGAGCATCTTGCCCGGCCTCATCGAGTGGGGCGTCAAGGAACTCGGGGCGGAGCGCCTGCTCTTCGGCAGCGACACGCCGCTCTACGACGTGGCGATGCAGCGCACGCGCATCGAGATGGCGGACCTGCCGGACGCGGCCAAGCGACTCATCTTGCGCGACAACGCGGTGAAGTTCTTTGGCCTCGACCGCCTGCCCGCTGCCGGTTTTTCCCCGGCCCAATAATCCATCACTCCCACCCCACCAGCCCCTGTTTTTCCCATGAGTTCCCGCAAAAAATCCACCAAAATTTCTCCCATGACGCGCCAGACGCTTAAAGGCGTCTGGGCAGCCCTGATCGTTCCTTGGACCGACCGGGACGAGGTCGATGTCCGCCGTCTCGTCAAGGAGGTCCGCGGCTACGCCGGCACCGGCGTGAGCGGCGTCTACACCGGCGGCACGACGGGCGAGTTTTACGCGCAGGACGACGCGACCTTCGCCAAGATCACGGCAGTCGTGTGCGCCGAGGCCCACGCCATCGGTCTTCCCGTGCAGATCGGCGCCACCGCCCTGAGCACACGCACCACCATCCAGCGCATCCGCGTGGCCAAGCGCGCCGGTGCCGACGCCTTGCAACTGGCCCTGCCATTCTGGCTCGAGCTCAAGGATGATGAGGTGAAGCGCTATGTCGCGGAAGTCACTGCGGCCGCCGGCAAAACCCCGGTCGTGCTCTACCTCACCGGCCGCTCCAAGCGAAAAATCTCCCCCGAACTTCTCGGCGAGCTCGCGAAAAAACACCCGACTTTCATCGGCACCAAGGACACCGGCGCCGACGTTCCGGGCCTGCAGGCGATCCTCAAGGAGGCGCCCGATCTCGCGGTTTTCGGCGGCGAGGATTTCTACACGCGCATTCCGGCCGGCGGTCGCGGTGGCTATTGTTCGATCACCGGGTTCAACGCGCGCAAGGTCGTGGAACTTTTTGACCTTTGCGCCGCCGGCCGCCTGGCTGAGGCGAAGCCGCTGGCGGACGCGATGCACCGCTACCTCTACGAGGCGCTGGTCAACCCGCTCGTCAAGGAAGCGGGACTCTGGGATTCGGCCGTCGACCGCATCCAGCGCGTCGCCGGTGGCGGCGTGGTCGGCGTGAGGTGTCAGTCACCCTACCGCAGTGGCACGGAAAAACACGTGAAGCAGGTCATCGCCTGGGTCAGAAAAAACACCCCCGAGCTGCTCCCCCCCCATCTGGCCTGAGCGCCGTGCCTGGTCATCGGACTTTTCGTCTCCACTCCTGCATACGCCTTTCATGAACGCTCCACGAATTTCCGCTCTCTTGACCCTCGGCCTGCTGGCCGTCGCCGCGCGGCCCGGCTTCGCTGCCGACCGCAGTTTCTATTTCCCCACCACCGGAGTCCGCGCCGAGGGTCGGGCCCTGCTTCTGGCGATCGACGACCAGCTGCTGCCGATCCGCGACAACGTGGTCGAGCACCTCTCGAAGCCGAAGCAGCGCCCGGAGCCCGTCCTCTCGCCGAGTCCCGATGACCCACTCGCGCCGGACCAGGTCGCCGCGCATTTCTACGGGGCCGTCCTGCAGGACAACGGGAAGTTCCGCATGTGGTATTACCCGGTCGGTCTCAAGGTGCCCGGTGACGCCCGCCGCGCCGACCTCAAGCAGCTCAGCCAGGGACCGGTCTGCTACGCCGAGAGCGATGACGGCATCCGCTGGACCAAACCCGTGCTCGACCAGGTCGAGTTCAAGGGCAGCCGCCGCAACAACGCTGTCGCGTTGCCCGATGAACTCGTCGAGGGCGTGCACGTCATCAAGGAGGACAACGAGCCTGATCCCGCGCGGCGTTACAAGATGGTCTATAACGCCCACAACGGGAAAACCTGGGTCTTCCGCACCGCCACCAGCGCCGACGGCGTCCGCTGGCAGGCTGCGCCGGACTTCGCGATCAAGGGGTTCCTCGAGACCGCCTCGTTCTACAAGTTCAATGACACTTACTTCGTCCACGGCCAGCGTCTGGCCTTCAGCGAGGGTGGCCACCGCGGCGGTCGGCAGGGGCGTGGCGTGCTCTCGCCCGATTTCAACCACTGGCTGCCCGGTGATACGCAAGGGTTCAACCTGCCGGAACCGGCCGATCCCACCGCGCGCGGTCAGACCAAACCCTACGACCAGGTTCACCTTGGCGTCGGGGCTGCCAGCTTCGGCAGCGTCTGCATCGGTCTCTACGGTCTCTGGCACAACGCGCCCGGCGATGAGAGCACGCAGAAGCAGTGGGGCTGGTTCGGCTACGGGAAGATCTCCTGCGATCTTGGTCTCGTCATCAGCAACGACGGCATGCGCTTCCGTGAGCCGGTCAAGGGCCACGTCTACATCTCGCGCTTCGAGGCGCCGGCCACGCCGGTACCGGGCAAGGATTATCCGACCATCCTCGCCCAGTCCGGCAACGGCATCCTGAATGTCGGCGACGAGACGCGCATTTATTTCGGCCGCTGGCGCAATGCCGACTACGGCCAGGGTTACCTGGGCGAAATCGCCCTCGCCACGCTCCCGCGCGACCGTTGGGGCGCGGTGGGCCTGTTTCCCGCCGGAGCTCACGGCGGCGCAATGCCGGCGCAGGGCTTCGTCTGGTCCGCCCCGGTTCGCCTGCCGGAAGGCGGCTGCAAGATTCTTCTGAATGCCGATCACGCCAGCCTGATGGACGTCGAGATTTCCGACGAGCGTTTCGGTCTGCTCCCGGCCTACGCCGGCAGCAACACGGGTCGCGCGAAAGTGGCCGGCGGCCTCGACTGCGCCGTGGCTTGGTCCACCGACATCTCTGCGCTCGCCGGCCGCACCGTCCGTTTCAAGGTCAATCTGCACCGCGGTGCCGACGGCCTCGATCCGCGCCTCTTTGCCGTGACCTTGCAGGCTGATTGAGCCGGCTCCTTGTCACCAACCCAGCCACAGGACGAAAACCAAACTCTTCCCCCATGAAGTGCCGCTCCACCTTCACGATCCTTTCCCTGCTTCTCGCCAGCGGTCTCCCCACGGTCGGCCAATCCAGCCCAGCCGGTTTCGATCTGACGACAGATGCGGTGATCCTGCGGCCAGGTGAACGCCAGCTGTTCCTCGACGACTTCATCCTCGGCGATGTGAACGGCGCGACGCGCGTGATCCATCAGCCCCGCAAATACGAGGGTAACCCGATCATCCGTGCCGACGTGCTCTCCGACGGCGCGGCGATCCAGCTGCGCGACGCACCCTCGTGGGATGAACGCGAGCAGGTGTGGAAGCTCTGGTACATCCGCTTTGGCGACGATGGCAACGGCGCCGGCGGATCCGGCTTCGCACGTTCCCAGGACGGCCTCACCTGGGAGAAGCCGACTCTCGGCCTTGTGGAGATCAACGGCAGCCGGGACAACAATGTCGTTTTGGTCGACGGTGATCCGCGGGCTTTCACGCAGCATGTCTTCATCGATCCGCTCGCGCCGCCCGGCCGGCGCTACAAGGGCATGATCGGCCCGCGCGGCCGCCAACCCATCGTGTCGGCCGACGGCTTCAGGTTCACCCGGCTCGACGTGCCACCGATTCCCAGTCAGGATGAATCCCACCTGAACTGGGACGAGGTGACCAGACAGTATATCTTCACCGTGAAGCATGGCGGTCCGTTCGGCCGCTCCGTTTATCTCGCCCTGAGCAAGGATTTCGAGCACTGGACGAAGCCGGAGCTCATCTACCACGCCGACGCGCTGGATCAGGAACTGGGGGCGAAATACATGCGCGAGGTCCAGGCCAACCCGCGGCTGTGGCGCCCGACCATCAACCGACCCGACGAATACAACGTTGAGATCTACAACATGGCGGTCTTCCGGTACGAGGGCCTGTACATCGGGCTGCCGAACTATTTCGAGTCAAGCGGGCGCATCCCGCCGCCGCGCGGGAACCAGGATGGCATCAACTCCCCGAAGCTCGCGAGCAGCCGGGACCTGCGGGCCTGGACGCGGGTGGGCGACCGGTCGCATTTCATCCCGGTTTCGGAAATGGGCCCGGGTGTCCTCGACACCGGTCAGATCATGGCGTCGTCGCATCCCATCCGCCGCGGTGATGAACTTTGGTTCTATTATTCCGGCATCGACGTGCGCCACCGGCCGAACATGCCGCGCGTCATCGATGAGTACCGCGGGGCGATCCATCTCGCGAAACTCCGCGTGGACGGCTTTGTCTCGATGTCTGCGGCTGAAAAACCCGGGTTCGTCGACACCCGTCCGGTCGTACTCGAGGGCCGGCGCTTGTTCGTCAATGCCACCACGTCCGACGAATTGCGCGCGGAGATCACCAGTCCCGACGGACGTACGGTCCTGCCGGGCTGGTCTGCCGGCCAGTGCGTCCCGGTCCGGGGCGACCAAGTCCGCGCCGAGTTGACCTGGCCCGGCAAGGATCTGGCGGAATTGAGCGGGAAGCGGGTGCGCGTGCGGTTTCACCTGAATAAGGCCGACCTGTATTCCTTTTGGCTCGAGCCATGAGACGCGCGACCGGCACGGAGCAGCAGGCCGGTAGAAGGGGTTGGTGTACCGGCTTGGTGCTGCTGATGTTGGCCTTGTCGCTCCGTGCGGAATTATCTGCTCCGCCGGCCGCGCCGCCCCTGACCATCATGCCGTTTCAGACCGCCACTTATGTGGACGATGCGGAGTCTGCAGCCGAACTCAACGGCTACGCGGAATTCTCCGCGCAGTTGCTGTACTGGACCGACACGCCGCGCGACCCCATCGTGGTGGCGGGCCGGTTGCTCAAGTTGTCTCTCCTGCCTTTTATCGAAGAATGGCGGGGCGCCAGGCGGATCGGATCGACCGCCGCCAGCGGCATGGTCCGGTCGCGGGTCAGCGAGGCTTACCGCGCCCTCGAAGGTCCCAGGTTGGCGCGGATCATCATCGACACGGAAACGACGATCGTCCCGCCCACGAACGCCGATGTCATGGCCGGGAGTCCGGGCGCAATTCCCTTCGTGATCGAGAACCGGCGAAAATCCCCGGTCCGCCTCGAGATCACGGCTTCCGGGGCAGGCGTCGCGCTCTTCTCGGGAACGATTCCCGCCGGCCAGGCCCAGGGGGTCTTCCTCTCCCTCGGCGCCCCGGCAGAGTCGGGGCCGGTTAACTTGGTCGCGTCGATCGACGGGCGGGCGCATCCCTTCGCGCTTTCCGTCCGGCGGCACGAACGCGGCACGCTGGTCGTGGAGGTCCTTGACGAGAAAGGCGCGCCGACTCCGGCCCGAGTCTACCTGACTGGCGCCGACGGGCGGGCATACGCTCCGCTCGGGACCATGCACCGAATCGTGACGGGAGAGTTCGGCCAGCTCTTTGCCGGCGATGCCTACTTTCACACCACCGGACGATTCGAGGTCGAGTTGCCCGGTGGGGAGGCGACCTTGGAAATCGTCAGGGGCTTTGAATATCAACCGGTGCGGCTGACGCTGCCGGTCGGTGCCGGCCGGCCCACGAAGACCACCGTCCGCCTGGAGCGGCGGTCGCACCTGCAGACCGAAGGGTGGTATTCCGGCGATGTGCATGTGCACGCGAATCTGTTCGCGCAGACCCTGATCACGCCCCGCGACGTCCTGCTCGTGGCGCTGGCCGAGGATCTCAATGTCGTGAATATTCTCCCCTGCAATGACCCGCGCACCACGCTCATCTCGGACAAGCAGCATTTCACCGGCCGGCCCGATGTGGTGTCGACCCGCGATCACATTGTCTATTTTAACGAGGAGATGCGGAACGACATCTACGGTCACGTCGGTTTCCTTAACCTGAAGACCTTTGTGGAGCCGGCCTACTTTGGCTGGGCGCATTCGCCGTATCCGTACGACCATCCGGGCAACTATCCTCAGGCGGCGCAGGCCAAGGCCCAGGGAGCCGTGGTCACCTACGTCCACCCGGGACTGCCCAGCGAGTTCCCCGTCGATATCGCCCTCGGGGTGGCGGACACGATCGATGTGATGAGCCAGAATTCCGAGGTCCAGACGACCGAGTACTGGTATCGCCTGTTGAACTGCGGCTTCCGCTGCCCGATTTCAGCCGGCACAGATTCCTTTCTCAACACTCCCGTTCACCTGATTCCCGGGGCCGGACGGGTGTACGTCAAGGTGGACGGGGAATTCAATTATCAGCAATGGATCGACGGCTTCCTGGCCGGTCGCAGCTTTGCGAGCAACGGCCCGCTGCTGCGCTTCACCGTGAACGGGCGGGAACCTGGGGCCGAACTTCGGAGCGAAGGACCGATCGAGGTGGAGATTACCGGCGAAGCACAGTCGATTGTACCGATGGAAGCGCTTGAGCTGATCGTGAACGGCCGGGTGACGCGCCGGTGGGAGGCCGGGAGCGATCCGCGCGCCGTGCGTTTCTCCGAGACCCTGACGCTGGGGCAGAGCAGTTGGGTCGCCCTGCGCGTGCGTGGGCCCGGTCATCGGTTGGCCCCGAACGATCGTGAGGTTTATGCCCACACCTCGCCGGTTTACGTCACGGTGGGTGGTCGGCGGGTGGCTTCGCGCGAGGACGCCAGATTCTTCATCGGGCAGATCGATGCCCTCATCGCGAAAATGGATGAGCGCGGCAATTTCGCCAACCCGGGTCAGCGGGATGAAATCGTGACGAAGTTCCGCGAGGCCCAGGAAATATACCGCCAGATTGCCGCGGCCGACCTGTCCGGCCGATGACCTGCCGCCCCGCATGAACCCCGGATTGCCTTCTCCCGCGGTCGATCCGGCGGTTGACCGTCGCAACGGCAACCTCTTTGTCGGCACCCAGCTGCTGACCTATTTCTCCGCCCCGGTGCTTTACGTGGGCGTCGTGCAGGCCGCGTTCCTTGACCGGCTGGGTGCGAGCGCGACGATCGCCAATCTGCCGGGTTCGACCTACCTGCTCGGTGCCGTGGTGCCTCTGTTTTGTTCGTGGTTTTTCTCGGCCCGGCTGGAACAACGGATCGTGCAAACCGGTTACTGGGTTTCGGCGGCGTCAATGGTGCTGGTTTGCGCGGTGGTGTTCCTGCCCGCTCCGGACTGGCTGCGCATCACCGTGGTGATCGGCCAGGGTCTAACCCTCGGGGTCGTGAATAGCACGATCAGCATTTTCCTGCTCAAATGCCTGGCGCGCGGCACGACGGAAATTGGCCGCGCCCGCGCCTTGAAATATGCGTTTGGTTTCGGTCCGGTGGCCGCGGTGCTCGGTTCGCTGTTCGCGCAGTTCCTGCTGGCCGGAAAGATACCCGGAATCGCGTACCCGGTGAATTTTGGCGTCCTCTATCTGGTGGCCCTGCCCTGTATGGGCGTCTGCGCCTTGTTGGCCCGGCGCTTCCGGCTGGCTGACATACCGGACGTGGTGACTCCGTCGTTCCTCGGTTACATCAGACTCAGCGCAAGCTCCTTTTGCGCGGACCGGCGGCTCGTCATCGCCTGGTTCGCCTACCTGCTCTGGTATTGCGCGATTGGTGGCATGACCAACCTCTCGCTCTACACCCGCGAGGCCGTCGGCCGTTCGCCGTTGGAACTGGCCGGCTTGATCATGGCCCTCCGGTTCGGCTTCAAGTCCCTGGCCGGATTCGGCCTCGGGTCGATCGCGGCCAAATACGGCGCGCGCGCGGCGATGCTGACCACGGTAGTTTTTGTCGGTCTCGGCATGGCCTGGCCGTTCGTGTCATGGGGTTACGGCTACCTCGGGGCCTTCGGCTTGATGGGTGCGGGTGAACTCGGCGGGATCTATTTCATCAATTACATCATCTCCATATCCAACCCGGCGCATACGACGCGCAACCTCGCGCTCCTCGCGCTGGTCGGGCCGGTGAGCAGTTTCTCCCCCGCATTGCACGGCGGCCTGACCGACGCCTTCGGCTTTAATGCCAGCTTCGCGTTCGGTTCGGTCTCCGCCCTGTGCGCCGTCGTGCTGCTGTTGCGCACCGGCCGGACGGAAAGGGCGGCGACGGGTGCATGAGCCGAATCGCGGTTGCCCGGTCCGCCTGGCTCAGAGCTTGAAATCCAACTGCTCGCCCAGCCACGCGGCCAGCTGCGTGTGATCCTGCGCGGTGCTCCGGTGACCCGGAGTCGCGTGCACCCGGAGCTCGACCGGAATAGTTTCCACCCCAGGCGCGGCGGCGGCCACGAGGGCCCGGCTGAAAGCGATGGCCGCCTCAGTGCTGACGCGGTCGTCTTTGTTGCCGATACTGATCCAGGCCGGACGTCCGGCCAGGCGTGGAGCCAACGACGCCACGGAGAGCGAATCCACTGCTGCGCGGTGGGTGGTGGCGGCAAATTCACGCAGGGCCGACAGCTCCGTCACGGGGGAAATGCCTCCGACGCAGCGGATGCGAGGTTCGGCCGCGGCGAAATGAAAGGCGAGAAAGCCACCGCGGGATGTTCCGACCGCGGCGACTCTGGCCGGATCCGTTTGATTCGTCTGGATGAGATGGTCGAGCACGGTCCGGGCGCGAAGAATAAAGCCGCCGACGAGATCCTCGCCGTGTTCAACCCGCCAGTTCCAGGCGGCGAGTTCCTTCGGCTCTCCCGGCCGGTGATCCTCGCCGTGGGCCGGAGCGTCGATGACCACAGCCAGCCATCCGCGCCGGGCGAGAATCCGTCCCACTTCGGTATAGATCGGCTCACGCATCGCCGTATCAATGTCACCTTGGAAGACGAAGAGGGTAGGAGCAGGTTGCACGGGGCGATCACCCAGCAAGGCGAAGCGAGTCCCGTCTGCCAGTCGCTCCAGGCGCAGACCGGTATTGCCCGGACCAACCGGCACTTCCTGACCGGCCAACGTGCTGCTGAGACAGGCGAAGAGGACTAGGAGGGGTGAAGGGAAACGCATTCTTTTCATTGGACCTAATTTATTCTGGGACGAATTTTGGAGAAAGAGTCGGTCGCCCGAGAAATTGATTCTGCCGGCAATTGATTGCCATCTCCTGCGGCTGCAACTGGACCGGGTATCGCTCGGGGAACGATGCCGGAGGGCTGCGGTGATGATCATAGTGACGAAGAAATTGTGCTGATCGAGCTTTTCGGTGGCGCCGAAGCAAATAAATATCAACCGCGCTGGCGCTCCATGGGTTCAGGGCACGAGCAATCTTGAACGATCACGACCCGGGTGAAGATTGCGATTAGCAGGCCATGATCAAAGTCGACTTCGTCGAATCACCACCGGGGTCAGTACCAGTTGGCTTACAATCCGGACGACTAGCGTTTCCTCATATTTTACGTGGGCTGGGAAGGGTGTTAGTCTGGCATTGCGTCGCGAGTTTGAAGATCAACCATCTCTCCGTCGACCGATCGCTTCGATTGAGCGCATAGATCCTGAGAAACCGCATCCGTGCTTCCTGCCCCCAAACAATGCCCGTTGCCCTGAATCAATGCCGTCGCGGCATCCTGCCATGAAAGTTGTCGTCGTCGGCGGCGGCCTGGTCGGATTGGGCACTGTCTACAAACTGCGGCAGGCCCTGCCGGGGGCACCCATCACCCTGCTGGAAAAAGAGCCGGGTTTCGGGCGCCACCAAAGCACGCACAACAGCGGCGTGTTGCATGCCGGACTCTATTACAAGCCGGGTACGATCCGCGCGCGTTTGGCGGTGCAGGGAATTCGGGAGATGACCGCCTTCTGTCGGGCGCACGGCATCGCGCATGAGATCTGCGGCAAGGTGGTCGTCGCCGTGGACGAATCCGAGCTGGACCGCCTCAAGATCCTGCTCGAGCGCGGCAACCAGAATGGGCTCACGGGTCTGCGCTGGCTCACTGGCGCCGAGTTGCGCGAGCGCGAGCCGCACGCCGCGGGCATTGCCGCCGTGCATGTGCCGGAGGAGGGCATCGCGGATTATGCGGCGGTGGTGGAGAAATTGGTGGAACTGAACCGACGCGATGGCGTGGAGCTGTTGGCCGGCGCGAAAGCGCAGGCGATCAGGCCGGACGGGAAAGGCTGGCGCATCACGCATGCCTTGGGCGAAACCGCGGCAGACTTTGTCGTCACCTGCGCGGGGCTCCACGCCGACCGCGTGAGCCAACTGGCCGGCGAACAGCGACGGACCCGGATCGTTCCGTTCCGCGGGGAATATTATCAGCTGAGACCGGAGCGTCAGCACCTGGTGAAGCATCTCATCTACCCGGTGCCCGATCCGCAGTTTCCCTTTCTCGGCGTGCATTTCACGCGGCTGGCGAAGGGTGGGGTGGAGGCCGGACCCAACGCGGTGCTCGCCACGGCACGCGAAGGCTACCGAAAAACGGATTTCGTGTTCGGCGAACTTGTCGACGCGCTGACTTTTTCGGGGTTGTGGCGGTTCATGGGGAAACACGGACGAATGTGTTTCGACGAAGTGCGGCGCTCCTTCAGCAAGGAGCTGTTCTGCGCGTCCTTGCAGCGGCTGGTGCCGGAAGTGAGGATTGAGGATCTGGCGCCCGGCGGCGCTGGTGTTCGGGCCCAGGCGATGACACCCGAAGGCACACTGGTCCAGGATTTCGAGCTGATCGAGCGGCCCAACGCGCTTCATGTGTTGAATGCGCCCAGCCCCGCCGCGACCGCGTGCCTGGCCATTGGTGGAGAAATCGCCCGGCGCGTCGCCGCATTGTCTTTCAGCCGCGACACGGTGCGAACGGAAATTCGGCCGTAGTTAATCCCGCCAGACAAATCTTCAAATTCAGCATCGACATCGTGCGGACACCCAACATCGAATGGCTCGCGGCGTGCAGCATGGGTGCACCCCGCCGCGACCGACACGCGATTTTGCCTGCGGTGTCACGCTTGGCCGGAGTTCCATCAGCGAAACATGATGGCATTGTCCCTGCGCTGTGTTATCTTTCACCAAGCTAATGAATGGGAAAATTGATGCCGGGCCGCACCCGGCGACACCGCTTGGCCGGCGGGGATTCCTGCAGTCGCTTGCCGCACTTTCCGGCACCGCGTTGCTGACGCGCCAAGTCCTGGCCGCACCCCCCACCCAGCAGGATCTGGCGCGACTGGCCGATATTATTTCCCTGCACGATGCCGAGACGGCCGCCCGGGCTCGGCTGCCCGGCGACCTTTTTGCTTATCTGGCCGGGGGCGCGGGGGACGAAATCACGCTGCGGGCGAACGAGGAGGCTTACCGAAAAATACGGTTGCGGCCAAATGTTCTGCAGGACGTCGAGAACCTCGACCCGAGCATCGCACTGCTGGGGCGCAGGGAAAGTTGTCCGATCCTGTTTGCCCCGACCGCATTCAACGGGTTGATGCATCCGGAAGGCGAACGGGCGGTGGCGCGGGCGGCGGCCACCACCGGGACGACCTATGTTCTCAGCAGTGGATCCAACACTGCGATTGAGGACGTCATCACGGTTTCCACGCAACCGGTTTGGTTTCAACTCTACATTCAGGCCGACCCGGATTTCACCCGGGATCTCGTCCAGCGCGTGGAGGCGGCCGGGGCGGAGGCGCTCTGTGTGACCGTGGACAGCGTGGTGTCCGGGGCGAGAAACACCGAGCAAAGGACCGGGTTCAAGCCTCCGCCCGGGACGAAACTGCCGATGCTCGAGGGCATCAAAATTCCCCGCTACCAGGTTTCTTTGGAAAAAGTGCGCCCGGCGCGTCTGGTTTGGCAGGATATCGAACAGCTGCGTTCGAGCACGAGGCTGCCGATTTTCCTCAAGGGAATATTGAATCCGGAAGACGCGGAAACGGCGGTCCGGGTGGGAGTGGACGGACTCATCGTTTCCAATCATGGCGGGCGGGTGCTGGACACGCTGCCCGCGACTGTTGACGCGCTCCCGGCGATCACGCGTCGCGTGGCGGGCCGGGTGCCGGTCCTGGTCGACGGCGGGATCCGTCGGGGCACGGATGTGGTCAAGGCGCTGGCTTTCGGCGCGACGGCTGTCCTGATCGGCCGTCCCTACGTTTACGGATTGGCCGCAGCGGGAGAGGAGGGCGTCGTGCACGTGCAGAAGGTACTCCGGCAGGAATTGCTCATGGCCATGGCCCTGCTCGGGCGCCCATCGATCCGGTCCATCGATCATTCGGTCATCTGGCCCGGCGCTTGACCGCTCGGCCTGCTGATCGGATCGGCGCCGTGAACGGTGTGCGGCCTTAATGCCGACGGCGGAAGGACTGAGCCTGCGTGAGCGGTGTGGCGAGATAGGCGGCGGTGTCTTCGGCTGCGAACCGGTCGGGCCGGAAGGCGTGGAGATCGATGGAGGGTGCGCCGTGAGCGACATACTCAGCGAGAAAACGGCCCACGGCGGGGTTGTAGCTGAATCCGCCGGAGTGGAAACAGATGCCGGTGAAGAGACCTTCGACCCCGGGCACGGGGCCGAGGATGGGTTCGCCGTCGAGCGAGAAGGAGAGCAGGCCCACCCGGGCCTGCTCCCATTGCAGGGCGCGCAGCGCCGGGCAGAAGTCCGCGAAGCGCTCCACCGCCGGTCCGACTAGATGCCAGGGTTCAGACAACTCGGTCAGACGGAAATCCGCCGAAGTCACGCGCAGGTCGGGCGTCGCCGGCGTTTCGATTCCGAGCAGGAGGCGTCCTCCAGCCGCGGGTCGCAGATAGCCCAGGTAGGGATCGGCGTTCACCGGCGGCAGGCTGGCCGGGGCGGGCAGTGGTGAAGAAACGAAGCGCTGATGGAGGAAGGTCTTGGCCGGCAACACAACGCCGGCCGTCGCCAGCAGGGGAAGCACCCAGGCGTAGTTGGCTGCCACCACCGCGTCGGCCGGGACTTGGCCGGCATGTGTGCGGACGCCGACGACGCGATCACCGTGGCGCAGCAGTTCAAACACGGGCGTGCGCTCGCGGATTTCCACGCCCCGGGCGCGGGCGGCGGCGGCGAGGGCGGGCAGATACTCGTCCGGCTCGCTGTAGCCGCCCGCGGGGTCATGTAATCCGATGAAATCCTTGGGCGGTTGCAGCGCCGGCCACCGGGTGCGGATTTCCGCCGCGTCCAGCACCTGGTAGGGCGCGCCGAGCCGGTCGTAGAGCGGCAACAACGCGGCCCGCGCCGGCCACAGCGCGGGGCTGAACGGGTTCAGGCAACCGTGTTCGTCGTGGTAGGTGTAGCCGTCCAGCTCCTGACTAAGCCGGCGGAACTCCGCCACCGCCACCTGCCGCGCTCGCACCCCGGTCTCCGTCCACAACAACCCCGTGGTGATGCCCGCCGCGCGGCTGCTGGAGCCGGCGCCGAGCGTGTCCTTCTCCAGCACGATGACCCGCCCGGGTTCCAGCCCGGCCAGATGGTAGGCCGTGGACAAGCCGGTGACCCCGGCACCGACGATGACAGTGGTTTTTATGAGATGCGCGGTTGGCTAAGCAGGTGCTGGTGCGCAGGCGAAATTGTTTGGCGCAAATCGGACCCATGACTGCCCGATGCCACGCGTAGCTCAGTAGCCGCGATCCCAACGGGTCTCGATGTTGGCGGCGGCGGTTTCCGAGACCCAGACGTCGGTCCTCAGCGTCTGGAGCAGGGACTCCGGAACGAGGGGCGTGACGGGACCGTGCATGACGAGGCGGCTGACGAGACGCTGCCACGAGGTGAAGGTCCCGCCGACGCTGATGGAATGACTTTGGATCCGGTGCTTGGCGGCGATGACCTCGGCGGGCCCGATCGTGGCGGCCATGGGCGGCACGGCGGAGAGATCGCCACTGGATCCAAAGCAACCGTGCAGGGAATTTTGCGCGATGGTGAGCGGATGCAGCGTGCAGACGCGCGCGCTCATCTGCTTCCATTCCCCGAGTGAGGCGGCGGCGAATTCCGGCGCGGTCGGCTCGATGAAGGCGAGATGGCCGGTCCAGCCGGGGCCGCTGTAACACACGTCGGCATTGCCGAGGTCGGCGATCATCTTGCCGTAAACCTTGATGTTCTTGTTCGTCGGCCCGTGGACCTGCTTCAGCGGCTGGCGCAGCTTGGGGTCGATGTTGGCCCAGAAGAATTTCTTGAAGGCGTGGCCGAAGCCGAATTCCCAGGTGTCGGGCGCGATGTCGCCGTGTTCGTTGGCGTATTCGTCCATGTTGAACGTGTGCAGCCAGCGGAGGTTAACCCGGTGCTTGTTGAGCATCGACGCGAGGATCGCGTAGCGCGGCCAGGGATTCGGCGTGATCATCACAAACGGCTTCTCCAGCTCCATCGCCGTCTTGATGCGGTAGAACATGTCGTTGAGCCACACGAAGCCGAATTCGGCATCCGGGATCACCTTGATGCGATAGTCCTTGTTCCGATGCTTGGCGATGTCCGCGCGCTTGATGGCGCGCACGCGGTCGAGCACCTTCCGGTCGCGAAAGGGGATGAACGCGGCCGGCTCGAACTTAAACGGGGAGGACTTTTTTTTCATAAACAAGGTTACCGTTCACCCACGTTTTGGCGGGCGTAAGATCGGCATTCCACAGCACCAGGTCGGCGTCGGCCCCGGCTTCCATCCGGCCCTTGCGTTCGAGACCCAGCAGCCGGGCGGGATTGAGCGTCCCCATGGCCCAGACTTGTTCCGGAGGCAGCGCGAGCCACTTCAGGAGATTGGCCATGCCGCGGTCCATCGTGAGCGCGCTGCCGGCGAGCGTATTCTTGGTAACATGGCGGGCCGCGGTCTCGGGCGACACCCGGATTTGGAAACCCCAAGGAGTGTCGTAGACCCCCGCGGGAAGTCCGGCCCCGATGTTCGAATCCGTGATGAGGATGACGCCCTGCCAGCCCTTGGCGGCGATCGCCGCACGGATGGCCGTAGGGTGGACATGAACGCCGTCGGCGATGAAATCCACCGACGCCCGCGGGTCGGCCAGAATCGCCTCGACCGCGCCGACCGGCCGGGCGCCGGGTTCGGTCTCAGCCGGCGCATAAAAAACGTCGTAGAAATGCGTGGCATGCACGGCGCCCGCCTCGAGGGCGGCTTCGGTTTGTTCCACGTTCGCCCGGGTGTGCGTGAGAAAAACGGTGATATTCCTTTCCCGCAGCCGGCGGATGACCGGCACGATGTTCGGGGCGTCGGGGCTGAGCGACATGACCGCCAGGCGATCCCCGCACACGTCCAGGATTTTCTCCAGCAGGTCGAGATCGCCGGGCAGGGTGGGGCAGGCGGCGCCGCCCACGGCCATGAACGGTCCCTCGATATGCAGGCCGGGCATGTTGACCTCCTTGATGGTGGGCAAGGTGGCCACGATTTTCGCCAGCTCCCCCAGCCAGCTGTCGGCCACCTTGGGGATGAGGGTCGGCAGGACGGTGGTGCACCCGAATTCCGCGAGGGAGCGGGCCGCGCCGCGGACACCCTCGGGACCACCCTCGTACAGGCTGTGTTTGATGCCGTGGGTGTGCACATCGATCAAACCGGGCGACAGGAGGCGCCCGTTCGCGGCCACGATTTCCGCCCCGGCGGCGTCATGGGCGGCCACCTGGCCGACGGCAACAATCCGGCCGTCACGTACCAGGACATCACCGGTGGATATCGTGCTGCCAGGTTCGACGATGCGGGCGCCGCGGATCAGCAGGGATTTCATGGGAGGGGATTACGCTTTTGTCACAATGGCAAAAGCCTGGTCGACGGTAAGACCCTCGTGCACGAGGCCCATGAGCGCCTTGGTGATGGCGGCGGGTTTTGCGTGCTGGATGATGTTGCGGCCATAGACGATGCCGGCGACACCCTGGGCCAGGAGGTCATGCGTGCGCTGCAGAATCTCGCGATCCCCGACCTTGCCGCCGCCGCGGACGAGGACCGGCACTGCACCGGCGGCCTCAACCACCTTATGGTACAGGCTGACGTCATCCGTCGGATCAGCCTTGATGACATGGGCGCCGAGTTCAGCGGCCTGGCGGACAAGCGGAATGATCTTCTTCTCGTCGCCGTCGACCATGTAGCCGCCGGCCTTTTCATTGGCCTGGAAGACGAGCGGCTCGATCATCATCGGCATGCCGTAGCGTTCGCAGGCGGGTTTGAGCCGCAGGATGTTCTCGATGCATTGTTCGCCGACTTCCGGTTCGTTGGGAATCTGGAAGAGGTTTACGCACATGCAGGCGGCGTCGAGCCGGAGCGCCTGCTCGACCGGATCGGCGATCATGCGGCTGTAGAGACGGCGCGGCAGTTGTTTGCCGTAGACGTTGGCGACATCGAGGCGAAGGACGAGCGAGGGCTTGAGCCGGCCGGGCAGTTTTTGCAGGTGCTGGGCCTGGCCCACGGTGAGTTGGATCGCGTCCGGCGCGGCGCCGGCCACCGTGGCGACGGCCTGCTCGATATTCTCGATGCCGGCCAGAAAGCCGTATTCGTTGAAAAAGCCGTGGTCGATCGCGACGTCGAAGCAACGGCGCGAAGTGGCGTTGAAGAGACGGTTGAGGCGGTAGGAGATCATGGTCGGCTGGTGGTTCAATAACCGAGCTCCTTGGCGGTTTCGCCGATGGCTTCGTCGATGAGCTCGAGGCCCTTGAGCAGGGTGGCCTCGTCCATCACGATCGGCGGGCTCATGCGCAGGATGTGTCCGGCGGGAATCCAGGCGAGGCCCTTGCGAAACGCCTTCTGGTAGACGAGCGTGCCCGCCTTGTCGAAGGGTTCCTTGGTCGTGCGGTCCTTGACGAGTTCGATGCCCATGAGGCAGCCCTTGGCGCGGACGTCGCCGATGATCTTGTGGTTGGCCTTCATCTTTTCCATGCGCTGGAGCGCGATGTTACCGAGGTGCGTGGCGTGTTCGAGCAGGTTCTCCTCCTCGATCACCTGGGTGGAGATGAGGGCGGCGGAGCAGGCCATCGGGTTGCCCCCGTAGCTGCTGGAGGCGGAGATGCTCTCGAAACTCTCCTTGTATTGCTCGCGGACGGCGACGCAGGTGACCGGGAAGCCGTTGCCGAAGCCCTTGCCCATGGTGACGACGTCGGGCACGACCCCCCAGTGTTCCATGGCGAGGAACTTGCCGGTGCGGCCCCAGCTGGTGAGCACCTCGTCGGCCATAAGGAGGATCTTGCGGTCGTCGCACAGCTTGCGGAGCTTCGGGAAGAAGTCATCCGGCGGCATGATCGAACCGCCCCAACCCTGGATGGGCTCGAGCACGAAGCCCGCGACGGCGCCGATGGTGGCCTTGTCGAGGTATTCGCCGTAGAACTTGATGTAGGCGTCGGTGTCGATCGTGCCGTCGGGCTTGGTCCACATGGGGCGGTAGGGGTCCGGGCGGGGCACCATGTGGGAGCCGGGGGCGCGGGCGGCGCCGTAGACGTGCGAGCGGATGTGGCCGAGGGAGACGGCCCCATAGGTCTTGCCGTGGAAATCATTGAAGCAGCTGACCGTCTCGTGCTTGCCGGTGGCGGCGCGCAGGACCCGGATGCCGGCCTCGACGGCCGCGGTGCCGGAATCATAGAGCTGAAACCCGCTGAGGTCGCCGGGAAGAATGGAGGCCAGTTTTTCCATCAACTCGGTCTTGATCGGCGTCGTGAAATCATGGGCGTTCATCAGCTTGGAGGCCGCCTTCGCGATGCCTTCGCTGATCTTGGGATGGCAGTGCCCCAGGGTGGTGACGTAGATGCCGGAGGAGAAATCGATGTATTCGTTGCCATCGACGTCCTTCAGCACACAGCCCTCGCCGGACTCGAACGAGACCGGGAAGAGCTTCACCTGGCCGCTGAGGCCCTTGAAGTATTTCGTGCAACGGTCGTGCCAGTGCTTGGACTGCGGTCCCGGCGGGGGCACCGGGATGTGGGGCACCCGGTTCAGGTCTACTTTGCCCCAGTCAAGGGTCGAGAATACGGAGGTGTCGGAGTTGCTCATAAGGAGGAGGTGGGGTTAGCGGTGATGATTTTAGGGCCGAGCTTGCCGAAGCGGCGGAGCGCCTCGGGAGCGGCACCTTTGTTCGTGATAAAAATGTCGACGCCGGCCAAGGACCCGGAGCAGGCGAGGGCGGTGAGGCCGATCTTGGAGTGGTCGGCCAGCACGCAGGAGCGTTTCGCCACGGTGCGCATCAGTTTGTCCACGCGGGCCAGCCGGAGGTCGGAATTGTAGATCTTGCCGTCGAGTCCGATGCCATCGGCGCCCTGAAATGCCAGGTCCGCGGAAAACAATTCCAGGCAATGCTCCGTGGCCGGGCCCGTCAGATCCGGGCTGCCGCGGCGGATGACCCCGCCGAGCAAAATGACTTCCACGCCGGCCGAGTGCTGGAGTTCCGACGCCACCGCCAGGCTGGGGGTGATGACGGTCAGGTCGCGTCCGTCGCGGAGCAGGGCGGCCAGTTCGAGGGTGGTGGTGCCGGTGTCGAGGATCAGCCGGTCGCCGGGCTGCACGAGTTTCCGGGCTTCGGCCGCAATGGCACATTTGGCCGCGCGGTTCACCTCGCGCCGGTCGCGGTAATCAAACTCCAGCATCATGCGCTCCGTGAGCATCGCCCCCCCGTGGGTACGCTGGATGTGCGACTTGCCGACGAGCGAGGTGAGATCCCGCCGGATGGTCATTTCACTGACACCGAACTCCCGGGCCAGGTCGGAGACCGAGACACCCGGGCGGTCCGCGAATCGGTCGCGGATCTGGGCTTGGCGGGCGGCGGAGGGAAGTCTTTTCAACCTGCTTTAAGGCCACTCTCATGTTGGATAATGTCAAATAAATACATAAACGAACATATAATAACATTTACAATCCTGCCGGATTTCGCACGCTGGGCCCGAGCGGATGAAATCACCGACCGGAGCCGACGAAATTTTGCAGGCCGGCGCGGCGTCAGCCAGCCTGACGCCGTCTGGCAGTGCATTCCCGGCGGGATTGCCCGGGGTGCCACGCAGGCTACGCTCGCCTAGATCGGTGCGGACAAATAGAAAACACTTCGCATGACGCTCTTGCTCGGCATTGATCTCGGGACCTCCTTTTTCAAGGTCGCGCTTTTTGACCAAGGCGGTGCGCTGCAGGGTCTGGGCCGCGTGCCGGTCGCCACCGACTCGTCCGGGCCCGGGCGCTGCGAACTGCCGGTCGCCACCTTCTGGACGCTGCTGCGGCGTGGGCTCGCCGAGGCCCTGCAACAGGCGGGGGCGGAGGCCGGGCAGATCGCGGGGCTGGCCTATTCTTCGCAGGCCAACACGTTTCTCCTGCTCGATGATCACGATGCGCCGCTGACCCCGCTGGTGCTCTGGACCGACCTGCGGGCGGCGGAGCTGGGCGGCCAGTGGCGCGGTTTCGGACTCTCCGAGGACTTTGGGCGCAGGATCGGGTTCACCGGCTGCTCCCCCCATTCGGCTGCGGTAAAATGCCTTTGGTTCCAGCAGCAGCAGCCGGAACTATGGACTCGCGCGCTTTCGGTCATGACCATCTCCGACTATCTCACGTTTGCTCTCACGGGTGAGCGGGTGGGGGACGCCGGCACAGCCGCGCTGCTGGGGATATACGACCTGGGGGCCGAGGATTGGTGGTCGGCGGCGCGGCTTCATTTTGGCGTGGCGGAGAAAGAGCTATCCCGTCCCTTGCGCCCGGGCCGTCCGGGGGGGCGTACCACGGCTTTGGCGGGGAAACTGCTGGGATTGCCGGCGGGTATTCCGCTGGCGGTGGGCGGGCTTGACCATCATGTGGCCGCGCTCGGTGCGGGCCTCGGCAGCGTGGCGGATGCCAGCATCTCCACCGGTACGGTGCTCGCCGCGGTGGCCCTCACCGAACGGGTGGTGCCCCAGGCTGGTTGTTATCACGGGCCGGATTTCGCGGCGGCGGGTTTCTACCGGCTGTGCTTTAATCCTGACGGCGCGGGACAATTGGAAGAATATCGGCGGGCCTTTGCGCCCAATCTCAGCATCGAGCAGCTGCTGGCCTTGGCCGGCAAGGCTCCTGCCGGTCTGAATCCGGCCCCCACGACTTCCCGCCCGGCCCGGCCGGCGGAGCACGGCGCGGCCTTCCGTCGCCTTCTCGAAAAAATCGCCTTCGGCCACCGTACGCTGCTGGATCAGGTGCGTGGCGAAACCACGCTTCGGCGGATCGTCGCGACCGGGGGCGGAGCGCGCAGCGAAGTCTGGCTGCAGATCAAGGCGGACATGCTCGGCCTGCCGATCCTCGCCCAGTCCTCGGCCGAGTGCGCATGTCTCGGCGCGGCGATGCTGGCCAGTGTCGCCGCCGGGTGGCACCAGACGGTTTCGGATGCGGCCGTCGCTCTAGCGCAATCTGGAAAGGAATTCCGACCTGATCCCGCAAATGCCACCCTCTATCGGAATTGGTTGCCGGGTGACACGGCCGCCAATGCCTGAAGCCCGCCTGGTCGCATCCCCTCCTAGCCGCTCGACCCAACGACTGGCGCTGTATGGTGCGAGTGCCGGGAGTCGCAATCGGGATACCTGTTTTTGGCAAACCCTTCGTTTGTGGTGATTTCGCCATTTCTAGAGGGAAGCGCATTATCAAGCAATCAACAGCAGTTGGCACAACACGGCAGCAACTTGCTCCAAGGTTGACAGCAATAGGACAGGAGTAGCGGGAGGGGGAGCATGGATATCGGGTCACTGAAAGTGGCAATATATTCGGCCCGTGAGGTAACCTTTTAGAAACGGCCCACTTCAATCACTCTGCTTCTTGCATCTGCTGGACCCTAGCGGGGCCAATTATTTCAATGGAGAGCGGGTGCTGTTTGTATGTTCGTTTGTCGTTTGCCCGACCTGTCCTGTATTGCGTCGTAAAGACCTATGGAACATCCGTGGGACCTAAGCGGCTAGGTCAGTCATGTTCTCTTTCATCTCAGCTGCTTTCGCTGGAGTTGAATCCCTGCTCCGGGGCCTCAAATAATTCGACAATCCTGTTTCCTTTCAGCAAGCGGAGCAATCCACGGTTGTAGTATACCAACCAAGGCCACCTTCATTTTCTGAACAAACCCCTCACTTGCATCACCTGGATTTGTAAATCGAATCGCTGGCTGGCGTGATTGCATCACCGCCGAAGTCCTTCACCAGCCTGTGGAAAGCATTGCCCAGCTCGATCACATCCGCTCCCAAGGTGAAGATGCGGGCGCCTTCTTCGATGAGCTGATCCTTCTGTCCGAAGAGTGAAGCCACGGCGATGTGTTTGCCGTGTTTGATGGCAGCGGCGTGGACGCGTTTCCTTGCTGCGACAACCTCGGGGTGTGTGGCTTGACCGAGTTTGCCGATGCGATGGCGGAAATCGCCGGCCCCGAAGAGCAGCTTGTCATAGCCCGGCACGGCAGCGATATCCTCGATCACTTCAAGCGCCTCGGGGGACTCGATCTGGAGAATGACAAACTTTTCGGTGTTACAGTGCGTGGCGTAGTCGACCAGCGGCACCTGGCAAAACAAGCCGTCCATATTGCCAGCGTCGAGAGGCTTTCTGCCGGCAGGATGGCAGCGTACCATGTCCACCACATTGCGGGCTTCAGCGGCGCTGGTGATGTGCGGGACCATGATGCCGGTTGCATCACACTCGAAGGGTTTCACATACTCGCTGTAGCTGCCTTTGCTCACCCGCACGATGGTGTCCATGTCATAGAGCTTGGCTGCGCGGATCTGGTGTTCAAGATTGAGCCAGTCATTCGGCACATGCTCATTGCACAGCCATACCGCGGGGGCACCTGCGAGACCGGACAGCTCAATGATGCGCGGATCGATGAGGTTTAGCTTAATGACGGTTGAGTTCTGGCCTGCGCGCAATTCGCGGAGGATTCGGGATGGGCGTAGTTTCATGGATTAGTGTTAAGGATTATACTCCAGTTCCTCCGAGTTGAGTTCGCGCGCTCGGGCGCCGGTCTGAACCAGAGCCCCCAAGGCTTGGTTGTGGTAGATGAATTCTTGGAGATGAGATTCCATCGCGCGCTTGGCCCCCATGGTATCCGAGTGGGCGATGGCTCGATAGATTTCATCGTGCGCGGCCTGCCCGGTCCGCAGGCGGGCGTCGGAATCATTCTTCGCTACCGGCGGTAAGCATGGTTTCTGCCGGGTCATCAGCACCCGGTTGATCATGTGCAATCGTAGGATTTCCTTTTTCATCAGCTCATTCTTGGCCGCGGTAATTATCGCAATGTGAAATCGTCCGTCTTTCCGCATCAATTCGCTCATCAGCGGTGACTCTTGGCTAGCGGCTATAATCTGTTCCGAAAGCTTCCGCATGGCATCCAACTCAGATTTGAGTTCGCTTAACTCGGTTTCCGTGCGATTCAGCGCCGCTAGGCCCGCCGCGTGGCTTTCCAACGCCAGTCGTACGTCGAACCTATCGCGAAATTCCTTTAGCTGCATATGCTGCACCATCGCCCCCAGATAGGCTCTGATCGTCACGAGACCGTCGGACTCGAGTTTTCTTAGGGCCTCGCGCACCGGTGTGCGACTGACTTTGATCTCCTTCGCCAGCATTTCTGTCACCAACGACTGCCCGGGAGAATACTCGCCGTCCAAAATCTTTTTTCTGACGTAGTCGTAAGCGAGATCTGTGTAGACGCTTTTCAACAAAGCAATACATTCGTATGTATACAAACTATGCAACTATTAATACACGAACATTCTCCGCTATTTATGTACCACGCATAGTATGTACCACGCTTAGTGCCGACACTTTGTGGTGATGCAGTTTGCGCGTATCGATCACTATGTACTTAATCTTGGTCATCGGATGTGGCAGCTGACCGCACTCAAGTTTTCGTGTCACCCGGAGGGTTAACTTTAGCCGTCGTAACTCAGGCATTCCGAGCACGGCATATCGTCTCCTCCAACGATAATACGTCATCTCCCTGACCCCGTGTTCACGCCACACCTTTCCCTTATCTTGGCACCGTCTTCGTCCCGGTGGAGGGCGTATACGATCTGTGCTCCTTGGTCTTTTTCCAGGCATTTTTGATGGCTACCCACCAGCTCAAACTAACTCAACCCTGGTTCAGAAATCCGATAGCAAATCATTATCCACGCCCATAACTCACTCCCGACCACGAAATGCCTCATACTTCCTTGCCCGAACAAAACATTCATTGCTGGAGGTTTACTCCATTTAAAGCGTCAAACTACCGGACTCTCGTGGGTAAAGTAAAAGATGCATTGACATGATTTCATAGTATAACAAAGTATACACGTACTGTACAGCATGCCCCTCATAACCAAACCCCGTATGAATATCAGACATTATTCCACAGTAATCCTAAAGTGTGTGATTCCCATCAGTGCCATTATTATTTCTGCGCCTAACCTCTCGTATGCGCAGACAGTCTCTTCCAGCGAGGAAAAGACTGGCGAGGATTCGAAACAAAATTCCGTTTATGAACTTTCGCCATTCCAGGTCTCAGCGAAAGAAGACAGCGGATATTTTAAGAAGAACACCATGGTGGGTACACGAAGCTCCGAGCGGATAAGCAACATACCTCAGGCTATTCAAATTGTTACGAGCGAAATGTTGCAGGACGTGCCCACGGATAACACCGTTGAAATCCTCAAGTATGGCTCAAGCGGCATCAACAAGCGCACCAATATTCTTGGTGACATGTTCATGCGAGGCTTCCGTGTTAGGACTTTCCTGAAGGACAACATCTCCTTTGCCGGCAATATCAATATGCCGCTTTACGACATAGACCGGATCGAAGTCGTCAAGGGACCTGCGGCCATGATCTTTGGCCAAAGTTCTGCCACCGGCGGCTTGATCAACTATGTGACGAAGATGCCGACCGAGGTGCGGACCTCTGATGTCAAGCTGACCGTCGGCACCTACAATCTCATGCGTGCGGAGGCCAACGCAGCAGGTCACGTGCCCGATTCCAGCATCGGCTACCGAGGTACGATCGCTACCACGAAAGCCGATGGATATGGGAAATTCGACTACAACAAGGACTTCTTTCTTGGTACAACGCTCACTTATAAACTCTCCCCGGCATCATCGCTCCAGTTTAGCTACTCGTATTCTCAGAAAGATGAGATTGTCAGTTTCAAGGGCGTGGGGGCGGATGGTCGGCTGGTCTCGGTCCCGTCAGACTTTACCATTTTCGAACCCTGGGTCGGAGGCAAAAGCTTCTATCACTTTGCCAGCCTCACGCTTCAGACAGCAATTACCCCATCGTTTCAAATGCAGATGGTCGCAAATTTCAATCGCGGCAATAATGACTGGGATCGCATTACGCCGATTGGCCGGCCCAACGCGACGACCGGAATGCTGAGTCGCAATTTTCAGGAACTGTTTTTCGATGATCGGGCGATAAACCAACTGACAGACTTCCTGAAGACCTTCAAGACCGGTAGTCTGGACCACAAGTTCAGCTTTGGTTGGGCCATTGCCGGCGGACAATCCGGCCCCAACAATGTTTCAACGGTGCGCATCGCGGATCTAAACGTCTTCAATCCGGTTTATAACACTCCGAAGCCAAACTATAATCGGACGCCCGGGAATATCGCACGCTCCTTGACCAGTTCGGTCTATTTGCAGGAACAGGTTTCGTTCCTTAAGGGGCGCGTGATTGCCGTGGGCGGTTATCGTTATAATAAATTTCACTCCACCTCTCTTTCCCAAGTCACCAACGTATCGACTGAAAGAAACGATCAAAAGGGGATTAAGCGCTACGGTGTCATCGTCAAGCCAACCGACTGGGCCAGTCTTTATTACAACTACGCCGAGTCGTTTATATTCAATAGCGGCTTGATCCAAGGTGGACCACGGGACGGACAACAGATGGTCCCCTCGGTGGGAGAAAACAAGGAAATCGGTATCAAGGTTGAGACGAGTGACGGCCGGTTTTTCGCCAGCGTCGCCTATTTCGATCTTTCACTGACCAACGTTCGCATCCTGGTCACACTTCCAAATGGCTCGCTGGACCGCTTCGGGAATCCAATCCCTGGCAATCTCGGCATCCTCCAGGAGGGTAAGGAATCGAACAAGGGGGCCTATGAAGCCGATGTAGGTATCTCCCTCAAGAATCCGCTGGGATCCATGCAAGCAATCCTTACACTTTATCATGGTGACCAGAAGAACGCCAGCAATCTGCTGCCCAATTCCGTCGTCAACGATACTTGGAGCATTTTCGCTTCCCAAGAATTCGACAAGGAGGCCTTAAAGGGTCTGAAGATCGGTGGCGGAGCGTATCACCGGGGTTCGGCGGTGGGCGTGGGCCCGGCTGCCGGCACCCCCACAGCGTATACGCAGCCCGGTTATACGACCACGACCGGCTTTATTTCCTACACGAAGGGGCGCTACCGGTTTGCCCTGAATGTCGACAACATCTTCGACAAACAAGGGATGATCGAAGGCGGCGAGACCGATTTCTGGCTCTACGTGAATCCCGGCAGGATTATCAAGGCAAGTTTAGACTACCGTTTCTAAAATCATCTGATCAAAAAGCAGATCAGACTTACATGACAGATCTAACGGCCTCTGGGAAGTGAATGTCCCGGGGGCCACAGTTTCGGAACCTGACGCAAAGCTCAGGCGGTCAGGGCTCGCGCTGCGACGAATCTCTATTTATGCTACGCTATCACCAAGCTATTCTCGCTTCTTGTGAAGTCCCATGGGATGGCTCCGAGCGTCTCGAGGAAGCCACCTTCCGTAGCGAGGTACGCCTTCTGCGCCAGGTGGGCTTTGACCACCTCTATATCTTTGGCACCGCCGGTGAAGGCTATGCCGTGGATCTGGAGCGCTTCAAGCAGGTGACGGAGGTGTTTTGGGATGAGATCCACAAAACCGGTGTGCGCACGATGGTGGGTGCCATCGGCTTGTCCACCGCTACGATCATCGAGCGGATCGCCATTGCGCATCGCTGCGGATTCCGCATGTTCCAGATTGCGCTGCCCAGCTGGGGGGCGCTCAACGACGTCGAATTGCTGACCTTCTTTAAGGACGTCTGCGGGGCTTTCCCCGACGCCTCGTTCTTGCACTACAATCTGCCTCGGGCCAAACGAGTACTGAATGGCGCGGACTACCGGCGGATTGCGGACGCTGTGCCTAACCTGGTTGCCACCAAAAACACCGGTGGGGGTCTGCCGCGCGCCGTCGATCTGGTTACCAATGCGGGTGAATTACAGCATTTTCTCGGCGAACAGAATTTCCCTCACGGATGTATGTACGGGGAGTGCTCGTTGCTGGCCTCCCTAGCCGGAATCGCACCAGAGGCCACAGTGGCACTCTTTGAAGCTGGCCGGGCGCGGCAGCTGGACCGACTGTTCCGGCTGCAGCATTTTTTCTATGATCTGCTGCATGGAGTGCTGGGCGACCTGCTGAAATTGGACCGGATCGATGGCGCCTACGACAAGTTGCTCGTCAAACTGGGCGGTCTGGAGGAGATGCCCCTGCGCTTGCTTTCGCCATACCAGGGTTTCAGCGAAGAGCAGTTTCAGACCTGCAAGCGCCTGTACATTGACAAATTCAACCGCGGGCGCCCAACGGCGAAGGACCTGCTTTCCCCCCACTGTTAAAAAATCGCTGACTGAACCCCACCCACCTATTGAAAGCAATCGATGTACATGCCCATTTCGGAACCTACGACGTCGGTGATGGTCCGGGCGCCCGCCTAAATCGCCTGCATGGAGGAGGGATCGACGTAGTCCGCCGGCGGGCGAAGGCTGCCGGCGTAGGGCTGACGGTGGTTTCGGCCATCACGGCATTCATGCCTTACGGTGGCCATCCCTTTCGCGCCAACGATGACTCCCGGGTAGCGGCCGAGAAACACGACGATATTCGCTTTTGGGCTGTGCTGGACCCGCGCATGAAGGAATCTTACCGGCAGGTGGAGGAACTTCTCCGGCATCCCCGTTGCAGCGGGATCAAGATCCATCCGCAGCGCCACCTGTATGAAATCCGGCAGTATGGCGATGATGTCTTTGCCTTTGCTGCGGGCGCCCAGACGGTCGTGCTGACTCACAGTGGCGATCCCGGCAATTTTCCGGAGGATTTCGTTCCATTCACCGATCGTTATCCCCAGGTCCGGCTGATCCTCGCGCATCTGGGCAACAGCAGCGATGGCGTGACCAGCCGGCAAGTGAGCGCCATTCAGCGCAGCCAGGCTGGGAATGTCTATGTGGATACGTCCTCTTCACGCTCGATTTACTCGGGGCTGATCGAGTGGGCGGTCGAGACCATCGGATCGGACCGAATTCTGTTTGGGACGGATACACCGTTGTATTCGGTCGCCTGCCACAAAGTTCGCATTGAAACGGCCGAGATCAGCAGCGCGGCCAAGCGAAAGATCCTCTTCAGCAACGCTGCGCGCCTGTTACAGGTGTACTTTAAGGGCTGAGGCGACAGGAATCAGGAGATGCACCGTGAATCAGATCCAGAAACTCACCCTTGGTTCCGCCTCCCTGGCCTTGGCGATGGCGGGTCGAGCCGCCGAAGGAACGAATGGAGCGGAGGATGCACAGCTGCATTTCACCGAAACGCTGGTCTGGGGCGGGTTCAGCTACAACTGGGGGATCCAGTCTGCCGATCTTGATAAAGATGGCTTTCCGGATCTGACTGCCTCGGATGCGTTGGCGGGCAGAATGAAAACAGAATTCCCGGTGGGCGAATCGTCTCCTTCCGGTCAAGAGACTCCCGGAGTCAGCAGCAACCTCTATTGGTTCAAGAATGACGGTCGGGGTAATTTCGAACGACGTTACGTGGCCAGAAATGATCTGCACGGACGGCTCGAACGGCACGTCATCGCAGATGTCAACCAAGACGGCTGGGCCGACGTGGTGGCGGTGGATAATTTTTACGGCGACCTGCTCTGGTATGAGAATCCGGGGCCGGCGGAGTTGAGCCGCGGTATCTTGTGGCCGAAGCATTTCATCACGAAAGGGGGGATGCTGGGTGCCGAAGATCTGACCGTGGCCGATTTCAACGGTGACGGCAGTCCCGATGTGGCGGCCGGCGGCTGGCGCCTAGGCAACCGGTTTGCCTGGTTTGCGAATCCCGGTGCCGCCAAGCCCGAAGGCACCTGGGTGAGCGGCTACATTGATGGGGGCTTTCCGGTGGCGCGAAGCATCACTGCCGGCGACCTCAATGCGGATGGCCGGCCCGATCTGCTCGCCACCAGCGACGCATCCGCCATCATCCTCTGGTATGAGAATGTGACCGCAGGTCTGGGGCAGGTGGAGTGGCGGCGCAACGTAATCGATCTGCCCGGCGGCACTCCGCGTGGCCAGCCGGTCTTCGGCAAGTTGGCGGACATGAACCATGATGGCCGCCTGGACGTGCTGATGGCCTTCGGCGGCTGGGGGGCGGACAAGGAGGGCGGGGTGGTCTGGTATGAAAATCACCGGGTGGAGGCTGGGCGCATCCAATGGAAGAAGCGCCTGATCACCGATGCCCTGCCAGGCGGCTTCGAAGCCGTTCCGGCCGACCTTGACGGCGACGGGGATCTCGACGTCGTCGCCACCGGCGAAACCCCGGGTGAGGTCGCTTGGTTCGAAAACCCGGGCAATCCGGCCGGGCGCTGGACGAAGCACAGCCTCAAGGCGGACTGGAAACACGCGAACCAAGTGATTGTCGCCGACCTGAACAGTGACGGCCGTCCCGATATCGCCAGCGTGGCTGATTACGGCTCCTTGGAACTGCGCTGGTGGCGCAATGAGGGCAAACGGTGAATCCGTCTGACCAAAGGCCCGGCCAAGTCTGCAATTTACCCCACCCCAATCGGGATACCCTGACAGTTCAACCTCAACAATAAATCGACATGCGTTTCCTCGTAAACCCCCAGATGATTCTCCCCCGATGGACCGCGGTCTTCTCAGCGGCTCTTTTGTTCAGTGGACTGGCGAACCCGCGGATCCAGGCGCAGTCACCGGAAGCCACGCCGATCGGAACCCGCCTCGAGCTGTTCGAGGACACGACGCTCGTGGAGCGGATGTCCGGGGTGACGTTGCAGCTGCATCAGCCGGTTCCGGCGGAAACGGTGCTGAAGTTTGACGCTCCGTGGGAGGGCAACGGGAATCATTACATCACCGTCCTGAAGGACGGCGACCTCTACCGCATGTATTATCGGTCGGTACCGGGCACCGTGCCGGCCTCGGGCGATGGCTGGGCGCTGTATGTAGCCTACGCGGAGAGCCGGGACGGTATTCACTTTACCAAACCCAATCTGGGCCTGATCGAGTACAAAGGCAGCAAGGCGAACAACCTCATATGGGGCACGGGTGCCGTCCCCGGCCCGGAGGATGCGCAGCGGCACAAGCGTTCGCCCTGGACCCTGCCGGCCGCAAATTTTACCCCGTTCATCGACACCAATCCCGCCGCCCTCCCGGCAGAGCGCTACAAGGCAACCGGCGGGATCGGTGCCGGGCTTTACGCGCTCGTGTCTTCGGACGGCATCCATTGGACGCAAAAGAGCGAGACGCCCATCATTGCCCAGGAGGTCCGGCCGACGCCGAACAACCTGTTCGACAGCCAGAACTCGATATTCTGGGACACGGTGCAGAAGCAATATGTCGCCTACCTCCGCGATTCGTATCCGTTGCCGGGCAATGGCGAATTTACGCGTGCGACCCGGCGAGCCACTTCAAAGGATTTCATGAATTGGAGTGATCCGGAGTGGATTAGCTATGGGGATCAGCCCATCAACCAATTCTACACCAACGCGATCACTCCTTACTTTCGTGCGCCGCACATCTACGTGGGCTTTCCGATGCGCTTTCTCTTGTCGCGGAATGCAAAACTGCCGGCCGAATACGATGCACTGCGAGGCAAGGGCCTGAGTGATGCTGTTTTCATCAGCAGCCGCGATGGCCAAAACTGGAGCCGGCGCTTTCTTGACGCGTTCATTCCCCCGGGCCCAGACATCCTCAATTGGACGGATCGCAACAACACGGTTTCTCTGGGCCTGGTTCCCACGGGGACCAGCGAGATGTCGGTCTACTACCTGCAACACTTCCGCCTGCCCACGAACCATGTTCGCCGTGGCGTTCTTCGCCTCGACGGGTTGGTTTCGGCGCACGCCCCGTACGAAGGCGGCGAGATCATCACCAAGCCGATCACTTTTACCGGTCGCAAGCTGGTGGTGAATTACGCGACCTCCGCCGCTGGGAGCCTGCGGGTGGAATTGCAGGATGCCGCCGGCCGGCCGCTTCCCGGGCGTGCCCTGAAGGACTCCGTCGACATGTTCGGTGACTCGGTGCAGCAGGAATTCACCTGGGATGCAGGTTCAGACCTCAGCCGGTGGGCCGGAACCCCGGTGCGGGTGCGCTTCGTGATGAAGGACGCCCATCTGTATTCCTACCAGTTCAAGGATTGATCCAACCAGGTTCGGATTTCCCCCATGACTGCCCCATTCATTTCTGTCGTTACCCTATTCGCCGGGGCGGGTGGCGCCCGGACGTTGCTGGCCAATATATTCGATGTGTCTTGCCTCCGGCGCATGGTCATTGTTTGGACCATGGGGTTGGCGGCTGTATCAAGCTGGGCACAGGATGTGGTTGTCGAGATCGGCTCGCGCCGCGAATTGTTCGTGGACGGAGCTTTGGTGGATCAACTGCAGGGGCAAGCCGAATTGAGGTTGCACCATCCCGTGCCGCGAGAGGTGGTGATGGTTTTCGACCGGCCTTGGGAAGGCAACGCCACGGCCTATAGCTTCATCCTCAAGGATGGGGACAGGTACCGCATGTATTACCGGGCGTGGCAGCTGGAAGTCAGCCCGGATGGCATGAAGACTGGACCCAATCCCATGGCGGTGTGCTACGCGGAAAGCGGGGATGGCATCAACTGGCGCCGGCCGGATCTCGGCCTGCACGAATTCCAAGGCACCAAGCAGAACAATATCATGTTCGTGCCCGGGGAGATCGGCGGCGTCAAAACCGTGCCCGGAGCCCCGGCCGTCTTCAAGGACGACAGGCCGGGCGTGCAGGCGGATGCGCTCTACAAGACATTCGTGCATTACAACCGGTACGGCGGCGGCCAGCTGCCACTCAAGTCGCCCGATGGCATTCATTGGTCGCTCATGAGCGACGTGCCGGCGATATCCGACCCGAACTTCAATGCCTTTGACTCTCAAAATTGCGCTTTTTGGGATACTTCCCGCGGCGAGTACCGAGCCTATTGGCGCTACTATGATCCGGTGGCGAAGGCACGATCCATCAGGACGGCCACTTCGAAGGATTTCCTGCATTGGGCAAACAGGGCGGATGTCCGCTACGTGGATTCGCCGATAGAGGAACTTTATGAAAACTTTGTCGCGCCATATGACCGCGCTCCACACCTGTTGATCGGCCTGCCCGTGCGGTACATCGAGCGGGGCTGGTCCGACTCCATGCGGGCTCTTCCGGACCGGGAAATCCGTGAGTGGCGTGCCGGCCGAACCCCGGTGCCCGACCTGTTGGCGCCCGACGGGAGGGAGCCGGGAGTCACCGTCGCACTTGCGCACGGGCGTAATGCCGTGACCTTGCACGAACGCTACGGAACCGCACTCACCGAGTCTTTGCTCATGGCCAGTCGCGATGGTTTCACCTTCAAACGTTGGAACGAGGCCTTCGTCCCGCCCGGCCCCGAGCGGTCGGGCACATGGCATTACGGTCATTTGTATATCGCTCCCAATCTGGTGGAGACCAGATCGGCCCTCGCGGATGCGCCGAACGAATTGTCGCTGTACGCCAGCGAAAACTATGGCATCAAAGGCGGCAGCGCCCTGCGCCGCCACACCCTCCGGCTAGACGGATTCGTGTCGGTGCAGGCACCGAGCAGCGGAGGAGAGGTGATTACCAAACCGGTGCGTTTCACCGGGGCAAGACTGCTGTTGAATTTTTCCACTTCGGCGGCCGGAAGCCTGCGCGTGGAGATCCAGGATCTGAACGGCAAACCGCTGCCCGGCTTCGCCCTCTCAGATTGTCCGCCGATCTTCGGCGATACCATCGAGCGCCCGGTGACTTGGGCGCAGGGCCAGGATGTGAGTGCGCTCGCCGGCCGGGCCGTGCGCCTGCGTTTTGAACTCAAGGACGCAGACCTCTACGCTTTTCAATTCATCGAGTAGTCTCACATCACCACCAATGAATTCAGCTGATCTGCTGCGATCCAACTTCCCGCGTTGTTTTCCTGGTTTGCTGCTCTTCCTCGCTGCGGGTCTTGTTCCGCTGTCGCAGCTGGGCGCAGATACTTCGTCCACAATCGTGACCGACATCGGTTCGCGACGAGAGCTGTTTGTCGATGATCTCCTCGTGGAAAAACTGGTGGGCGGAATGGAAATGCGGCTGCACCATCCGGTACCGCGCGAGATCGTGATGGTCCATGACGCGCCTTGGGAGGGAAATGCCACCGCCTATTACACGGCGTTCAAGGACGGGGAGAAATACCGTCTTTTTTACCGGGCGTGGAATCTTAATGTGACCGACGAGGGGGTGGAACCCGGGGCTAACGCCCAGATAGAATGCTATGCTGAGAGCGAGGACGGCATTCACTGGCGCAAACCGGCCCTCGGCCTGCATGATTTCCAAGGGTCTAAGGCCAACAACATCGTACTCGTCAACGGCGAGGTGGGGGGGATGATGGTCGGAACGGAAGCAGCAGCGGTTTTCAAGGATGAAAATCCAAGCGCACCTCCGCATGCGCGCTACAAGGCGTTTTTTCACTTTCAAAAATACGCCGGCGGATTGGTACCGTTTCGGTCGCCCGACGGGTTCCACTGGACTCCGATGAGCGATGGTCCGGTGATTACGGACAGTACGCGCAATGCCTTCGACTCGCAGATCTGTTCGTTCTGGGACACTGTGCGCGGCGAATATCGGGTGTATTGGAGGTATATGGCCCCGGCCGATGGCGGCCGCGCCATCCGCACGGCCACGTCGAAGGATTTCGTGCATTGGAAAAACCGCGCGGACCTGGAGTATCTTGATTCACCACCGGAAGAATTGTACGAGAATTGCGTCAAGCCGTATTATCGCGCCCCGCATTTGCTCATCGGGTTTCCGGTGCGTTACATTGAACGCGGTTGGTCAGACTCAATGCAGGCATTGCCGGACTTTGCGAATCGGGTGCGGCGCGCGAAGTCGAGTGAACGCTATGGCACCGCGCTGACTGAAACTCTGGTCATGGCCAGTCGGGATGGGGTGAGATTCAAGCGCTGGAACGAGGCCTTTCTCCGTCCCGGTGTCGAACGTACCGGCACCTGGAATTACGGTCACCAGTATATGGGCTGGCATGTGGTCGAGACGAAATCAGCGTTAGAGGGCGCACCCAATGAACTCTCGATGTATGCGAGCGAGAACTATTGGCTCGGTCACAGCAGCCGACTGCGCCGGTACACGCTCAGGCTTGATGGATTCGTATCGGCGAACGCCCCGATGAGCGGCGGTGAGTTGCTGACCAAGCGCATACGGTTTCATGGCCGACAGCTTGAACTCAACTTTTCAACCTCCGCCGCGGGGAGCCTGCGGGTCGAGATCCAGGATGCTGCCGGGAGGCCGCTGCCCGGCTTCGCCCTCTCAGATTGTCCGCCGATCTTCGGCGATACCATCGAGCGCCCGGTGACTTGGGCGCAGGGCCCGGATGTGAGTGCGCTCGCCGGCCAGGCCGTGCGCCTGCGTTTTGAACTCAAGGACGCGGACCTCTACGCTTTTCAATTCAAGTAAACCTCATAACCGCTCAAAAATATGATTAAGAACATAATACCTTTGATCAGTGTCTTGTTATTGCCCCTGGGCCCGCTGCTGCAGGCAACCGAACCGAGCGGCATCGAGCCGATCAAACTCGGAACCCGCAACGAACTTTTCATTGACGACTATCTCGTTGAGTCGGTCCAGGGTCTGACATGGAAGATGCACGAGCCCAAGAAAGCCGAGGTAGCGCTCCAGTTTGACGCGCCTTGGGAGGGAAACAACTGTCACTATGTCGGCGTGTTCAAGGACGGCAACAAGTACCGCATGTATTACCGGGCCGTGGCCGGCAAGGATGCACCGGCCAGCGGCATCGGCTGGCGGGATTTTGTGTGCATGGCCGAAAGCGACGACGGGATCAACTGGCGCCGACCGAACCTGGGTCTGTACGAATTCGAAGGCAGCAAACAAAACAACATCATCCTTATGAACGACGAGGCTACGCACAACTTCGTGGCGTTTCGTGACGACAACAGTGCGGCGCCCTCCAGTGAGCGATACAAAGCGGTGGGCGGTGGCCGGAAGGGTCTTTTCGGCTACGTCTCTCCGGACGGAGTTCATTGGCGCCGGCTTTCCGAGCAGCGCCTGATTACCAACGGATATTTTGATTCCCAGAATGTCGCATTCTGGGATCCCATCCGGCAGCAATATTGGGCTTTTGTGCGTGGCTTCCATCAAAAACCCGGCACCGGCGAGGGGATTCGCGGTATCCGGGTGGCGACCTCCAAGGATTTTCTTCATTGGACGGATACCGAGCGGATCGATTTGGGGAACAGTCCCGCCGAGCATTTCTATACCAACGCCATTACGCCGTATTTTCGCGCGCCGCACATAATGGTCGGTTTTCCTATGCGTTTGCTGCCGCAAAGGCAGGCGGAACTGCCGAAAGAATTTGATTTGTTACGGGGTGAGGGAGTATCAGATTCTGTCTTCATGAGCAGCCGCGACGGCCGGAAGTGGGACCGGCGCTTTCTCGAGGCGTGGGTTCGTCCGGGGTTCGGCGCCCTTAACTGGACCGACCGGAGCAATGCTGTCGCCACGGGTGTCGTGCCGACGGGCGATGACGAAATTTCTATCTATCTGGTCGAGCATGTCAGGCTGCCCACCGCACGCCTCCGGCGTCTGACCCTCCGTCCCGACGGCTTTGTGTCGCTCAACGCCTCGGCAGCCGGTGGAGAGATCGTCACGAAGCCATTTGTTTTTCGGGGCAGCCAACTCCTAGTGAATTATGCCACGTCGGCCGCCGGCAGCCTGCGGGTCGAGATCCTCGATGCCGCCGGCCAGCCGATTCCGGGGTATGCACTGAAAGACTCTGCCGACCTTTTCGGCGACAGCGTACAGCAGCGCGTCAACTGGGACAATCAGGGCTGGGATGTTGGAGAGAGTTGGCCCAAGGACACCAATCGCATCGTTGCCCGACTCGACCAGTATCGCCGCCAGGCAAACTTGGGCTGGAGCGTTAAGGATCTGGCCGGCCAGACCGTGCGCCTGCGCTTTGTGCTCAAGGATGCTGACCTCTTCTCCTTCCGTTTTGTCGAATAGGGGCCTACGGAAGCAACACCCTCTGGCTAACCTGCTTTGCGGTCAGCGGTAACCAAGGCCAAACTAAGCCCAAGCACGTCAACATCCATCAGACATCAACCACTAGAACCAATGAGGCATAATTATCATCTTCGTCGCAGGCCCGTTCTCTGGACTGCAATCATGGCTGCCTTGATGGCAGCGACGGCTTCGCACGCCGCAAGCCAGCCGACGGAAGCAGTCGTTGATATCGGCTCCCGGCGGGAGCTGTTTGTCGACAGCTTTCTGGTGGATCACTTAAAGGGGCAGGCCCGGTTGCGCTTGCACCATCCCGTGCCGCAGGAGGAGGTCCTCGTCTTTGATGCACCGTGGGAGGGCAGTGGCAGCGTCTACGTGAGTATCCTCAAGGACGGTGATATCTACCGGATGTATTACAAGGGGGTTCAAATCGACCCTTTCAAGGAGTCTGATGAAAAAATCGACAACAAGTACCTGCAGGCCGTTCCACTGTGCTACGCGGAGAGCGACGACGGGATCCACTGGCGCCGGCCGGAGCTGGGGCTGCATGAATTCCGCGGATCCAAAGCCAACAACATTGTCGTGCTCTACGGCAACATGGACGGGGTGAATGTCGATCCGGGTGCCGCCGCAGTCTTCAAGGACGATAATCCGGCGGCACCTCCGGACGCACGTTACAAGGCGGTCATTCATTCCAAGGAACCGGCCAAGGGTTTGCTGATTCTCAAGTCCGCTGATGGGATCAAGTGGTCGCTTCTCAGTCCGCAAGTGGTCATCACGGACGGGGCGTTTGATTCGCAGAACCTCGCCTTCTGGGATTCCATTCACGGGACCTACCGGGCTTATTGGCGCTATTTTTCCCGGGACGCCCCCCCCGCAACTCCAGGCGGCAGCACTTCCAGCTTGTACGTGGGGGTGCGCGCAATCCGCACGGCGACCTCGAAGGATCTGCTGCACTGGGAAGACCAAAAAGACCTGAGCTATGCGGATTCGCCCGAGGAGCACCTTTACACCAATCAAATCAAGCCCTACCATCGGGCTCCGCATTTGCTGATAGGCGTGCCCACGCGTTACGTGGAGCCGGAGCTGCCCAAAGGGGTAATGGATGATGCGCGCGCTCCGGCCGATGCGGAGAAAACGAAGACGTGGTCAGCCTCCATGCATGCCCTGCCGGAGCTTGAGCACCGGTTGATGAGGGCCAGTGCCAGTGAGCGCTATGGATCCGCCCTCACGGATACGGTGCTGATGACGAGTCGCGACGGGGTGAACTTCCGCCGCTGGAACGAGGCGTTCATCCGCCCCGGAATCGAGCGGAATGGTACATGGAATTACGGACATCTGTTCACGGCCTGGCACCTCGTGGAGACGAAATCCAACCTGCCTGGAGCCCCCAATGAATTGTCCCTCTATGCCAGCGAGAATTACTGGACTGGCAACAGCTCGACATTGCGGCGTTATACTTTGAGGTTGGATGGCTTTGTTTCGGCGCAAGCTTCCCTGAAAGGAGGTGAATTGATCACGAAGCCGGTGCGCTTCACCGGGGCGCAGCTGCTGTTGAATTTTTCCACCTCGGCGGCCGGAAGCCTGCGGGTGGAGATCCAGGATGTGAACGGCACACCGCTGCCCGGCTTCGCCCTCTCAGACTGTCCGCCGATCTTTGGCGACACGATCGAGCGCCCGGTGATGTGGGCGCAGGGCCAGGATGTGGGTGCGCTCGCCGGCCGGGCCGTACGGCTGCGTTTTGAGCTCAAGGACGCCGACCTCTATGCGTTTCAATTCAAGTAACTTCGTAACGGCTCAGTCCTGAAGGCAAAATATATAATACCTCTGATCAATATGTTGTATTTGCCCTTGAGCCCACAACTGCAGGCAACCGGGCCTAGCGGTAGCAAGGCGATCAGCCTCGGAACCCGCGACGAGTTGTTCATTGGCTTTTTTTTTGTTGGGCCGGCTTAAAACAACAACGATGAGCTCCACGCAATTATTCCTGCAGGCCCGCGACTTTCTGCTGCAGCATCGCGACACCTACGACCTCGCCTATCGCGATTTCCGCTGGCCGCGGTTTGAGCATTTTAATTGGGCGCTCGACTTCTTTGATGTACAGGCGAGGGACAATCACGCGCTGGCCTTGTGGGTTATGGAGGACGACGGGCGGGAAACGAAACTGACTTATGCGGAGCTGTCTGCGCGATCGAATCAGGTAGCCAATTATTTGCGGACCCTTGGGGTCAATCGGGGTGACCGGGTTTTGCTGATGCTGCCGAACTGCGTGCCTCTGTGGGAAGCCATGCTCGCGATCATCAAACTCGGGGCGATAATTGTCCCGACGACCTTGCTGGTCACGCCCGAGGATCTGGCCGACCGCTTTCAGCGAGGGCGGATTCGGCATGTGGTCGCCGCGGCAACTGAAGCCGGCAAGTTTACCACATTGCCAGGTGAATTTACTCGCATTGATGTCGGCGGTGCGGTGCAAGACTGGCATCGGTTCGAGGAAGCGTATCGCTTCAGCGTGGATTTTGTCCCAGAAGGGGTCACACACGCGGACGACCCGCAGCTCTTGTATTTCACCTCTGGGACGACCGCCAAACCGAAGCTGGTGTTGCACACCCAGCAAAGCTATCCTGTCGGGCATCTCTCGACGATGTACTGGATCGGGCTCAAGCCCGGCGACGTGCATTGGAACATCAGCTCGCCGGGCTGGGCAAAGCATGCCTGGAGCTGCGTTTTTGCGCCTTGGAATGCCGGTGCCACCGTGTTTGTTTATAACTACTCGCGATTCCACGCCAAGGCGGTGCTCGAGATGTTAGGCCACTGCAAAGTCACCACGCTGTGCGCGCCACCCACGGTCTGGCGCATGCTGATTCAGGAAGACTTAAAATCGTATCCTGTCCAGCTGCGCGAGTTAGTGGGAGCCGGCGAGCCGCTAAATCCTGAGGTGATCGAGCGGGTTCGCGAGGCGTGGGGCATCACGATCCGCGACGGGTTCGGCCAGACGGAGACCACCTGTCAGATCGGCAATTCGCCTGGCCAGCCCGTCAAACTGGGCTCCATGGGCCGGCCGATGCCGGGTTATCGGGTCGTGCTGCTCGATCACGAGGATCATCCGGCTGCCGAAGGCGAGATCGCCCTGGCGCTCAGCCCCCGGCCCACAGGTTTGATGCTGGGATATGAGGATGACGCGACCAAGACCGCCGAGGTCCTGCGCGGTGGTTACTATCACACGAGTGATGTGGCGACGTGTGATGCCCAGGGCTACTACACCTGCGTTGGCCGGACCGACGATGTGTTCAAAGCCTCCGACTACCGGATCAGCCCGTTCGAATTGGAAAGCATTCTGATAAAGCACCCGGCCGTCGCCGAAGCCGCCGTGGTGCCGAGTCCTGACGCACTAAGACTAGCGGTGCCGAAGGCGTTCATTGCTCTGGGTGCGGGCCGCACGCCGAGCCGCGAACTCGCCGACTCCATTTTTCAGTTCTGCCGCCTACACTTGGCCCCCTATCAGCGCATCCGTCGTATCGAATTCTCCGAATTGCCCAAAACCATATCCGGAAAGATCCGCCGGGTGGAGCTCCGAATGATGGAGGTCGCGCGTGATATTGCGGTGCGCAAGACGGGAGAATTCTGGGAAGAGGATTTTACATAAACGGGAGTACAGGCTCACTCAATCATGCGGCTGGTCCTCCGGTCCGGCCATGGCACCCGCGGCGCCGTAATGTCATGCCGTGCCAATCTTAGCAGAAATCCAGCGATTCAAGAATACATCTATCTCTGGCGCATCCAGAAAGGCAGGCATACTGTGGATGGCAGAAACTGGGGGTATAGTCTTCACCGTTAACGGACCGGACCCTCCTTGACAACCGGGGTCACTACGGGAATCGCGCGGGCGCGCGAACACGAATCCGGTAAGCGGGTTGCTGGTTCAGGTATAAGCCCGTCGCCAATAGGCAAAGTGGGCGCCGGTCGTCGGATGCTCCCGGAAGTTTCCAAGGGGGCGACAATATATATGGTTTTCGAAAATGATGACCGGCTTTGAGGGAAAACGGCCTGTGCCGTTAGCATGGGCTTACCGTGAGGCCGGGTCGCGTTTGAGGTTGAACAACAACAGCAGCGAAAGTCCGGCGGTGACCGTGCCAAAGGCGAAGCTCGCATGGAACCCAAACCGGTCGGTCAAAGCACCGTGAATCACCGGCGATAGACTGCTGATCGGGCCGGCCAGGCTGAGCAGGGCCAGATTTCGTGTGGCACTGCCGGCTGAGGAGATCGACAGAACGTAGGCCATGAAATAGACCCCGCCCAACTCCCCGGCGCCCATGAGACCGAAGGCCAAAAGGTACTCATAACCTGATGCGAAAAACGGCCAAGAAACCGCTGCCGCCGCAAAAATGACCGTCGAAATCATCGTCAGCCGCTCGCCGTACCGCGAGGCAATGTTGCCAAAGAGAAATCCAGCCAGGGCCTTCGAGCCAAAACGGATCGCAAGGATCAAGCCGGCCAGTTCAAGGGGTGAACGCCCGACCGCTTCATTGGTGTAAAGCGATATGTTTGCCATCGAATTGACGGTGAAATACCACGAAAGGTAAGCCAACCAGGTCAGGGCCAGTCTCCGGTCCAGGCGGAATGAATTTATGCTGGCGATAAGGTAACCGAAAAAAGGGGGGTGTTTCTCCTCCGGTACTTCCAGCAGCTGATATCGGCTGGTGAGCACCGCACAAAGCAGCATACATGGGAACGTGACCAGATAAAGTGCGCCAAAGGTGTAGGGATACTGCAGCCAGTGGATTTTAGCCGCCAACACATACTGGGCGCCGAGTGAACCCAAAACTGCGGCGATTGGTCCTAGGCCGAACGCATATTTCAGGGCGCGCACCTTGCCGAGGGCGGTCGTACCACGAGCCAAACACTTGAACAGATACAGGTTCGTCAGGCTGTTGGAAATGCCGATTATTAAGCCCTGCCCGATCACGACGGATATCCGCAGCCAACTTGGAAAGGGGAGGAAAACGACGACGCAGACCAACAACATTGAGGAGGCCACCGTAAGCAAAGACATTTGGGCGACGCCTCTCTCCCATTTTGGAGAGAAAAGCCACGAGCAGATGAAGGGGAAGATGTATCCCAGGAAGTAGGTCGCGCTGGGCAGATTGGCAATGGTGGCGCTGGCGCCCAGTTTGTCGCAGAATGCCGCCTGCACAATGCCAACGTAGATCACCGGCGCTGAAAAATAGATCAGGATCTGAGTCCAGACGAACAGCCACCCGTTTCGGCGATCAATTTCTGGGGTGATTTCACGAACGTATCTGGGCCCTAGCTTAATTACGGACATGAGGATTATCCTGCTTCGGCCAATGGCGGGTTAAGGGTATGTTGGGGGGAGCGTTTGCTCCGGCACTTGAGTTCACTGGCCGGAAAATCCACGAGTAACCGGGGAGTGGGGACTTGTCTGGGCAAATCAATCGGTGACCCAGAAGGAATACAGGTCGGCCTGTTGGAGAATGAACCGCAGCCGGACCCGCTGCCCGGCAAGATCTCCTAGGCTCTTGCCGCCAGCCCACGATAGTTGGGCGCTAATTTGGTCGCCTGTGATCACTGTCGAGGTGTCGACATTGAAACCTTCCAGCACTTGGCGGCCGGCCGCGTCCCACACTTCAGCTCGCAGTCGTCCGCCAGGCCTGGCGTTAACGTTCACATGCAGTTGGTTGCCTTTCACCAGCATAGGGCGTGTCAAAAGCGCTCCTTCCAGCTCAGCGGCGTTCAATGAAACGAATCCATCGAGCCGCAGTCGCGACACATAGATCGCTCCACTGTCCCTGATCGACATATAGTTCTTGGTGCCGTCCGGCCGGGTTTTCACGTTGTCCGGGTGAAACCGATATTTGATTCCAGAATGGTAAAACCATAGTTCGTTCCCGTGGCGGACAGGCCGGTTTGCCGGAATATATTGGGCGGTATCGTAGGCGCCGGACCCGATGTGAGCATTTTCCATGAAAAGGGCCCGCCTGGCGACTCGCTCCCACCGGATGAGATCACGGCTGGTGACGAGTTCCACGTGATGAAAACCGTCGGTATTTCCGATTGGGGCGGGGTTGGGCCCACTCTGGTTGAAGAACATCGGTGTACCGATGTAGATCCCTTCATAGGGGAAGACCGGCATGTTATAGACGTCGGTGTTATAGTCAGCTGGACGGTTAATAGTAAGCGGGGCAAACCGTGGATCAATGAGCCGCGCCGCGATTCGGCTTCGGCTGGCCGTCTGGTCTTCGCCGTCTGCGTGGAAGATCATCCGCGTCGTCGTCCACTCGTTGAAATCCTTGCTGGTTACGAGATACACGGAGCGCCCGTATGGCCCCTCATGTTTCACCGTGGCGAGGAACTGTCCTCCCAATTCATCGTAGATTAGCTGCGACTCATCCTGACTTGGAATCACGGGAGTGTTCAGCCTCTGCCAATGCAGGCCGTCGGGCGATACTGCGGGTTGACGACCGTTAATGCCGAAGAATCCCTTGAAGCGCCGCGCCGGAACGTCCTTCGGGTCATAGATTACATGGAAAAGTTCGCTCATCGCTTTACGGTTCTTTCGATGCAGCGTCACGAGATTGTTTGACTTGGACCCATCCCATTCGACCAGGCCGAGATCGGGCTTCGTCCATTCTAATCCGTCCCTGGAAATGGCCAGGCACTGGGCTGACGAGTTTTGCGTTCCGCCTTCGTCCTCAAGGAAGGAGATATAATAGAGCTTCCACACCTGCTCCGCCGGATCCCAGAAAGGCGTGTTGCGGGTTTGCACGACGAGGTTTTCCCAACTGTGCTCGGGCCGGATGATCGGTTCCGGCGAAATCTTCGTCGGGCGATGAATCACTCGCTGGAGGTTTTGGATTGCCTTGATGACATAATCGTCGAGGAAGAGTTGCTTTTCGCCGGGCCGGAGTTCAAGCGACTCTTGAGCGCCTGCAGTGCACCCGAGGACAAATGCGGCGCAAACAACTCGTGCTAGTGCGAAGAATGGCACACCTCGACGATTAAGATACACGTGTATACAAAAAGATGTCGTCTCGCACCTGTCAACCGGCAACTTCTGGAACGGGCCAAGCTTGCGACAAATGATGCAAATCTTTTTCGAAGTATGCTCATGCTTGACCCTACTGTTGTCGCATTTGTTGCCATGGATCTTGCTCGTATTAGCAAGAAATGAACTAGGTGGTTAATCTTCCTTGCTTCAGTTGTGGCAGGACAGCGCCCACTTATCGTCATCGGTCTTGTCTTCGCACTGCCGGCGCACCCTGAGCCGCTCGGTGAGTCGGGAGGGAATCGTAACGGGGATTGATCCGCCGAAGGCTTCGCCCGACTGGTGCTAAGAATTTCCCAAATCCGAATGCCCGACTTCTTGGGGGTTCTCCCATGTCTTGTACCCGCTTTCCGTAGTGGTTGCCACGCTCTACACACTAACGGTAAACAGTGCGGCTGACTAAAACCATAACCATCAACCCATACATGCCCCCCTCCCCAAACTTTGGTGTAGACCCTCGATATGCACCGTTATGCCTCTTAGCTCAAGAGGAGAGGTGGTGCGAGTGCCGGGAGTCGAACCCGGATCATCAGCTTCGGAGGCGGATACACTATCCATTGTGCTACACTCGCAAATAACCGAGCGGCTAGCTTTCGCGGGTCGGGCGGGAGTTCAAGCAGCTTTTGTGGGGTAAGGACTCTTGCCCTCAAGCGCCCGGGCCGTTGAGGGCAACGGCCCCTACACGAAGACGGACCGCAAGGACGCAGGCCCGCCTGGTCAAAACGCGCTGGAGTCAGCGCGTTTTGTGCCTCAAACGGCCCGTTCGGAGAACGCGCGCTGCCTAGTGCGCCACGGCGACCACCTTGGTCATCGGTTGCCCGATTTCCTTGAGCAGCTCCTTGAACCAGGGCTGTGTGGTGTCGAAGGCCTTGCCGCCCTTGATGCGGGGAAATTCGATGGCGCGGAGCTCGTTGCCCCGTTCCTCGTCGTGGCCGATGACACCGCTGATCCCGCTCTTGGCGCACTCGATGGCCTTGAGGACGCAGGTGTCGATGAGTTGAAAATCCTCCGGGTTGGCCGGGGCTGAGCGGCTGAAATAGCCACTCTTCTGCACGAGGGTTTTCTCCGCACCAAGCATGGAGGCGAACCGCTCGGCGAACCATTTGCCGGGGTTGATGGTGTCGAGGCGCACATGGCCGAACGCATCGCGGTCAATCTTGGCGCCGGCGGCGGTTTTTTCGGCAATGATGCTGTCGAGACCGGCGCCCTCGCTGATGAAGAGGTTGATGTTGCCCTGCTGGTCCATCAGCGCGCGCAGGCGCTTGGCCTCGGCCTCGATGTCGAGGGCGAGTTCGGGCAGGTAGATAGCGTGGACGCCGTAGCGCGCCTGGGCGAGGCCGATACCCGGGGCCCATTGCTTGCCGGCGAGGCTCTGCTGGTAGGCGCGAGCCGTCGCGGCGGTGAGCCAGCCGCAGTTGCGGCCCATGACCTCGTGGACGATGAGCATGCGGGCGCTGGCCCCGAGCTCCGTGACGACGTTGGCGAAGAAGTGCGCACCTTGCTCAGCCGCCGTGACGGCGCCGAGGCTCTGGCGGATAGGGATGATGTCGTTGTCGATCGTCTTGGGCAGGCCGATGACGTTGAGGGCGTAATTGTGCTTCGAGAGGTAGGCGGCGAGGTCCGCGGCCGTGGTGTTGGTGTCGTCGCCCCCGACCGTGTGGAGAATGTCGACGCCGTCCTTCTGGAGCTGCTCGGCGGCGACGGTGAGGGGGTCCTGGCCCTCCTGGACGAGGCCGCGCTTCACGGCGTCCTTGACGTTGGTGAGCTTGACGCGGCTGTTGCCGATGACGCTGCCGCCGTAGTTCTTCAGCACGCCGGCCGCGGCGCGGATCTCGGGCGTGACCACGTAATGCTGGCCCAGGAGCAGGCCCTTGTAGCCGGAGCGGTAGCAGATGATGTCCCAGTCGGGACACTGGGCCGTGTAGTGCAGGATGAGCTGCCCGACGGCGGCACTGAGGCAGGGGGCGTGTCCGCCCGCGGTGAGGATGGCGACTTTCTTCTTTTGGCTCATGATGGGAAGATGGATTGGCGCCATCCTGCCATGACCCGCGGCCCCGAGGCAACAGGGATGAGGGTAATATTGCCGGTTCGGACCCGCCGGTTCAGCGCAGCAGGAACTTGATCAGCACGAATCCGCCGATGAGCAGCACGGTGAAGATCACGGTGAAAAGCTCGAGATACTTGTCGAGGAGGCGCTTGATCGGCGGTCCGAAGAAATAGATCGAGGCGGCCACCAGCAGGAAGCGGCCGGTGCGGCCGAGGGCCGAGGCCCCGAGCAGGGTCCAGATGCTGACCTGTTCGTGGAACACGCCCGCGGCGATGGTGAACACCTTGTAGGGGATGGGCGTAAACGCCGCAGTGAGGATCGCGAGGAAGGCGTTCTGGCCATAGAGTTCGGCGACCTTGGCCCAAACCGAGCCATAGTGGAGCAGATCGAAGATGATCCAGCGGCCCAACGGTTCGGCGGCGTAGCCGATGTAATAGCCGAACGCGCCACCCGCGACCGAGCCCACCGCGCACCAGAGGGCGAACTTGAAGGATTTTTTCGGCGCGCCCATGCACAGCGCGATCAGCAGCACGTCGGGCGGGATGATGAAGAACGAAGACTCGATGAACGCGATCACCACCAGCGCCGTGAGACCGTGGCGTGTCTCGGCCCAGTGCAGCACCCATTGATAGAGTCGCTGCAGCCAGCCGGACTTGGCCAGGGCGGGGATGGGCGGGACGGCGGGATCACTCATGGTGCAAATAAAAAAGGCAGGTCGCATGCGAGCCTGCCCTGAAGCGGTGCAAAAGATGCTTTAGACGTCGGGCTTGGTCTTGCGGAGACCCAGCACGCGGTCGCCGGCCTTCCACTGGCCGCGCTTCTTGAGGATCTCGACACGCTCGAAGCGCTTGAGGACATTGCGTTTCACGACGAGGCCGTTACCGGACTTGAGACTGTTGTGCTGGGACATAAAGGTGCTGGGATTAAAGTGGTTTCTGACTCTGGAAGGGTGCGGATGTAGAGTTGGCCATCACCCATGACAAGTATTTTTCTCCCACGTTCTCGGCATTGACCTCAATCCACTGGGGCGTGGAGAACGGATGGTGGTTGTGAACCCAGGCACCCAGGGCGGAGGCGTTGGCGGGCAGGTATTTAAACCACACCCGATATTCCTGCGCCTCCTCCATCTTGCCCTCCCAATGATAATAGGCGGTCACAGGGCCGTCGACCTGCGTGCAGGCGGCCAGGCGGGCCTCGACGGCGCCCCGCGCCAGCCGGTCGGCGTCGCTGCGCTGGATGGTGGTTGTCCAAGCCACGAACATGCAGGTAGTTTCACCAAAACGCGGCGGAAGTCAAAGCCCTCCCGCCAGCCCATTTTGGCCAATAAATTGGCCCTTGACGCTCCTTTGCCCCGCCGTAGGTCTATGTTTTCACCCGATATTTCCGACGCTATCATGAGAGACGAATACATCAGAGAAGCCCAGAAAACCATTCCGGACCCGAACGTCCTGATCAACGTGGTGTCGCGCCGCGTGAAGCAGCTCCGCCGCGGCAGCCGCCCGCTGGTGGAATCGCTCGAGAAGCTGAGCCCCGAGGATATCGCCCTGCGCGAGGTCATCGAGGGCAAGATCAGCTACGAGTTGCACACCGTCTGAGCCGGCCCAGCGCGTTGAGGTCAACGCGCTCCACCTGTTTACACGAAGCGAGGCCCCGGCCTCGCTTCTTTTGTTTGCCGACCCGCGCCTCCCGGCGCATCACTGCTCTTCCATGGCCGCCCAGTCCAAAGACCCCGCCCGCTACACCGAGATGCGCAACCCCAAGGCGCTGCGGGACTACTTTGTGCATGACAAGTTTGAGGCGGGCATCAAGCTGGTCGGCACCGAGGTGAAGTCCATCCGCGCCGGCAAGGCCCAGATCACCGATGCCTTCGCCCGGCTGGAGAAGGGCGGGGTCTGGCTCTATGGCGCCTACATCGAGGAGTATTCGCACGGCGGACCATCGCAGCACGCCCCGCGTCGCGCGCGCCAGCTGCTGCTGCACGCCAACCAGATCCGCAAGCTCGTCCAACAGGTCGAGACCGGCGGCCGCGCCATCGTCGCGCTGCGCATGTATTTCAAACAGGCGCTGGTCAAGGTGGAGATCGCCACCGCGTCCGGCAAAAAGCAGTTCGACAAGCGCGCCGACCTCAAAAAACGTGCCGTGGACCAAGAGGTCAGGCAGGCCTTCAAGTTCCGCCGATGAAACGACCGCAGCTCAACCATGTCACCGTCCGCGTGCCGGGCAGCACTTCCAATTGCGGCTCGGGCTTCGACACGCTCGGGCTCGCGCTGTCGCTCTACAACCGCATCTCCCTGACGCGCGGCGACTGGCGCGGGGCGCGGGCGGCGACGGACGCCGAGATCGCCGGGCTCGACATGGCCGACGAGGCATCACGGTTGTTTTTCGTTCGCGCCGGCGTGGAAGAGTTCGGCTTCGAGCTCGCCATCAGCGGCGACGTGCCGATGTCGCGCGGGCTCGGCTCCAGCGTGACCCTGCGCGCCGGCGTGGTGGCCGGGCTCAATGAGCTGGCGGGCGCCAAGCTCACCAAGGACGACCTGTGCTCGCTCGTCACCCAGCTCGAGGGCCACCCGGACAATGCGACGCCGGCGGTCATCGGCGGGTTCTGCGTAGCCCGCTCCGACCCGCACACGGGCGAGCTGCTCGGTGTACTGCGCAAGCCGATCGGCCGCGACCTGTGCTTTGTCGTCGTCTCCCCCGACCAGGAACTGGAGACCAAGAAGGCGCGTGGCATCTTGCCGAAGGAGCTGCCGTATTTCGACGCCATCAAGAGCGTGAACAGCGCCGCCTACGTCGTGGCGGCGATCCTGTCCGGCGAATACGACCGCCTGCGTGATGCGGTGCGCGACTTCCTGCATGAGCCTTACCGGCTGCCGCTCATCCCGGGGGCCAAGTCGGCGATCGAGGCCGGCGTGGCGGCCGGGGCCCTGACCGGCTGGCTCAGCGGCAGCGGCTCCAGCGTGCTTTGCGTCGCGCGGCCGCGGGTGGCGGCGAAAGTCGGCAGGGCGATGGCGGCGGCCTTTGCCGCGCACAAACTGTCGGCCACGGTCCACCTGCTCCACGCCGACAATTCCGGGCTAAAGGTCGTTAAACGGCGAGCCTGAGGCGATCACCTTGGGCGGGTGCGGGTCGGGCCAGTATTTGACCACCTCGTTGGCCAGCGCCGCCCACTTGAAGGGCTTGCGGACAATGACCTTCAGCGCGGGCACCGTAGCCAGCTCGCGCTCAGTGAATTTCATGTGATACGCGGTGATCATCACCGCCGGGATGCCGGGGTGGCTCTTCTGCACCGCCTTGATGAACTCGATCCCGTTCATGTCCGGCATCTGGTAGTCGGTGACAATGAGCCCGACATTGTACCTGGGCATTGCCCGGAGGGCGTCGGCCGGTTTGGTGAAGCCGTGGACCGGGCAGGCGAGGTGCTCGCTGAGCAACTGTTCCAGCAGGTCGATGTAGGAGATCTCGTCATCCACGAGGACGACAATTTTTCCCTGCTGGCTGGACGATGGGGTGGACATGGTGTTGGGCGGTGGCGACCCGGTCACGATCGATTTATCTAAGGGAAAACGGCTTGCGGTAAAGCTGATTAAGTCATCCCTGCTGTCTGTCATGCTCCACGTGGTGCTGTTCGAGCCGCAGATCCCGCCCAACACCGGCAATATCGGCCGGATGTGCGCGGTGACGCGGTCGCGCCTCCATCTCATCCATCCGCTCGGGTTTGCGGTGACAGACAAGAACCTGAAGCGCGCGGGCATGGACTACTGGCACTCGCTCGATGTCCATCACCATGCCGACTGGGCGGCGTTCAAGGCCAGCGCGGTTGCGCCGGCGCGGCTCTGGCTTTTCACCACGCACGCCACCCGCACGTTTTGGGAGGTCGCGTTTACCGATGGCGACGGGCTGGTGTTCGGCAACGAGGAGGCCGGCGCGCCCTCCTGGCTGCATGCCGAGTTGAGCGATGAGCGCCGCGTCAAGATTCCCCAGGCCAACGGCACCCTCCGGTCGCTCAATCTCTCCACCGCCGCTGGCATCGCCACCTACGAGGCGCTGCGGCAGGTCGGGCTGCCGGCCGGGTAGGGGTAGGGGCCGCTGGCCGGAACCCGCGCCTCGGCGCTTGCCTTCGGACGGCATCTTGTAACGTCCGCGCCCCTCATGCGTCTCTCCCATACCATGATCCCGCATCATTGCCGGTTGGTTGTCGGGTTGCTCGCTGTCCTGCCTGTGGCGGCGGCGGCGGCGCAGGAGCAGTCGATCGCAGTCAGTGCCACGGCCATCGCGGAATATGTCCGGCCGGCCGACCCGTCCGGCGGGCCGCGCGCCGAGACCTACGTCTTTGCCGAGGGTCAGTTCTTCGACGGCAGCACGGTCGACCGAGGGCTGGTCAAGGCCACGTTTGCCGGCATCACCCGCACCTTGGCGGTCAGCCTCGCCCGGCAGAATTACTTCCCGACCACGGCGGTCGCGACGGCGGATTTGCTCATCATGGTACACTGGGGCACAACCACCATCTACGAGGATCCGCAGAAGGAATTCAACAAGGCTGAGCTGCAGGCGGCGACGGCCAGCTACAACGCCTCGATTGATGCCTCCGGGAAAGCGGATCCGACCGGGTTGAACATGGCGCTCGATGCCCGGGAGACGGCGCAGGCCGGAGTGCACGATGCGATCAACCGCAACGCCCTGCTCCTCGGTTATGCGCGCGTCCTGCACCGGGAACGGCAGGCCATGCGGCCGACCACCGCCGAGATCACCATGAGCAATGAACTGAACGAGGAGCGCTATTTTGTCATCTTCATGGCCTACGACAACCAGCGGCGGACCCAGGAGCACCTGTCCAAGCTGCTCTGGGTCACCCGGCTCAGCGTGCGTTCGCCGGGCAACAATTTTTTGGAGGCGCTGCCGGCCCTGGCGAAGGTGGGCGGCGACGTCTTCGGCCGCCAGTTGGACGATCTGGTGCGCGTGAAGACCCGGCAGGGCACCGTCAAGCTGCACGAGCTGGATCTGCTCGGGACGATGGAAAACGCTCCCGCCGGCCCACCGGCCAAGTAGGGAATGGCCCCACCGCCCTTGCGGCTGCCCGGCCTAGGCCGTGAAAGCTGTGGGCACCGGACGGTGGCTCTGGCCCTTGCGGTTGCTCAGGCGATCGGGCCGTTCGGATTCTTCCTTGGTCAGCTCGGTGATTTCGTAGCTGATCTTGCCCTCGATGATCTCGCGCAGGGCAATATCCTCGGGGGCCAGTTTTTCGAGAGACTCGACCAGCGGGCGGGCGCCCCGGCGGAGTTGCTTCACGCGGCGCGAGACCACGTTGACCAGAATATAGGGGTCATCAATGACCTTGCGGGCACCCAGCAGGTATTCGTCTCTCATAATTATTTTTGTCCGGCATCGGCCGGTAATTGGCGAGTCTACTAACACCGCCCGGGTAATACGACGACTATCGTCGCGGCCTGTCCGTGATAATGGCCAAACGGTTCGCGGGCCATCCGCTTAGGCAGGAATATATTATTTCGTGCGCCGTCGCGGGGTGGCGGGGTCCTTCCAATTCCACCAGAGCAAGAGCTCCGGGTCGGGCCGGGGGGTCTTCGCATAGTAAACCGCACAACGGAAGGTATAGAGCACGCACCGGTCCTGCTTGGTGCCGGTCAGCTTTTCCAGGCGCCGGTAGAGTATCCCGGGATTTTTGCGCCGCAGGTCCGCGACCCGGCGGAGGCCGAGGGCATACAAGTCCTGCGCCAGGCTCGGGCCGATGCCCGGGATGACCTGCAGTTCGCGCAGGATTTGCCGGCGCTCGTCGAGATGGGCGAGGTTCATCGGCGCGGGGGTGGGGATGGGCGGGTGGGCTAACCCAGCTCGACCTGCGGGATCGCGGCGATGAGGCTGCGGGTGTAGGGATGCTGCGGGCGCTCCATGATTTCGAGGGCCGGGCCGATCTCGACAATCTTGCCCTGATACATGACCGCAATGCGGTCGGAGATGTGCTTTACCACCGACAGGTCGTGGGCGATGAAGATCAGGGTGAGGTTCATCGAGCGCACCAGCCCGGCCAGCAGGTTGAGGATCTGTGCCTGGATGGAGACGTCGAGGGCGGACACGGGTTCGTCGGCGATGATGACCTGCGGTTCCAAGGCGAGGGCGCGCGCGATGGCAATGCGCTGCCGCTGCCCACCGGAGAACTCATGGGGATATTTCTGCATGAAGCGCGGCGCCAGGCCGACCTGTTCCATCAGGGCTGCGACGCGGGCGGGCACCTGGTCCGCCGGCACGAGCCCATGCACCAGCAACGGCTCGGCCAGGGCGGCGAAGACGGTCAGACGTGGATTGAGGGAGGCGAAGGGATCCTGAAAAATCATCTGCAGGCCGCGGCGGGCGGCCTTGATCTCGGCAGCCGAGGCGGCGGTGAGATTGCGGCCCTCCAGCACCACGCTGCCGGCGGTCGTCGGCACCAGCTGCATGATGGTGCGGGCGAGGGTGGACTTGCCGCTGCCGGATTCGCCGACGAGGCCGAGCACCTCGCCGCGCTCGACGTCGAGGGTGACACCGTCCACCGCCTTCACCGGGTCGGGGTGCCGGCGGCGCAGCCAGCCTGACTCGACGGCAAAGTGCGTCTTGACGTCTTTCAGCTGGAGAATGGGGGCCGGCATGGTGGGGATCAGATCTCGCGGGACTGCACCCGCAGGCAGGCGGTGGCTTGTTGGGGCGCGGCCTCGGCGAGTCGCGGGTCGGTGGTGCGGCAGAGCCCGACGGCCGCCTCGCACCGGGCGGCAAAGGCGCAGCCGGCGACCGGTTTTGAGAGGTCGGGCGGCATGCCGGGGATGGTGTAGAGTTCGCGGCCCTTAGGCTGGAGCGAAGGGATGGAACGCTGCAGCGCCTTGGTGTAAGGATGGCGCGGATTCTGGAAGAGCGTGCGGGTGGCCGCCGCCTCCACGATGCGGCCGGCATACATCACCTGCACCCGGTCGCACAGGCCCGAGACGACCGCGAGGTCGTGGGTGACGAAGATCACCGCCATCCCGAGCTCGCGTTGGAGCTTTTTCAGCAGGTCCAGGATCTGCGCCTGCACCGTGACATCGAGCGCGGTGGTCGGCTCGTCGGCGATGAGGATTTCCGGCCGGGTGATGAGTGCCATGGCGATCATCACGCGCTGCCGCATGCCGCCGGAGAATTCATGCGGGTAGCTATGGAGGCGCCGGGCGGCCTCCGGGATCCCGACGGCCTCCAGCATGGCCAGGCCGCGCCCGAGCGCGTCGGCTTTCGAGATCTTCTCGTGGATCAGCAGGGGCTCGATGAGCTGCTCCGAGATGCGCAGGTAGGGGTTGAGCGACGTCATCGGATCCTGGAAGATCATGGCGATGCGCCGGCCGCGGATGGCGCGCAGTTCCGCCGGCGGGCAGTGCAACAGGTCGGTGCCGTCAAACATCGCCCGGCCGCCCTCGATGCGGCCCGGCGGCTGCGGCACCAGACCCAGCAGCGAATAGCAGGTGACGGATTTCCCCGAACCGGACTCGCCGACGATCCCGAGGGTCTCGCCCTTTTCCAACGCGAAGCTGATCCCGTCCACCGCGCGATAGACGCCGCTGCGCGTGTGAAAGCTGGTGCGGAGATCGGTGACTTCTAACAGGGGCATGACGGGTGGCTTGAGGCTGGGTCGCGGCGGGGGAGCGGCAACGACAAATTGGGAGAGCGCCGGGGCCCGTCAGCTCCGCCCTACCGGGCCGGCTGGGCCAGCAGTTCCGCGAACAACGCCTCGTAGCGTCCGATCATCTTCTCGAGCGAAAAACGCACCGGGGCCCCGGCCTGGCCGCGCGCGACGACGGCCTCGATGGCCGGGCCGCCGGCCAGCACCTGGCGGAGGATTTCCGCCAGGGCCACGTCATCACCGTGCGGGAAAAGCCAACCGTTGACGCCGGGCTCGATGATGTCGGTGACCCCGGAAACGGCGCTGCCGACAGCGGCGCAGCCGGCCGCCATGTATTCGATGAGCACGAGCGGGAGGCCCTCGTAGTGGGTGGACAGGACAGCCGCCCGGCAGTGGGCAAAGAGCGGCACCGCATCGTTGACGCGGCCGAGGGACTCGACGCGGTCCGCCAGGCCGAGCGAGCGGGCGAGCCGGGTGCAGGTGCGGCGATGCGAGGCCTTGCCGTCGCCGCCCAGCAGCAAGCGCCCGGTCCAGCCCGCGTCGGCCAGGCGTTTCGCCGCACGGATCAAGGTCGGCTGATCCTTCTGCCGGGCATACCGGGCGAGCATCACGATGTCCTGGCTGCGCGAGGCAAAGGGAGTGGCGGCGGCGGCCTGGCAGGTCACGGGGGCACCGTTGTGAATGATTTCCACTCGCGGGCCGGCGAGCCCCAGGGCGCGGACATGGTCCGCCACGCCCTGGGAGACACAAATGGTCACGGTGGTGCGGCTGGAGAGCCGGCGGGCCGACCAACGGCGCCAGAATGGATAACGCTCGCAGTTCTGCTCCACGTGCAGGACGACCGGCACCCCAGCGGCGAAGGCCGCCTGCCGACCCCAGAGGTGCTCACTGTTCCCGTGCGCCACGAAGACCTGCGGCTGAAAACCGGCGATGACGTCGGCGAGTTGGCCCAAGGTTTTCCACTTCCAGCCGCTGTCCACCCACGCAGTGCGCAAGCCGGTGGCGGCAATCTGTGCCTGCATCGGTGTGGGCAGCGGGACCTGCTTGCGGCGCAGCACCAGGAGCGGGTCAAAGTGGCCGCTGCGCAGGTGTCCGCAGGCGAGTTCGAGCGCGACTTTCGTGGCGCCGGAGCCGCCGCCGGTGACGAAGTGGATCACCCGGGGTTTCGTGCTCATGGTTTAGGCAGGTAGGGCTCGAGCGCGCGGCACACCTCGTCGACATTGAGGCGGAGCAGCGGGCGCGGGCCGGATACGTCGGCCGGGCGCAGCACGGTGTGCGGAGTGTCCCACGGATGCCAGCGCCAGGGTTCGAGGGGGCCGTAAAGCCCGACCACGGGCACATGGAACGAGGCGGCGATGTGGATGAAGCCCGTGTCGATGCCGAAGGTCAGGTTCATCCGGCGCATCAGCGAGCCGGCTTCGCGGATCCCGAGCCTCGTGCTCCAGTCATGGCAGTGGGCGCGCAATTCGGCCGGCACGCCGGTGAGAATCGTGGCGTAGTAGCCGGCGTTGCCCGGCGCGTCGCAGAAATGAATCTCGCTGTTGCACCCGCCGATGAGCCACGCGAGCACCGCGGCGAAGCGTTCCGGCGCCCAGTCCTTCGAGGGCACGACAGACTTGGCGCAGACAAAGACGCGGATGCGGTTGTCGGCGGGTAGCTCGCGGTCGACGCGCTGGTCGGTTGCCGGGTCGGTCCAGTTTTCATTGCGGGTGTCGGTGACCGGGAGGCCGTCGGCCCGCAGGACATCGAGAAAGCACTCCACCTCGTGCTGGTCGGCGTAGGGCGTGCTGCGTTGGAGCAGCCAGCCGCGGCCGTCGGTCGCGAACCCGACGCGGTGGGGGATGCCGGCGAGCAGCGGGAGAATGGCGCTGGAAAAGGAGCGGCGGAGGATGTAGCAGCGGTCGTAATTCCGCCGACGCAGGAATCGCGCGGCGCCGAGGAGGCTGGTGGGAAACTGCGCGGTGCGTTTCTTCTCCCCCTTCAGGCGCGGGGCATAGAAGAGCAGCTCGTCCTTGTAGGGGCAGTGGGCGAGGGTGTCGCCCGAGATCGGCTCGGTCAGGACATCGATTTTGGCATCAGGAAAGGCCTGCCGGAGGTTGCGCAGCGCCGGGATGGCCAGGACGGTGTCGCCGATGAACCGGTACCGGATCACCAGAATGCGCAGCGGGCGCGGGTCGGGCTGAGCCATGGGAAAAGTAGCGGGTAGTGAGTAGCGGGTAGCGAGTAGAAAATCAGTGGAAGAACTTGGGCCACATGCTCACGCGTCGCTACTCGCTGCTCGCTACTTGCCTAATACACCTCGGGGTAACCCTCGCCGCGAGCCTTGAAGCGCTTGTGCACCCAGAAGTATTGCTCGGGCGCGAGCCGGATATGTTCCTCGAACAGGTGGTTGATGCGCACGGCATCGGCCGCCGCGTCAGTGGTCGGAAAGTTTTCCAAGGCCGGCAGTATCGTCAGCGTGTAGGAGTGGTCGGCCTCGCGGCGGGCGAAGAAGGGCACGACGGCCGCGCCGGTCATGGCCGCGATCTTGCTGGTGGCGGTGTTGGTGATGGCCGGCACGCCGAAGAAGGGGAGAATCTCCGACGACTTGCTCCGCTTGCCCTGGTCGGGCGCATACCAGACGGCGAGGTTGCCGCGGAGGGCCCGGATGAGGCCGCGGAGATCATCAAAATGGATCGCCGGAGACATGTGGCGGGCGCGCTGGCCGCGCATGAGGTGGGCGACGACAGGATTGTTCGGGTCGCGGTACAACCCGCCCATCCGATGCGCCTCGGAAATCAAGCGGCCGCCGATCTCAATCGTGGTGAAGTGGGCCGACAGGAACACCACGCCATGGCCGCGGGCGAGGCCCGCGTGCAGGTGCTCCAGGCCGATGATCCGGTGCGGCGGCAGGTCCCGGGACTTGGCCCACCACCCGGCGCAGATCTCGAACAGGCCGAGGGCCAGCGCGTCATAGTGGGCCCGGGCCAGCCGGGAGCGCTGGGCGACCGAGAGCTGCGGGAAACACAGCTTCAGGTTGGTGAAGACCACACGCCGCCGGATGCAGAGGACATGGAACACGAACCAGCCGAGGCCGCGCGCGATCAGGCGCTTCTCGGCCCAGGGGAGCTTGTCCGCGACCCACAGGAAACCGAGGGCCAGCCACATGGGCCAGTGTTGCGGGAGCCAGAGACGGAACTGCGCGCTGACCTGGCTCATGCGCTGCCGGCCTTGGGCGTGTGGCCGTAAAGCTGCGGATTTAGCGCCGGGTCATTATACATCTTGAACTGGAAGTAGGCGGAAAAAGTGCGGCGCTTGGCCACGACGTCGGCGAACAGTTCGGCGAGGCAGCCGGTGAGGTCGGCCCGCTGCTGGCGGATGCGCGCGAGTTTTTCGGCGCATTTCTCGCGGTGTCCGGCGGCGGCCCCGGGGCGCACGGTTTCCTCCTGCATATGGAATTCCTTGAGGGCGAGGATCGAGAGCCGGTCGATCATCATGCCGGGGGTCTCCGAGTTGCGCGGGCAGCCCGATGCCGGCGGGTTGAGCGCGGCGACGACGGCCTTGTCCATTTCCTCGGCGAAGTTGTTCCGCTCCTGGTTGAAGCGGTCGATGTTGCGCTTGGCCTGGTAAATGCGCTCGAAGCCGAGGTCGTCGCGCCGGGCGACGTCCTCCTCGTGCCAGAGGGAGAAGTTGCGCAGGTGGTTTTCCTCGAGCAGGTGGACAAAACCCTCGCCGGCGACGGCGGGCGTGACCTGGTGCCAGAGGGTGGTGAGTTCGGCCTGGCGGGCGGCGATTTCCTGGGCGTCGAATTTCATGGGGTGCGGCAAATTGAGTTGGACAAAACAGGCCCGGACACAAGCCTGCGGATTTAGCGCGATGCAAAGCCTCCTCGTCATCAAGCCGTCCTCCCTGGGCGACATCGTGCACGCCCTGCAGGTGGTCCAGGTCCTGGCCCGTGAGCGGCCGGAATGCCGGATCACCTGGGTGGTGCGGGAACGATTTGCCGGGCTGGTGCAGGCGGCACCCTTCGTGCATGAGGTCGTCATTTTCCGCCGGCGGGATGGCTGGCTGGCCTTCGTCCAGCTGCTCCGGCAACTACGTGCCCGGAACTTCGACGCGGTGTGGGACATGCAGGGCCTGCTGCGTTCAGGGCTCATGGCGGCGGCGGCGCGGGCCCCGGAGAAGTGGGGCCGGCGGGATGCGCGCGAGGGTGCGGGGCTCTTCTATTCCCGACGGGTCAGCCTGCCGGCCGGGGCCGGACCGCACCACGCCCTAGACGTCCTCCAGCAATTCCTGCGCGCCGGTGGCGTCCCACCCCGGCTCGATTTTCCGCTGCAACTGAAGGACGGCGTGACCTATCCGTGGCAGGTTTTTTTTGCCGGCAACCCGCGTGACACTTTTGTGATCTTCACGGACAGCCGGGGGGCGGAGAAGGAATGGCCCCGGTTCAATGAACTGACGGCGCTGATTTTTCGGGCCATCCCGGGCAGCCGGGTCGCCTGGTGCGCGGGCCATGCCGCCAAGCCCGAGGTGGCAGTGCCCCCGGACCGGTTCCTGAACCTCACCGGCTGTCCGATGGACCAGATGATCGCACTCGTGCGGCAGCCGGCGACCTTCATCGGCAATGACAGCGGGCCGATGCACCTGTCGGCGGCGTCCGGCAACCGGGTGCTGGCCATTTTTGGGCCGACCTCCCCGAGCCGGTTCGGGCCCTATCCGCTGGCGGCGGCCAAACACCAGGCGGTGGAGGCGCCGGAAGGCCGGTTGGACCGGCTGGAGCCGGCGGCGGTGCTGGCGGCGTTGGAGAAACTGCGCGCCCGTCCGCTTTGACCGGCGGCAGGCCGGTGGTTAAATCGCCGCAAAATCGCGCTCCAACCGGTTCGCGTTTGCATTTGGGGGAGCCATTCCAATCTTAGGAACGCCGACCGGATTATGCGGTCATTGTCCTCGCCATGCCGGAATTGCTCATCATCAAGCCCTCCGCGCTCCGTGACATCGTCCACGGGCTGCAGGTCGCCACGTCCATCCGGGCGCAGCGGCCGGAGTGGCGCATTTCCTGGATCGTGCGCGACATCTTCTCGCCACTCGTGCGCTCCTGTGCGGCCGTGGACCAGGTGTATGTGTTCCAGCGGCACGAGGGGGCGCGGGGCTTCCTGCAGATGATGCGCGAGGTGCGGAAGAAGAATTTCGACCTGGTGCTGGATTTCCAGGGATTGTTGCGTACCGGGCTCATGGCCAAGTGGAGCCGGGGCCGGCGCAAGATCGGCCGGGCCGACGCGCGGGAGGGGGCGGGAATCTTCTACGATGAAAAAATCCCGTTGCCGCCGGCCGGCGCCGGGCCCGCCCATGTGCTCGAGATCCTGCTGCAGTTTTGCACGGTGGTCGGCGCCGAGGCGCGACTCGTCGGTCCGCTGCGTTTCCGGGAGATTGAGCGGCTCAACCTGAGCTTCATGGAGCCGCGCAAGGGGGTGCGGCCGGTGCTGATCTTCCCCGACAGCGGCCAGAACAACAAGAAGTGGAATGGCTACGCGCAGCTCACCAGCCAGCTCATCCGGGAGGCCGGCCGCAAGGTCGTGTGGGCCGGCAACAATTACCTGCCGTGCCGGGAGTCGTTTCCCGAAGGCACCTTCCTCAACCTCACCGGCAACACCAGCCTGACCTCGCTGCCCGCGCTGCTGGCCAAGGCGGACTGGGTGATTTCCAACGACAGCGGGCCGATGCATCTGGCCGCCGCGATGGGCCTCAAGACCATCGGGCTGTTCGGCCCGACCGACCCGCGCCAATACGGGCCGTATCCGCTCCAGAGCCCGAAAAACTACACCATCCAGGCGCCCTTGGGCGACCTCAAGCTGCTGTCGGCGAAGGAAGTCTATTATCTCTTCAACCGCATCGAGGCTTCCCTGGCCAAGGCCATGGCGCGGGCGGTGGTCACCTCCAGCCACTGAGCCCGTCGCCGTGGTCTGGACCGCGGCGGTTTTGGCAGAGATGGAGAATTTTGTTTATTCCGCCCGCCGGAGGCGTCAAACAGTGGCTTTCCATGCTCGATCCCAAACTACTCCGTGAATCGCCCGAGACCGTGCGCGCGGCCATCGCCAAGAAGCACCTCGATACCGACCTCGCCGCGGTGCTTGCCCTCGACACGGCGTGGCGCACCCAGCTGTCCGAGGTCGAGGCGCTGCGTTCGCGGCAGAAGGCGGCAAACAACGAGATGGCAGCCTTGCAGAAGGGCTCGCCCGAGTTTCTGGCCAAGGTGGCGGAGATGAAGGCGGTCTCCGCCGAGGTGAAGGCGAAAGAGGAGGGCCTCAAGTCCCTCGATGAAAAATGGCAGGCGGCCATGCTTTCGCTGCCCAATATTCCCCATGCCTCGGTGCCCGAGGGGCGGACCCCCGAGCAGAACGTCGTGCACGCGACCCATGGCTCGGTGGAGGCGGTGTCACCGCACGCGCTGCCGCACTGGGAGATTCCGGGTTTCGGCAACCTGATCGACTTTCCCCGCGGGGCCAAGGTCACGGGGGCGGGATTTCCGTTCCTCGTCGGCGACGCGGCCAAGCTCTCGCGCTCGTTGCTCGCCTACTTCTTGGACGAGGACGTTAAGGCCGGCTACACCGAGGTCAGCCCCCCCATCTTCGTCAACGCCGCCAGCGCCACGGCCACCGGCCAGCTGCCGGACAAGGAGGGGCAGATGTATGAAACCCTGGACAAGCTCTACGCCGTGCCGACCGCCGAGGTGCCGCTGACCAATTTCTACCGGGACGAGATCCTGGACGAGGCCCTGCTGCCGGTGCACCGCTGCGCCTACACCCCGTGTTTCCGCCGCGAGGCCGGCAGCTACGGCAAGGACGTGCGCGGGCTCAACCGCGTGCACCAGTTCGACAAAGTCGAGCTGCTGAAGTGGGTCCATCCCTCGACCAGCTACGACGAGCTGGAGAAGCTCCGCGCCGACGCCGAACGGCTCCTGCAGAAGCTCGGGCTGCCCTACCGGGTGCTGCTCATGTGTGGCGGCGACCTGGGATTCGCGCAGGCGAAGAAATACGACATCGAGGTCTGGGCGGCCGGACAGAAACGCTGGCTGGAGGTGTCGAGCTGCTCGAACTTCGAGGCCTTCCAGGCCCGGCGCGCGCAGATCCGGTTTCGCAACAAGGATACCGGCAAGCCCGAACTCGTGCACACGCTGAACGGCTCGGGGCTCGCCGTGCCGCGCGTGCTGGCGGCCTTGCTGGAAAACAACCTGACGGTCGACTATCGGGTGATGATCCCGGCCGCGCTCGTGCCGTATTTCGGCAAGGAATACCTGAGCTTCAGGTAATGGCGCGCCGAGTTCCCGCGCGGCCGCCGCTGACACGATGAAAAGGCCCCGCAGGAGCTCGGCTCTCCAGGTTGCCCCGGTGGTGGTGGGGGAGTTGTTGCCTCTCAGCCGGCTGCATCCCGCGGTGCGTGACTGGGTCGGGACCAGCCGGCGGCGCGGTCCGTGGTGCGTGGCTTTTTCCGGCGGGGCTGATTCGCTGGCCCTGTTGTTCGTGCTGCGGGCGCACTGGCCGGAGCGCGAGGTGGTGGCGCTGCATTTCAATCACCGCCTGCGCGGACGCGAGTCGGACGCGGACGAGAAATTCTGCCGCCGCCTTTGCGCGGAACTGGCCGTGCGGCTGCGCGTGGGCCGGTGGACGGCACCCGGTCGGGTTTTACGCCCGGCGGCCGGGCGCAAGACCCGACCGGCCGTGAGCGAGGCTGAGGCGCGGCAGGCCCGGCATGGATTCTTTGCACGCGAGATGGCCCGGTTGGACAGCCGCGTCCTTTGGCTGGCGCACCAGCAGGATGACATCGCCGAGACGATGCTGATGCGGCTCGCGCGTGGCAGCGGCACAGGCGGCCTGGCGGCACCGCGACCGGTGCAGGCGACGGCAGACGGACGGGTCCATCTGCGACCGCTGCTGGCCCTGAAGAAGACCGAACTTTTGGTGGCGCTGCGGCAGGCCGGATTAGAGTGGCGCGAGGATTCCTCGAATGCGCGCGGCGACCATTTTCGCAACCGCATCCGGCACACCGTGCTGCCGGCCTGGGCGAAGGCCGCGGAACGCGACGCCCTGGCCGGGGCGGCATTGGCGCGGGAGCGCCTGGAGGAGGACGACCATGCGCTGGAAGCCTGGCTCAAGCTGTTGGCCCCGCTGGGGCGCGACCGGCAGCTGGACGTGCGGAAACTGGCCGGCCTGCCACGGGCCGTCACGCGCCGGGCCCTGCACCGCTGGCTGCTGGCGCAGCGCGGGCCGACCGACCTGGCGCGGCAGGGCTTTGAGGTCTTGCTGGCGGCGGTCGAACGCGGCCAACCCACTCGTTTCAGCCTTGGGGCAAAGGGGTTCGCCATCATCCGACAGGGCCGGCTGTCCTATCGTGCCGGCTGAGCCGGTTCCGATTTCGGGATAAATTTCGACCTCCGGTGCGTTTGACTTATCGGAGGGGAACCTACACGTTGCCCGCTACTCTAATAACTACATGTCCGACAACGACGACAAGAAGCGCCGCCCCCTGAAAAACCTGCCGCCTGACGGGTTCCCCGCCAAGATGATCCTGATCTGGGTCGCGGTGGTTATCATGATCTGGGCGGTCATCAATTACAGCCAGAGCAAGCTGCCGACCCCGGCGCGGCTGAAGATCCAGCAGGCCGTTGAGCTGGCCGAGACCAACCAGGTCGTCGAAGGCGCCATCCGCTCCGACAGCACCGGTGGACGCGACTGGTATGAAGTGTCGGGCCGGATCAAGGACAACACCCTCAAGAACGAGACCGGCCTGACCAACGAGTTTATCGCCTCCGGCCGCCTGACCGACGCCAATGTCGAACGCCTGCAGAAGACCCTGGCGTTCGTCGAGAAGCCGGCGACGACCGTCCTGACGAACCTGATGCTGAACATCCTGCCGTTCGTCATTGTCATCGGATTGCTGTATTTCCTGTTCGTCCGCCAGTTGCGCCAGGCGGGCAAGGGCGCGCTCAGCTTCGGCAAGAGCCGCGCCAAGCTGCTCATGCGGGAGAAGGACCGCATCAATTTCACCGACGTCGCCGGCTGCGACGAAGCCAAGGAGGAGGTCAGCGAAATCGTCGAGTTTCTCCGGGACCCGAAGAAATTCCAGAAGATCGGCGGTCGCATCCCGAAGGGTATCCTGATGGTCGGCCCCCCGGGCACCGGCAAGACGCTCCTCGCCAAGGCTATCGCCGGCGAGGCGGACGTGCCCTTCTTTTCCATCAGCGGTTCGGACTTTGTCGAAATGTTCGTCGGCGTCGGCGCCAGCCGCGTGCGCGACATGTTTGAGCAGGGCCGCAAGAACGCCCCCTGCCTCATCTTCATCGACGAAATCGACGCCGTCGGGCGCCAGCGTGGCGCGGGCCTCGGCGGCGGCAATGACGAGCGCGAGCAGACGCTCAATTCGCTGCTGGTCGAGATGGACGGCTTCGACACCCAGGAAGGGGTCATCATCATCGCCGCGACCAACCGGCCCGATGTACTCGACAGCGCGCTGCTGCGCCCGGGCCGCTTCGACCGCCAGGTCTACATCAACCTCCCCGACATCATCGGTCGCGAACAGATCCTCAAGGTGCATGGCCGGAAAATCTCCCTTTCCGAGGACGTCAACCTCAGCATCATCGCCCGCGGCACGCCCGGCCTGTCCGGCGCGGAGCTGGCCAACCTGCTGAACGAGGCAGCGCTGCTGGCCGCCCGCCGGGGCAAGAAGAAGGTTGAGATGGTCGATATTGACGACGCGCGCGACAAGGTCCTCTGGGGCCGCGAACACCGTCGTGTGATGGACGACGCCGAGAAGAAGTCGCTCGCCTGGCACGAGGCCGGCCACGCGGTGGTCGGCGCCGTGCTCGATGACGGCACCTTTCCCGTGCACAAGGTCACCATCATTCCCCGCGGCCAGAGCCTCGGCAGCACGACCTACCTGGCGACGAAGGACATCCTCGGCCGCACCAAGAAGCAGTACCTCGACCGCGTCTGCACCTCGATGGCGGGCCGGATTGCCGAGCACCTGGTGACCGCCGACATCAGCGACGGGGCCGCCGGCGACATCAAGCAGGCGACCAAGATCGCCCGCGCGATGGTCTGCGACTTCGGCATGAGCCTCCTCGGCCCCATTGCCATGGGTGAAAATCAGGACACCGTCTTTCTCGGCCGCGACATCACCCGCTCGCAGCATGTGAGCGAGGACACGGCCCGGCGCATCGATACCGCCGTCTCCGACATCATCGCGGCGGAATACAAGCGGGCGGAGGTAATCATCCTCAAGCACCGCGCGGCGCTCGACAAGATCGCCGAGGCCCTGCTGGAGAATGAGACGATCGAGGGCCGCCACGTGCTGGAGATCATCCAGCATGGTGAGATCAAATCGCCCATCGTGGTCGTGAAGCCGCCCAAGCTTCCGCCGGAGGCCGGCAAGGCGGTCCCGCAAACGGAAACGCAGGAAGCGGCCGACGGTACCGGCACCCCGGCCCCGAGCCCGGCCTGAACCGGCCTAAAATCGTCCTTGGATTTGTCCCGCGAGGCCGGCATCCTGCCGGCCTCTTTCTTTATGAACATCTGCTGCATTGGCGCCGGTTATGTGGGCGGGCCGACCATGGCCATGATCGCCCTGAAATGCCCCGACATCACCGTCACGGTGGTCGACATGAACGCCGAACGCATCGCGGCGTGGAATACCGGCAAGCTGCCCATCTTCGAGCCCGGCCTGGACGAGGTCGTGACGCAGGCCCGCGGCCGCAACCTGTTTTTTTCCACCGACGTGGCCGGGCACATCAAGAAGGCCGACATCATCTTCGTGGCCGTCAACACCCCGACCAAGACCTATGGCGTCGGCGCCGGCCGCGCGGCCGACCTGCGCTACATCGAGTCCGTGGCCCGCACCATCGCGGAGCACGCCGTGAGCAACAAGATCATCGTCGAGAAATCCACCATCCCGGTGAAGACGGCCGATGCCATCCAGACGATCGTCATGTCCAACTCCAAGGGCCTGAAGTTCCAGGTGCTGTCCAATCCCGAGTTCCTGGCGGAAGGCACCGCGATCAAGGACCTGACCGAGCCCGATCGCGTGCTCATCGGCGGGGAGCGCACGCCGGAGGGGGACCAGGCGGTCGAGACCCTCGCCGCGGTCTACGCCCGCTGGGTGCCGCGCGCGCGCATCATCACGACCAACCTCTGGTCGTCGGAGATCTCCAAGCTCGTGGCCAACGCGTTCCTCGCGCAGCGCATCTCCTCGATCAATTCCATCTCCGCACTGTGCGAGGCGACGGGGGCCGACGTGGATGAGGTGGCCAACGCCATCGGCAAGGACAGCCGCATCGGACCGAAATTCCTCAAGGCCTCCGTCGGCTTCGGCGGGTCCTGCTTCCAGAAGGACATCCTCAACCTGACCTATCTGTGCGATAGCTACGGGCTGCCCGAGGTCGCCGCCTACTGGACGAGTGTCGTGGGCATCAATGACTGGCAGAAGCACCGTTTTGCCGGGCGCATCGTCAAGGAACTCTTCAACACCGTCGCCGACAAGAAAATCGCCGTGCTCGGCTTCGCCTTTAAGAAGGACACCAACGACACCCGCGAGTCCGCCGCGATCAATGTCTGCCGCGACCTGCTGCTCGAGCACGCCAACGTGGCGGTCTACGATCCGAAGGTGCCGGCCGCCGAGATCAAGTCCGACACGCTCGGGAAGGGCGTGGACAACCCGCGCCTGACGGTGGCCAAGGATGCCTATGAGGCCTGTGCCGGGGCCCACGCGGTCGCCATCGTGACCGAGTGGGACGAATTCAAGGCACTCGATTATGACCGGATCTACGCGGGCATGCCCAAGCCGGCCTTCCTGTTTGATGGGCGCAACATCGTGGACCTGGCGGCGCTGCGAAAGATCGGTTTCCGCGCCTCAGGCATCGGCAAGCCGGCGACGGGCCGGCGGGCGGAAGACCTGGGGTGAGCCAACCGCGCAGGGTGGACAGTTGAGTCGACCCTGGATGGTCAGGTGGCCTGGGCCGCCTGCTTGGCTTTCCGATAACGGCGGTAGCCGAGGAAGGCGCCCATGGCGCCGAGGAGAAGGGCGCCGTAGGTGGAGGGCTCGGGGACGGGGGTGATCTGCTTGTCGTAGCTCTGCCACTTGGTGTTGTCGCCGACCCAGGTGGGGGCGTTGAAGATGATCTGGTTCATCGGGGCGGAGCCGGTGGTGTTCAGCACGGCGCCGGCCCAGTTGGCGGCGTAGAAGAAGTCGACGGCGTTCTGCCAGTTGATGATGTTGATGGTAATACCGGCGGCCACGTTGAGATTGTTGGTGACGTTGAGGATCGAGGCGGTGCCCGCGAAGTCCAGGGTGATGGTGCCGGAGCCGGTGAAGTTGAGGTTGGCGACGTTCACGGTGGCGTCAGAGAGCCGGAGGGTGGTGCCGGCGGCGACATTGAGGGTGCCGGAGAAAGTGTTGGTGGCGCTGAGCAGGGCGAGGGTGCCGGCGTTGAGGTTGAGGTCGCCGAGGAAGTCGCCGTTGGCGCCGCCCTGCACGTTGCTGCTGATCGTCATCGTGCCGGAGCCGTTCTTGGTCAGGCTGCTGCCGGCGGCGCCGGCGAGCTTGCCGGAGAAGGTGGTGCTGGTGTTGTCGCCGCCGGTGATGAGCTGGCCCGTGCCGAGGACAATGTTACCGGAGCCGGCGATGGAGCCGACGGTTTCCGAGTTGGAGTTGAGATTGAACCGGCCGTCGCTGCCCAGGGTAACCGCGGCGTTGTCGGCGATCTGGTTGCTCTGGGAGAGAAGCAGGGTGGCGGTGTTGGCCGAGCCGACGCCATCGCCGATGGTGACCGTGGTGCTCGCGGACAGTGCGCTGCCGCCCATGTTCAGGGCCAGCGTGCCATCATTGACCGTGGTGATGACCGCGGTGGCGTAGTCGCCGGCCAGGGTCGCCGTGCCGCTGCCATCCTTGACGAGCACGCCGATGTTCGAGCCGATCACACTGTTAATATTGAGGTTGCCGGCTCCGCCCAGCGTGAGGGTCTTGCCGCCGCCCGAGGTCGCGGTGAGAATCGTGCCGCCGGCGCCGCCGGCGGAGGCGGGGGTGAGGGTGGAGCCGCTGTCAGCATTGATACGACTGTCCCCGGTGAGGGTGATATAGCCGGTGTAGGTATTGGTCCCAACGACGTTGCGGAGTTCCCCTGTAGTGGAGGTGCCGACGCCGTTAAGGGTAAGTTCCTCCCCGGAGATGGCGAGGTTGCCCAAGGTGCCGTCGAACTGCAACTGGGCCCCGGCCTGGACCGTGGTACCGGCGGCTCCGACCTGAAATTGGCCAAGGGCCGAATTGTGCCGGACATTTAGCACCCCGGCCAGAACATCGGTGACACCATTATAGGTGTTGGCGCCGGCGAGGACCAAGGTGCCGGCGCCACTCTTGACGAGAGCCGTGCCACTGGCTCCTCCGGTATATCCGACGCCACTTTGCACGATGGAATTGATCTGCAGGTCGGTGGCGGCAGCGCCGTCGGCCACGGCGATGGTAAAGGAGGTGGCCCCCAGGCCCAGGTTGCCATTCTCGATCAGGGCGGTCTGGGTCGAAGCGTTGGACGTGAGGCTGTTGGTGAGCGTGAGCAGGTTGCTGTATCCCGCCCCCATGTCCACATGACCGCCTTCCAAGGTAAGATTGACGAGGGCGTTGTTGCCGCCGTTGAGATTGAACAGGCCGTCGCTGTTGACCGTCATGCTCGTCGTGGCGCTGCTGGCCGTGGCCGTGCCGATCTGGTAGTTCGCCGCCGCCGAGCCGCTGGCCAGAAAGCCCATCTGCAACACGGCGGAATTGGCCGCGCCCGAGTTGTCACCCACGGTGACACTGGTGCTGGAGATGACCGGGAGGTTGTTCGGACCTCCGATGATCAGCTTGCCGTCATTGATAACGGTGGCGCCGGTGTAACTGTTGGACGGATAAGAAATGATCGTGACCGTACCGGTGCCATTCTTGATCAGGCCGCCGCTACCACTGATCGCGGAATTGATCAGGATGTTGGTCGGATCCAGGATGAAGGACGGGAAGGGGAGATACTGGGGTGTGACGCTGGCGGCGGCCGTGGTGTTAAAGGTGAGGTTGCTCGAGCCCAGGCCGATGGTATTGGTGTAGCTCCCGTTGCCCACGATGAGGAGGTTGTCCGCGGCACTGATCGTGGCGTTGGCGGAGAGGGTGAGGTTGCCGATCCACTGGCTGGTCTGGCCGGTCGAACCACCCGCATGGAGCGCCCCGGTGGAACTCGACGCCCCGGTGCCACCAAGTGACAGGGTGCTCGATTTGGTGATGGTTTGGGCGTTGGTCGGGCTGCCCGCGGTGATGGCCGCCCCGCCGGCCAGTGACAACGTGCCGCCGGTGACCGTGACATTACCGCTGGTGGCTCCCAAGGAAGCGGAGCCGTTGGCGAACAGTGTGCCCGCGCTGACCGTCGTCGTGCCGGTGTGGAGGTTGGTGCCGCTCAAAGTCAAGGTGCCATCCCCGGCCTTGGTCAGGCCGCCGGTCGTATTCGTGCTGGAACCCGAAATGGTCAGGTTGGAGGCGGCATTGGAAACATCAATGGTGCTGGTGGTGCCGGTGGAGAGGACAAAGTTACGGTTGGTCGAAGCCGTC
>JBKJTZ010000136.1:0-3065 GCA_046590295.1 Lacunisphaera sp.
TGCAGCCAGGCGGTCAGCGGCTCGGGATAGAAGCCGAGCAGCACGGTCACCAGAGCGAGGACGGACAGAACCAGCACGCCGACCCACGGCACGGGGGCGGGGGTGGGCGGTGTTTCCGCCGGGGCCGCCGGGCGCCAGGCCTCGAAGAAGGCGGCCTTGATCCAGCCAAAGTAGTAATAGATGGAGAGCACCACGCCGCCCACGGCCACGACGAGCAACCAGTAGAGGTGCGCCTGGAAGGCCGCGAGGAAGAGCAGCAGCTTGCCCATGAAGCCGGCCAGCGGCGGGATGCCCGCGAGGGAACCGACCCCGACCGCCAGCACGCCCCCGAGAAAGGGACGCGTCTTGGCCAGCTGCTCGAAGTGATCCAGTTCCTGCCCGGCGTCATCCGGGCCGCCGACGTAGGCCATGACGCCAAACACCGCCATGGAGGCCAGCAGGTAGGTGAAAAGGTAAAACCACACGGCACCCGCGGCCCAGGGCACCGTGACCGCCGCGGTAACGCCCAGCAGCAGGTAGCCCGCGTGCGAGACGCCGGAGAGACCCATCAAACGCTTGGTGTTGCGCTGGGTCAGGGCGGAGAGGTTGCCCATGATGATCGTCGCGGCGGCCAAGAGCGACAGCACCGGCACGAGCACGGCCTGAAGCGGCGAGAAGACATTGAGCACGAGCACCAGCAGCACGGCGAAGCCCGCGGCCTTGGAAGACACGGCGAGGAGGGCCGTGACGGGCGTCGGTGCGCCCTGATAGACATCGGGGATCCAGATCTGGAAGGGAAACGCGCCGACCTTGAAGGCCACGCCGCCGAGCACGAGGAGCGCACCGGCCGTGGCGAGGAAGTTGTCGGGGTGGGCCCGGAGGAAATTTGCCACCGTGCCGAACTCGAAACCCGTGCGGACCGTGCCGTCGAGCCCGTCGACACGGCCGACCGCGCCGTAAAGCAGCACGATGCCGAAAAGCATGATCGCCGAGCTGAGCGCGCCGAGGACAAGGTATTTCAGGCCGGCCTCGAGGGTCAGGGCGTTGGTGCGGCCATAGCTGACGAGGATGTAGAACCCGATGGTCACGGTCTCGAGCGCGACGAAGAACATCACGAAGTGATTGCTCTGCGCCAGGAGCATCAGCGCGGCCGTCACCACCAGCAGAATATGGTAAAACTCCACCCGGGGCATTTTCGTGCGCGGCAGGCAGATGGTCGCCAGGAAGCAGACGAGCAGCGAGGCCAGCAGGAAGAACACCCGGGAGACATGCCCGCCCGCGGAATGGCGCAGCAGCCCGCCAAAGGTGTCGAGCCCATCATAGGCCGAGTAAAATCCGCCGAGGAGCAGCAGAAGGACGGTCGCCTGCACGGCGATCGCGAAATGCGGAATGAACCGATGCTGAGTGCGCGGCAGCACGATCTCCAGCACGAGCAGGGCCAGGGCCGTGCAACCCAGGATCAGTTCCGGCGCGATGGCCCACCACTCGTTGGTGGCGGCAATGGACTGGAGGATTTCTGTGTTCATGACCGCGGACTGGTGGAATGGGCCGGCACGAACTTCATGTCGGCCGGCGGATTGAGGGCCTGGTCAACCGGCAGCGACAGGGCGCGCGGGTAGAAGCCGAAGAAAAGCAAGGCCGCGAGAAGGATGAGCGCCGGCAGACGCTCCAGCCAGCCGAGGTCCGCCGGCGGATGCGCGGCGGTGACCCGCTGCAGCGCCTCGCTCGGCGGGCCGAAGAAGATGCGGGCGGCGGCGCGCAACCCGTAGACGGCGGAGATGATGACGCCCGCCACGGCGACGGCGGTGAGCGCCGGGGAGAACTTCCACAGCGCGACAAAGACGGTGAGCTCGCCCCAGAAATTGGCGAAGCCCGGCAGGCCGATGCTGGCCATGATCGCGGCGACGAAAAGCCCGGCCAGCACGGGGGTCTTCTGCGCGAGGCCGCCCATCTCGGCGAGATCGAAGGTGTGGGTGCGGTGGTGCACGCTCGTCGCCAGCATGAACAGCAGCGCGACCGACAGGCCGTGCGCCACCATCAGCAGCACCACGCCGCCCGAGCCAACCACCGAGAGGCAGGCGAGGCCGAGGAAGCAGTAGCCCATGTGCATGACCGAGCTGTAACCGAGCATCTGCTTGAGGTCGCGCTGGGCGATGGTGATAAAACCGACCACGAGCACGTTGCCGAGGCCCGCGAGCAGGGCGAGCACCCAGACCCAGCTGGTGGGGATGCCGGCCTCCCACGCCAGCGGCAGCAGAAAGTCCGGAATATAGGTGGTCGGGATGACGAAGCTCGCGCCGGCCCCGAGCGGCAGCAGCGGCAGGGCGATCTGGATGAGACCGTAGAGACCGAACTTCTTGAGCACGCCGGCGTGCAGCATGGCGGCCGAACTCGGCGCGGCGCCGTAGCCGAGCGGCGCCCAGGTGTGAAACGGCCAGAGCGAGACCAAAATGCCGAAGCCGAACATCAGGAGGCCAAAGATATATTTCTGCGTCGAGCCGTGGATGCCCTCGGCGGCGACAGCCTCCTTGAGGGAGATCAGGTCGAAGGAGCTCGCGCCGCTCTTCACGTAGAGGGCGATGAGGCCGATGAGCGACAGCATGGCGCCGACCGTGAGGTAGAGGGTGAGCTTCATCGCCGCGTAGTTGCGGTCGCGGCCGCCCCAGATACCGACCATGATGAACGTCGGGATCAGCGCCAGCTCGTGGAAGAAAAAGAAAAAGAAAACATCGAGCGAGCAAAACGCGCCGAGGATGCCGCCGATCATCGTCATCAGCAGGATGTAATATTCCTTTTCGCGCTCCTTGATCAGATACGACATGCTCGTCGCGGCGAAGGCGACGATGCCGCCCATCAGCACCAAGCCGACGTTGATGCCATCGACGCCGACTTTCAGCGAAATGCCAAGCGACTCAACCCAGGGAGTCTGCGAAACGAATTGGTAGCCGGGCACTCCAGGAATGAAGCTCGCGAACATGCCGATGCCCAGCAGCATCGACAGCGCGCTGGCGGTCAGCGCAATGAGGCGGATGCCGAACCGATAGTTCCGCGGCACGAACGCGATGCCGAGCGCCGCCAGGAGCGGG
>JBKJTZ010000016.1:0-11682 GCA_046590295.1 Lacunisphaera sp.
CCAGTCTCCGGTGCGAAAAAGTGCCAGGCCCCGCACGCGACCGGCGGGCCGGGCCACGCCGAAAAGATTTTCCACCGCCTCGCCGGCCAACACCGGCAGCCCGGCATCGAACTGGGCGTCCACCCCGAGGGTGATTTGCAACGAACCGGGTTCTGCGGCGACGAGGGACATGGGCGGCTTAGCGGAGGGCGACGGGCGGGACGAGGACCAGGGGCAGGGCCACCGCCGCCAGTCGCCGCGCGGTCCGGTGGCGCCACAGTTGCAACCCGGCCACGGTGACCACGAGGACCCCGACGGCGGCGAAGGCGAGCTGGCCGTTGCCGCTGGCGACCGCTTCGGCACCGCTGATGAGCGCGACGATGTAGCCGGTCATGACGAGCAGCGAGACGACGAGGTAGGGGACGAGCGGCACGCGCAGCACGCCGAGCAGGTAACTTTGCACCCAGAACGGCGGGCCGGGCAGCAGGCGCACGATCAGGGTCAACTGCCACGCATCACCGGCTGCACTCTCGGGCAGGCGGATGGCAAAACGGGCCAGCAACCGGCTCACCAGCGGCCGCAGGGCCCGGTGCGACAGCCAGTAGGTCAGCAGCAGATTGGCCAGCACGGCGCCGAGCGAACTGGCGATCACGCCGCCGGTGCCAAGGACGGGCCCGAACACCGGTCCCGCAGCCAAGGTGAACGCCAGCAGGGGAAACCCCAGGGCCGGCAGGAAGGCCATGGCGAGAAAGAAGACCCCGGGACCGGCGGCACGCAGGGCTAGGATCACGGCGTTGGTCGCCTCGACCAGGCCGGGCCCAAGGGCCAGGGCCGCCAGCGTGACTATCACCAGCAAGAGGCCGGCCAGCCGCAGGACGTGAATTTTGGCCCAGCGACGGGGGGGCAATTGGTCGTTGGACTCCATGAGGGTCCGAGCCTACCGGGCGAAATCCGGCGCGTCAAAGGGATCAGCCCAAAACGGACGGGGGTGACCACCCCATAGCGCGACGACAGGTGCTTTGTCACAGTAGCCAATGTCCCCGCGTTGCTTCGTGTCCCGATTCATTCGGTGCGCCGTGCTGGGCTCCCTCCTGCACCTGGGCGCTTTCGCCGCCGGGCCCGCCCCGGGCCCGCCGTGGGCGACCGCCGCGCTGACCGTGGAGTCGGGGGTGCTCTGGGAAATCGGCACCGGCACGCCTTTCCCCTACCGGCTGTTTCCCGTTCAACTCTCGTGGCGCTCCGCGGAATTCTGGCACCGTGAATTTTCGGATGGATCGAGGATCGTGCTGCGTCACCGCCTGACCCTGCTCGCCGATTTGATCCAGGCCGGGCCCGAATCCCATTACGTGGGATTCTCCGGCTCGCCATCGCTGGAGTGGTGGGACCGGACCGGGTCCTGGTCGTTGTTCACCGGGGCCGGCGGCGGGTTCGGCGGGACTGATTCCCGGGACATCAAGGGGGGCCTCGGCCAGGACTTCACCTTGAATTGGTTCATCCGGGGCGGCATCGAGCACGTCACGACGAAAAACATCCGCCTGAGCGCGGGCATCATGTACCAGCACATGTCGAACGGCGGCATGACCAAACCCAATCCCGGCATCGATGCGCTGGGCTTCACGCTCGGCTACGGCTGGGCGTATTGATGGAGCACGGACGAGATGCTTTGACCACGGATTTCACAGCGGAGCACGGATGGAATCACCGCAGGCCACCTTCGTCTTGGCCTCAGCCGGAACGAGGGCAGAGGAATTGTAGGGCGGGGTCTCCGAACCCCGCCCGCAGAGGCGCCAACCCCCGCCTGCAGCGACGGCATGCGGAGATGCCGCCCTACAACCAATCGGTTTCCATTGCATCAATCCGACTCATGATGAAAGGAGCTATGGGATGCAGGACTGCTTTCACGCCATGGGGCTGCTGATCATGGTCAATCTGGCGGGAAAACTCGCGGGCCTGCTCGTGTTTCAGGTGGCGCCCGCGACCGCCGCGACCCTCTGGTTCCTGCCCGATTTCCTGCTGGCCTACCATGTGTTCGCTCCCGGGGCCCAGGGCTTGGTGCGGGTGCACCGGCGATTCCAGACGACGCGCCGCGAGGTGTGGCTGACGATCGACGATGGACCCGACCCGGAGGACACGCCGCGGATTCTCGCGCTGCTGGCGGCGCACGGGGCGCGGGCGACTTTTTTTGTCATCGGCGAAAACGTCGCCCGGCATCCTGCGCTGGTCCGCGCCATCGTCGCCGCCGGCCATGAGGTGGCGCACCATACGCACACGCATCCGCTGGCTTGGTTTTGGTGTGCCACACCGGCCCGGGTCCGGCGCGAACTCGACGCGGGGCTGCATGCGCTGCAAGGCGCCGGAGTGCGACCGGTCCGGTTCCGCGCCCCGGCCGGCGTCAAGAATCCCTGGCTGGCCCCAGCCCTGCGCGCCCGCGGGCTGAGCTATCTTGGCTGGAGCGCCCGGGGATTGGAGCGGTGGTCGAAGGATCCGCAGGAGGTCGCCACGCGCGTAATGCGCACGGTGGCGCCGGGAGTCATCCTGCTGTTGCACGAGGGGCCCCGCGTGCCGGCGACGATCCGCGTCCAGGCCATCCGCCTCGTGTTGGAGCGCCTGGACGCTCAGGGTTTTTGCTGCGTGGTCCCCGCGCCCAGCCAGCTCAGGTGAGCGGCGGCCACCAGCGCGCCCAGCCCGGCGCCGGCGAGGACGTCGAGCGCCACATGCTGGCGGGTGGCGAGGGTGGACCAGAGAATGCCCACGCACCACAACCAGTTGAACGCGTGCCAGCCGCGCCCCGCGCCCATCTGCCGCAGCAGGCGCGCGAACCAGATGGCGGTGAAGACCGCAAAGGCCACGTGCAGCGACGGACAGGCGTTGCCGGCGGCGTCGGCCTGCTGGAGAAAGGCGAACAATGGATGCTCGGTCCCCTCGATCGCGGTCCGGGGCACCGCCGTCGGCCAGAGCAGGAAGAGGCCGAGGCCGGCCACACTGAGCGCCGTCCAAGCCACGCCGAAGGAGATGAGCTCCCGCCGGCTGACCAGCAGCGCGGGCGCGAGGGACACGTAGAGCCAGAGTGACAGGTAAACCGGCAGGGCCGCGGGCTGGAAGGTGATCCACCGGTCCGGCGCGATGAGCGGCATCATCGTCACCGGGTAGAGCGGGTGGTTGAGCACCCAGAAATAGGCGATGAAGAACGCCGTCATACCGAGCGTCGTGCCCAGCAGCTTGGCCGGCCACCAGGCGATCAGGCGGAATCCGACCGGGCGCAGCCAGTGGACCCCGGGCAGCAAAAAGCCGGCGACCGGCGCCAGAATCTGGCGCGGTCGTCGGCGAGGTTGTTCCCGCTGGATGGGCCTAGAACCTGATGACGAGGCCGACACGCACGTCGCTCAGGATCCGGGTGGTGCCGCCGTTCTGCACGGAGTAGTCGGCGTAGATGATGGCGCGGGGGTCGAGCAGGAGGTTCACGCCCGCGCTGAGCTGGGCGCTGTCGCGCTGCGGCCCGCGGGTGCGGACGGCGTAGTTGGCGCTGCCAAACGACGCGTGCATCGAGCGCGGGCTGTCGTAGAACTCGCTGAGCCAGGCGGCGCGGACATGGGGCTGGAGGCCGACGGAGCCGATCTTGAACTTCAGGGCGGCCTCGAGGCCGACTTCGGAGCGGAGGGAGGTGGCGCGCTGACTGGCGACCGTGACGTTAAAGGTCCCGGCGTCGGTCTCGGTAAACCCGTCCGCGTCCCAGCGGCTGAACAGCAGCCCGACGAACGGGGAGAGTCTCACGATGCCGAAGTCGAAGTTTTGGCCGCCCGAAATCCCGGCCAGCCACTGGTGGCCGCGCGTGGCGGAAGTGGCGGTGGTGCTGGTGCCGGCAAACGCGACCGGGCGGGAGGATTTATATTTGTCGAAACCGTAGCCGAGCACCGCGTGCGCGAACAGCGGGCCGCTGGCCCAGGCCGTGCGGGCGCCGATCATGTTTTCCTTGATGCTCGAGTAGCTGCCCACCGAACCAAGGCCCGCGGTGGTCTTGCTGTGCTCGAAAAAGACGCCGGCCGCCAGGTCAGCGGAAACGGCCCGGTCGCCGCCGACGAGGGTGGACGTGGTGGTGTAGGTGCTGGTACCGACATCGAGGTCGCGCGAGGCGCGGCCGCGACGCTGGTTGAAATCGACGTAAAAATTGTCGTGATCGACCACCGGACGGTCACCCCGGGCCAGGCGGTTGGCGAGAGCGGTGTTGTGGGCGAAGGCGGCGGTGCTCCAGATCTGGTAGCCCTGGGGCGAGATGGCGTTCAAGGCGCCGGGGATCTGGCTGGCGACCGGCACGACATTGAGCGCGGTGGTGACCGCCGGGTTGAGCTGGGCGCCGTTGCCCACGGCCACCTGGTTGGGCGTGCCGGCGAAGCCCGCAAAGGGCAGCTGGGTGAAGGCGATCGTGGCGGATGTCGGGGCATACACCACGTTGGCCGCGGTGGCGGCGCTGTTCGTGACCAGGCCGGTGACGGTGCCGAAGGTGCCGCTGACGCCGCCCGCGGCGGTGAGGAAGGTGAACGACTGGCCGATGGGCTTGAAGCCGGACGCCACCGCCACCTGCAGGGTGCCGGCCAGCGAGGCCGTGCCCGAGACGACGAGCTTGTCAAAGGACGTGCTGGAGGCGAGTTCGATGACGAGGGTGCCGGTCGAGGACTGCGTGTAGTTGCCAGTGACGTTGATCGTGCCGGGGGAAGTGCCGGGGCTGACCGTGCCGTTGTTGACGAGATTGCCGGTGATCGTGGCATTGCCGCCGAGGAAGGCGCCGGGGGAGACGGTGGTGGCGCCGAGGCCGGCGTTGGCGATCAGCCAGCCGGTCTGGACCGCCACCGGGGAGGTGGTGGTGTTCGACAGCGTCAGCGTCGCCGTGCCGCGTTTCTGGACCTGGCCGCCGCCGGTGATGGTGCCGCCGAAGGTGCCGTCCGTGTTCTGGTTGAAGGCCAGGATGCCGTTGCTGGTTACGGCCACGGTCTGATTCGCCGGCAAGTTCGCGGTGCTGGTGACCAGCGTGCCCGTATTCACTTTGGTGCCACCCGTGTAGGTGTTGGCGCCGGTCAGCGTGAGCGCGCCGGTGCCCGTTTTTGTGACGGCGCCGGTCCCAGAGACCACCCCGCCGAAGGTGCCGTCGGTCGGCTGATTGATGATCAGTGACCCGCTGTTGGTGAGGGAAATATTACGGTCGGTGGGCAGGTTTGCGCTGGTGGCAATGAGCACGCCGCCATTCACGTTGGTGCCACCGGTGTAGGTGTTGACGCCGGTCAGGGTCACGGTGGCGGTGGTGATGGTCAGGGATGCGGGGGTCGAGGGACTGCTGCTGTTGCCATCAACCGTCAGGGTCGTGGTGGGATAGATCGTTCCCGGAACCAGGACCACGATGGAGGAACCCTTCGTGTAGGTGCCGGTCGAGCTGAGCAGCACATTGCCCGTGTAAGTCTGGCCCGGGGGCAACGGGATGGCCGGCACGACCACGTCGGGCGGCACAACGGCCGGGGGCGGCGGCGGTGGCGGCGGTGGCGCCGGTGGGATCACCGGTGCTGGGATCGGCACCAGCGCGCCGCCGCTATACATCAGGCCGCCGTCCATGTCGCCGCCGCCGGGCCCGCCGAGGGCGTTGGCGGTGACACCGTTACCGGCGAACGAGACCGCGGTCCCGGCCAGGGCGCGGAAGCCGCCGCTGGCATTGGTGCTGGTGATGCCGCTGAAGGAGATGCCGGCGCCCGCGATGTAGTTGCCGAGGACCGTAGCGTTGTCGCCGACCGTGATCGACGTGCCGGCGTTCCAGTAGACGCCGAGGTCACTGCCGCCGTTGGAGCCGTAATTGATGATGTTGACCGAGGACAACGCCGAGAGGGTGAGGTTGGCGGTAATATTGAAAACCCAAGCCACGCCGTTCTGGAAATTCGCATCGAGGATGACGGCGCCGTTTTGGATGACACCCGCGCCGTTGGTGAATTGATAGTTACCCGGCAGAAACGAAGCGCCGGTGCCAAAGCTCGCCGCCGCGCTGATGTTGGCCGGGGGGGTCACCAGGTTCGCCAGGGCCGTGTGGGCCGTGCCGCGGTCCAGCTGGGCTTGAATGGTGGGGCCAGTGTTGGAGGCGATCACTGTTGCGGCCGCGCCGCTGAGCGTGTTGCCGCTAACTATGCCCGGAGGAAACCCGGTGGTGCCGGTGTCGCCATGGACATGGCCGTTGGAGAAATTGCCGCCGCCGACCGCGCCGCCGAAACTCACGGCCGCCCCGGCAAGCAGGGTGTATTCAGAGGCGGTCAGCAAGACCTGGGCGGATGCGGGGGCGAAGGCCAAGAGCCCCATGGCGATGGCCACGGTGGGGAGGGGGAGAAGTCGTTTGAGATTCATACCCCGCGAGAGTACCGCGGCGCCGTGGGCGCTGATATGGGGCATTACCCACCCCACCTAATTACCCTACCCGCCTGCGGGGCTGTGGGGGTGGGGCCATGAACTCGGTTTTCCCCGCGTCAGGGGCGAGGGACCGCGGGAGCGGACAACAGCAACGCGTCACTGATCTGAAAAGCCGGTCCCTGCTGCCAGCTATCGGCACCGGCGGCGACCGGCCGGGTCGGCAGGTCCGCCCGCGCCGCCTTGAGGCTGGCCGATTCGATGGGTTCGTCGCGATCGCGTTCCGCCACCATCGCCGCGTCCGCCTGGCCGTCGGCCGTGAAACCCATCATGAGCTTCGGCAGGCCCAGGGGCAGCGCGTCGCCCCGATCGACCTGCCAGAGGTGCCAGGTCTTGCCGTAGGTGCTGACCAAGCCCTTCATCAATTCAAGCTCGGCCGCGGGCGCGAGGCCGGGGGCGGTGAGCAGGCCGGACATGACTTCGTAGCGATGGCTGTGCCATAACCTCTTCTCCTCCGCGGGCAGTTGGAGGAACAGAGCCTCGCTGATGATGTATTCGATGCCGATCAGGCGCGCGTTCGGCCCGGTCGAATCGTAGATGACGCACTGAAAAACACCGTCGCTGAGCCCCGAACAATAGTGCTCGACCCGCAGGGCCCGGTTCAGGTCGCCGCTGTAGAAATGGAAACCGCACAGGTGGGCATGAATCGAGCCGATGGGATTTACTCCTTGGGGCAGTCCCGCGCCGCCCGGCGCACAGACTTCCGGCGACACCGCGGCGGGGTGGGCGGCGAGGGGCAGGGAGAAAAGGGCGGCGCACGCGGTGCGGCGCCATTTAGGCAGGACAGTGGGAGAATTCATGGGGAGCGCGATGGCGCCATTATGACCGCTCCCGCGCGGCCAAGGTTTCGCCCGGCCCATGCGGTGAACACCCCATGGTCTTGGGCCGGCCAGGCGGCACATTGCCGCGGTGCCGGCGAACCCGTCGGGCGGGTTTGGCCCAGTGGGTTGGTCACCTACTGTTCAACCCGGTCCGCCCCGGCTATTTTGGTGCACTTGAATTCACCCGCCGATATACAGCAGGCCACCATCAGCCGGACCGCCTCCACCGCCTCGGAGCTGCGCTACCGCCGTTTGTTCGAAGCCGCGCATGATGGCATCCTTATCATGGATCCGGCGACGCGGCAGATCATCGACGTCAATCCGTTCCTGGTAAAGTTCCTGGGCTATACCCACGCGGAGTTTGTCGGGAAGGAGCTGTTTGAAATCGGCCTGCTCAAGGATGAGGCCGAGAGCCAGCAGGCCTTCCGTCAGCTGCTGGAGACCGGGCAGATCCGCTATGATGACATGCCGCTCCAAACCAAGGACGGGCGGTGCGTCGACGTGGAGTTCGTGAGCAACCTTTATCAGGAAGGCGACCAGCAGGTCATCCAGTGCAACATCCGCGACATCACCGCCCGGAAGCAGGCGGAAAAGAGAGCCGCCCTGCGGACCGCGCAGCGCACCGCAGAACTCGAGGACGCTGTACAGCAGCGCACGGCCGAGCTGCGGTTCAGCAACCGTCAGCTCGAATCCTTCGTTTATTCCATCGCGCACGATCTGCGCGCCCCTCTGCGCGCCATGCAGGGTTATGCCCAGCTGCTGGTGCAGGAATGTGCAGCGAGCCTGCTCCCGGCGGGCCACGGCTATGCCAACGCCATCAACAAGTCGGCGCAGACCATGGACCGTCTGCTGGTCGACCTGCTGGCGTTCAGCCACCTGGGGCAGCAATCGATCGAGCTGGGGCCGGTGGCCCTCGCGACGGCCGTGGACGACGCCCTGGCCGCCTGCGCCGGGGAAATCCGCGAAAGCCGGACCCGCGTGATGAACCTCCCTCCCTGGCCGGTGGTGCTGGCCCACGCGGCCACCCTGCAGCAGGTGCTCGTCAACCTCATCAGCAACGCCATGAAGTTCGTCCAGGGCCGGCCGCCCGAGGTGCGCCTGCGCGCGGAGACGCGACCGGACGGGATGATCCGGGTCTGGGTCGAGGACAACGGCATCGGTATCGCCCCCGAGTTCCACGGGCGGATCTTCCAGGTCTTCCAGCGCCTGCATACGACGGCCTTTCCCGGCACGGGCATCGGGCTGGCTATCGTGCAGAACGGCATGGAACGCATGGGCGGAAAGTCCGGACTGGAATCCATTCCGGAGCAGGGGAGTAAATTCTGGATCGAGCTGGCCCCGGCGGCGCGCCCCGCCGGGTCGCCCCACCACGGGAGGAACGACGAATGAAGCCCGAACCGACGATCCTGATCGCTGATGACAGCGCCGATGATGGTCTGTTCATGAACATTGCCTTCGAGCGGGCCGGGCGCACCACGCCGCTGCAGGTCACCCACGATGGGGTGGAGGCCATCGCCTACCTGAGCGGCGAGGGACTCTACGCCGACCGGACCCAGCATCCGTTGCCGGCGTTGCTGCTGCTGGACTTGAACATGCCGAGAAAAAACGGGTTCGAGGTGCTGGCGTGGATCCGCCGGCAGCCGGAATTCAAGCTGCTGCCGGTTCATGTCCTGAGTGCCTCCAGCCGGCAGGCCGACATCGACCGGGCCTGCGCGCTGGGGGCGACCTCGTACATCGTCAAACCCGGCAACTTCGACGAGTTGCAGCTCCTCGCCGGGACCATCGTGGCCTCGCTCAAGTCGGAGCAAATCACGCGCGAAGCCTGACGCGATCCAGCGCCGGGCGATCGCGCCACGCGGCGGGAAACGACGGGTTAACACCCCATAGGCGCGACCCGGGCGGAAGCCTATGCTGCACCCACATGACCGGCACTCCATGCCGGCCTCAATCCCACTGCCATTCCCATGAAACTGAAATTCCACCTCCTCGCCGCCGCCCTGTGCACCGGCGCATTTGCGCTCACCTCATTCGCCCAGGCCCCGGCCGGCGAGACCCCAAGACCCCTCGGGGCCGAAAAAACCACCGTGCGGTTCATCGACATCGACATCAAGAATCTCAAGGACGAAACCCTCGGTCGTATCGTCGACCTGGGCATCGATATCGTCAACGGCCGCATCGTCGCGGTGCTGGTCAAGACCGATAGTTCGCTCGACGTCGGCAACAAGATCGTCGCGGTGCCGCCCCTCGCGCTGAAATCCGATCCCTCGGCTAATGTCTACCGGCTCGATGTGAGCGTCGAGTTGTTCCGGTCCGCCGCGGGCATCGATCTCAAGAATTGGGAGGATGCCGGCCGCAGCGAACGTGTCGCCGCCGCCTACCACCTGTTCGGCCAGGAGCCTTATTTCCTCGAGGAAGGGGACGCCCCCAGCAAGACCGCGCGCCGCCCCAAGGTGTCGCTCGGCTATGTCGAGCGCGCCAACAAGCTGCTCGACATGCCGGTCGGGAATTTCCAGGGCAACGATTTCGGCAAGGTGTGGTCCCTCACCATGAACATCCTGACGGGCCGCATCCTCAATGTCATCATTCTCGCCCCCGGCAATTTCCAGACGAAGAGCCTCGTCCCCGCCATGGCCCTGTCCTTCAACCCCGCGCGCGACGCGCTCCTGCTCGACGACACGGTCGAGGAGTTTGCCGACGAGCCGCGCTACATTTTCACCGAGGCGGCCTACGGCAACGAGGCTTACTCCCATCAGGAACTCTACAAGGGTCCGCGCACCGCCGGTCCGCTGGAGCAGGGCAGCAACTATTTCGACATCGACCGGACCGTCACCATCTACCGCGGCATCCGGGCGGCGAAAATCAACATCCGCCACGTGGAAATCGGCACCAACGACGGACGGGTGACGCTGCGCGGCTGGACCTACAACGCGGACGACAAGCGCCGCATCATGGAAATCGCCGTCGCCGCCGCGCGCGTGGAGATTGTTGACGACCAGATGACGGTCGGTCGTCCCATCGCGAGCAAGTGAACCGGCCTGCCCGCCTTAACGGCGGGCAGTCATGGATCCTTTATGGCAACCTTGGCCGAACTCTATTGCGTGAAAACCGGCTGCGCGCCGCGATGGTTCCGGCCCAGGATCTTCTGGCGGACCCTGCACTGGCACGCGCTGCCGTTTGCGCCGCTGCTTTTGCTCGGTGATTATTTCACGGCCGACCTCGGGTTGATCGACACCTGCGGGCGGGCCACCCGCCGGTCGCAGATCCACGAGGCGATCCGCGACCATCCCTTCGAACCGCGGAACCAGGGTTGGCTCCGCCGGCGGGTGAAATTCCGCGTCTCCCTGCGCCGCCTGGGCCAGCTGGCGGACGACTACCTGCCGAGGCAGACGTCGGCGCCGATACCGCCGGAGCCGGCCGGGCAACGGGCGACTTCCGCGGGTACCTGACTTGATCACGAAAAAAATTCCCACCTCCGGGCCGCCCCCGGCGCGTTTCCCGGCGCGGCCTCCGCGCAGTTTATCGACACTTTTGACTTCCTCAATCCGGCGTGGATACAGAACCGTCACGCTCGTGCGGGCTTTGCGCTGGTGGTGCTCGATGGCAACAGCCGGCTGTCGCTGACCATTGACGGGGCGGACAGTGCGGCGAACCGCACCGAATTATTCAGCCGCACGTTTTAAAATACCCCGGGTGAGCAACGCGCCACCGGCATCTCTGTACGCGGGATGCTCACGGCGGAGGTTTACGTCTCGTCCGCTTTTGACACCGCCACCGGTCCTCTCGTTCGCCCGGGGCTCTGGGCCCACCCGGCACGACGCGGGCCGGCGGAGATTACCTGACCATGGGATTCACCAACGCGAGCCCCACCGATGCGCTCAATCCCGCGGCCGCGGACCGGTCGTTTCATTTCGGGGCCTTCGACCCCGATATCGGCAGCTGGGTTGCTCTCGGGGGTATCCACGGGCTTCGTCTTCGCCACGTGGCGCACGCTGTCCGGCACGTCGACTGGCGCCACTTTCGAATACCGGATCGATGGCGTGCTCGTCTACACCCAGGCCACGGCGGCCGGCGAGGATCTGCGGGATGTGATGATCCAGGGCTGCAACTTCGGCGAGGCCGGCAGCTATTCCGTCTATTGGGACAACATCGCGGCCAGTGCCATTCCCGAGCCGGCGGCGACCGTTCTTGGTGCCGGCGTGCTCGCGCTGGGCCTGGTCTTCTGGCGTCGCCGGACGGTGAACGAGTAATACCAACGTCCCGAGTTAACTGGACCTATGGTAGGGGCCGTTGCCCTCAACGGCCCTTGCGCCAACGAGGGCGGTTGAGGGCAACCGCCCACTGCTGTCCGGTTAAGAGCGGCCGAGAGTTCTGTTAGTAACGTATGCACAGAGGGCTGGAACAGCGCAGGGGTGTGAGCGGTTTGACACTGACAATGGGTGATGAGGCGCAT
>JBKJTZ010000109.1:0-12782 GCA_046590295.1 Lacunisphaera sp.
GCCTGCGACCAAAACACCGCTCCGCACTCAAAATGCGTCACACCCCAAAACTGCCCGATGAAACTCATCTTATGAAAGTTATAGAACTTTACTGCTCCGGGTTCCGGACAGTAGTGGTGTTTCGTGGTCAAAGTGCCTTGGTCAAAGCTGCCACCAGGGAGTCGAGGCTGGCCTCCGCCGCCTCGAAGTCCACCGGCAGGCCGAGCTGCTTCATCGTGGCGGTCGTGCTGGGGCCGATGCTGCCGGCCAGCGGGCGCTTCGCCTTGGCACCGAGCTTGAGCTCGCCCGCCTGGTCGAAGAACGACTGCGCGGCCGACGGACTGGCAAAGAGGATGGCGTCCGCACCCTTGGCGCGGAAATCAGCGGCCACGGGGTCCGCCGCGAGGTCGGCTTCCTCGGTCTTGTAGACCGGCAGGCAATCCACGATCGCCCGGGCCTTCTCAAGCTCCTTGACCAGGGTGTCGCGGTTACGATTGCCGGTGATGACCAGCACCTTGGCGCTGTCCATGCCCTCGCGGGTGACGAGGGCCTTGGCGAGTTCCTCGGCGTTGGCCTTCTTGGGCTGCACCTCGACGCGCAGGTGTTTTTCCCGGATGGCTGCGGCCGTGGCCTCGCCGACGACGGCGATGCGCATGAGGCCCAGGGCGCGGATGTCGTCATGGATGCGGTTGAACTCGTCGAAGAAGAACTTCACCCCGTTCACGCTGGTGAAGATGATCCACTCATAGCCGCCGAGCTCCTGGAACACCTCGGCGAGCGTGGTGGGGTTGACGTCCTTGCTGACCCGGATCAGCGGCAGCTCGATGACCGTGGCACCGAGCGCCTCGAGTTTCTGACGCCATTCGATGGCCGCCTCGCGCGGACGGGTGAGGACGATGCGGCGGCCGTGCAGGGTTTTGAGGTCAGTCATGATGAAAAATGTCGGATCGGCGCTCGTCGGCGCCCGGGGGGCGCATGCCTCCCCAACGGGCGCCGTGAAGCGGCGCCCCTCCACCGGACAGCGTCGGCAGACTCGAGGTGAACTTATCCACGGAAACCCAACTCCTTCAGGATGCGGGCCGCGGCCTGCTCCGGCTGGGCAAAATCCGCCGGCGTGAGTGGCAGAACGCGCTGGCCGGTCTGCTCGTGGAAGAAATACAGCTTGTCCGCCGTGGCGTGCGCGGCGAAGGCGATCTGGCAGCCCGCGCCGAGCTGGCGCTGGAAGGCGCGTTCCAAAGTGACGGTGCGCGCCGTGGCGGCATCGAGCGCCGGTGCCAGCAGCGTGGCGTGCTCCGCCCGGCATTGCAGGGCGATGGCCCCCTGCCCCACGGCCGGGACGCTTTCTTCGTGATTGAGCGGACGAAAGGTCACGCCGGGCCAGCGGTGGATGCCAAGCCGGTTCATCCCGGCGCGGGCGAGAATGGTCGCATCGGCGGCGCCGGCGGCGATCTTCTTGAGCCGGGTGTCCACGTTGCCGCGGATCTCCGTGAAGGTGGCGGCGGGAAAGAGCAGCTTGATCTGCATCTGCCGGCGCGGGCTGCCCGTCGCGATGGTCGCGGGCGTTTGGACCCCCTCGCGCAGCACGAGCACATCGCGGGTGTCCTCGCGGGGCATGAAGCCGGCCACGACGAGCCCGGGTGGGTTTTCACCCGGCAGGTCCTTGCAGCTGTGGACTGCCGCGGTCGCCTCGCCGCGCAGCAGCGCCTGCTCGAGTTCGGCCGTGAACAGCCCCTTGCCGCCCTGCTTCGCCAGCGACCATTCGGCCTGCTTGTCGCCGGTGGTGACCAGCTTCAACAGTTCGCAGGCGGCCCCGGGAATCTTCGCCTGCAGGCGCGCGGCAACCATCTCGGTCTGGACGAGAGCGAGCGGACTTTTCCTTGTGGCTAGGACTATTTTCATACTCGGGTGGGACCAGGCTGACCCGGCTGTGGCCGGGCCGAACAAGGCCAATATGCGGCCCACAGAAGCACCCGGGAGCGGGACCGGCAAGGATGCAATGCGCGCCGCCGAACCGGTCGGACTGATGCCGGCAAAGCGGCCTTGCCCCCGGGCAGTATGGGCTCGCCCCGTGAGGTCCGGGTCCCCCATCTTGGGCAATTGGCGGCCCACGCTGGCGGCCAGCCTACCCCACCATGCGTCATTGGAATTCCGCCAAGATGCCCGCCGTTTCGCCTCCGGTGCTTTCCCTTGCGACGTGGCTGATCCTGGCCGCAGCCGGCCTGCTGTGCAGCATCTGGCTGTGGTCCTGTTGGTGCAGTTTTCCCGGCATTCCGTGGAATGACATCCGGGTCGCGCCGGCGGTCGCCTTGCATCACGGCATCTCGATCTACACGACCGCGGGCGCCGGACCCGTCAGCACCTGGATTTACGGCCCGCTGCCCCTGCTCCTGCTGTGGCCGGCGGGCCTCGCCACCAACCCGATCGGCGCGCTGGAGATCGCCGGCGCCATTCACATCGGGCTCAAGGTGATGGCCCTGGCCGTGACCTGCCTGTGGTGGCCGGCGGCAACGGGGGCGGTCTCGCCGGTCCGGGACCGACAGCTCCGGCTGGGCGCGGCCTTGCTCTGCGTGCTGCTCGTGCGCAATGAAACCTCAGGTTATATTGTGTATTCCGCCGACGCGTCCGGCCTGGTTTTCGGGTTGCTGGGCCTGCTGGCGCTGGCGCACCGGCAAAACTGGGTCGCCGCCGCGTGCGCTGCCGCTGCCGTGGCCTGCAAGCAGACCATGATCGGCCTCGGGCTGGCCGAGGTCGTCTGGCTGTACGTCACCGTCTCCCCGCGCGAAGCCGTCCGGCAAGCCGGGCGTTGCTTCGCGGCCGGCGCCGCCCTGGCGATCCCGGCGGTGGTCTATTTTGGCGCGCCCGGCTTGTGGCACACGATGGTCTCGCTGCCCGGCGGATTTCCGTGGGCGTCGCTGCCCGACCGGCTGCACCTTCAAGCCACCCCGCTGCTCATCGGGGTCGCGCTGCCCCTCGTGGTCATGGTGGTCGGGTGGCGGCATTTCCTGGTCCGCGGATCGCCGCTGCTGCTCCCGGCCCTGGCGTTCGCCTGCACGCTGCCGCTCAGCCTGGCCGGTCTTTTTCGCATCGGCGGAAACGTCAATTCCCTGCACAGCTTCTGGCTCTGGTTCCCCCCGACGGTGATCGTGCTCGGCACCGGTCGGATCGCCGGGCGCCTGGGCCAGTGGGCCGCCCTCGCTCTGGCCGTCGTGGCGGCGGCGGTCGCGAGCCAATGGCTGCAGGTGTCTTCCCTGCGCGTGCGGCCCAATGTCCAGGCGTATCGCGAAGCCGCCTATCTGGCCGCACGGCTGCCCGAAAAAATCTGGTTTCCACTCAACCCGCTGATCACGCTCTACAGCGACGGCCGCTATTATCACGACCTGGATGGCCTGGGTGAACGCCGATTGGCCGGGGAAACGGTCTCCGCTGAGCATTTCTTCTCCTTCATACCGCGTCATCGGCAGGCTTCGGCGACGATCCTGCCCGTCGGCTGGGGCCTGTCGGATCCCGCCGAGGGCCGCCTGCCGCCGGACACCCCCGTGGGAAGCTTCGGCCTCTGGCGGATCGACGGCGACCTCAGGTGATACGGGCAGACGGTGGAAGAATGGACGCTGAGGGACTCGAACCCCCGACAGCCTCAATGTAAATGAGGTGCTCTAACCAACTGAGCTAAGCGTCCGGATGGCGCACGAAACGACAAGCCTCGGGAGCTCGCAAGAACTATGTAGGGCGGGATTTCCAAATCCTGCCAGCGTGCGCATGGAGGCGGGGTTCGGTGACCCCGCCCCACAACCACCGCCTCACGCTTTCAACGGGAGGCCGAGTTCAATCATCTTCTCGGCAGTCTGCAGGGCATTGAGCGCGGCGCCCTTCCAAAGGTTGTCGCCGCTGACCCACAGGGCCAGACCGTTGTCGAAGGCGGTGTCGAGGCGGATGCGACCCACGCCGCACTTCTCCTTCCGGCTGTAGGCCAGCGGGGTCGGGTAACCGTTTTCATGGGGGTTGTCGATGAGCTCGGCGCCGGGGAAGGCCGCGATGGCCGCGCGCGCGGCCGCGACCGAGACGGGGCGTTCGAACTCGGCGTTGATCGCCACGGAGTGGGCCCGCACCACCGGCACGCGGATGCAGGTGGCCGAGACGCGGAGCTCCGGCATCCCGAGGATCTTCCGGCTCTCGCTGCGCATCTTGGCTTCCTCGCCGGTGTAGCCGTCGGCGCCGAACGAGTCGATGTGCGGGATGAGGTTCTGGAAAATCTGGTGCGGGTAGACCGAGCGCGGCAGCGGCTGGTTAGCGGCGTAGGCCTGCACCTGCTGCTCGAGTTCCACGATGGCGTCGGCGCCGGTGCCGGAGACGGACTGGTAGGTGGCGAACACCACGCGCTGCAGGCCGAACGCCTGATGCAGCGGGTAAAGCCCCATGAGCGCGACCGCCGTGGAGCAGTTCGGACTGGCGATGATGCCCCGGTGCGACCGCAGGGCGTGGGCATTGATCTCGGGCACGACGAGCGGGACGTTCGGGTCCATGCGGAACGCCGAGCTCTTGTCGATGGCGAGACAGCCGCGCTTCACCGCCTCGGGGGCCAGGGCCTTGGTGATGTCGCTGCCTGCGGCGAAGAACGCCAGGTCCAGGCCGGCGAAGGCCTCGGGCGTGGCTTCCTGCACCGCGATTTTTTTTCCGCCAAAATCTATGCTCTTGCCCGCGGAACGCGCCGAGGCCAGCGGCCGCAGCTCGGAGACGGGGAATGCATGGGCCTGCAGGAGACCAATCAGCTCTTGACCGACTGCTCCGGTGGCCCCGACGATGCCGACGCGATAGGATTTATTATTCACGATGAATGAAACGTTGAAACGGATGAAAGAAAGGTGCGACGCGCTGGGAATCAAGCCCACACCGCGTGTCATAGCCGTTTCCATCTCCCAACAGCTCCTGATGTTTTTCCAAGACTGTGCTTTGCAGAAGAGCCATGTCATCTCCACTTCGCTCCGCCCGCCCTCCAATGTGCAGGATTCCCTCGGCACGCCGCGCGGCCTGCACGAGATCGCTGAGAAGCTCGGCGCCGATGCCCCGCCCGGAATGGTCTTCAAGGGGCGCGTCAGCACCGGCAGGCATTTCAGCGAATTTGACGCCGCGACCCAGGAAACCAACCTGATCACCACCCGGATTTTATGGCTACGCGGCCTGGAGCCCGGCGTGAATGCCGGCGGGAATGTCGATAGCTATGGACGCTACATCTATGCCCACGGCACCAATCACGAGGACCGCCTCGGCCGGCCCTTCAGCGGTGGCTGCATCGAGATGAACAACCTCGAGATCATCGCGCTGTTCGACCAGGTGCGCACCGGCGACCAGGTGTGGATCGAGGATTGAGGTAGGGTGCGGACTCCGTTCCGCGCCGCGGCGGTGAAGAGACTCACCGCCCTACCCGTTCTTCCCAAACAGCAGCCGCAGGCTGTTGATGCACACCACCAGCGTGCTGCCCTCGTGGGCGGCGACGCCGATGGCCAGCGGCACGGCGCCGAAGGCTGTCATGATCACCATGACGATGACCACCCCGAGCGAAAGGGTCAGGTTTTGCCGGATGATGCTCTTGGCGCGGCGGCTGAGCCGGTGCGCGGCGAGGAAGTTCTCGATCCGGTCGTGCATCAAGATCACCTCGGCCTGCTCGAGCGCGGCGTCGCTGCCGCGCGCGCCCATGGCGACGCTGACATCGGCGGCGGCGAGACAAGGGGCGTCGTTCACCCCGTCGCCGACCATGGCGACCTTGCGGCCGAATGAGGCCTCGCGCAGTTCCTGGATGGCCGCGACCTTCATCTCGGGTGTCAGGTGGGCCCGGACCTCGGCGACGCCGAGTTCCAGCGCCACCGACTCCGCCGCCTGCCGGCGGTCGCCGGTCAGCATGACGGTGTGGATGCCGAGGCGCGCGAGCTCGGTGAGCACCGCCTTGGACTCCTTGCGGATCTGGTCGCGCAGCAGGACCCGGCCCAGCATGTCCTTGCCGACGACCCAGACCTCCGTGAGGTCCGCCGCGGCCGGTGGCAATTTCTCCGCCCAGCCGGCCAGCGGCCCGGCCTCGAGCAATTCGCGCCGTCCGAGCAGCGCCGGCTGGCCGCCGTAGCTGCCGCGCACGCCCTGGCCCACGATGTTTTTGAAATCCTCCAGTTCGATCCGCTTCACCCCGCGCGTCTTGGCGTCGCGCACGATGGCCCGGGCCAGCGGGTGCTCCGATTTGGCCTCCAAGGCATAGGCGAGTTCCATCACCTCGGTCTCGCGGCCCGCGGGAAAACTCTCGTACCCGATCACCGCCAGCTCGCCGGTGGTGAGCGTGCCGGTCTTGTCGAGCGCGACGACATTGACGTCGGCCAGCTTCTCGATGGCGGCCCCGCCGCGGAACAGCACACCATGCCGCGCGCCCCAGGCGATGGCCGCAAGGATGGCCGAGGGAATCGACAGCACGAGGGCGCAGGGGCTGGCCACGACCATCAGCGTCATGGCGCGGTAGAAGGCCGAGCGCGTCTCGGGCGTGTTGGTGAACGCCGGCAGCTGGAAGCCCAGCCACCAGACCAGGAACATCGCGGCCGAACCGCCGATGACCGCGTAGGTGTAGCCGGTGCCGAACTTGTCCGTGAAACGCTCGCTCGGCGCCTTGAGCTTTTGCGCGGTCTGGATGAGCCGGATGATCTTCTGCAGCGTGCTCTCGGACGGCAGCCGGGCGACCTCGAAGTCCAGCGCACCCCACAGGTTCATCGTGCCGCTGAACACCTGGTCGCCGGGGCGCTTCTCCACCGGATTGGCCTCGCCGGTCAGCGCGGATTCGTCGCTCGCGCTCTGCCCGCTGAGCACCACGCCGTCGGTCGGGAACGCCCCGCCGGGGCGTACCCGCACATGCTGGCGGAGCTGCAGATCCTCGACGGCGACCTCCTCCTCGCCGCCGTCGGGGAGAATGAGCGTCGCCCGCTTCGGGGCGGACTTGAGCAGGGCGCTGACCTCGCGCTGGGTGCGGTCGAGGGCGTATTCCTCCATCGCGCCGGAGGCGGAGAACAGAAACAGCAGCAACACCGCCTCGCCCCACGCCCCGATGAACATCGCACCAAGGGCGACGGCCAGCATCAGGAAATGGATCTCGATCTCGCCTTTGCGCAGGTTTTTCCACGAGTCGATCGCCGCATCCCAGCCGCCGGTGACCAAACCCAGGAGAAAGAAACCCTTGGCCAGCCAAGGCATTCCCGGGGCAAAACTTTCCGCCAGCAAGCCCGCGATGCCACTCGCGCCGCAGACTGCGGCCAGCTTGGCCAGCAGTCGCCACTCCTGGTCCTCGGGCAGCGGCTCGGCCTTGATCTCCGGCCATTCCATTTCGCGCCAGAGCCAGAGTTTCTCAGCAGTCACGCAGGTGTCCCGTCCCAGCACGACCGAGGCGCCTTCCTGCCGCAGGGAATAGCCCGCCGGGGCCGTCCCGGTGGCCTTGGCCGCCAGGCGCTTTTCCACCGCGGCAATGGTCTCCGCCAGCTTGGCCTCCAGGGCTTCCAGGTCCACGTCCTCGACCGTCGCGATGGCCACCTTCTGCGCCACCGGGTCGATGCGCACGGCCCGGACCTCCGGTTGCTCGCGCAGGAAGCGCACGAGACCCTCGGTCCAGTTGCCAGTTGAGCTCTCGGATTCGGACATACCCGGAGGATGCCGCGCCGGGCGATCCTCGCAAATATCAATTGCACCCGGTCGCATTCAATCGAATCGCTGGTCCGGGCAATAAGCCGGTAGGGGCGTCCCTTGCGGACGTCCGTCCTGACTTCCATCACGGGCGTCGTCAACCGACGCCCCTACCCGGGCCGCAAATTGCGTTGCGCGGGCCCGCCTTCGCACCCTCATTGGCCCCTCATGATCGGCCTGAACGAAGACGCCAGCGCAGCACCGGACTCCGGCCCCAAGCCGACCCAGGTGCGGCAGCTCGTGGCGGACCTGTTTGCCGAGACGGGCGCGCTGTGCTCGACGCTCAAGCTCGAGCACCGGCCGGAGCAGGCGCAGATGGCCCGCGCCGTGGCGGCCGCGGTGCTCGCTGACGAACCGCTCCTGTTCGAGGCTGGCACCGGCGTCGGCAAGTCCCTCGCCTATCTCCTCCCCGGCCTCATCCACGCGACCGACCAGGGCCGCCAGTTGATCGTCTCGACCAACACCATCTCCCTGCAGGAACAGATCGAGACCAAGGACCTGCCCATCTGCCGCCGCGTGTTCCAGGCTGATCCCGCGCTCACCCGCTACGCGGAGTTCAAGTCCGCCGTGCTGGTCGGCAAGTCCAACTACCTCTGCCCGAGCCGGCTTGGCCACGCCCTGGCCGACCGTGCCAGTCTGTTCGCCGACGCCGACTACGAGGAACTGCAGCGCATCGCGGCCTGGGCCGACACCACCGAGTCGGGCTTGCGGCACGACCTGAAGCCGCCGCCGCGGCCCGAGGTCTGGGACGCCGTCAACGCCGATTCCTCCGCCTGCTCGCGCAAGCACTGCGACGGGGAGAAATGCCACTACCAACGCGCCCGCGCCCGCATGCGTACGGCGCAGGTAATCATCGTCAACCACGCGCTGCTCTTCGCCCTCATCAACGCCGGCGGGGCCCGGGCGCACGGCACCGCCACCGACGCCCGCGGCGTGCTGTTCCCCGATGATTTCCTCGTGCTCGACGAGGCCCACACCGTGCCGGAGGTGGCCACGAACAACTTCGGCCTCTCCCTGAGCAGCTACGGGGTCGACCGTACGCTGAAGCATCTCTTCAACCCGCGCACCAAGCGCGGACTCTTTCGCAAGCACGGCGGCGCCGAGGCGCAGCAGCTGGTCCACGACGCCCTCGACGCGTCGAAGCAGTTTTTCGACTTCATTGCCACGCGGCTGCTCGACCAGCGGGCCATCCTCCGCATCCGGGAGGAAGGTGCGGCCGAGCCGATGCTTGACGGCCCGCTCGGCGCCTTGCACCGCCGGCTCACCAAGCTCGCCGACAAGCTCGAGGACGGCCGCGAGCGCGACGACCTGCTCGACCAGGCCCAGCGGGTGAAGGGCGTGCAGGCCGGCGTAAACGAGTGGCTGACGCTGGGCGACAAGGGCCACGTCTACTGGACGGAGCGCGGCGGCCGCAAGCAGACCATCGTGACGCTCCGCAGCGCGCCGATCGATGTCGCCCCGGAGCTGCGGAAGCACCTATTCGGTTGCCGCACGAGCATCGTCTGCACCAGCGCCACGCTCGCCATGGGCGGCAGCATCGAGCCGTTGGCCGCCCGGATCGGGGCCGGCGAGGCGACGGCCATCGCCGTGAAATCCCCCTTTGATTTTGAGCGGCACATGCGGGTGTTCGTGGCGGCGGACATGCCGCTGCCCACGCCGAAAGAAGCCCGGCTCTCGCAGGAAGCGCTGATCGATTACATCGGCTACTGCACCGCGCAAGTGCGCGGCGGCTCCCTGGTGCTGTTCACCAGTTATACCGACATGCGCGCCGTGGCGCAGGCCCTGGAGCCCGTTTACCGGGAGGCCGGTCGCCCGTTCTTGATGCAGGGGGCGGACCTGTCCCGCACCGAGCTGACGCGGCAGATGCGCACCCTGGGCAATGTCGTCCTCTTCGGCACCGACAGCTTCTGGACCGGCGTGGACGTCCCCGGCCAGGCGCTGTCGCAGGTCATCATCACCCGCCTGCCCTTCGATCCCCCGACCCATCCGATCACGGAGGCGAAGTGCGAGCACATCCGCGACGGCGGGGGCAACCCCTTCAATGAGCTGACCCTGCCTGATGCGTTGATCAAGTTCCGGCAGGGCATCGGCCGCCTGATTCGCAACAAGACGGACCGCGGCGTGGTGACCATCTTGGACGCCAGGGTGCTCGCCAAGGCCTACGGGCGGGAGTTTCTGGCCTCCCTCCCCACTCCAGGCTACGAGCGGATGACAAAAGAAACCCGTGAAACCGTTTTTCGACCTTTCCCTTGAGCCACGCCTACCCATAGGCTGTTTCCCCACATGAAGTTGAGCACCTATGCCCTGACCGACGTCGGCCATATGCGCCCCGAAAACGAGGACAGTTTTCTGCGCAACGAAAGTCTTTTGCTCTATGCCGTCGCCGACGGCATCGGCGGACTGCCCTCAGGTGCCCAGGCCAGCCAGTTGACTGTCGCAGCCTTGCACAAATGCATTGCCGGACTGTCCAACGGGGAAAAGCCCGACTACCACAAGATTCTCGGCGAGATCAACCAGCAGGTCTTCAACCTGGGGCGGGTGCTGAGCCCGCAGTATGGTATCGGCTCAACCCTGACCTTCGCCCACTTGGACGGGGTCAAGCTCCACATCGGCCACGTGGGCGACTCCTGCGCCCTGCGGCTGCGCGCCAAGGCCCTGGAGCAGTTGACGAGCGATCACACTGTCGAGAATGAGCTCAAGGAACGCGCCGCCCGCGGCGAATCCATGGCCTTGCTCATGGAAAACCGCAACGCCCTCACCCGCTGCATCGGCCAACCGCCGCCGCTCAAGGGCGACTGCCATGTCCACACGGTGCTGCCGCACGACCGCTACCTGCTCGCCTCGGATGGCATTTCCCGCTTTGTCACGATGCCGGAGATCCAGGAAATCCTTCACCAAGCCTCCGACCCGACCCAGGCCGCCCAGCGTCTTATCAACTGCGCCAACGAACGCGGCGGCCTGGATAATTCCACGGCCGTGGTGCTGTTCTTCGACTGAGTCGAATTTCGCACAGGATGAAACGGTGGGAACGGAGTTGGATCTCTGTGTCGTCTGTCTTTTCTCGGTTGCCTCTGTTTCCTCCTGTAAAATGAATCCGTCCCAGTTGCCCCGCTCGTCCCAATTTGCCACGCTGGTCGCGACGCAGCCCGACAACGAACTGTTCCGCTTCAGCCTCGCGCAGGCGCTGCTCGCCGAAGGCCGGCCGGCTGACGCGCTTGAGCACCTGGAAAATTGCGCCAGGAAAAAACCGGACTGGATGATGCCACGAATCCTCCTCGGCAAGGCGTTGGTCGGCCTTGGCCGCAAGGCCGACGCCAAGCCCTGGTTGGAAGCCGCGCTGCAACTGGCCGTCACCCAGTGCCACGAAGATCCCGAGCGAGATCTGCGCGCGCTGCTCGGCGATCTGTAGGGCGGCATCTCCGAATGCCGCCGGCGGGGTTCGGAGACCCCGCCCTACAATTGCGCCGGATAACGGCCTGCGGCCACCAGCGCCTTGATCGCCGCCTGCGCCGCCGCGAGGTCGGCCATGTAGGTCAGGCCGAACCACGCATCGCCGCTCTGCCGCAAGGCAACTCCGGCCTCCTTGCGCTCATTGAGCGTGCTGATGGCCGTGGGCAGGTAGAACTCGGCCTTCGGATCCGAGCCGCGTTGCACGAGAAATTCGGCGAACAGCTTCTCCAACTGCGGGAATACCTCCGGCGTGAACCCCCAGAAATTCATCGAGACCAGTTCGTCGCCGCTCAACAGGTGGACCAGCCCGTCCGCCTCGGTGTATTTGGCGCCCGCGCCGTGTTTTTCGATCTTGGTGACCTCGGTGATGTTTTTGAGCCGGCCCTGGTCATCGGTCGCGCACAGCCCGCGGCTCACGGTCCCGAATTCCGAAAGGGTCTGCTTCAGGGGATAACCGACCAGGGCGTAATCCTTCGCCGCGACGAAATGCGCCGCGAGCGCGGCATAACCCGAGGCGCCGTAGAAATCATCGGCATTGATGACGGCGAACGGCCGGCGGACCGCGTCGCGTGCCGCCAGCACCGCGTGCCCGGTGCCCCAGGGCTTGGTTCGGTTGGGTGGAACCTGACCACCGGGCAGGTTTGAATTGATCTCCTGAAACACATACTCGACCTCCATCCGCGCTTCCAGCCGCCGGCCGATGGTGGCGCGGAAGTCGGCCTCCATGTCCTTCCGGATGACGAGCACCAGCCGATTGAAGCCCGCGCGGAGAGCGTCGTAGACCGAATACTCGATGATGAGCTCGCCGTGCGGGCCGACCGGCTGCACCTGCTTGAGTCCGCCGAAGCGGCTGCCGATGCCGGCGGCCAAAACCACCAAGTCGTAGGATTCTTTAACCACGAAACACACGAAAGACACGAAACCGAATGCAGGGAAGCCAGATATTCTGCGGACTGGAAGCTGTAGGGGGCCGCCGGTGGCGGGCACATAGGGTGTTTCCGGCCAACCTGCGGCGGAATCTTGTGTGCTGACCAAGCGTCCCCGGCTCATACTTCATGGGCCCTTGAAGTGCTCAACAATTGGCGGGCGTCGCATAGTTACCCGATCAACACGTTCCAGGTCACGCTTCGGCGCAAGGTCACTGACCGGGGTTTCGTGGCGCAGCGGCTCAAACGCGTTGAGTCTATCGTTGCGAAGCTACGGCGTCAGCGGAAGATGGAACTCTCGCGCATGCAGGACGTAGGTGGCCTGCGCGCGGTGGTCGCGTCAGTGGAGGATGTCCGCGAGGTGCAGGAGCAGTTTGGAAAGTCGCGTTTCCGGCATATCCTGGTAAACTCGAAGGACTACATCACGAGCCCGAAGTCCTCTGGTTACCGAGGAGTCCACTTGGTATACCGCCACCACTCAAGAATCCTGCGGGACTAGGGGCGCCCACCGACACGAAACACGGCGTATCTCTCACGCACTATGAGTTTCACTGCCGGTTCAGACGAAGAGCAGGACATGATTTTTTGTAATCTGCTCGCACTCGGGAAAACAAAATCCCCCAAGAAACTTCTGTAAGTCTTTGGGGGGAATGGTGCCAGGGGCGAGGATTGAACTCGCGACCAAAGGCTTATGAGTCCTCTGCTCTACCACTGAGCTACCCTGGC
>JBKJTZ010000007.1:0-52755 GCA_046590295.1 Lacunisphaera sp.
AAATATGGCTTCGCGGGCCGCCTGGCCGCGATGTTCATCAATTCAAAGCTGACGCCGATGCTCGTGGTGGCCTCGCTGCTGCTCGGCTTGTTCGCCATCCTCATGCTGCCCCGCGAGGAGGAGCCGCAGATCAAGGTGCCGATGATCGACGTCATGGTCGCCATGCCCGGCGCCTCCGCCGCCGAGGTGGAAAACCGCGTGACGCGCCCGCTAGAGAAGCTCCTCTGGGAAATCGCCGGCGTCGAATATCTTTATTCCACCGCCAGCCCGGGTGGCAACATGACCATCGTCCGCTTCAAGGTCGGCACCGACCTCGAGACCGCGCTCATCCGCCTCAACCAGAAGCTGCAGACCAACTTGAATCGCCTCCCCCTTGGCGTCGCCCCGCCGCTGGTCAAGTCGCGCACCATCGACGACGTGCCCATTCTGGCCCTCACGTTCCACAGCACGCGCTACGATCACGCCATGCTTCGCCGCGTCGCCGCGCAGGTCGACGACGCCGTCAAGGTCCTGCCGGAGGTGGCCGAGACCACGCTCATCGGCGGCCAGACCCGCCAGATCCGCGTGCAATTGGACCCGGCCCGCCTGGCGTCGCGCAACCTCAGCGCCAGCTACATCATTCCCCTGCTCCAGCAAGCCAACGCGCAGACCCACACCGGGGCGCAATCCGCCGCCAACCAGGAGACCCTCCTGCAGACCGGCACCTTTTTCCGCGACACGCGCGACGTCGGGGCCGTCGTGCTCGGTGTCGCCAACGGCCATCCCGTCTACCTGCGCGATGTCGCCACCATCACCGACAGCCCGGCCGAACCCGCGGACTATGTGCTGTTCGGCCACGGAACCGTGGTAGGGGCGGTTGCCCCCAACCGCCCTGCTTTAGATGGCGCCGGCGCCCCAAGGGCCGTTGAGGGCAACGGCCCCTACCAAGCCTCCGATGAACAGGCCGCCGTCACCCTCAGCCTCGCCAAGCGCCCCGGGGCCAACGCGGTCGACGTCGTCCAGGCGGTCCTCGCCAAGGTCGAGTCCCTCAAGGGCACGCTCATCCCAGCCGACCTCTCGGTTTCGGTCACGCGCAACTACGGCGCCACGGCGTCCGAGAAATCCAACGAGCTGCTCCTGCACATGGGGATCGCGGTCTTCGGCGTGGCGGTGCTCATCTTGCTTTTCCTCGGCTGGCGCGAGTCGCTCGTCGTGCTGCTGGCCATCCCCGTCACCCTCGGTCTGACGCTGCTGGTTTTCTACCTCTACGGCTACACCCTGAACCGCATCACGCTCTTCGCGCTGATCTTTTCCATCGGCATCCTGGTGGACGACGCGATCGTGGTCGTGGAAAACATCGTCCGGCACATGGGGCTGCCGAGCTGCCGCCACAAGCGCCTGCTCCAGATCGCGGTCGAGGCGGTCGACGAGGTCGGCAACCCGACGATCCTCGCCACCTGGGCGGTCATCGCCGCCGTCCTGCCGATGGCCTTCGTGAGCGGCCTGATGGGCCCCTACATGCGCCCGATCCCGATCGGCTCGAGCGCCGCCATGATCTTCTCGCTGCTGGTGGCCTTCGTGGTCACGCCGTGGGCTGCGCTGAAGATGCTCCGGGGCCACGCCCGGCACGATCCGCACGCCGCCAGCTTCATCGATGCGCCGCTCACCGAGGAGGAGGAGGCCGCCGGGGAGGAAATGCCCGACACCGCCTTCACCCGCCTCTACCACCGCTTCATGCAGCCGCTGCTGGCGCACCGCAGCTGGCGCTGGGCATTCCTCGCCATCGTCGCCGCCGCCACCGTCGGGGCCATGGCCCTCGTCGGCCTCGGCGCGGTCAAGGTCAAGATGCTGCCCTTCGACAACAAGTCGGAGTTCCAGGTCATCCTCAACATGCCCGAGGGCAGCACGCTGGAGCAGACCGCCCGCGTCGCCCGCGAGATGGCCTCCGCCCTCCGCCCCGAGCCCGAGGTGCGTGACTACCAGATCTATGCCGGCACGGCCTCGCCCTTCAATTTCAACGGCCTCGTCCGGCACTACTTCCTGCGCCGCGGCGCCAACGTCGCCGACCTCCAGGTCAATCTCCTGCCCAAGCACGAGCGAAGCGCCCAGAGCCATGACATCGCCAAGCGCGTGCGGCCGCGCCTCGCCGCCATCGCGGAGAAATTCGGTGCCGTTGTGGTCGTCGCCGAGGTGCCGCCGGGCCCGCCCGTGCTTTCCACCCTCGTGGCCGAGGTCTACGGCCCGACCGAGGACGCCCGGCTCCGGCTCGCCGCCAAGGTCCGCGACATCTACCGGGCGACGCCGGGCGTCGTTGACATCGACTGGTATGTCGAGGACCGGCAGCCCAAGACCGTCTTCCGGATCGACAAGGAAAAGGCCGCGCTCCGCGGGATCACCGAGGCCGCCATCGCCCGCACCATCCAGCTCGCGGTGCAGGGTTATCCCGTGACCCTGCTCCATGAGCCCGACGAACGGGAGGACGTGAACATCATTCTGGAGCTGCCCCGGGCCCTCCGCGCCCGGCCCGACGATCTCCTCGCACTCGCGGTGCGCTCCGAGACGAATCCGCTGGCCCCGCTCGTGCCCTTGCGCGAACTCGTCACCGTCGAGCCGACCCTCGGCGAGCGGAACATCTACCACAAGAACCTCCTGAACGTCACCTACGTCACCGCCGACGTCGCCGGGGTCGTCGAGAGCCCGGTCTACGCCATCTTTGCCATGAACCGCGAACTGGCGGAACTCGACGGCCGCAACTTCGGCGGCACGCAGCGCGCGGTCAAGCGCTACAACGCCACGATGCCCACCGACAACCACGAGCCCGCCCTGAAATGGGACGGCGAGTGGCAGGTGACCATCGAGGTCTTCCGCGACCTCGGCCTGGCCTTCGCCGCCGTGTGCCTTTTGATCTACATGCTCATGGTCGGCTGGTTTAAAAACTACTCGACCCCGCTGATCGTGATGACGGTCATTCCCTTCTCCCTCGTCGGCATTTTGCCCGCGCATGCCCTGATGGGCGCCTTCTTCACCGCCACCTCGATGATCGGCTTCATGGCCGGGGCCGGCATCGTCGTCCGCAACTCGATCATCCTCGTGGATTTCATCGAGCTGCGCCTGAGCCATGGCCGCACCCTCGCCGAGGCGTGCCTCGAGTCCGGGGCCGTGCGTTTCCGCCCGATGATGCTGACGGCCTTTGCCGTGGTGGTCGGCGGTCTCGTCATTCTGGCCGACCCGATCTTCCAGGGCCTGGCCATTTCCCTGCTGTTCGGGGCCATCGCCTCGCTGGTCATCAGCCCGCTCGCCGTCCCGCTGATTTACTACATGACCCACGCCGGAAGGACAACCACCCCGGCCAAGCCCACGGCCGGTGATCCCGGCGCGACCCTCGCATGATCCTCGTGTACCTCATCGTCGGCGGTCTCGCCGCCTACTACCTCGTCCGCCTGCTGGTCCTCGCGCGACCCGGCATCGATCTGGCCACCGCCAAAGTCGCGCTGAAATCCGGCCTAGCCGTGCTCGTGGACATCCGCGAGCCGTCGGAATGGACCGGCGGCGTGGCCAAGCAGGCGGCGTTGCTGCCCTTCAGCGACCTCCGTGGACCGCGGAAGCAATGGCGCGCTTTTCTTGCGCAGCACCCCGACAAGCAACTCCTGCTCTACTGCCATTCCGGCAGCCGCTCCGGGCTGGCCGCCGCCCAGTTGCGCCGCGAGGGTTTTGACTGCCTCAATGCCGGCGCGCTGCGCGATTGGGATCGCGCTGGCTGGCCCATCTGCACCCCCAAGGGAGTGCGGTGATTATCGGGCCTTCCCCCACCCCCCAAAAAAAACATGAAAACCAACGTCGGCGGCATCGACCGCCTCCTCCGTCTGCTTCTCGGCCTGGCCCTGCTCGGCACCGGCATTTACTTCAAATCCTGGTGGGGCCTCGTCGGCCTTGTCCCGGTGCTCACGGCCACCTTCCGCTTCTGCCCGGCCTATCTGCCCTTCGGGCTGAGCACCTGCGCCATGCCTCCGACTAGGAAGGAATAGGTCCCGCCCCGGGGCCGGCACCCGGAAGCCCGTCTAATGTGTATGAGTATTTACTCATATAACAATTTATTAGGCGTTTTTGGCAAGGGATGCGGAGTCGGCCGGGCCGTATTATGGGAGAATGTCGGTGGAACCCATACCACCATGAAAAAAATCTCCCTCATCCAAAACCTGTCCGCGGGCCTGCTCGCGGTCGTGGCCACGAGTTCGCTGCTGGCGACCAATGGCATGAACATGGAGGGCTACGGCCCGGTGGCGACCGCCCTGGGCGGCGCCTCGTTCGCCTATGACAACGGGACGGCCGGGTTGATCAACAACCCCGCGACCCTGGGCCTGATGGACGGCCGGGCCCGCTTGGATGTGGCCCTCGGCATCCTGGGCCCCGACATCCAGGTCACCAGCCCGGCGACGGCCCCCAACATTTTCGGCGTCCCCGCCAACCAGACGGCCAAATCCAGCGCCAAGGCGTTCTTTATGCCCGCCTTTGGCTACACCCGCCGCAGCGGCAACCTTGTCTATGGCTTGGGGATGTTCGGCCAGGGCGGCATGGGCTGCGAATATGATGCCGATTCCTGGCGGGGACTTGGCTTCGGCCTCAAGAACCGCACCGAGGTGTCCGTCGGCCGCGTGATTGTCCCTCTCATCTACAAACTCAGCGACTCCTTCCAGATCGGCGCGACCGCCGACTTCATGTGGGCCGGCATGGACCTCAAGATGGCGATGAGCGGCAACCAGTTCTTCGACCTCGTCATGCCCTCCAGCCAGCGCTTTGGCCGCGCCTCCGGCACCATTGTCCAGGGTTTCAGCCAGATGCTGGGCACCCTGCCGGCCGGTACCTCGGTGGACTACGCCTACTTTGATTTTTCCAACGGCAGCCCCTTCACCGGGGCGGCCCGCGCCTACGGCTACGGCGGCAAGATCGGACTGCTCTATACGCCGGCGCCCGACCTCAGCATCGGCCTGACCTATCATACCGAATCCCGGCTGGCCGACATGACCGCCAAGGGTGACACCATGAGCTTTCAGCTGAATGTGCCGGGCATGGGCCGGATGGCCCAGTCGCTCACCGGTGATTTTCGCATCCGCAACTTCCAGTGGCCCGCCATGCTCGGCGCCGGTGTCGCCTGGCATCCCGCCCCGGGCTGGATGATCGCCGCGGACATGCGCCATGTCTTTTGGAGTGATGTCATGCAGGATTTCAGCCTGAGCTTCGTGGCCTCGGGCGCAGCGGCCAACGGCCCGTTTGCCGGCCAGAACCTCGACGCGGTGCTCTTTCAATCCTGGAAGGACCAGACGGTCGTGATGCTCGGCGCCGCCTATGAGGCGAGCGACCGGCTAACCGTGCGCTTCGGTGGCAATTTCGGCAACAATCCCGTGCCCGACACCTACCTGAACTGCCTCTTCCCGGCCATTCTGAAGAGCCACCTCACCGCGGGATTCGGCTGGAAGATCGACGCCCGTTCCTCCATCGACACGTCCTTCACCTACGGGTTCAAGGTGGAAGCCGTCAACGGGGCGGGTTCTGGCGTCAGCCACAGCCAGACCAACCTTCAGTTCATGTATGGCCGCCGTTTTTAATCCGCCCCAGAAAATCGGGAAAAAGAGTCGACAAATCAATATGAGTATATAATCATATATTATTAATCCAACCTTTCTTTCCTCCGCCCCCCCATCCCGCCATGAAAAACATCGTCATCCTCGGAGCCGGCACCGCCGGCACCATCATGGCCAACAAGCTGGCCCGGGCGCTGCCAAACCCCGAATGGGTCATCACGGTCATCGACCGTGATGATCATCACCCCTACCAGCCCGGTTTTCTCTTTGTGCCCTTTCACGGCCACGAACCCGCCGATCTGGTCCGTTCCCGCCGCAAGACGCTTCACCCGCGGGTCCATTTCCGGGAGACGATCATCGAGCGCATCGAACCGGACCAGAACCGGGTCCACCTCAAGGGCGGCGACGCCCTCCCCTACGATTTTCTCATCATCGCCACCGGCACGCAGCCGACGCCCGCGCAGAACGAGGGCATGCTCGGCCCCGAGTGGCACAAGTCGGTCGGGGAATTCTACACCCTGGGCGGCAGCGCCGCCCTGCAGCGCCAGCTCGACTCGTTCCGCGGCGGCCGGCTCGTCGTGAACATTGCCGAGATGCCCATCAAGTGCCCGGTGGCACCCTTGGAGTTTGCCTTCCTGGCCGACGCCTATTTCCGCACCAAGGGCATGCGCGACCAGGTCGAGATCGACTATGTCACGCCGCTGCCCTCGGCCTTCACCAAGCCGAAGGCCGCCGAGCTGCTCGGGGACTTCCTCACCCGGCGCCAAATCCGCCTCGTGCCCGACTTCACCCTCGCCCGCGTCGACCAGAACGCGAAGAAGATCGTCTCCTGGGACGAACGCGAGGTGCCCTACGACCTGCTGGTCACCGTGCCGACCAACATGGGCGACCCGGTCATCGGCGCCTCCGGCCTCGGGGATGAGTTCAACTACGTGCCCACCGACCGGGAAACGCTGGTCTCGAAGGTGGCGCCCAACATCTTCGCCCTCGGCGACGCCACCGACCTGCCGTCCTCGAAAGCCGGCTCCGTCGCGCATTTCCAGTCCGACGTGCTCTTCGCCAACATCCGCAGCATCATCGCCGGCCGGGCGCCGGAGGAGAAGTTTGACGGTCACGCCAACTGCTTCATCGAGTCCGGCGACGGCAAGGCGCTGCTCATTGACTTCAGCTACGATGTGGAGCCGCTCCCGGGCTCCTTCCCCCTGCCGCTCGTCGGCCCGATGTCCCTGCTCAAGGAGACCCGGCTCAACCACCTCGGAAAACTCATGTTCCGGTGGGTCTATTGGAACGTGCTGCTGCCCGCCCGCCCCCTCCCCATCGGCCACCAATTCAGCATGCGCGGCAAGCGCGTCGCCTGATTTTTCATCCACAATCCTCAACCCACCACCGCCATGTCCATCCGCACCATCAACAACAAGCCCGTCGACTTCGATGCCGAGGGCTTCATGACCAACCACCAAGACTGGGACGCCGAGATCGCCAAGATCCTCGCGGCCGAGGAAGGCATCCCCGCCCTCACCGACCGGCACATGATCGTCGTCAATTTCATGCGCAAGGAATTCGCGGAGAAGGGCGACGGCCCCAGCATGCGCAAACTCACCAAGGAGAGCGGCGTGCCCACCAAGGAGCTCTACGCCCTCTTCCCCGGCGGTCCCGCCAAGAAGTCCGCCAAGATCGCCGGCATCAAGAAGCCCCACGGCTGCATCTGAGCCGCCGGCCGCAACCTGCCCACTCAACCACGCCCCCTCATGTCCTCTCCTGAAAAAATCAAAAAAGTCTCCATCATCATCTCGCGCGGCTCGCTCGACGGCGTCTATCCCGGCCTCATCATGGCCAACGGCGCCCGGATGGAGGGCATCGAAGCCAACGTCTTCTTCACCTTCTTCGGCCTCTACACGATCATGAAGGACTACCAGGACAAGATCCGGATCGCGACCGTGGGCAACCCCGCCATGCGCGTGCCCGACGCCAAGGGGTTTGCCCTGCCCACCCTCCTCGGGGCGCTGCCGGGCATGTCCGCCTTCGCCACCAAGATGATGCAGAAGGAAATGGAGAAGCTCGACATCCCGCCCATCGGCGAATTCGTGCAGATGATCTCCGACGCCGGCGGCCACCTCTACGCGTGCAAGGCCACGGTCGATATGTTTCATCTCACCAACGCCGACTTCGTCCCTGCGATGGAAAAGGTCCTCACCGTCGGGGATTTCTACGAGATGGCGGCCGGCGGCCAGATCATCTTCACCTGAATCCGCCCCCCGGCCCAAGGGTGCCGGGGCTCCTCCGGCTTGCGGCCGGAGGCCGGTCGGGATAACCACGCACAGCCATGTGGACCTGGGCCGAATGGATTGCCAACCAAGCCCTGCGGCTGACCGGACTCGACCCGGCCGCCGGGGCCGGCGCGGCTTTGCATTTTTTCATCTTCGACCTGCTGAAGATCACCGTGCTGGTGGCGGTCGTGGCCTTCATCATGGCCCTCGTGCGCGGCGTGCTGCCGCTGGAGAAAATCCGCCGCGGCTTGGACCAACCGGGCGGACGGTTGCTCGGCTATCCGGCCGCCGCGGCCTTCGGGGCGCTGACGCCGTTCTGCTCCTGCTCCTCCGTGCCGGTGTTCCTCGGTTTCGTGCAGGCGCGTTTTCCCATCGGGGTGGCCTTTGCCTTCCTGATCACCTCACCGCTGGTCAACGAGATCGTGGTGGCGCTGCTCGCCGCCACCTTCGGCTGGAAATTCGCCCTGACCTACGCCGGGGCGGGCATTGCGCTCGGCATCGGCGGCGGCCTGTTGCTGACCCTGCTGCGGGCGGAACGCTGGGTGGTGCCCGGCGCCGTGGCTCCGCCCGAGGAGGAGGCCGAGGTTCCGCTGCACGGCTGGTCCGCCCGCCTGCGGGATGCGGCCGGAACCAGCGGCCGGATCCTGCGGAAGATCGCGCCCTGGCTGCTGGGTTCCCTCGCTCTGGGTGCGGGTTTGCACGGGTTGGTACCGGAAGGCTTTTTTCAAAGACTGTTCGCCGGCCGTGGCGCCTGGACCGTGCCGTTGGCCTCGCTCGCCGGGTTGCCGCTGTATGTCAGCGCCAACGCGACCGTGCCGCTCCTCGAGGCCTTCGTGCTCAAGGGCGTCCCGCTCGGCACGGCGATGGCCTTCCTGCTTTCCGCCGTCGGGGTTTCATTGCCTGAACTGGTCATGCTCCGCAGCGTGATGAGCGTCCGGCTCCTCGTGGTTTTTTCCGCCGTGGTGCTGGCCGGCACCACGCTGATCGGCTGGCTTTTCAACGCCCTGGCCTGACCCGCCAGCATGCCGGGTGCCGGGCGCTGCGCATGGATTGTTTATTACTCCTCCCCGTGACTTTCGCGCCCGCGAGGTATATACTCCTCTCATGAGACCCACCCCGATCTATCTCCTGTCCCTGCTGCTGGGCGCCAGCCTGCTGGGGACCACGCCGCAGACCCCCATCACCGAGTTGAAATTCACCTGGGTGGAGGCGGATGATCCCGCCGCGGCCGCCATCCGCCGGACCGGGGAAGACTGGATCAGCCGCGTCGGCCAGCAACTCGCCGGCGAGGTCAACCGGGTGCTCGCCTCCCAGGGCACGGAGGAAGCCGTCGGTCTGCTCCACCTGAAGAAATTTCCCCTCCCGGCCGCGTCGCCCGGTAAGCCGTTTGTCACCGCGGTCAAGCGCACCAGCCTGCGGGTGCGCGACCCGGCCAATGCCCCGGACAACGCCGACCTCGCCGCGCTGCTCTCCATCCAGAAGGAGCTGATGGATGGCAACACCCCGCCCAAGGTCCTAGTGCAGCAGGTCGCGGCCACCGCCACGCACCCGTCCGAATGGCGGGTCTACCGCCCCATCAGCACCATGGCCTCCTGCCTCGTGTGCCATGGCCCGATGGATTCCGTGCTGCCGGGCGTGAGGGCCAGGATTGAGCGGCTCTATCCCACGGACCAGGCCCACAACTACGCCGCTTATGAGTGGCGCGGCGTCATCCGGGTGTCCATCATGATGCCCACCGTCGCCTCCGGCGGAAAATAATCGTCCAAAAAACATGCGTTCCCTTTCCTTCCTTCTTGCCCTGTTGCTCCTCGGTTGCGGCCCGGTTCTTGGCTCCGGGGTGCCTCAGGTCAGCGCGCCGGAAGCCGCCAGGCAGGTGGCCGCCGGCACCGCCGTGCTGGTCGATGTGCGCGAGCCGGCCGAGTGGGCCGACACCGGTGTCGCCGCTCCCGCCGTGCTGCTGGCAAAAAGCTCCTTTGACGCGGAGTTGTCGGGCGGTTGGAAATCCTTTCTCGAGCAACACCGCGGCCGGGAGATCATCCTCTACTGCCGGTCGGGCAACCGCTCCGGCCAGGTGGCCGCGGCCCTCGCCGCCCAGGGTTACCAGGTGGCCAATGCCGGCGGCTTCAAGGAGTGGCAGGCGGCCGGCCTGCCGGTGCGGCTGGTCGCGGCCCCCGCTGAAGTCAAATAATCCATCCCCCGGCCTTGTCCTCATGTCGGCCGAAGGGAAAGACCAACCGAAGCCGGTTGGAATCATCCAGCCATGTTCCGAGGCGTGTGAGTGTTACCGGCGGCTGGTCGGCGGCGGCTGGTCGGACTATGGCCTCTGCACCAACCCGCGGTCACCCTTCCACGGTTTCCCGGTCCTCCTCGGACAGGAATGCCCCGATTACCGGCCGCCCCCGGATAAACCTCACCCACGCCAGGACTGAAGCCGGTGCGCCTGCACCAGGCACACGCAGTCCTCGCCATCCTCGGTGTGCAGCCAGTGCAGGTCGAGGGCGGGGAACGCGCGGTCCATCGCCCGGCGCAGGCCGCCGACCTCGAGCACCACGATGCCATGCGGCTGCAGCCGGTCGCACGCCTGCCGCAGCAGCTTGCGGATGATGGCGAGCCCGTCGCGGCCGCCGTCGAGCGCCATGGCCGGCTCCTGCTTGAACTCCGCCGGCAGACCGCGCAGCTCCCGCGTCGGGACATACGGCGGATTGCTGAGAATGACGTCGTATTTCACCCGGGGCACGGCGTCGAAGACGTCCGAGTGATGGAGTTTGATGCGATTCGTCAGGTGGTGCGTGGCGATGTTGAATTTCGCGACCGCGAGCGCGTCGGGTGACAGTTCAATCGCATCGACCTTGGCCGCTGGAAACTGATGGGCCAGCAGGACGGCGAGGCAGCCCGATCCGGTGCACACGTCCACCGCGCGCTTGACGGGTTTGCCCGCCGGCAGCCACTGCGGGATCTGCCCGGGGATCAGCTCGAGAAAGTAGGACCGCGGAATAATGACACGCTCATCCACGTAGAAGCGGTGTTCGCCGAGCCATGCCTCGCGCGTGAGATAGGCCGCCGGCACGTGCTCCTCCAGCCGGCGCCGGAACACTTCCTCCAGGCGCACCTTCTCTTCCGCCGTGGTCTTTTTTCGCAGCACCGCCGGCTTGCTGTCCAGCGGCAGCCCGAGGGTGTGGAGCAGCAGGTAGAGCGCCTCATCATGCGCCGTGGCCGCCACCTGGCCGAGCGCGACCTTGCGCCGGGCGTATCGTCGCTCGGCCCAGGCAAGCCATGCACCGACCGTGCGGGGTGTTGCCGCCATGGCTCAGGCCTTGGGGGTTTCCCTCACGACATGCGCGTGGCTGCCGATATGCTCGGCGCAGTAGCACTCGTCCCCGGCGCACTTGGAGCAGTAGCGGAAGTCCATCCTGGGGTCGGTGAGGTCCGTCTTGCCGCAGACGTGGCAGCGGTGGCGCGGGTCGCGGTCATGGCGTTCCTGGGCAAACTGCTCCGCCTGCCACGCCATGCGCCGCCGGCCGGTCTTGATCGAGCGCACGATATCGTGGGAGAAGAAACAGAGAAAATTGCCGACCGAGGCCAGCACCGCCAGCCGCTGCGCCAGGTCGCCGACGGCGACGAGGTAGGCGTAGACCAGCCACTGCAGGAGCGCCAGCCACTTGATCTTCACCGGCAGGATGAAGAAGATATACATCACAAAGTCCGGGTTCAGATAGGCGAACGCGAGGAACACCGTGGCCGCGATGTAACCGTTGGTCGCATAGTGGAAGGGCGTCACAAAGGACACCGCGACGGTCAGCAGCCAGCCGAGGAAGATGAAGGCGTTGAAGCGGAAGACGCCCCAGTGGTGCTCGAGCGCGCTGCTCATCAGGTAGAAAATATACCAGCCGAACGCCAGGAAGATGGCGCCGGTCATCGTCAGGGATGTCACCGGCGGCACGAAGATGAACGAGAACGGCCGCCAGATCTGCCCGGCAAGCACCGACCCGGGCTGCAACATGATCCGCTCGACGTCGAAGCCCCCGAACATCGCCAGCGCGAGCACGATCACCTGCCCCATCACCAGGTAAAGGGCGAGGTCGGTGAGGGCGTAGCGGCCGAGGGCGCGTTCGAGGCGGGTCAGGAGCGACATGACCCCTTATTTCTCAGGCTTTGGCGCCAACTGGTCGAGCAAAGTCTGCTTCTGCTTCAGGAGCACGCCCTCGGTGACCGTGACCAACAGGGCCCGGGCGCGCTCCGGCTGGCCCTGCTTGATCAGCACATTGGCCGCCTGCAGGCGGATGGTCTGCTGCTCGACGCCGGGCGCCGCCCGTTCCTCCAGCGCGGCCCAGACCTTGACCGCCTCCCCCCACTTCGGCGTTGCCAGATCGTAGTAGGCCTCGGCGGCGCGGTAGGCGTAGGCAAACTTGTCGGGGGCGAGTTCCGCCGCGCGCCGGAAGGCCTCGAGCATGGCGGCGTCCAGCGCCGGCCGGGTGAAATTCCCGGTGCGGACGAATTCATCGCGCCCTTCCGTGAGCAGCAGGCCGAGGTGATAGTGGTACAGCGGCTCCTTGGGCTCGAGGTCGACCGCGGCCATGATCCAGGACAGCGCCTCCGCCGGCTTGCCGTCCTCCGCGAGGTGCTTCGCGAGCTGGTTCTTCACGACCGGGATGTGCGGGTCGAGCTTGTTGGCCTTGAGCAGAATCCCGACCGCCTCCCTGGTCATGCCGACCTGCCCGAGCAGCATCCCGTAAGCGACGTAGGTCGGGGCGAAGTCCGGGCTTTTCTGGATGAGAATATCGTAGCTGTTGATGACGCCCTGCAGTTCGCCGCGCAGCCGCGCCTCGTCGAGATGGTCGCCCTCGGCGCGGGCGCGCGCGAGGATGTCGCGCTGCCGGCCCACGATCTCCCGGAGGGTCTTTTCGGCAAAGGTCTCGGCCGGCGCCAGCGGGGCCAGGCTCAGCAGGCCGGCCAGCAGCAGCGCTAGGCGCACGGGGTAGGTTCCATAAATTTGCATGCCGCTACGACACGCACCGGGCCGGTTCGTTCAAGGTTTTAAGCCGGGACGGCTCCCGCCCCCGGGCGGCGGGGAATTAACCTGAACGGCACGTGCGGGATGGCATCAACCCTGCTACGCTCCGACCCGTCGCCCCGACTCCGGTCGGGGTGACGCCCGAAAGAAGCGTTCTTTGAATTTGGTCGGTTCCGGCCGGTGGCGGCCGGGATGGACCGGGACCTGTGTTCTGTTACTGGATAATCGGCGCGGCGTGCTGGCGAGCACGCCGCGCCGGCCCGAGCCCCAAGACTGGACTTTCGCCGTCGACCGGCCGTTCTGCGGCCGGCCGGTGGTGAAACGGGGCGTCGACTGCGGCCATTCCGGCCGGTGGCGGCGTCTTGCCTGAAACAGAAAACAACCCCCGCCTCACCGCGGGGATTATGCCCATGAACACAAAGTCCAAACTCGCCCTCAGCCTCGGTCTGCTCGTGGCGCCCCTCGCCTTGGTGGCGAAGTCGCCCGAGAAGGCCTATGTCGAGTCCTACCTGGGAAGCCTGGGAACCCCGGTGCCCGTCTCGGTCGTCATGCCCGAGGTGGCAACCCGGTTCGCGGGCCAGCAGGTGGTGCTCGAGTTCGTCGTTGATCCGGCGGGCAAGCCGACGCTCATTGCGTCGGCCACGCCCGGCGCCGACGTCGACCTCGTGGCTGCGGTCTCCGCCGCCGTCGCGCAGTGGCGTTTCGCCCCTGCGCGGGTGGACGGCCGGCCCGTCGCCCGCAAGGTCATGCTGCCGTTGGACATCGTCGATTCCCTCGACCTGCCCATCCGGTTCGCGATGAAGTAAACAGTAAGCCAGCCAACAACCAGGGCCGTCCTTCGCACCAGCGGGGGGCGGCCCTGTCTTTTTTACCCGCTGGGCGCCAGCCGCAGCGCGCGGCGCCAAAGCAGGACCACGAGCCAGGCGACGAGCATGGTCGTGAGGGTGTGGCTGAGATAGTGCGCGCCCTTGAGCTGCTGATAGAAGGCCATCCAACAACCGAGACCCAGGCCGAGGGCGATGGCTCCGTGGCGCCAGCGCCGCGTCGAGCGCACGGCAAGCAGGCCCATCAGCGCGAATCCGCCGCTCGCGTGTCCGGCCGGAAAACAGCCGCCGCGCCGCGCCGGCAGGTCGTCTGCCGGAAAAGGTTCACATAGCCGGGCGTAGGCCACGTCGCCGCCGTAACGCCGGATTTCCGAGGGGCAGAAGACATTGGTCAGGTTTTTGCCGAGGCCGGCCAGCGCCGGCACCGTGGCGATGACCAGCACCGCGAGCCACAGACCGCGGCGGTTGAGGGCGAAGCGGTCGCGCCAGCGCGCCGGCCCGGCGGCCAGGGCGAGCGCCCCGAGGCCAAAAACAAACACGAGGGCCTTGGGGCCGTTGTAGAAGATCGCGCGGCCCACCGGCTCCTTCGCATCCACCAGCCAGCGCCGCGTCGCGAGGTCGTAGAAAGGATCCTGCAGCGCGAGGTCGAGCTGCGTGAACTCGAAGAGCGCGGTCACGCCGGCAAGCAGCAATAACGTCATCCAGAACCCACGATCGGTGGCCAGGCCGCGTCCGCTCATGGCGAGGCGGGGGTCGCAAGCAGGCGCGCGAACTCTTCCGTGCCAAGCTCGCGGTAAAGCTGGTGCTGGAACAGGTGGCTGGCCGTCTGGTAGTAGCTGACCGCCTCGGCGGCCAAGGCCGCGTCCAGCGGTTTTTCCTTCAGCTCGTAGGTCGTGCGGTCGTAGCGGTAGTGGTTTTGCTGCCGCACCGGGGTGAGCACGAGAAAATCATCCCCCTTCAGCAGGCCGAGCTTCTGGTAGGTGCCGACGAGGGCGCGACCGTTCACCGGGTCGGTCGCGCGGACATCGCGGCCGAAGAACCGGCTCGGGTAGCTCCAGTTCAGCAGGCCGAGCAACGTCGGCGCGTAGTCCACCTGGCTGGTGATCTCCCGGATGTGGCCCGGCGCGACGTGGCCGCCGGGAGCGTAGATGATGAGCGGGATGTGGTAGTTCTGCACCGGCAGCGCCGTCCGGCCCGCGCTCGAGGCGCAGTGGTCGGACACGATGACAAAGACCGTGTTCTTGAACCAAGGCTTCTCCGCCGCATCCCGGAGGAACTTGCCGATGGCGTAGTCGGTGTATTTCACCGCGCCGGCCCGGCCGGAGATTTTCGACGGCAGGTCGATGCGGCCCTCGGGATACGTGAAGGGCCGGTGGTTCGAGGTCGTCATCACGAAATAGTGGAACGGTTTGCCGGAGGCCGCGCTCGCGTCGGCCTCGCGCAGCGTCCAGCGGAAGAGGTCCTCGTCGCACACCCCCCAGACGTTGGCGAAGGTGATGTCCTCCTTCGGCACGCCGGTGCGGTCGATCACCCGGTAGCCGTTGTGCCCGAAGAAATAGTTCATGTTGTCGAAGTAGCCGAAGCCGCCGTAGATGAACGCCGTGTCGTAGCCCTTGGCGCGGAAGACGGAGCCGAGCGTGAACATGTTCTCGTTGCGCGGGCGCTTCACGAGCGAGCGGCCGGGCGTCGGCGGCACGGAGAGCGTGAGGGCCTCCATGCCGCGGTCGGTGCGGGTGCCGGTCGCGTAGAAGTTGTCGAACACGAGGCTCTGCCCGGCGATCTCCGCGAGGTGGGGCGTGAGGTTCGAGGCGCGGTTGAAGATGCTGAGAAAATCCGCGCTCAGGCTCTCCACCGTGATCTGGATGACATTGGGCCGCAACTCGGGGCCCGCGTGCCGCACCAGGTGCAGGGTGTCGTGGCGGTCGGCCCCGGGCGCGGGGGCGGTGGAGGTGTCGCGGGCGATCTCGCGCCGCACAAGGGCGAAGGCCTCGTCCTCGGGCAGGGTCGAATAGAACTGGTCGTATTTGAGCTCGTTGTTCCAGAACGCGGTGAAGAGCGACCACAGGCCGTCCTTGGCCAGCTCGCGGTTGTAGTTGTTCTTGAAGGCCGGCAGCCACTCGCTGTTCAGCGCGGAGGCGAACGCCAGCGGCAGCACGAACCAGAGCGCGCCGGCCTTCAACCGCCGGGTGAACGGCTCCGCCGGCGCGGCGAACCACCGGGCCGGCAGGCCGGTGCGGATCACGGCCCAGTGCAGGACGACGGTGCTCGCGAGCACCCCGCCGATGATCAGCGGCAGGTTGTAGGATTCCCGGATGTTGCCGATGACCTCGGTCGTGTAGACGAGGTAGTCCACCGCGATGAAGTTGAACCGGACTCCGAACTCGTCCCAGAACGTCCACTCCGAAACCAGGCCGAAAACCAGCAGGTAGATGAATCCGAAGCCAAAAACATGCACGAACACCTGCTGCCAGCGGCGCTGGAACCAGCCGGCGGGCAGCAGCGTGAGCAGCACCGCCAGTGGCAGCGACGCGAACGCGGCCGCCCCGAGGTCAAAGACCAGGCCCCACGCAAAGGCCGCCACCAGGCTCAGCGTCCAGGTGACATCATGCGCCGCCTTCACCAGCAGCGCCAGCCGGGTGAGGAACGAGATCCCCACAAAGACCGTGAAGAAGATGATCAACCCGCCGTGGCGGCGGGGCAGCTGGCGGGAAATGAGGCGGCGAAGCGGACTGGGGTCGTTGTGCAATTCTGGGGAGGTTGCCGGCAGCCGGGGAGGCACCGAAGGGTTGTGTCTTATCCGGTAGTGTCAGCCCGGGTACCAGCCGGTTCCAGAAAATACTTGCACCCCACCCACCGAGCCTCCATCAAAACGCCTCTCCCCCCCATGGTTCTCAACCATCATCACCACCACCTGAGCTAGCCTTCCCGACACGGGAAGGCCGGAAGCGCCTTGCCCGTGGTGATGGAGACATGATTTTCCAACCCCCGGCAGGTGCAAACCGCCGGGGGTTTTTGTTGCCCCGGCGCCCGGCCCCATCCGTGTCACCGGCCTGTCCGGGCCTCGCCTTCCCTTTCACTTTCCCTCTCACTTTCACTTCCTCCCGCCATGCCTCCCATCACCGCCCCCAAAGACCGCCTCCGCCTCGCCCTCCAGAAAAGCGGCCGCCTGTCCACCGACTCGCTCGACCTGCTCAAGAGCTGCGGCATCCGCATCAAATCGCCGAAGGAAAAGCTGCTCCTCCACGCGGATAACTTCCCCGTCGACATTTTGTTCGTCCGCGACGACGACATCCCCCAGCTCGTCATGGACGGCGTCTGCGATCTCGGCATCGTCGGCACGAACGTCCTCGAGGAGGCCGCGCTGGAGCGCCGCACCGCCGGCACGGCGGGGGGCTATTTCATCGAGCGCTCGCTCGACTTCGGCGGCTGCCGCCTCGCCCTCGCCCTCCCCGAGGAGCGCCCCTACGCCGGCGTGAAGGACCTGCAGGGCCTGCGCATCGCCACTTCCTACCCGCAGCTGACCAGGCGTTATCTCGACGAGCAGAAGATCAAGGCGGAGGTCGTGACTCTCAGCGGCTCGGTCGAGATCGCCCCGCGCCTCGGCCTGGCCGATGTCATCTGCGACCTCGTGTCCAGCGGATCCACCCTCGAGGCCAACAAGCTCCGGGCCGTCGAGACCGTCTTCAAGAGCACGGCTGTCCTCCTCCGCAACGCCCGCGAGCTCGGCGCCGAGAAATCCCACACCCTGGAGATTTTGCTCCGCCGCCTCGACGGCGTGCAGAAGGCGGCCGACACGAAATACATCATGCTCCACGCCCCCAAGGCCTCGCTGGAGCAGATCAAGCGGCTCCTGCCCGGCTCCGAGAATCCCACCATCTTGCCCCTCGCCGGTGACGACACCAAGGTCGCCCTCCACGCCGTCTGCTCGGAGGCCGTGTTCTGGGAGACGATGGAATCGCTCAAAAAAGCCGGCGCCAGCAGCATTTTGGTGCTGCCGATCGAGAAGATGATGCTCTGAACCAAAATCTTTCTCGTTCACCTTCTCTTTCTCCTTCCCTCAATTTGGCCAACCAACCCGAGAACGAATACGAGCAAGAGAATGAGAACGAATCCATGAAACCCCTCACCTGGAAAACCCTCTCCGCCGCCGCCCGCGCCGCCGCGCTCCAGCGCCCGGCCCAGGCGGCGCAGCCGGCGGTCGCCGCGACTGTACGCACCATCGTCGCGGCCGTGCGCCGCGGGGGCGACCCGGCGTTGCGCCGGTTGACGCGGAAGTTCGACGGCGTCGCCCTGCGTTCGCTGCGCGTGACCGGGGCCGAATTCGCCGCCGCCGGCCAGGCCCTCGGCCGCGCCGACCGGGCCGCGCTGCGCACCGCCTACCTCAATCTCCACACCTTTCACGCCGCCCAACGGACGGCCGCGCTGCGCCTCGAGACCTCGCCGGGCATCGTCTGCGAGAAAACCACGCGTCCCATCGGCCGCGTCGGCCTTTATGTGCCGGGGGGCAGCGCCCCGCTGCCGTCGACCGCGCTGATGCTGGGCGTCCCCTCGCAGATCGCGGGCAATCCCGTCCGCGTCCTTTGCACGCCACCCGACAAGTCCGGGGCGATCAACCCGTGGATCCTTTGCGCCGCGCGCCTGTGCGGCATCACCGAGGTCTATAAGCTCGGTGGCGCTCAGGCCATCGCCGCGATGGCCTATGGCACCGCCAGCGTGCCGAAGTGCGACAAGCTCTTCGGTCCGGGCAACGCCTTCGTCACCGAGGCCAAACTGCAGGTGTCGCGCGGCGCCGGGGGCATGGCCATCGACCTGCCCGCGGGACCGTCCGAGGTGCTGGTCATCGCCGACCACCGCGCCCAACCCGCCTTCGTCGCCGCTGATCTGCTTTCCCAGGCCGAGCACGGTCCGGACTCCCAGGTCGTGCTGGTGGCGTTTTCCCAGAAGTTCGCCGCCCGTGTGCAGGGAGCCCTGGAGCGGCAATTGGCCGACCTGCCGCGCGCCGCCATCGCCCGCCGCGCGCTGGCGCGCAGTCGCATCTTTCTCGCCGCCAACCGCGATGAGGCCGTCGGCATCGCCAACGCCTACGCCCCCGAGCATCTCATTTTGCAGGTGGCCAATCCGCGCGGTCTGCTCGCGGACATCACCACGGCCGGCTCGGTCTTTCTCGGCGATTGGACACCCGAGTCGCTTGGCGACTATGCCAGCGGGACCAACCACGTCCTGCCCACCTACGGCTGGGCCCGCTCTTGCAGCGGCCTCGGGCTGGCCGATTTCCAACGCACCATGACGGTGCAGACGGCCGACAAGACCGGACTGCAACAACTGGGTCCTGTGGTCGAGCGCCTCGCCCTCGCCGAAGGCCTGACCGCCCATCAGCGCGCCGTGCGGGTGCGGCTGGACAAACTTTCCCGATGAACGCCGTTGCTTCCGTCCTCGCCCTCGTCCGGCCCGACATCCTCGCCCTCACGGCCTACAGTTCTGCCCGTAAGGAGGCCAAGGGCGGCCGCGTGTGGCTGGATGCCAATGAGAATCCGTCGACACCGTCCGCCGGCCGGCCGCTGCTCAACCGCTACCCCGCGCCGCAACCCGCCGACCTGGTCGCGAGCCTCGCCGCGCTCTACGCGGTCGCCCCCGCGCAGGTGTTGGTGACCCGCGGCTCGGACGAGGGGATCGATCTCCTGCTCCGCACCTTTTGCCGGGCCGGGCAGGACGCCATTTTGATCACCCCGCCGACCTACGGCATGTATGTCGTCGCCGCCGCCATCCAGGGCGCGAATGTTGTCACCGTGCCCCTTGTTCGTAATACGAACTTTGGGCTCGATGCGCCGGCGGTGATCAAGGCGGCAACCCCCGGGGTCAAGCTCGTCTTCCTGTGTTCGCCCAACAATCCGACCGGCAACCTGCTCGATCGCACCGGCGTGATGTCACTGGTCCGCGCGCTCGCCGGCCGCGCCGTCGTCGTGGTCGACGAAGCCTACGTGGACTTCTCCGGTCAGCCGAGCCTGGCGGCCGAAATCCCCGCCAACCCCAATCTGGTCGTCCTGCGCACCCTCTCCAAGGCCTACGGCCTCGCCGGGGCCCGCGTCGGCACGACCATCGCCGATCCGGCGGTGATCGCCGTGCTGCAAAAGGTCATCGCCCCCTACCCGGTGCCCGCGCCGGTGCTGGCTGCCGCCCTCGTGGCGCTGACGCCCGCCGGCCTGGCGGCGGCGCAGGCTTCCGTCGCCACGATCGTGGCGGAGCGCACCCGCCTGATGGCCGCGCTGGCCGGGTTGCCGGCGGTGAGAAAGGTCTGGCCGAGCGACACCAACTACCTGCTCGTCGAGGTCGCCGATTCCGCCCGCGCCATGGCCGCCGGCCGCACCGCGGGCGTCATCTGGCGCGACCGCAGCAAGGACGTGCCCAACTGCATCCGCATCACCCTCGGCACCGCCGGGGAAAACAACGCCACCCTGGAGGTCTTGTCCCTTGTCTAAAAAAATCCTGTTCATCGACCGCGACGGCACGCTCATCACCGAGCCGTTCGACCAGCAGATCGACCGCCTCGACAAGTTTGCGCTCGAGCCCGGTTGCCTCCCCGCCCTGCTGCGCCTGCGTGACGCGGGCTGGACCTTTGTCATGGTGACCAACCAGGACGGCCTCGGCACGCCGAGCTTCCGCGAGGACGAGTTCAAGCCGCTGCAGAAGCTGCTCATCGACATCCTCGCGTCCCAAGGGGTCGCGTTCGAGGCCGTGCGCGTCTGCCCCCACACCGCCGCCGACAAGTGCGACTGCCGCAAGCCCAAGACGGGGCTGCTCACGGACTATGTGAAGGCCACCGACTGGTCGCGCGAACAATCGGCCGTCATCGGCGACCGTGAGACCGACGTGACCCTCGCGCAAAATCTCGGGATCCGCGGCCTGCGCTACGACCCGAAGACTTTCGGTTGGACCGAGATCGCCCGGCTGCTCGTGGACGCGCCGCGCCGGGCGACCATAGTTCGCCACACGAAGGAGACCAAGATCACCGTCTCGGTCGACCTCGACCAGCCCACGCCGGGGCAGCTCGCCACCGGGATCGGTTTCTTCGACCACATGCTGGAACAGATCGCGAAGAACGCCGGCATCGGCCTCGCCATCAAATGCGACGGCGACCTGGAGATCGACGAGCACCACACCATCGAGGATGTGGGCATCGCGCTCGGCCAGGCGCTCAAGCAGGCGCTGGGCGACAAGCGCGGCGTGGGCCGCTACGGCTTCGTGCTGCCGATGGACGAGGCGCAGGCCTCGGTCGCCCTCGACCTGAGCGGTCGCGCCTACTTCACGTTCGAGGGAAAATTCGACCGCGAATACGTCGGCGAGATGCCCACGGAGCTCGTGGCGCACTTCTTCCGCTCGGTGAGCGATGCCCTGCTGGCCACGCTGCAGATGACCGTGAAGGGGGAGAACACGCACCACATGGTGGAGACCCTCTTCAAGGGCTTCGGCCGCGCCTTGCGCCCCGCCATCGCGCGCGGCGCCGGCAGCGAGATTCCCAGCACCAAGGGGGTCCTCTGATGTATCCTCTTCCGGCCATCAACCCGGTAGGGGCGCTTGCCCCCAAGCGCCCTTCCTCCAGGTCCGTTAAGGGCAACGGCCCCGACCGATGCTAGCCATCGTCGACAGTGGCGGCGCCAACATCGCCTCCGTGCGCTTCGCGCTGGAGCGGCTCGGCGTGCGCAGCGAGCTCACCGCGGACCCGGCGGTCATCGGCGCGGCCGACCGCGTCATTCTGCCCGGAGTCGGCTCCGCCGTCGAGGGCATGAAGCGGCTGCGGGCCAAGGGCCTGGTCGAGTGCGTCCGCGGACTCACGCAGCCGGTGCTCGGCGTGTGCCTGGGCATGCAGCTGCTGTTCGAAAATTCGGAGGAAGGCCCGACCGAGACCCTCGGTTTGGTGCCCGGCACCGTGGCGCTCCTGCCGGGCTCGCCCGGGGTCACCGTGCCGCACATGGGCTGGAACACGATCCTGACGGCCCGGACCACCGGTCTGGTGGAAGGGATCGTCCCGGCGGACCGCTTTTATTTCGTCCACAGCTACGGCGCCCCGGTGAATGCGTTTACGGTCGCCAGCTGCGACCACGGCACGCCCTTCGCGGCCATCGTGCAGCGCGCGAATTTCTCCGGCGTGCAGTTTCACCCCGAGCGTTCCGGACCCGCCGGCGCCCGCCTGCTGAAAAACTTCGTGGAGGGCCGGGTATGATATTGCTCCGCCACCCCGCCGCCAATGTTCGTAATACGAACATTGGCCCGTTCTTGTCATGATCATCTATCCTGCCATCGACCTGCGCGGCGGGCGCGTCGTGCGCCTGACCGAGGGTAAATTTGACCAGGAAAAGTCCTACGGCGACGACCCGCTCGCGGTTGCGCGAGGTTTCGCCGCGGCCGGCGCCACCTGGCTGCATGTCGTGGACCTCGACGGGGCCAAGGATCCCACCCGGCGCCAGACCGCGCTCGTCGAGCAACTCGCGCGCGGCAGCGGCCTGCGCATGCAGACCGGCGGTGGCATCCGCGACGAGGCCCAGGTGGCCGCGCTGCTCGCGGCCGGGGCCCAGCGCGTGATCGTCGGCAGCCTCGCGGCGAAGCAGCCGGATCTTGTCCGCGGCTGGTTGAAAAAATTCGGGGCCGAAAAAATCATTCTGGCGCCCGACATCCGTCTCGATGACACCGGCACGCCGCGGGTCGCCGCCGCCGGTTGGCAGGAGAGCACCGGACTGGCGCTGGATGAATTCCTCCACGGCTTCCTCCCCGCCGGCCTGGTTCACATCCTCTGCACCGACATCAGCCGCGACGGCAAATTGACCGGCCCTAACACCGCGCTCTACGCCCAACTTGTGAGGAAATTCCCTTCCTTGCAGATTCAGGCCTCGGGCGGTGTCTCATCGCTCGACGACCTGCGCGGCCTCAAACCGACCGGCAGCGCCGGCGTCATCGTCGGCCGCGCGCTCTACGAGAAGGTGTTCACGCTCCAGGAGGCCCTCTCATGTTGACCAAATCACAAACGCCAGATTCCAAATTTCAAAAAACTGAATTTCGTGATGCCCCGGTGCTTTGGTGTTTGGCCTTGGGCCTTGGGAGTTTTTTTCCATGCTAGCCCGCCGCATCATCCCCTGCCTCGATGTCCGCGACGGCCTGGTGGTCAAGGGCACGCAGTTCCGCGACCATGAGATCGTGGGCGACATCATCGAGCTGGCGCAGCGCTACCGCGACGAGGGGGCCGACGAGCTGGTGTTCTACGACATCACCGCCAGCAGCGACGGCCGCACGGTTTCGACCGACTGGGTGACGCGCGTCGCCCGGGTGCTCGACATTCCCTTTTGCGTGGCCGGCGGCATCCGCTCGCTCGCGGGGTCCCGGCAGATCCTCCACGGCGGGGCGGACAAGATTTCCATCAATTCCCCCGCGCTGGAAAACCCCGCGCTCATCACCGAGCTGGCCACGGAATTTGGTTCCCAGTGCATCGTGGTCGGCATCGACAGCCGGCAGGAGGCCGGCGACTACTTCGTGAAACAATACACCGGCGACCCGAACAAGACCCAGTCCACGCGCTGGCGGACCCTCGACTGGGCGCGGGAGGCGCAGCGACTCGGCGCCGGCGAGGTGGTGCTCAACTGCATGAACCAGGATGGCATGCGGCAGGGTTACGATCTCGCGCAGCTGAAGCTCGTGCGCGCGGTGCTGACCATCCCGCTGGTGGCCTCCGGCGGCGCGGGCACCATGGCCCACTTCCACGACGCCTTCCGGCTCGCCGGCGTGGATGGCGCGCTCGCCGCGTCGGTTTTCCACCGGGGCACGATCAAGATCGCGGCCCTCAAGCAGCAACTCATCGCCGACGGCATCTCCATCCGATCATGAAATCCCCTAAAATAGACTGGAAGAAAAACGCCGGGCTGGTGCCGGCCATCGTGCAGGACGCCGCCACCCTGCAGGTGCTCATGCTCGGCTACATGGATGCCGCGGCCCTCAAGCAGACCCTGCGCACGAAGAAGGTGACGTTCTTCAGCCGCAGCAAGCAGCGCCTCTGGGTCAAGGGCGAGACCTCAGGGAATTTCCTGCACCTCGTGGGTGTCGCGGTGGACTGTGACAACGACACCCTGCTTGTCACCGCCCGTCCCGACGGCCCGACGTGCCATCGCGGCACGGTCAGCTGCTTCGGCCAGAAAGGAACGCGCGGGGTGGGTTTTCTCGCGCAGCTGGAACAGACCATCAACGCCCGCATCAAGAGCGGCGACCAGCAGAGCTACACGGTCCGGCTGGCCAAGGAAGGTGTCGCCCGCGTCGCGCAGAAAGTCGGCGAGGAGGGCGTCGAAACGGCGCTGGCGGCGCTCAGGGCCGGGAAGCAGGAATTAGCCGGCGAGGCCGCCGACCTGCTCTACCATCTCATCGTGCTGCTGCGCGTGAAAAAACTGTCGCTCGCCGACGCGATCGCGGTGCTGGAGAAGCGGCACTCGAAGTGATGTATGCTCGGGCTGGCGCTGGTCGCCGGGCCGCGGCCGGCCGGCCAGCGGCAGACCTACCCCCATTAGCTTCCTTGTTTCAGGGCCGTTGGGGGCAACGACCCCTGCCCGACACCCGGCCTATTTCGCCGGCTCGTCCACCACCACGCCGGTGAGCTTGAAGCGGATCTTCACCTGGGGCGAGACCGTGAAGACAAACGCCCGGCGGATGACCTTCAGGTTCCAGTTGCGGTAGTCGATCGTGGTCTGGCCCGTGACCGTGTATTCCCCGCCCTCTGTCGTCAGATTGATGGGAAATTCCACCCGGTCGATGGAGTGGTGGAAGCTGAGCCGACCGGACGCCTGGCCCTGGCCATCCGGAGTGAGGGCCAGGTTGCCCAGCTCGAAACGGCCGACCGGGTCGCCGCCGCCCAGCCACTTGATCATGTCGGCGTCGCGCGCGGTATCTCCCGTCTTGAGATCGGCGAATTTGAAGGTGAAGACGGCGGTCTTGATTTTGCCGGTGTCATCGACGGTCAGCCGGGCGTCATAACGGTCGAGGTGGGCGGTGAAATTCTTGGTCGCATCGACATCCACATCCAGAAAGGAGCGGCTGCGGTCGATCTTGAGGGAGCGCTCGGCCGCCGCGGCCGCCAGGGGCAGGAGGAGGAGCAGGGCGAGGCGCGCGGCGACATTCATGGGCGAGGAGTGTGGGTTACCCGGGTCAGACCGCAAACCTGAGTTTCTGTGCCCGGCAAGCGCCGGAGGCTTGCGCCCGGGCGGGCAGGCGGGCAACCTGCCCGCCGTCACCCCATGGCCACGCCGAAGAAGTCTGCCGACCAGTGGTTCGCCGAGTATGGTGAAAGCCATCAGGACCACACGAACGAGACCATCCACTGGATCTGCGTGCCGGTCATTTTTTTCACCGTGGTGGGGCTGCTCTGGTCCATTCCGGTGCCGGCCATGCTGGCCGGGCCCCTGCCCTGGTTCCGCTGGGTGCACCCGGGGCTGATCGCGGCGATGATTTTCTATTTCCGGCTGTCGGCGCCGCTGGCTTTCGGCCTGCTGGGCTTCGTGGCCTTCTGCTCCGCCCTGGTTGAACTGCAGGCCGCCTTCTGCCCCTTCCCGGTCTGGAAAAGCAGCCTGATTCTCTTTGTCCTCGCTTGGATCGGTCAGTTCATCGGCCACAAGCTCGAGGGCCAGAAGCCGTCCTTCCTCAAGGACGTGGTCTTTTTGCTCATCGGCCCGGCTTGGCTGATGCACTTCATCTATAAGAAGCTGAAGATCGCCTATTGATTTGCCCCGGTTTCGAGCCGCGAGAACCGGGGAGATACCGGGTTGGCCGCCACCAACAACGGTTGATTTATCCTCTTCCGCCGCGCAGCACGACAACATGGGCGAGGTCGTTTTTCTCGAATTCGGACCAGTAGCGGTCCTCGATCTTCTTGAGTCGTTCGTCGTTGGTCGGCGGCGGTTCCACGCCCGGTGTCTCCAGCCCGCCCTTGCCCTGGGCGCCCGCCTGGTCGCGATCGGCCAGCCGCGCGACCAGTTCGTGCCAGAACACGTCGTTCTGGAAATCATTCTGTATCTCCCGCAGGCGGTCCTCCTCCGACAGCTTGGGTGACGGCTGCAGGAAACCGTCGGCATGGGTCTCCACCAGATCGGCGCACCCGGCGGCGGTCGCCTGCTCCAGGAGTTTCTGGTCGAGGTCGAAGTAGCGTTTCGCCGCGGCGGTGTCCTCGCCCTGGTAGCTGGTGACGGCCCACATGCCCAGGTGCACGAGTTCGAGGAGCTGGCGGTATTCCTTGGCGGTGAACGAGGCTTTCATGGCCGCCACCGTTGCGCGCCCTCCCCGTCCCGCAAGCGAGAATTGTGCCGTCCCCGGACACATTTCGGTCGAAAGGCGGGCGGCCTTGCCCGCTTGCTGGCATCCCCCCGACGGACCCAGCCGTAACATCTACACCCGATGAAGCTCCACGCTGCCCTTGCCACCCTCCTCCTCTCCCTCCCCGCCATGGCCACCGAACAAGCCTTTCCACCCACTGCCCCCGGGGTGAGCGAACTGAAGACCTTGCCGGTCGGCACCCTGCTCAAGGCCGCGGGGACCGGAAACTATTTTGCCGAAAGCGGCCGGCTTTTCCGGCCCCTTTTCAACTATATCTCGACCCATGACATCAAGATGTCCGTGCCGGTGGAGGCGCAGATTGATGATGCCGCCATGTATTTCTGGGTCACCCCGGAAGAGTTGGCCAAGGTCGCGGGCAACAGCACCGGGGTGGAGGTCATCCGGCTGCCCGAGCGCCCGGTTGCCGCCCGGGGGATCCGGGGTAGTTATTCGCAGGCAAATTTTGAGAAAGTCCGCGCGGAATTGCTCACCTGGCTGGCCGATCAAACCGGGGTGGAGCCAGCCGGGCCGGCCTATATGGTTTACTGGCACGGCCCCTTCACTCCCTGGTTCGCCAAGCGTTCCGAGGTGCAGGTGCCGGTCCGACCGAAAGGCTGATTTTTTTCGCGGCCTTGACCGCGCCCGGACGTCTCCCTTCACTCGTCGGCTGCTCCCCACATCCAGTTGGGGGCGATCATTCCAATCATGTCCACCGCCGAACCTGCCAATCTCATGGAAGCCATCGTGTCGCTCGCGAAGCGCCGCGGCTTCATCTACCCGTCCTCCGAAATCTACGGGGGCCTCAACGGCTTTTTTGACTACGGCCCGCTCGGCTCCGAGCTCAAGAAGAACATCCGCGACTGCTGGTGGAACGACATGGTCCGCCGGCGCGACGATATCGTCGGCCTCGAGTCCTCCATCATCATGCACCCCAAGGTCTGGGAGGCGTCCGGCCACGTCGCCGGGTTCAGCGACCCGCTGGTGGACTGCAAGGCGAGCAAGCAGCGCTATCGCGCCGACCAACTGTTCTGGTCGCCCGTCGTCGTCGACGGCAAGACCGTCGGCTACGTTTCCGCCCTCGAAAGCGAGAAGACCGCCGAGGACCTCCAGGCTGCCGCCGAAACCTTCAAGCGCAAGAAGGCCATCGTCGGCGCGCTGGCCCCCGTCGTGGCCAAGGACTTCACCGAGGCCACCGAGGCCGAGATCCCGCTCATCCCCTCGCCCGCCACCGGCGAGCCCGGCAGCCTGACCGCCCCGCGCGCCTTCAACATGATGTTCCAGACGAACGTCGGCGCGATGACCGACGCCTCGTCCGTCGCCTACCTGCGGCCCGAGACGGCGCAGGGCATGTTCGTGGACTTCAAGAACGTCGTCGACACCACGCGCGTGAAGCTGCCGTTCGGCATCGCGCAGATCGGCAAGTCGTTCCGCAACGAGATCACCCCGCGCAACTTCATCTTCCGCTCGCGCGAGTTCGAGCAGATGGAGATGGAATATTTCATCCACGAGGACGCCGACTGGGCCCAGTGCCACGAGCAGTGGATCTCCTGGTGTGAGACCTGGCTGAAGAGCATCGGCCTGCCGGAAACTCACCTCTCGCGCCACACCCACCCGAAGGAGAAACTCGCGTTCTACTCGCGCGGCACGGTGGACATCATGTTCAAGTATCCGTTCGGCGTGCAGGAGCTGTGGGGCATCGCCGCCCGCGGCAACTACGACCTCACCCAGCACGCCAACGCCAGCGGCAAGCCGCAGGACCTGTTCGACGAGGCGTCGAAGCAGAAATTCGTCCCGCACGTCATCGAGCCCGCGGTCGGCGTCGACCGCATCTTGCTCGCCGTGCTCTGCGCCGGCTACGCCGTCGAGGACGTGACCGACGAGAAGGGCAACACGGAGCAACGCACCGTGCTGCGCTTTTCGCCCCGCATCGCGCCGGTCAAGGTGGCCGTGCTGCCCCTGCTCAAGAACAAGGAGCCACTGACGAACCGCGCCCGCGCGCTGCACGCCAAGCTCCAGCGCCGCTACGCCGTGCAATACGACGACGGCGGCGCCATCGGCAAACGCTACCGCCGCCAGGACGAGGCCGGCACCCCCTGGTGCGTGACCATCGACTTCGAGACCATCGAGAAGCCCGGCGACACCTTCACGCTCCGCGAGCGCGACAGCATGAAGCAGCGCCGGATCACCGAGACCGAGCTGTTTGCCTTGCTCGAAGAGCAGGTTTATTGAGTGAGGTGGACGCGTCCCCCGCGGCGCGCCCCGTCCTCGCCCATGTCCGCCAATCCTCGTCAGCCCAGCGTGCGCGCCGTCCGCACGCCCCCAGCGCTCACCGCGCTGCGCCAGTGGCTGGGCACCTTTCCCGCCGACACCCGCGAACGCGGCGGTGACTATTACCGCAAGAAATCCGTCCGCGAGGTCTGGTCCGAGGCCGACCACCTGGTGAAAGCCGAGGTCGACCGCGGCAGCGAGGTGCTGCCGATCACGCTCTTCTTCACGCGCGGCGCCTGGACCTCGCGCTGTGGTTGCCCCGTGCTGGACCGCTGCGAACACGTCTACGCCGCCAGCCTCGCCTGGCTCGCCGCCGTGGAGTCCGGCCAGCTCGACGGCCGCCGGTCGGGCCAAACCCTCCTGCCCGCCGACCGGCCCGGGTCAGCCTCTGCGCCCGCCGCCCTTCCTGCCGCGGCTCCCGGCGAAACCCCGCTCGCCCCCAATCTGGCCGCCTGGTTGCGCGCACTGCCGGCGGTGGGTGAACGCCGGCCAACCGAGGTCCCGGGTCCGTTGGCGGTCCTCGCCGGCCTGCGCGTCCGCCTGGACGCGTCCGGCCAGTGGTTCATCGAGGTGCGCACGGCGGCCGAGTCCCGCTGGCGCGCGCCCAGCAAGCGCCAGCTCGCCGACCTGGCCGCCGCACGGCCCGCCGACTTCGAACATTTGTTGCTGGCTGACGCCGCGCTTGGGTCCGCCTTCGCCGCCGAGTGTCGCATCGATCCGCACGTGCTCACCCCGAAACGTCCGTTGCCGGAAGGCACGGTGGTCGGCCTGCTGCGCACGACCGCGGCGCGCGCCGCCCTTGTCCTGCCCGATGGCAATCCCTTGGCGGTGCAGCCAGAGCCACTCGCGCTCCAAGCCAATCCCTCGCCGGGCAAGGCTGACCGGCTCGACCTCCAGCTGGTCACGCCCGACGGCCGTCCCGCCACCGGGGCCCGCCTGATCGTGCCGCGACCGGAACCACTCTACCTTTTCGACGGCGTCATCTGGCGCGGCCCGCCGCCGCCACCTTCGGCCCATCTTCCCGCCGCCGCCTTGAATGACGCCCGCCTGCTGCCGCGCCTGCGCGCTGCCGGCATCCGCCTGCCCGCCGGGCTCTCCGCGGAAGTTCGCACCGTCGTGCTGCGCCCGCACCTGCGCTGCTGGCTGACCCCGGCCTACGAGGATAACGAGCGCGACTTCCAGATGGAATTGATCGCCCGCGCCGAAAATCCCCCCTGCGAACAACGCTGGACCGAGATCGCGGGCTGGCAATGGAGCCCGGGCAGCGCCCCGCCACCGCGCAGCCCCGGCGAGCCCGTGCTCGAGTTTGACCTCACGGCCGCTCGCGCCATCAGCGAGACCTTCGCCTCGTTCCGTCTGATCTGGGACGGTTGGGCCGGGGCGTGGACCCGCAGCATCACCCACGACTTTCCCGATGAATTCATCGCCTGGCACGACGGCCTGCCCGACGACGTCGCGCTCGACGTTTCTCCGGAGCTCGCGTCCCTGCTCGGCGCGCCCCTGCGCGGGCGCTTGAGTGTCTCGGTGGCCGCAGCCGGTGACACCGACCAGGACTGGTTCGACCTGTCGGTCGGCATCGCTGTCGAGGATACGACCCTCACGCCTGCGGAGATCGCCCTGCTGCTGAAATCCGGCGGCAAATGGGTCAGCCTGCCCAAACGCGGCTGGCGCCGGCTCGATCCGGACTTCGCGATGGACCCGGCCGCCGCCAGCGCGCTCGAGCGCCTGGGCCTGAGCACCGAGGACGTGCTCACCACGGGCCGCACCCGCCATCACCGGCTGCACGCGCTGCAACTCGCCGCCGAGATTGATCCCTTCGTGGCCAGCGACTCCGTGCTCGTCCAGCAGTTGCGGGAGCGGTCGGCCCGGCTGGCCGCCCTGCCGCCGCCCGCCTTGCCGGCCGGCCTGCGCGCGGCGCTGCGTCCTTATCAGCGCGACGGTTTCCATTTCCTCGCCCACCTGTCCCGCCACGGCCTCGGCGGTGTGCTCGCCGACGATATGGGCCTCGGCAAGACCGTCCAGACGCTCGCCTGGCTGCTGCATCTCGTGGAGACGCATCCGGCGGACCGGCCGCCGTTCAAAGTGCTGGTGGTCTGCCCGAAGAGCGTCACGCACGGCTGGCAAACCGAGACCGCGCGCTTCGCACCCGGCCTGGAAGTCGTCGCGTTCGCCCCGGTGAACCCGCAGGCCGTGACGGACGCGATCGCCGGCACCGGGAGCAAGGCGCCGCGCCTGCTCGTCGCCAACTACACGCAACTGCGCCTGCACGCGGCAGCCTTCCGCAACGCGATGTGGGACGCCGTCGTGCTCGACGAAGGCCAGTTCATCAAGAATCCCGGCAGCCAGGTCGCCATCGTGTCCCGCGCCCTGCGCACGCGCCACCGGCTCGTGCTGACCGGCACGCCGATCGAGAACCGGCTCACGGATCTGTGGAGCCTGTTCGCCTTTGCCCAGCCCGGGCTGCTTGGCGATCAGGCCGGCTTCCGCCGGCGCTACCCGGACGCTGATCCCGCCGCGCACCTCCTGCTGCACCGGCGCGTGCAGCACTTCCTGCTGCGCCGCACGAAGGCGCAGGCCGCGCCCGACCTGCCGACGCGCACCGAGGACGACATCATCGTCGACCTCGAAGGGGTGCAGCGGCGGCTCTACGACGCCGAGCTCAAGCGCGCCCGCGCGCACCTGCTCGGCGTGCGCACGCCCGGCGAACTGGGGGCGGTGCGCTTCCACGTGCTCGCGAGCCTGCTCCGACTGCGCCAGATCTGCTGCCATCCGGCCCTCATCGACCCCGCGCACGCCACCGTGCCGAGCGCCAAGCTCGACGCCCTGCTGGAGCGCATCGAGGAACTCGCCGACGAGGGTCACCAGGTGCTCGTGTTCAGCCAGTTCACCGGGATGCTGGAGATCATCCGCTCCCGCCTGGCCGCCGCGGGCATCGGGCACCTGATCCTGACCGGTGCGACGGAGAACCGCGCCGAACTCGTCGAGCAGTTCCAAACGGACCACACGAAGACGGTTTTCCTGCTCTCGCTCAAGGCCGCCGGCTTTGGCCTGAACCTCACGGCGGCAAGTTATGTGTTTCTCTACGACCCGTGGTGGAATCCGGCCGCGGAGGCCCAGGCCATCGACCGGACGCACCGCATCGGCCAGACCCGTCCGGTGATGGCCTACCGGCTGATCGCCGAGAACACGGTCGAGCAGAAGATCCGTGCGCTGCAGCGCGAGAAGGCCGCCCTCGCCGCCGCCGTCGTGCAGGAAGAAAGCCTCGCCCGCGTGCTCGACCTGGAGAGCCTGAAGGAGATTTTAGGCTGATCCGGACCCCGGCGCTCGGGGTGGAAGGTCGCCGCTTGTCGGCCCACCGCCGCCTGGCCCGGCGGCGAGCGCCGGCCCGACAAGACCGGGGTGTTTCGGTCCGTATGGTCGCGGATTTTACCACCTGTTCACCCCGGATCAGCAGTATGCTTTTGCACCAGGCCGGACTACCGGCCAAGGTTGCATCATGAAAAATACCCGCTGTTTCATTGGCTTCGCGGCCTTTTTTCTCGCCGGGGTCCTGCTGGTTCCCGTTGCCCACGCCAAAGGCACGCCCGCCGCGCGGCGGGCGGACATCCGGCAGATGCGCGATGCCGTGCTGGCCGACCTCTACAAGGAGAAGCCCGAGCTCAAGGCACGGATCAAGCAGGCCGCCGGCTACGCGGCCTTTTCCAACGTCGGGGTGAACCTGGTCTTTGCCAGCTTCGCTGGCGGCAAGGGCCTCGTGGTGGATCGCAAGGGCCGCGAGACCTTCATGAAGATGGGCTCCGCCGGCATCGGCCTTGGGCTCGGCGTGAAGGATTTTCGCGGGGTCTTCATCTTCCATGACCAGGCCAAGCTGGATAATTTCATCGCCAAGGGCTGGGACCTGAGCGGCCAGGCGGATGCCTCGGCGAAATCGGACAACAAGGGCGCCCAGCTGGCCGGGGCCGGCAACCTCACCGAGGGTGTCGAACTCTACCAGTTCACCAAGAACGGCCTCGCGCTCCAAGCCACGCTGCAGGGCACGAAATACTGGAAGGACAAGGATCTGAACTGAAACCGCGCAGACGCGGTCATTTGGCCGGCAAAGGCTGCGCCACTTCCGCCTCGATCGGCTTCAGCTGCGCGGACGCGGGCTGGTAGTCCTGCCGGGGGCTGAAGCCAGCGCGGAGTATTTCCAGGGACTCGATCTCGCCCAGCACCAAGGTCCGCCAGCCGGGTGGAGGTTCGCTGGCACTGCCGCCCGAGACCTGCCAGCCGAGCAGGGCGGACCGGCCTTCCGTGATGCGGCCGAGAGCGTGCGGCTCCACCCGGCGCGCGTGTCCGTGATGGTGGAACTCGACCCGTCGACGTTCCGCCAGCGCCTGCCGGACCAGTTCCTCCGGCGTTTTTCCAGACGCGATTGCTCCGGCGGCCGGGCCTTGCGAGCAGAGCAACCGCCCGGTCGCGCCGATCTTGGCCAATTTCGCCCGTGGCTTGCCACGCCGGGCGCGCCGGTCATCCTCGCCCGGGATGGATCCTCATACCCAGGCACGCCGATTGATCGATGCCGCGCACGCCGCCGACCCGAAGCGCGCGCCGGACGGCCACGCCGCCGAACTCGTTTACGCCGACCGGCTGGAGGCCTGGGTTGGGCGTCTCGTGCCCGCGGCCACCCCGCTGCTCCGCCTCGCCGCGCGCTGCCAGCACCTTGAACGCTGGAGCGTGCCCCGCACGACCTTTCCCGAGGGCAAGGCCGGCTACCTCCAGTGGCGGCAGTCGCTCTACGTGAAGCAGGCCGCGCGCGCCAAGGAGCTCCTGCTGCAGGGCGGCGTGTCGCCCGCCGAGGCGGACGAAGCCGCCACCTGGGTCGCGAAAGCCGCGCGCAAGACCAACCCTGGCACGCAGGCGCTCGAGGATGCCGCGTGTCTCGTTTTTCTGGAAAACGAGATCGCGGATTTTGCCGCGCAACATGCCGACTACCCGGAGGCCAAGTTCGTCAATATTCTCCGCAAGACGTGGCAGAAAATGAGTCCACCGGCCCATCAGGCTGCGCTCGGTCTCGATCTGCCGGCCGGCATCGCCGCCTTGCTGACCACCGCCACGACCACCTGACTTATGACCCTGAAAAGAAAACTGCAGCTGGCGGGCATCGTGATCCTGGTTGGCCTGATCGCCATCCAGTTGGTGCCGCCGGCCCGGAACCAAACCGTCGCCGTCGGCCCGAATGACATCGCGGCCAAGTATCCCGTGCCGGCAAACGTGGCGCAGATCCTCCAGCGGGCCTGCTACGACTGCCATTCGAACAACACCCACTACCCCTGGTATGCCGCCGTGCAGCCGGTCGGCTGGTGGCTGAACTCGCACGTGAACGACGGCAAGCGGCACCTCAACTTTTCTGAATTCTCGGCCTACCCGGCGAAACGCGCCAAGACCAAGGCCGGCGAGATTGTCGACGAGGTGGAACAGCGCCACATGCCGCTCAAGGCTTACACCTGGCTGCACCCCGAGGCCCGGCTCACTCCGGCGGAGATCGCGCTGGTGGTGGACTGGGCCGAGAATCTGCAGGAAGAGATCGTCGTGCCTTAAGCACGTATCCGCAGGATGCCCGGGCGGGATTGTGAGCAGGGAGGGCCAGGCTCCGGCGCGACCGGGCCGCAGGTTTGCTTTTTCTCTCCCGGGGTTCTTAATGCCGCCCCATGAATCCGTTTTCTTTTACTCCCGGCGAAGTGCGGTTTCTCGTGGTGCTGGCGGTTCTTGGCTTTCTCGTGCCGAACGGGGTTTTTCTCTGGTTCCTTTTCACCGCACCGGGGCTGCTGCGGGCCGCGCTCACCAATCCCCTCTCCCTGGTCTTCATCCTCGAGGCATTTTTTCTGATGTTCCTCTTCGCCTGGCTCGTCCGGAAAGCGGGCCTGAAGCGGCCTTCGGCCTTCGGGTTTATCCTGCTCTCCCTGTTCGGCAGCCTGGCCTGCAGCGTGCCGGCCGTGCTCGCCCTCAATGGGCGCAAACCAGACGACCAGACCGGCTGACCCCGCTATGCCGAAGATCAACCTCACTGAAAAACTGGCGCTCTTCTCCGGCCACTGGTCGCCCAAGGTCATCGCGGAGCTCAATGGCCAGCACGTGAAGCTGGTGAAGATCCGGGGTGAATTCGTGTGGCACCAGCATGCGCACGAGGACGAACTTTTTCTCGTCGTGCGGGGCTCTTTCTCGATGGAGTTTCGCGACCGGACGGTGGAGCTGCGCGAAGGAGACCTGCTCGTCGTGCCGCGCGGCGTCGAACACCGGCCGGTGGCCGACGCGGAGTGCAGCATTTTGCTGTTCGAACCTGCCACGACGGTGAACACCGGCAGCGCCGGCGGGGAGCGCACGGTGGCGAGGCCGGACTGGATCTAGGGCGGTTTAAACAATCGCGCTGCCAGTTGAGGTGGCACGGCTACGGAAAAATATTCCGCTCCAGTTGGTTTTTAGCCCGCGGGGCCCGACGCACCGCGCCGGCGCTGGTTACAACCGCCCCAAAATTATTGGCCGCCAAATTCCAGCCAGCCCGGAAACCGCCGGCGGGGCCCTCCGTCTTGGCCTGTAACCATCCGCTCCCTCATGAAAAACGATCCCTGCTTCAAATACCTCGCTGTCACCCTCATCGCCGCCGTGCTCCTGGCCTTCTTCCACCCGGCCCCGGTCGCTGCGCCGGCGGAACCACTGACCAAGATCGTGGCTGGCACGACGTCCACCCATCAGGTCAGAACCTGATCGCGTCTCTTCCCGCGGCAGCCGGTCCTACTTGGCGACCAAGATAGGGAAGCCGTGCTTGCGCAGCGCGCGATGGAGTTCGCGGATGTGGGCGTGGTCGCGCGTCTCGACCGTGCACACGGCGTTGACCGCGGAAACGTCGGGGCCGCTGAAGGCGCGGTCGTGCTCGATGTCCTTGATGCTGGCGCCGCAGTCGGCGACGACCCGGGTGAGTTCCGCCAGTCCGCCCGGCCGGTCGCTGATGACGGCGGTAAAGCGCGTGAGGCGGCCGTCGTGCACGAGGCCCTTTTCAATGACGCGGCTGAGGATCGCGGGGTCGATGTTGCCGCCGCAGATGGTGAGCACGACCTTCTTGCCCTCCAGGCCGGGCAGCAGCCCGGCCATCATGGCGGCGAGTGGCGCGGCCGCCGCGCCCTCCACCACCGTCTTCTCCAGCTCGACCATGCGCAAAATGGCGAGGGCGATCCAGTCCTCGGAGACGCGGACCACCTCGTCCACGCGGCTGCGCGCGAGGGCAAAAGCGGTGGCGCCGACCCGGAGGACCGCGAGGCCGTCGGCGAGCGTGGCGCGGCGGGGGATGGTGACGGGCCGGCCGGCCTTGAGCGCAGCGGTGAAGCTGGAGGTGGCCATGGACTCGACGCCGATGATCTTGAGGCGCGGCTTGAGCGCCTTGGCAGCAATGGCGAGGCCGGCGATCAGGCCGGCGCCGCCGATCGGGCACACGATCGCATCGGCGTCGCGCACCTGCTCCAGGATTTCCAGGGCCATCGTGCCCTGCCCGGCGATGATGGCGGGGTCGTCAAACCCGTGGATGTAGGCCAGGCCCTCTTCATCGCCGAGCGTGTCGGCGCGGGCGCGGGCCTCGGCAAAGTCGCGGCCGGCGATGATGACACGAGCGCCCAGCCGCTTGCAGGTGCTGACCTTGATGAGCGGCGCGTAGTCCGGCATCACCACCGTGACGGGGATGTGGAGCAGGCGGCCGTGATAGGCGAGGCCGAGCGCGTGGTTGCCGGCGGAGGCGGCGATGACGCCTTTTTTCTTCTGCGCGGCATCGAGCTGGAGCAGGGCGTTGCGGGCGCCGCGCTCCTTGAACGAGCCCGTGCGCTGGAAGTTGTCGAGTTTGCAGTAAACCCGCGCGCCGGTGATCTCGGACAGCGGGATGGAGGCAGGACAGGGTGAGACGATGACACCGCCGGCGATGCGCCGACGCGCGGCGCGGATATCGGTTAGGGTGACGGACATGGGGATGGCGCGTTTCTACCGCGCGGCCCCGACCGTGCAACAAAGATGCGGGGTGGCCGCCGGCTCAGCGGCCCGGGGGAGCCATCTCGGGATGGTCGGCCAGATAGGCCTGCATCGCCTCGGCGCGTTCTTCCTGGTCCAGCTGGCCATCGCCGTTGCGGTCAAAACGCTTGATCTGTTCGTCGCGGAACTTGGCGGCGGCGGCGCGTTCCTCGTTGTCGAGCTGGCCATCGCCGTTCTTGTCGAACATCTTCATCATCTGCCCGCGCCCCTGGGCGCCCGGGCCGCCGGCCCCCGCCCCGCGGTTCTGCCCGAACTCGGCGCGGGCCTTCATCGCCTCGGCCAGTTCGGCCTCGTCGAGCTTGCCGTCCCCGTCCTTGTCGAAGCGCTTCAACATCTCCTTGAGAAAGCGATCGCCACGAGGCTCGCCGGCGCGGTTACCCATGCCCGGCTCACCGCCGGTGCCCATGCTCCCGATTTCGGCCGTGCCGCGGGGTGCCGCCGGCTGCTTTTTCCGCGCCTCCTTCATGGCGGCCTTTTCAGCCTCGTCGAGCTTGCCGTCCTCGTTCAAGTCGAAGCGTTTGAGCATTTCCTGCCGCCGTTTCGCCATCTGGCCCGAGGGGTCGGGCTTGGCCGCCTCGGTCTGGGCCAGGGCGGAGGCCACCCCCAGGGTCGAGGTGAAAAGGCAGAGGGTCAGGCAGCGGGCTTCCATGGCAGGGAGGTTGGGTTCGTGATGTTGCCTAGACAAGACGCGACTCTACCTCAAGGGTTACGGGGCACAGGCATTCCCTCCATGTACCAGGTAACCTTTTCCGACCAAAGCATGCGTGAGCTGAACCGGCTGGACAAGCTGGCCCAGCTCGAGGCGATCGATCCGATCAGCAAGATCCGGCCCGCCGACCTCACCCACCCGCGCGAGCCCCTAGGCAGGTTCAACCGGGGCGGCAAGGTCTTCTACCGGCTGCGGGCCGGGGATTTCCGGTTCTACTTTGAGGTGCAAAACGAGACCCTGCACACCCATTACATCCTGCACAAGTCCTCCCTGGAGGACGCGCTGTTCCGGATGAAACTGCCGGTCAGCGAAAAGCAGCTGTTCGAGCAGGACTCCAAGTTCTGGAAATACCTCGAGAGCCTCACCAAGTAAGCCGCATGTCCGACCTCGAGCAGCGGGACAACCCCTACAACGTCACCCAGGCAAGCCGGATTTATTTCCTGCCGAACCTGATGACGGCCGGCAACCTGTTTTGCGGCTTCGTGGCGGTGATCAAGTGCATCCAGGCGCGGCTGATCACGGACGGCGGCGAATACGCCTCACTCCACCCGCACCTGTCCTGGATCGCGCTCTACACCCAGGCGGTGTGGCTGATCCTCATGGCCGTGGTGTTCGACTCGCTCGACGGTCGGCTGGCGCGCATGGGCGGACGCACGTCGCTGTTCGGGGCGGAGTTTGATTCGCTGGCCGATGTCGTGTCTTTCGGCGTGGCGCCGGCGCTGATGGTCTTTTTCCTCATCCTCGCCCCCCGGGAGGAATACCAGTGGTTCCGCGAGTTCGGCTGGTTCATCGCCTTCATCTACCTGTTGTGCGGGGCGGTGCGCCTGGCGCGGTTCAACGTCATCACCAACCCTCTGCTGCACCGGGCGGAGTCGGAATCCAGCAAGGACTTCATGGGCCTGCCGATCCCCGCGGCGGCCGGCACGGTGGCCACCCTGGTGCTCCTGTTGCTCAACATGGCGGCCAACGCCCGCGAGCTCCGCCAGCTGACCCTGGCCCTGCCGCTGATCCTGATGCTGGTGTCGTTCCTGATGGTCAGCACCGTCCGCTATCCCAGCTTCAAGCAGGTCAATTGGGAGACAAAGACCCGTTTCCGGTCGTTTGTCGGCATCCTCATCATCGTCGCGCTGGTCTGGCGGCTGCGCGAGGTCGCCTTTTTCTTCCTCTTCCTGGCCTATATTTTCTACGGCCTCTTCGCCCATTACCAGCGCGGAGTCCGCCACGCGCAGATGCGCGCCCTACGCCGGAAGGTTGTGAAGATGAAGCAGGAAGATTCCGAATAACTTCCCGTTGTGAACAACCGGCCGGTTATTCGGGGTTGTTCAGACCGGGTTCACACCGCCCGGCCGGCCCGGTTTCACTCGGGAAAGCAGGGGTTATCGGCATAATCGTCCCCCATAATAATACGGATACTTTTCATTATTGTATCTATTTCTAATCATCCTTTGTTAGTTATCCCACCAACACCGCCCCCGCCGAATGAAATTCAAGATCAACCGCGACCACTTTAGCAACGGCCTGGCCCAGGTCCTCAATGTCGTCGGTTCCAAGGCCGCCATGCCCATCCTCAGCAACGTGCTGATCGAGGCGGACAAGGACGGCATCTCCCTGACGACCACCAACCTCGATCTCGGCATCCGTTGCCGCATCAAGGCCGAGGTCAAGGAAGGCGGCGCCGTCACCCTCCCCGTCAAGCGCCTTGCGACCATCGTGCGCGAACTGCCCAATGTCGACGTGGCCTTCGATTCCACCGCCACCCACCAGGTCAAGATCGCCTCGGGCGGATCGAACTTCCGCATCATGGGCCTCGGCGCCGACGAATTCCCCAAGCTGCCGGACACGGGGGAAGACAAGAGCTTCACCCTGGAACAGGGCGAGCTTGCCACGATGCTGAGCAACGTCTCCTACGCCCAGTCCACCGACGAGACGCGCTACATCCTCAACGGCGTCTATTTCAACTTCAAGGATGGCAAGCTCGCGCTCGTCGCCACCGACGGCCGCCGCCTCGCGCTCGTCAGCAAGGAAATGCCCGTGCCCGCCAGCAACACCGGCGCCATCATCCTGCCGGCCAAGACCGTGGCGGAACTACTCCGGCTCCTCGGCAAGGGGGAGAAGCTCCAGGTCGCCTTCAACGAGCGCCGTGCCGCCTTCCAGATCGAGACCGGCAAGGACTCCAGCGGCCTCACCGACAGCATCTATCTCTTCTCCAAGGTCGTTGAGGGCAACTACCCGAACTACCAGCAGGTCATCCCGAAGGAGACGCACCAGCGCATCAAGCTCGAGCGCGAACTCTTCCTCCAATGCGTGCACCGCGCCGCGCTGGTGACCTCCGAGAAATCAAACTCGGTCAAGATCAAGCTGACCGCCAACCTGCTCGAGATCACCGCCTCGTCGCCCGACTTCGGCGAGTCGCACGAGTCGATGGCCATCTCCTACAGCGGCCCCGACCTGCAGGTCGCGTTCAACCCCCAGTTTGTCATGGATCCGCTCCGCGCGCTCACGAAGGATGAGGTGTTCTTCGAGCTGAAGGACGAGGTCAGCCCCGGCGTGTTCAAGACGCTCGAGAGCTTCGTCTGCGTCATCATGCCCGTGCGGCTGAGCTGAGGTTTAAGCATGAAGCCCAAGGTGGAGCGGCTTGACTCCAAGACGCTGCGCCGGAGGCAAGCGTGGTCCAGCGCGTTGAGGTCAACGCGCGCCACCTCCTGACCATGCCGGAGACGCTCTCCCTGTTGCTCGCCCCGGCGGTCGCGCTGCTGTTGCTGTTGTTCTACATCAACCTGCGCGTCGCCTCCCCCATCCTCGCGATCCCGATCCGCTGGCTGCGCTGGATCCTCTTCGCGCTGTTCGCCGCGGAGACCAACGAGCAGTTTGTGCTGGTGGACCGGCCGTTCTGGGTGGTCGCCTTTTTGGTTTTCCTGCTCTGGTTCCTCCTCGAGTCGGGCTTCAACTGGCTCAAGGTCAGCGCCATCAGCCTGAGCCCGCTGCCGCTCTTTCCCCGCTACGTCGTCAACAGCGGGGGCGACGAGTGGCCGACGCAGCGCCGGCTGCTGAAGGTGCGCGATTGGTTGCGCGACCACCGGTTTGCGCCCGTGCAGGCGCTCAAGGCCGAGATCGGCGGCGGCATCTGGCTGCGCACCTCCGTCTACCACAGCCACGACCAGCTGCACCGCCTGCATGTGCTCTTCGTGCCGCAGGAAAGCGGGGCGATCACCGTCTGCTACAGCCTGGCGACCCTGACCACCGGAGCGCGGCGCTACGTCACGGACAATCTCTACATTCCCTTTGGCGGCTTCTATCCGGAGAGCTGGCACGTCGAGCGGAGTCCCTGGCGGCGCAACCTGGCCGTGCTGGTCGCCCGGCACCAGGGCCGGCTGGCGCGCTCCAGCGAGAGCCCGGTCATCTGGGAAACCAGCCCGATCGACGATATCAACCAGCAGCAGCAGCAGATGGAGCTGATCAACACCGAGCTGGGCTATCTGCTCCCGCCGGCCGAGCGCGAGGAATACGGCAAGATCACGCCCGAGGGCCGCTTCCGCATCTGGCGGGAGGCCTGGCTGCTCAACTATTTCGGCATCGCCGGCCGCTACTCCTGAGGGCGGTGAAAGCGGCGTTAAAGCCGGATCATGGGTAAAAATGACTCGTGTCCCCGGAGTTTAAGGCTAACCCCTTGGCCATGCTATTGCTCGCGCTCTCCGCGTTGGAGAAAATGAAGACCTTGCCGCCGGATGTCTGGCTTAAGATCGGTGTCGCCGTGGGTGGGTTCATCGTGGCAATCTTGGTGTTCCGCCGGGTGATGAAAATGAACAAGATCATCGCCGGGGTCATCGTGTTCGTGGTCGGAACCGTGGTTTTCTTTTCGTGGGTTTATAATCGCAACGAACCCAAGTTCCTCACCCCGCTGGTCGACCGCATCGCGCCGTTCTTCCCGTCAGCCGGCGCCTACAGCAACAAGCAGCAGACCAGTCCCCGACCCTGATTTTGGCCATCAGGCGGGGTTATTACACACCCGGCTGGTAAAACAGGTTGGCGTCAGCCGGGACCGGCCGCTAAGCCTGTGGGTCCAATGGCCAAAACGCATTCTGACATCGGACTCATCGGTCTAGCTGTGATGGGTCAAAACCTTGCCCTCAACATCGCCGACCACGGCTTTCGCATCTCGGTCTACAACCGGACCACGGAGAAGACCGACAAGTTCGTGGCCGAGAATCCCTCCACCCCCGGCGGGCTCGTCAGCACCAAGACCCTCGAGGAGTTTGTCGCTTCCCTCTCCCGGCCGCGCAAGGCGGTCATCCTCGTGCAGGCAGGCAAGGCCACCGACGCCGTCATCGACGGCCTCGCCGCCCTCTTTGAGCCCGGCGACATCATCATCGACGGGGGCAACGCCCTCTGGACCGACACGATCCGCCGCGAAAAGGCCCTGAAGGGGAAAGGCCTCCGCTTCATCGGCTCCGGCGTGTCCGGCGGCGAGGAAGGAGCGCGCTTCGGCCCGGCCCTCATGCCCGGCGGCGATGCCTCCGCGTACAAGGAACTCGCCCCGGTCTGGAACGCCATCGCCGCCAAGGTCGACGCGAAGACCGGCAAGCCCCTCACCGGCGCCGTACCCGGCCAGCCCATCGTGGGCGGTGTGCCCTGCGCGACCTACATCGGCGAGAACGGCGCCGGCCACTACGTCAAGATGGTCCACAACGGCATCGAGTATGGCGACATGCAGATGATCTGCGAGGCCTACGCCCTGATGCAGGGTCTGCTCGGCCTCAAGGCGGCCGAGATGGGCGCGATCTTCAGCGAGTGGAACACCGGCGCGCTCGACAGCTTCCTGATCGAGATCACCGCCGACATCCTCAAGCAGAAGGATCCGGCCTCCAAGAAAGCCTTCGTGGATGTCGTCCTCGACACCGCCGGCCAGAAAGGCACGGGCAAGTGGACCTCGACCAACGCGCTCGACATGGGCGTGCCGGCGCCGACCATCGCCGAGTCCGTCTTCGCCCGCTGCATCTCCGCCATCAAGGACGAGCGGGTCGCCGCCTCGAAGATCCTCAAGGGTCCGGGCAAGAAATACCGCGGGGCGAAGAAGGCCCTTGTGCAGGCCATCCATGACGCGCTCTACTGCTCCAAGATCTGCTCCTACGCCCAGGGCTTCCAGCTCATGCGCACCGCGCAGAAGGAATACAACTGGAAGCTCAGCTTTGGTGAGATCGCCCAGATCTGGCGCGGCGGCTGCATCATCCGCGCCGCCTTCCTGCAGAAGATCACCGAGGCCTATGCGCGCAACCCCGGCCTCGCGAACCTGCTTCTCGACCCATATTTCAACAAGACGGTGAAGAAGGCCCAGGCCAACTGGCGCAAGGTGGTCTCGCTCGCCGCCGAGTGCGGCGTGGCCGCCCCGACGTTCAGCTCCGCCCTCGCCTACTACGACAGCTACCGCTCGGCCCGTCTGCCGGCCAACCTGCTCCAGGCGCAGCGCGACTACTTTGGTGCCCACACCTACGAGCGGGTCGACCAGCCTCGCGGCAAGTTCTTCCACATCGACTGGCCGGAGAAGACCCGCCCGCAGCTCCCGGTCTGACCCGGCGGCGGTCGTCTGCCCGGCTGGAACCGTCGAGCGCATGCAACTCCGTTTCCATCCCCACACCCTCGAACTGAGGCATGCCTTCGGCGTGGCCTCGAACACCCGCACGTCCACCCCGGCCATGCTGGTCGAAATCGAGCAGGACGGGATCATCGGCTATGGCGAGGCCGCCATGCCACCCTACCTCGGCGAATCGCAGGAATCCGCGGCCGCTTTTCTCCGCCGGATCGAACCCGGTGCCTACCCTGATCCCGCGCAGCTGGACGCAATCATCCCCGCCATCGATGCCCTCGCGCCGGGCAACCCGGCGGCCAAGACGGCGGTCGACATCGCACTGCACGACTGGTTCGGGAAAAAGCAGGGCACGCCCTTGCACCGGCTGTGGGGTCTCGACCCGGCGAAGACGCCCGTGACCTCGTTTACCATCGGGATCGATACTCCGGAAATTGTCCGGCAGAAAACGATCGAGGCGGCGCCCTACCGGATCCTTAAGGTGAAGCTCGGGCGCGGGGCGGACGGCGACCGCGAACTGATCGAAACCATCCGCGAGGTCACGGACAAGCCGATCACCGTCGATGCCAACCAAGGCTGGAAAGACCGCGAGGAAGCGTTGCGCATGATCGAGTGGCTCGCCGGCCGCGGGGTCGTCTTCATCGAGCAGCCGATGCCCAGGGCACAGGTGGATGACACCGCCTGGCTGCGCGACCGCAGCCCGCTGCCGCTCATCGCCGATGAAAGCGTGCAGCGCCTGGCCGACGTCGCGCGGGCGCAGGGCGTGTTCGACGGCATCAACATCAAGCTCATGAAGTGCACCGGCCTGCGCGAGGCGCGGCGGATGATCGCCCGAGCCCGGGAGCTCGGCCTCAAGGTGATGCTCGGCTGCATGACCGAGACCTCGTGCGCCATCTCCGCCGCCGCGCAGATTTCTCCCCTGGTTGACTGGGTGGACCTCGACGGGGCCATGCTGATCAAGAACGACTGCTTTGACGGGGCGACGATGGTGGACGGCAAGATCACGCCTACGAACCGGCCGGGCATCGGGGTGGTTAAGCGCCCCGGATCGGAAATCTGACCGCCGCGGCCGCGCTTCGTTCACGGATTGTGTCGGAAAGAAATTTCATTTGAATCCCGCCATGCCTGTCAAACCCCTGCGCCGTCCTTCCGGATTGCTGGTGGTTGGGCTTGGGTTGGTTCTGGCAAGCCCGGTGGGTGCCCAAGAATGGGCGGAGCGGCCGCCGATCGACCTGCCGAAATACACGGTGACCGCCGGGCGTGAGCTGCCCCCTCCGGAGGAATGGTTCTACGCCCGCATCGAGGGCTTCGAGGTCCTGTCCAACGCCTCGGCGGCGGCCACCCGGCGGCTCCTGCATGATTTCCAACGCTTCGGCCAGGCCCTCAATCTCCTCTGGCCCGGCATGCGGCCGACGGGGACCGCCGGTGTGTCGCTGATCATCTGCGGGCGGAAGGAAAAATTCGAGGAGTTCCTGCCGGCGGCGTTGCAGCAGGGCGAACGCGCCACGACCAGCTTCCATGTGCGCACCCGCGAGCAGGCGACCCTCGTCCTCGATTTTCAGACCAAGACCCTGAATCTCGTGAGCGTGGAGAATCTGCCAGGCGCGCCGGCCGCCGCGGCTGTCGCGCCCGGCGACCTCGATCCCGCCGGGGCATCCGCCGAGTCCGGACCCGATCCGGGCGTCGCCGTCGACGCGTTTCAGCAACTCAAACGCGAATACCTCCGTTACCTGCTCGCCGGGCGGCCAACGCCGCCGCCCGCGTGGCTCGCCGAGGGCCTGGCCCAACTGTGCATGAACATGCGGATCACCGAGACGGAGATTTCCGTCGGCCGGGTCGAAAATCCCAACGAGGTTTCGGATCCGGGCGTGGGCCGCGCCGGCGCGAGGCAGCCGGCCGAGGACCGGGACTTCAACGCGGCCCTGGCCCGGGTTGCGCTGCTGCCGATGGCCGAGATGTTCGCCGTGGCCAGTGACTCGGCCACCGCGCAAAATCCGCTCAACAGCGTTTGGGCGAAACAGTGCTACGCGTTTGTGCACTGGGGTCTTTACGGGGACTTTGGCCGGCACAAGAAGGCCTTTGCCTCCTTTCTGGCGCGTTGGGAGCGGGAGCCACCCAGTGAGGAGCTGTTCAAGGACTGTTTCAAGATAGGCTACGCCGGGATGCAGCAGGCGCTCCGAACCCACATCGAATTTACCCGCGCCCAGTTCGACGGAATAAGGCCCGGCAAGGGGCAGAAGATTGCTTTCCCGGCCGCTCCGGTGGTGCGGTCAGCGACGGAGGCCGAGGTCGGGCGTCTCAAGGGTGACGCCCTGACCCTGGCGGGGCATCCGGTGGCGGCCCGGGTTATTTTGATCAACGCTTACCGGCGGGGCGAACGGGATCCGGGCCTGCTGGCGGCCTTGGGCCTGGCTGAACTCACCGCCGGAGAAACCGATCGCGCAAGAAAGTTCCTCGAAGCCGCGGCCGCGGGCAAAGCGGTCCGGCCGCGGGCCCATGTTGAACTGGCCCGGCTCCGGCTGGCCGCCGCCCAAGCCCGGCCTGAGGCGGCGGACGGCAAACTCAGTGCCGCCCAGGTCGCCGGGGTGCTTGAGCCGCTCCGCCTGGCCCGTTCCCAGCCACCCGCCCTGGCCGCGACCTACGAACTCCTGGGTGCCGCCTGGAGCGCGAGCGAAACCGCACCGACGGCGGCGCAGCTGGAACTTCTGCGGGAAGGGCTGCGTCTTTTCCCGCAGGAACCGGCGTTGCGCGCCCGGTTTGAAAAACTGACGGTGGGATTCACCGGGGAAAAATAAGCGCGCCGCGGCGCGGCCAACCTCATAAGATTCCTCCGCATGAAGCTTCCCTCCACCCTGCGCGAAAAAATCGGCCAGATGCTGCTGATCGGGTTTCGCGGGACCGTTCCGGAGGAGTGCGAACTCATTGGCCGCGATCTCCGCGAGCACCACGTCGGCGGCGTCATCCTGTTTGATCAAGAGATGGCCGGCGGCACGATCGACAGCGGACCGCGCCGGCGCAACATCGTGTCGCCCGCGCAGGTCCGTGACCTCCTCGCCCACCTGCAGGCGCAGGCCGCGATTCCGCTGTTCACCGCCATCGACCAGGAAGGTGGGCGCGTCAACCGCCTGAAGCCCGACTACGGTTTTCCTCCCAGTGTCTCGCACGAGGAACTCGGCCGGCGCGACGATCCCGACGAGACCCACCGCCAGGCATCGCTCACCGCGCAGACCCTCGCGGACCTGGGTTTCAACCTGAACCTCGCCCCGGTGGTAGACCTTGATGTGCACCCCGACAACCCGATCATCAAGGGCAAGGGGCGGAGCTTCTCCGGTGACCCCACCGTGGTGGCGCGCCACGCGGCGGAGTTTGTCCAGGCCCACCGCGCCCAGGGCGTCCTGTGCTGCGCCAAGCATTTTCCCGGCCATGGCAGCGCCGCTGGCGACACCCACCTCGGCCTGGTGGATGTCACCGCCACCTGGCACGAGCTCGAGCTGGTCCCATTCCGGCTGCTGATCGAGGCGGACCTGTGCGACGTGATCATGAGCGCGCATGTCATCAACCGCTGCCTCGACCCCATCCACCCCGCCACCCTCTCCCGGGCGGTGCAGACGGGATTGCTCCGCGACCGGCTCGATTTTCAGGGGGTGCTGGCCAGTGACGACCTGGAGATGAAGGCGATCTCCAGCCAATATGGCCTGGAGCAGGCGGTGCTCCTCGCGGTCGAAGCGGGCATCGACGTTCTTTGTTTCGGCAACAACATGACCTACGATCCCGACATCGCGGCGAAGGTGAGCGGGATCATCGAGCGCGCCGTGCAGTCGGGGCGGCTCCCGGAGGCGCGGATCGACGCCTCTTGCGACCGGGTGCTGGCGCTGAAGCGCAAGACCGGACTGATTTCCTAGACGCGGCCGTTTCACGATTGAGCCGGGGCCGGTATCGCCCTGAGAATCATGGCATCCCATGAAGCCCTTTGTTCGCATCGCCGCCCTGGTCGTCCTGCTGGGCGGACCATGTTTTTTTTCCGGCTGCCAGCACGCGGCCCCGGGCACACCGGCCCCGCGACGGGGCGACGAGATCATCGTGGCCGGCCAGCTGTTCCACACCGGGACGCGCGTCGTCACCTGGATGGATCCGGGCGGCTATGACGCCTACCGCGTCGAGCGCCGCTTCAGCCTGTGGGAGGAGAGCGACTGGGAGACGACGAAGGCCAGGGTGAAGGACCAGTCGACGCCCAACCGCTACGGTCTGCGCCAGGCGCTGCTCCGGCCCGGCGAACTGGAACAGGTGCGCGGCGGCGGCTGGGATCTGCCCCGGCTGCAGCGCGTCGTGGACCAGTTCGTCATCCACTACGACGTGTGCGGCATCAGCAAGACCTGCTTCAAGGTGCTGCACGATCACCGCGGCCTCAGCGTGCACTTCATGCTGGATCTCGACGGCACCATCTACCAGACGCTCGACCTCAAGGAGCGGGCCCGGCACGCCACCATCGCCAACGACCGTTCCATCGGCATCGAGATCGCCAACATCGGCGCTTATCCGCCGGACGCCGCCAAGCCGCTCCTGCAATGGTATCCGCGCGACGCGGCCAACCAGCCCTTCATCCGCGTGCCGGCGGAACTGGGCGACCCGATGTTCCAGGTCCCCAATTTCACCGGCCGGCCGGCGCGGCCCGCCGCCGTAAAAGGGATCGTGCAGGGCGAAACCCTGATCCAGTATGACTACACCTCCGAGCAGTATGCCGCGCTCATCAAGCTAACCGCGGCCCTCGCCAAGGTCTTCCCCAAGATCAAGCTGGACTACCCGCGCGGCCCGGACGGCAAGGTGCTGCCCCACAAGCTGCCCGACGCCGAACTCGCCAAATTCCAGGGCGTCCTCGGGCACTACCATATCCAGACGAACAAGACCGATCCCGGCCCCGCGCTGCAGTGGGACAAGGTGATCGAGGGCGCACGGAAACGGTAGGGCGGGATCGCTGATCCCGCCTACAGCTCCAGGCAGGAGGTAGGGCGGGCAGTCCCTTGCCCGCCGTGCGCGAGCGGCGGCGAGCGGAGTCGCCGCCCTACCTGACACTTCCCGTCGGGAGTAAAACGTGTTTCGCGGTCTGGGGCTGCATCATTTTGGCTAGGCCTTCTTGCCGAAGGCCGGGTCAATCTTGACCAGCGAGGTGGCGACGAACGAGGGGATGCTGGCCACGAGGACCCACAGGAAGAAGTTGAGGTAACCCACATGGTCCTGGATCCAGCCGGCAAACATGCCGGGCACCATCATGCCGAGGGCCATGAAGCCCGTGCAGATCGCATAGTGCGCCGTCTTGTGCTCCCCGTCCGCCACCATGATCATGTACATCAGGTAGGCGGCGAAGCCGAAGCCGTAGCCGAACTGTTCCAGCGCCAGCGCCGACCCGATGACGAGGGTGCTGGTGGGCTGAGCCAGGGCCATGAAGACAAAGACCACGTTGGGCGAATACATCGCGATGATCATCGGCCAGAGCATGCGGCGCAGGCCCAGGCGCGAGATGATGACCCCGCCGGCGATGCCGCCGACCGTGAGGGCGACCACCCCCACCGTCCCGTAGACGATGCCCACCTGCTGGGTCGTGAGGCCGAGTCCCCCGATCTCGCGGCCATCGAGCAGAAAGGGGGTGACCAGCTTGAGCAGCTGCGCCTCGGCAAAGCGGTAGAGCAGGAGGAAGGCCAAAATGACCTTGATGCCGGGCTTGCGGAAGAAGGCGCCAAAGACCGCGACAAAGCCGGCCGCCAACGGCTGGCCGCGGCCGACCGGACCGTCGGACACTGGGCGCGGCAGCACCATGAGGTGATAAAGGCCGATGACGGCGAACAGGGCCGCGAGCACGATGAACACCGTGGTCCACGCCAGACGGACGTCGCCGGTGATTTCCTGGAGCGTGCCCGCCAGGTAGACCAGCCCGCCCTGGCCCGCGATCATCGCGAGGCGGTAGAAGGTGCTGCGGACGCCGACAAAAGCCGCCTGCTGATGGGCGGGCAGCGCCAGCAGGTAGAAGCCGTCGGCCGCGATGTCGTGCGTGGCCGAGCTGAACGCCATCAGCCAGAAGACCGCCAGCGTGAGGCGGAACACATGGTCCATCGGCACGGTGAGCGCCACCAGCGCGAAGGAGGCACCGAGCAGAAGCTGCAAGGTCACGATCCACCAGCGCTTGGTCCGGAAAAGGTCCACCACCGGCGACCACAGCGGCTTGATCACCCACGGCAGGTAGAGCCAGCTGGTGTAGAGCGCGATTTCCGTGTTCGAGACCTGGAGGTTCTTATACATGACCACCGAGAGGGTCATGACCACCACGTAGGGAATCCCCTGTCCGAAATAGAGCGTGGGGATCCAGAGCCAAGGCCTGCTCGCTGGAGTCGTGGTCTTTTCCATGGGGGGAATCAACGGGAAGATGCGGCCCCCGGCAATGACAGTGAAACCCGGGGACTCTCATTGCCCACGCGGTCCACGGCGGAGACGAAGATCAGAGCGGCGCCCGCCGGGAGCACCACGGGGTCTCCCGCCGGCTGCACGGAAAAGCTCCAGACGTCCTCTCGCTTTTGCCAGACGGCGAAGCGGGCGGGGGTGGAACCCTGGGTGGGCGTGATCAGCACCCGACCGTCGGGTGGGCGGAGCAGCTGGGGTGCCGGCGGCGGCGTGGCCGCGAGCCACGGCGAGGCCGGGATGAGTGCGGACTGGGCGTAGGCCCCGGCCTGCAAGGCGGTGCTGATGCCGGCGCGGTCCTGCAGCAGGGCGATCATGCTGAAATGAATATGGCCACCAGCCGGGGGATGGGCGCGGAGGGTGTCTATCTGGCGGGGGATTTCATTCACCGACCAACCCTTGGCCGTGTCGGTGATGGCGCTGGTGAAAAGACCCGGCCAGAGATGGAAGCGGCCGTTGACCAGTTTCGCCCAATAATCGAGCAGCACCTCGAAGGACTGGGCCTTGGCGCTGGCCGGCCAGTAGAGCTGCGGGGTCAGGTAATCCATCCAGCCCTGCTCCACCCATTTCTCCACGTCGGCGTAAAGCTTGTCGTATTGGCTGAAGCCCTGGATGCCCGGCGGCCGGCGGTCCGGGCGGCCGAGCCCGAAGGGACTGACGCCGAATTTCACCCACGGCTTGAGCGCATGAATCCGGTGGTGGATCTGCTCGACGAGCCGGTCCACGTTCTGCCGGCGCCAGTCGGCGCGAACCAGCCGGCCACCAGCCTGCTGGTAGCGGCGCCAAGCCGGGGTGTCGGGGAAATCAACCTCCTCGCCAGGGGTGGTCTTGGGCGCTCCCGCCGGCAGCGGCTGGGTGATCGGATACGGATAGAAGTAGTCATCCAGATGAACCCCGTCGATGTCGTAGCGTCGCACGACATCGCTGATCACCGCGAGGGTGCGTTCGGCCGCGAAGGGTTCGCCCGGATCCATCCAAAGGAGCTCGCCGTATTTTTTAACGATGTCGGGCCGGGTGCGACCCAGGTGCGTGGCTGCGAGCGGGGACTTCGCCGCGTGGTGACGGGCGCGGTAGGGATTGAACCAGGCGTGGAGTTCCAAGCCGCGCCGGTGGGCCTCGCGGACCCACGCGGCCAGCGGGTCGTAGCCCGGGTCGCGGCCCTGTGTGCCGGTCAGGTATTCGGACCAGGGCTCGAGCGACGAGGCATACAGTGCGTCGGCGGCCGGCCGGACCTGGAAGATGATCGCGTTGAGCTTCAGAGCTAGGGCCCGGTCCAGGATCGCGATCATCTCGGCGTGCTGCTGGTCCGCGGGCAGGCCCGGCTTGCTCGGCCAGTCGATGTTGGCGACTGTCGCGACCCACGCGGCCCGGAACTCGCGCGGGGCGGAGGGGGGAACCTCGACCACGGGTGCCGGCACCGGCGGAGTCACACAGCCGCCGAGCAGCAACAGGAGCGCCGCGGATGCCCGGGACCGGAGGGAAAGGCGGCCGGGGCGACTCATGCCTTGGCGGCCCCGGCCAGGGCCTGGCGCACGTTGCCACCGGCCCGATCGAGCGCAGCCTGCGCGGCGGCCACGTCGAGGCGGCATTTCAGGGCGACGATGGCGGTCTTCACGCGATACTGGCATTGTTCGAGCACCGCGCGCGCGGCGGCTTCTTCCGCCCCGGTGGCGCGCACCGTGAGCGCCACGGCGCGGCGGAACAGCTTGGCGTTGGTCGGCAACACATCGACCATGAGATTTCCGTAGACCTTGTGCAGCCTAACCATGATGGCGCTGGAAAGGGTGTTGAGGGCGATCTTCTGGGCGGTGCCGGCCTTGAGCCGCGTGCTGCCGGAGATCGTCTCGCTGCCGGTGTCGAGGGTGATGCCGATCTCCGCGCGCGTCGCAACCGGCGCGCCGGGGTTGTTGGCCAGGCCGATGGTCAGGGCGCCGGCGTTTTTGGCCGCCGCGAGTGCGCCGAGCACATAGGGCGTGGCGCCGGAAGCGGCGATAAGGAGGACCACGTCGTTGGGCCCGGGCTGCAGCGCCCGGAGGTCGGTGGCGCCCTGCGCCTCGTCGTCCTCCGCGCCCTCAACCGCCTGATGCAGGGCGGACGGCCCGCCGGCGAGGAGCGCGACGGCGCGGTCCTGGGGCCAGGAGAAGGTCGGAAACAATTCGACGCGGTCGAGCAGGCCAAGCCGGCCCGAGGTGCCGGCACCCACGTAGATCAGGCGGCCGCCCGCCGCGATCCGGGGGGCGGCGGCATCGACCGCCGCGGCCAGCTCAACGGCAGCGGCATGGACCGCGCCGGCCGCCTGGACCTGATCCTCGGTGAAGGCTCGCACGAGATCGGTCGTGCCATAAAGGTCGAGTTCGGGGTGCCGGTTACTGGGGGTTTCGGTGTTCAACATCGGCGGGGGCAGAATCCTGCGTTGCGACGCGGGGTTCAATGGTTCATTTCGACGGGACTTGAAAGACCTGACTCCAGCCACGGCGCCCGGTGAGGGCGGTTTGTTTGTGGGCGTGCTTTCGGGCACCAGCGTGGATGCCATCGACGCGGCGGTGGTGCGCCTGGCCCCGCGGGCGGAGCTGGTCGCCCGGCATACGCTGGCCTACCCGGCGGATTTGCGTGCGGAACTGCTGCGCCTGGCGGTGCCGGGGGAAAACGAAATCGACCGCCTCGGGCAGGCCGACGTGGAGGTGGGGCGGCTTTTTGGCCGGGCCGTGCGCGAGCTGCTGGCGGCGGCCGGTCTCAAGCCGGCGGCCATCCGGGCCATCGGGAGCCATGGCCAGACCATCCGGCACCGGCCGGGGTTGGCGGCGCCATTCACGCTGCAGATTGGCGATCCAAACATCATTGCGGTGGAGACAGGGCTCCCGGTCGTGGCCGATTTCCGGCGTAAGGACCTGGCGCTCGGTGGCCAGGGCGCCCCGCTGGTGCCGGCGTTCCACGAGGCGGTCTTCCGGACCCGGGGCGAAAACCGCGTGGTCGTGAACATCGGCGGCATCGCGAACCTCACGGTGCTGCCGGCGGATGAAACCGCCCCGGTGCTTGGCTTTGACACCGGCCCGGGCAACACCCTGCTCGACGCCTGGTGCCGGCAGGAACGCGGCGAACCGATGGATCGCGACGGGGCCTTCGCCGCGGGCGGGCGGGCGAAACCCGGCCTGCTGCGGACGTTGCTGGCGGATGATTATTTCTCGCGACGCCCGCCCAAGAGCACCGGCCCGGAATATTTTTCCCCCGCCTGGCTTGAATCGCATCTGGCCGGCGCCGGACAGCTGGCTGCGGCCGACGTGCAGGCGACCCTCGTCGCGCTCACGGCCGAAAGCATCGCCGGCGCCATCAAACAGGCCTTGGGCGGGGCCAAGGCAGGAGCTTATGTCTGTGGTGGTGGTGCCCGCAATCCCGTGCTGCTGGCGGCGTTGCAAGCACGGCTGCCCGGTTGCGCGGTGCAGACCACCGCGGTGCTGGGGATCGACCCGGGCTGGGTGGAGGCCATGGCCTTCGCGTGGCTGGCGCAGCAGCGGCTCGCCGGGGCCGCCGGCAACTGCCCGGCGGTGACCGGGGCCGCTCGGCCCGCCGTGCTCGGCGGCCTCTGGCTGCCCGGCTAGCCCGCATATTTCACACTCAGAGGTGTGAAACATGCGCCCTGTCGGGCCGACCTCGTCGGGGCTAACCGCGACAGAGTCGCTCTGCCCGAAGGGCAGACGGATATTTCTC
>JBKJTZ010000059.1:0-68807 GCA_046590295.1 Lacunisphaera sp.
CGCGGCCGTGATCAAAAACGGCGTGTGCGAGGCGAAGACGAGCTGGCGCGCGGGCACCTTGGCCAGCAGGTGGCGGATCGTCTCGTGCCACTCGGCAAAGGAAAGGTCGGCCAGCAGGCTCGGATGCTTCGGCAACACCGCGAGGATCTCGCTCCGCAGCAGGCCGCTGGCGAGCACCCGCAGCTTCGGATGCCGCCGCACCAGCGCGGCGACGTCAGTCGCCGGCACCGGCTTGATCGTCAACGCATGATATTCGTGCCGCTCGTCGATCAACCGCACCTGCACGATGAGGCGCAGCTTTCTCCGGATGAGTTCCGCCGCGAGTTCGTCCATGGCCCGGCCGCCCAGCCGGAAATGGTGATAGGCCGGCAACACCCGCACAGCGCGCACCCGCGCATCCGCAGCGACGGATGCCAGTTCCTCCCGCCAGTCGGCCAGCGCGGGATTGATGACGGGCACCGGCACGAGACCACGGATGCCCCGGGTCGAGCGGAGCAGCTCCCGATTCGCCGGACCGGTGGCCGGGGCGAACACGGCGTCGAGTGGTGACACGAGCGCCCGGCGGATGCCGTGTTTCCCGAGGTGTTTTGCCAGTGAGCCCGGCGTGTGGCCGTCGATAAACGCAAAAGGCCAGCGGCCGGTCCAGGTGTTGGCGTCGAAGTAGTTCACGGGACAAATTCAGCATTAACCACGGATTTCACGGATGGCACGGATCGATCCAGACCATTCCCACCGGAGGCAACGGAAGTAACAGATAGTAAGGTCGGTCCGTTCCCTCTGTTTTCTCCGGTGAAATTCTTAACCGTATTCATCCGTGATCCGTGGTTAAAAGACATTGTCGGTGTGTTCAGCACCGCCCCAGCAGCGCCCGGGCGTTCTCGTAGAGAATCTTTTTCTTCGTGGCCGCGTCGAGCCGCGAGCCGGTGATACGGGCCAGGCAGACCCCGAAGTCGCGGATCGGCGCGTCGGAGCCGTAGAGCACCCGCTCCGCCCCGAGCTGCGCCACCGCAAACTCCACGATGCCCGCCTCGGGCGCCGCGCCGGAGGTGTCGACCACGAGATTCGCGCAGTCCTTCACCGCCAGCACGCCGCGCACGCCGCAGCCGGTGAGATGCGCCATGATGATGCGCACGTTCGGGAAGCGCCGGGCCAGGGTCGCCACGTCCTCGGGGTCGGTGTGGAAGCTCCGCTGCCTGATCTTGGTCATGCTCCACGCATGCTGCAGCACGATGAGCCCGTGTCGCTCCGCCCCTTCCATCAGCGGCCGCATGCAGGCGTCGCGGGCGTTGTTGGCGATCTCCAGCTTCAGGCCCCGGAAGCCGCGCGCGACGCAGCGCTCCGTCTCCTCCCGTACCGCGCGCCCGCCCAGCGTGGGGTTCAGATGACAGAATCCGGTCACGAACCCGGGATAATGCTGCATCAGCCAGAAAGTGTCGTCGTTGATCTTGCGCAGCTGTGCCGCATTGGGCGAGCGGCCGTAGGCGAGCACATCTCCCAGCGCCACCAGGTGCCTGATGCCATGCATCCGCGCCCGGGCAATCAGTTCATCCGCCCCCTGGCGGCCGCGCCGGTCATCCTGCAAGATCGGATGCGTGTGGATATCGATGGCTCGCATGAAATTTCAGGGTGATTGCGCTTGGCTTTACGCACTGTGCTGGAGCGATATAGTGCTGACAAGTGTCCTCTGCACCAAACCCGTCTTCGTCTGAATATTCATGACCGCCTCTCCCCAGTCCGACCGAGAAATAGAGCTGCTCCTTTCAACCCCGACCAAGGGTGTGACGGAGGCGGTGGCGAACCTTCCGGGCGACTTCATCGTGCTCGGCGTCGGGGGGAAGATGGGCACCACGACGGCGGTTATGCTCCGCCGCGCGCTTGATGCCGCCGGTCGCAATGACGCCAACGTAACCGGGGTCTCCCGCTTCAGCCGGCCCGGGGCGCGCCGCGAACTGGAGGAACTGGGCGTGCGCACCGTGGCCTGCGACCTGGCCGACCCTGCGGAGGTCGCGGCCCTGCCCTCGGCCGTCAACGTGCTCTACCTTGCCGGCCAGAAATTCGGCACCGACAGCGCGCCCGGGCTTACCTGGGTCCAGAACACCATCGTGCCCATGTTTGTCGCGCAGCGTTACCGCGACGCGCAGGTCGTCGTCTTCTCGACCGGTTGCGTCTATCCGTTTGTGCCCGTCACCGGTCCGGGCGCCAAGGAGAGCGAACCCGTCGCCTTCCTCGGCGAATACGCCAGCACCTGCGTCGGCCGCGAGCGGGTGTTCGCCCATTTCTCCGAAAAATTCGGCACGCCGCTGCTCCTGTACCGGCTCAACTATGCGGTCGAGCTGCGCTACGGCGTGCTGGTCGACCTCGCGCTGCGGGTCCAGGCGGGCGAACCGGTGGATGTCACGATGGGCTGGCTCAACTGTATCTGGCAGGGCGACGCCTGTGCGCGCGCCATCCAATGCCTCGCGCACACGGCCAGCCCGCCGAAAATCCTCAACATCACCGGCCCGGAGAAACTCAGCATCCGCGCCCTCGCCGGGGAGTTTGGCCGCCGCCTCGGCCAGACCCCGGTGCTGACCGGCACGGAGGCCCCGACCGCCTGGCTCGCCGACGCCAGCGAGTCGATCAAGCTGTTCGGTGCCCCGGAGACGAGCGTCCAGGACATGCTCGACCTCATCACCGCCCACGTGCAGGCCGGGGGACGGTTGCTGGGCAAGCCCACCCACTTCGAGACCCGCGACGGGAAGTTCTGAAATGCACCGAGCATCAATGCCACGGATTGCACGGATGAACCCGGATGGAGGAGAAACCACCAATACCTGGGTATTTTATCCGTGGTCATCCGGACAATCCGTGGTTAAATAGTCTTTGGGTCCCTCCGCGGCCCAACTGATCCCATGAACCTTCGCTCCCACCTCCTCGCCGGCCAGGTCATCCCGGCGCATCCGCTCGCCCTCGACGCGTCGCGCCGCTTCTCCGAAAAGCACCAGCGGGCCCTCGCCCGCTACTATTTCGCCGCCGGCACGGGTGGCATCGCCGTTGGCGTGCATTCGACCCAGTTCGAGATCCGCGACCCGCAGCACAATCTGCTCAAACCGGTGCTCGCACTCGCGGCTGAAACCATCGCCGCCGAGCGGACGCATGCGTCCCGCGACTTCGCGCTGATCGCCGGCATTTGCGGCCAGACCGCCCAGGCCGTCGCGGAGGCTGAACTGGCGCGCTCCCTCGGCTACCACGCGGGTCTCGTGAGCATGGCGGCCTACCCGTCCGAGCCCGAGGACATGATCCTCGCGCATGTGGCCACGGTGGCGAAGGTCATTCCCGTCATTGGATTCTACCTCCAGCCCGCCGTGGGCGGCCGGGTGTTCAGTCATGCCTTCTGGCGGCAGTTTGCCGACATTCCCGAGGTCGTGGCCATCAAGATCGCCCCGTTCAACCGTTACCAGACCATCGACGTAGTCCGCGCCGTCGCAGCCTCCGGCCGCACGGACCTCGCCCTGTACACGGGCAACGACGACACCATCGTGGCCGACCTGCTCACGCCGTTCACCTTCCAGTTCAACGGCCGCCCGGTCACCCGGCGCATCGTCGGCGGTCTGCTGGGCCATTGGGGCGTGTGGACGCAGGCCGCAGTCCAGCTTTTCCGCGAGGCGCAGCGCGCCACCACCGCGCCGAAAATCGACGCCTCCTGGCTGGCCCGGGCCAATGCCGTCACCGACATGAACGCGGCCCTCTTCGACGCGGCCAACCGCTTCCACGGGTGCATTCCCGGCATCCTCGAGGTGCTGCGCCGGCAAGGGCTGGTCGAGACCGTCCATTGCCTCAACCCGCAGGAAGTGCTCTCGCCCGGCCAGGCCGCGGAACTCACGCGCGTCTGCGCCGCCTATCCGGAGCTGACTGACGACACCTTCGTCGCGGAACACCGCGACCACTGGCTGCGCTAAATCCGGTTTATTGACCACGGATTTCACGGATAACCCTGATGAAAGTCAAAAATCTCCATTCCGGTCATTCTGTTCCCGCCGTGGCGGGATCAGGATGACAATCCGGTGGGATCGATCCGTGTTCATCCGGGTAATCCGTGACTAACTAGTCTTTCTCCATGCCCGATCTGCCCCTACCGCTATCCTGTGAGGAACTCCTCGTCCAGATGGTCTCATTCGAGACCGTGAACGAGCACATGGACGGCCCCCGCGGCGGCGAGGCCCGCCTCGCGGCGCATCTCGAATCGCTCGCCGCCCACTGGGGCCTGACCGCCCGGCGCTGCCCCGTCGGGGATGCCGGGGGCAGTTTCAACCTGCTCGTCACGAGCGAAGTCGCGCCCGGTGCCGAGTGGCTGTTTCTCGAAAGCCACCTCGACACCGTGAGTATCGGGGGCATGACCGTGCCGCCGTTGCAGCTCACCGTGGCCGGCGACCGGCTGCACGGCCGCGGCACCTGCGACACGAAGGGCTCCGGCGCCGCGATGCTCTGGGCGCTGCAGGAATATGCCCGCCTGCCCGGCCGGAAGCGCAACGCCGGGGTTATTTTCTCCGTGGACGAGGAGGCCCTCATGAGTGGGGCGCAGGCGTTCGCAGCCCGCGAGTTGCCCGAATTCCTGCCGCGCCTTCGTGGCATCGTCGTCGGGGAACCCACCCGGCTGCGCCCGGTCGTGGCCCATAACGGCGCGCTGCGCTGGCGCTCGATCACCCGCGGGGTCTCCGCCCACTCGGCCGACCCGACCAAGGGCCGGTCGGCCATCCGGGCGATGCTGGAGGTCATCGCCGCGCTGGAGACGAAATTCATTCCCCTCGCCAACCGGGAATCCCCGCTGACCGGCCGGGCGGCCGCGAGCATCAACATCATCCGCGGCGGCACCGCGGTGAACATCATCCCCGATTCCTGCGAGATCCACTGCGACCGCCGGCTCGTGCCCGGCGAGACCGCCGCGCAGGTGTACGCCGAACGCGAGGCCGCCCTGGCGGGTCTGCCGGTGGAACATGACAGCCAATATCTCGCCCCGCCGCTGCCCCCGGGCAGCTCCGCCGCGCTGCACGCCTGGATGCAACCGGCCCTCGCCGCCGCCGGCCTCGACGGCGCTCCAGTGGGCGCACCCTACGCCACCAACGCCAGCCATTACGCCGCCGCCGGCGCGCCCGTGCTCGTGCTCGGCCCCGGCGACATCGCCCAGGCCCACACCAAGGACGAGTGGCTGGACCGCCGCGAACTCGCCCGCGCCGCCGCCCTCTACGGGGCGCTGCTGCGGCGGCCCTGAGGCTTTTCCCCGCTCATGTCCGACGACTTGCCGCGGCTGGAGGATTTCACCAGCGCCACCCTCACCGCCCGCACGGGCGAGCTTTTCAATCCGCCCGGCCTCACCAATTTTCACGGCTGCCTGCAGGCCGCGCCCGACATCCTCGCGGTGCAGCACGTCACGTTCGCCCCATTCTCGCTCGGGGAAAGCTGGCTCGGCGCCCTGACGTTGAACGGGAGCGCCCTGCACACGGCCGGCCTCGCGATCGATTACGGGTGGCGCCCGGACCGCCTCACCCGCCGCCTGCGGGCCGGTGACCTGGCGCTGGAAAGCATCACGGTCATGGGCGTGCGCGAACAGACCGTGACGGTGGCGCTGCGCCTCACCAACCGGGCCGCGGACGCCCGGCCCGCCCGCCTGCGCCTGCTCGCCGGCGAGGGGGTCATCCACGCCTCCACCGGCTGGAACACCCCCTACTCGCCCCGCGAGTGCCCGACCATCTCCACCACGCCCTGGGCCGGCACCCCACCGCCCTCCGCCTTGGTGCGCAACCACCACGAGCCCACCCCCGAGCGCGAAGGGTTGCTCTTCACCTCGCGCACCAGCCCGGCCTGCGCCGTGCAGGCCACGAGCCCCGCCCCGGACCGGATCGAGCGGCGCTGGCTGGATTTCGACTGGACCCTCGCCGCGGGCGAGACGCGCGAACTGTATTTTTTAATCGCCGTCGGCACCACCCCGGCCGAGGTGCTCGCACACCTGGCCCGCTGGCGGACGAACCCTGCCGCTCCGCTGGCCGCCGCCAAGGCCGACTGGCGCAAGGAGATCAGCGCGGCGTTCACGCCGGGCAACGACCGCTATAGCGGACACGTGCCGGTGCTGCTCACGGCCGATGCCGGCCTGCGCGCCCTCTATCTCAACGCGGTCATCAGTGTCATCGCCTTCAAGCGCGAGCATCCCGCCGCCCGCTTCCCGCGGACCTACACGACCCTCATGCCGCGCTACTGGGTCACGACGAGCTTCATCAACGACTGGTCGCTGACCGCCCTGCTGCTCGTCATGCTCGACCCGGCCTGCGTCCGCCGGATGCTGGGTCTCTGGCTCGAGCGCGACATCCACCGGCATTTCGGCACGGAATACGTCAGCGGCGACAACGCGGGCAACTGGTATTCGTGCAACGACTACGCGATGACGCGGCTCATCACGACCTATCTCCGCGTCACTGGCGACCTCGCCTGGCTCGAGCAGCCGGCGGGCCCGCGCACCGTGCGGTCGCACCTGCGGACCCTGGCCGAGCACTACCGTTCCCTCGACCGCGGCTCGGGCCTCGCCGACTATGGTGACCGCAACAGCCTCCTGGAGGCCGTCGGCACCTACGAGCACGAGGTCGCCTCCCTGAACGCGGCCAATGTCTGGATCCTGCGCGAGAACGCCGCGCTCCATGAGCACCTGGGCGACCCTGCCGCCGCCGCGTCGCTCCGCGCCGAGGCCGCCGCGCTCGTGCCCCGCATCCAGTTACTCTACGTACCCGGTCGCGGTCACTGGCATTGCCGGCAGCCCGACGGCTCGCTTGTGCCGGTCCGCCACGCGTGGGACTTCATCCACACGCTGAACTTTCTGCATGCCGACCTGCCCGCCGGTCAGATCGACGAGATGGTGGCGTTCTTCCGCCGCGAACTTATGACCCCGGCGTGGATGGCGGCGCTCTCCCCGTTGGATGAGGACACCGGCTTTTCGCTGCGACCGGACCACCAGTGGAACGGCTCCTATCCCGGCTGGGTGGCGCTCGCCCTCGCCGCGTTGGCCAAGGCCGGTCGCGACGACCTGATCACGCAATGGCTGCCGGGCCTGGCCCGCACCGCCGCACAGGGTCCGTTTTCCCAGGCGCATTTCGTCGAGACCTACGCCCCGACCATCGCCGGCGGTGCCCGCAAGGCGCCGACCGAGTGGCCTTACATCAACGACTGGGCCATTCTCTGCGCCGGTGGTTTCTTCGACACCGTGCTGCTGGATTTCTTCGGCCTCGATTTCGGCTACAACAAGCTCAGCGCCCGGCCGCGGGCCGGCGTGCTGCCCGCCGACGCCGTCCTGCTCAACGTGCCGCACCACGGCGCCCTGCACCGGGTCGATGCCCGCGGGGTGCACCGGGTCGCGGCGGATTCCTCCCACCGCCGCCCGCCGGCCGGAAACCTGCGACTGGATTGAAATTCCCACCGCCAGAAATCTCTTCCTCATGAAAACACTCCTCGCCGGCCTCGCCCTGCTGTTCGCCCACGCCTCGCTTGCCGCCAGCACCCAGCCCGTGCTGCCCGCCGACCTCGTCGAGCGCGCCGTGCGCACCCCCGCCCCGCGCTGGAAATTTGTCGAAAAGACCCGCATGCGCGAGCTCCCCGAGACCTTCGCGTTGCAGGTCACCGCCCTCGCCGCCCACTCGTCGCCGGAGACCGTCGTCGACGGCAAGACCCTTGCCACCCATCTCGCGGAGAAACTCCGGTTCTTCCTCGTCACGCCCCAGCCTTATCCCGACGGCAGCACCCGCGAGCCCGAGGCGCAGGGTGGTATTGGTGGCTGGTCGCATGCCGTCCCCGCCCACGCCCTGCTGCTCGCGAAGCGCACCCCGGCCGTCTGGGCCCAGCTCTCCGCCGACGAGCGTGCCCGCGCCGACCTGCTCATGCAGGCCCTCGCCCTCGCCGCCCACTTCTGCCTCGACGACGACAACGACTACTACCTGCTCCTCGACGGCTACTCGCTTTTCCACAAGAGCTGGAACCCCAACCACGTCGAGGGCTACATCGGCGCCATCATCTCCGTCTCGCTTTATTTCGGCCCCGACGAATTGAACGCGTTTTTTGCCGGCTTTGATTTCGACCCCTTCCTCGGCCGGCTCAAGGCCGCGAATTTCCGGAACATCGTGAATTGCTGGACGTGGAATCCCGCCATGCGCGGGCTCATGATGCACGGTGGTCCGGTCGCCGTGCCGGCCGACCAGATCCTCGCGCAAGGGGTCATCACCCGCGGCGCCGGCGTGCGGAACCCGTTCACGCACGACGGCATGACGCTCCGCGAACCGTGGGCCCTGCACCGGGCGCAGGCGGTGCGCCTCTTCTCCAAGGCCGTGCGGACCCGCGTCACGGCCAACGCGGAATTCACGTCGGAACTCATGCATCGCGCCACCGCCGCCACCGAGTCGCCCTGGGAGGGCCAGATGGGCATGCTGTACGAATTTGAGAGCACCGACTGGGACGGTACGCGCACGAGCCTGGCCTATGCCTTCGAGGGCGCCATGATCGATCTCCCGACCGCCGCCACGCTGAAGGCCGTCGGCGAGTGGCGCGCCGCCGAGGGTGGCGACGTGCTGGAAAAGCGCATGGGCGTCGGCATGGGCGACCTGCTCTTCAAGGCGAAGGAGGGCTACCGCAGCTACTCCCAGGGCAAGGCCCGCGAATACTGGTGGGAAAAGGACCTGCAGCCCATGGGCGCCGAGTTCATCTTTGGCCTCTGGTCGGCATATTTTGCTCCGCCGCCACCGCCGTCGAAGTAGGCCGCTTGGGCGGGCCGGCCAGTCCCTCGACGGGCTCGGGGTCCTGAGCCCACTCGACTCCGCTCGGGGCCTTGAGTAGCATGCAACGGTTTGTCGAACGGAGAGACCGACCCTGTACCCGGAATTCCCCTCCACATTTTCAGGTTTCAAGTTTCAGGTTTCAGGTTTCTCTTCATCCCCCATGCCCCCACCCCTTTCCTCCTCCGTTGAAATGCGGGCCGGCCGGCCCACGCTGTTGTTGAACGGTGCGCCGCACGCGCCGCTCGTTTACGCCCTGAGCGACTGCCCCGGGGCCCGCTGGTCGTGGGAAGAGGTGCCCGCGCGCAACATCGGGCTCTTTGCCGCACAGGGCGTGCGCCTGTTCCAGCTCGACCTGTGGTTCGACCAGATGATCGCGTCGCCCGACGGTTCGATCGACCTCACGCTCGCGCAGCGCCAGGTCGCCGGCGTGCTCGCCCAGTGTCCGGAGGCCGCCGTCATGCTCCGCCTCCACGTCAACGCCCCACGCTGGTGGTGCGCCCGGCACCCCGAGGAATGCGTCGGGTATGCCGACACCACCCCGGACGACCCGGAGCCGTGGGGCCTGACCCGCCCGGTCAGCGGCGACGGTGACCGGCCGGTCCGCGCAAGTTTCACCTCGTCGAAATGGCTCGGCTGGGCACAGGCGCACCTGACCGACTTCTGCACCCGCATGGGCGCCACGGCCGAGGGCGGCTCCATCTTCGCGATCCAGATCACGAACGGGCTCTACGGCGAGTGGCACCAATACGGCTTTCTGCACCACGACCCCGACACCGGGGACGCGGCCAACCGCTCCTACCGCGCCTGGCTGCGGGCGCGCTACCAGGACGACACCGGTCTGACGCAGGCCTGGCACCGGCCCGGCCTGCGGATCGACGCCGTCACGGCGCCCGACTCGCCGGCCCGCGAACGCGCCGACCTCGGCCCGCTGCGCGACCCGCGCAAGCAGCAGGATGTGATCGACTACTTCACGTGGCTGCACGGCACGATGGTCGACGCCCTGCTCGCACTCGCCGCCAACGTGAAGCAGTCGTGGCCGCGCCCGGTGGTGACCGCCGCTTTCCAGGGCTATTTCTACGGCCAGTTCGGCCGCAACGCCGCCGGCAGCCACCTGGCGATGGACAAGATCCTCGCCTCGCCGCACCTCGACTGCCTCTGCTCGCCCGCCTCGTACACGGACGGAGTCCGCGCCATGGGCGGCTCGGGCCATGGCCGCGGCATCACGGGGGCCGTGCGCCGCGCCGGCAAGCTCTGGCTCGATGAGAACGACCACGGGACCTTTTTGGTCGGCTGCCCATGGGACCGGAAATTCCACACCACGCTGGAGGACGACATCGCCTACATCCGCCGCAACGCGCTCCTGCCCGTCCTGCGGGGCGGCGGCCAGTGGTGGTATGATTTCGGCATCGTGGCCGGCACCCCCGACTTTGCGGTGCATGGCAACGTCGGCTGGTGGGACCACCCGCGCCTCTCGGCCGAGATCGCGGCGGTGCGCCGCGTTGCCCAAAGCCGGCACGAAGGGCCGTTCCTGCGTCCGGCCGACACGCTGGTCATCCATGATCCCTGGTCGTTCTGCCACACCGTGGCGCAGCGCTGGTCGCTGGAGGGCTTCAAGTTTGGCGACCAGCCGCCGGTCGGGCCCAATCCCTTTTCCGCCCGGGGCATGGACGGGTTGCTCGAGGGCCTTTACCGCTCGGGCCTCGTGTTCGACGAGGCGCTCATCGGCGAGCTCGGCACGCTGGATCTGACGCCTTATCGGCTGATCTTCTTCGGCACGACCCCCGTGCTCGGTGACGCGCAACGGCAGATCATCACCGACCGGCTGGCCAGGGACGGCCGCCATCTTGTGCTCACCGGTTACACCGGCTGGAGCAACGGCCGCGAGGTCGGCGCCGCGCTTGCCACCACCTTCAGCGGCATCCCGACGTCCGGCCGCGACCCGGCCACGCCCACCTCGCGGATCGAACTCGACGGAGCGGTGGAGGATCAGGTCCTCGAGCCGCCCAAGCACGTGCCGGTCTACGATCTCCCGGTCGCCCAGGTCGCCGGCCGCTGGGCCGACGGGAGCATCAGCGCGGGCTGGCGACAGGCGGAGGCCGCCACCTGGTGGTCGTTTGCCCTCTCACCGGTCACACCGTCGGTCATCCGGGCCCTCGGCCGGCGCGCGGGCTGCCACGTCATCAATGACCACGACGACGCCACGCTCATGGGCGACGGCCTGCTGATGATCCACACGCTCACCGGTGGCGCCCGCACGCTGCGCCTGCACGGCGGACAGGCGCTCTCCGTCACCCTGCCCCCCCGGAGCACGACGGTTTATGATGCCCGGACCGGCGCGGTGGTGCTGGGGTGAGGCTTCGAGGTAGGGCGGTGAGTCCCTTCACCGCCGCGGAGCGGAGCCCGAGCCCTACCCGAAATATTCATTCGTTTTCAGTGGAGACAGACCGCCGGATCGTGTGTGCTCCCGCCATGAGTCCGCCCTCCCCACAGCCCACGGCATCGGACCCAGGACGGCGGATGATGCCGGAGCTGGCGGAGGGCGCTTGCGGGAATCTCATCGGCCTCGACCTGGGCGGCACCAAGTGCGCCGTCAGCCGCGTGCGCGCCGGGGCCGTCGAGGAAATCATCCGGGTGCGCACCGGCGAATTTGCCGCGACCTTTGCCACCCTCAAGGATGCGATCGGATCGCTGGCGATGGAGAATCCGGTCTTCGGCATCTCCTGCGGCGGGCCGCTCGACGCCCGACGCGGCGTGATCGGCACGCCGCCCAACCTGCACTCCAGCTGGCACGGCGTGGACATCGGCCGGCGGCTGACGGACAAGTTCGGCGGCCAGGCGACCCTCATGAACGACGCTAACGCCTGCGCGCTCGCGGAGTGGCGCTTCGGCGCGGGTCGCGGCTGCCAGCATATGGTTTTCCTCACGGCCGGCACCGGCATGGGCGCCGGTCTCATCCTGAACGGCCGCCTCTATGAGGGCGCCAACGGCGACGCCGGCGAGGCCGGCCACCTCCGCCTGGCCCCCGACGGGCCGACCGGCTTCGGCAAGGCCGGGTCGTTCGAGGGCTTCTGCAGCGGCGGCGGCATCGCGCGGCTCGCCGGGATTTTTGTGCAACAGCGCGGCGGTGCCGCCCCGGACTGGTATGCGCCCGACGGCCAGACCACGACGCGCCAGGTCGCCGACGCCGCCAAGGCCGGCGAGCCCCTCGCCCGCACGATCATGTCGGCGGCGGGCACCCGGCTCGGCGAGGCTCTCGCCATTCTCATCGACCTGCTGAACCCCGAGCGGATTGTGCTCGGCGGTTATTATCCCCGGTGTCACGAGCTGCTGGATGCCGCCATGCAGGCGTCGCTCGCCCGCGAGGCCCTGCCGCACGCCCTCGCGGCCTGCCGGATAGTGCCGGCCGAGCTCGGCGAAACGATTGGCAGCCACGGCGCCATCGCCATCGCGCTCCAGGCCGGCGCCACCAACTGACCACGCCAATTTCCCCATGACCACCAACCACCTGGCCAAACTGCTCAAGCGACTCCCCGAACTCGCGGCGTGCGAGACCTCGATCGCCGCCGCCTACACCGAGCTGCACCTGTGCTTCAAGTCCGGCCGCAAGATTTTGCTCTGCGGCAACGGCGGCAGCGCCGCCGATGCCGATCACTGGGCCGGCGAACTGCTCAAGGGCTTCGGCCAAAAGCGTCCGCTCGCCGCCAAGGAGCGCAGGAAGCTGACCCCTTATGCCGCCCGGCACCTGCAAGGTTCCTTGCCGGCCATTCCGCTCACCAGCTTCCCGGCGCTCGGCACCGCGTTCGCCAACGACGTCAAAGCCGACTTGATCTACGCCCAGCTCACCACCGCGCTCGGCCGGCGCGGCGACGTGCTCGTCGCGCTCAGCACCTCCGGCAATGCAGCCAACGTCTGCCACGCGGTCCAAACCGCCCGGGCGCGCGGCCTGCGGACCATCGCCCTCACGGGCGCCAGCGGCGGCCGGTTGCGCGGCCTCTGCGATGTCTGCATCCGCGTCCCGGCCCGCGAGACCTACCGCGCGCAGGAATATCACCTCCCCATCTACCACGTCCTCTCGCTGATGCTGGAGGACGCCTTCTTCGGCTGAGCCAGAACCAATTCCTTGACCACGGATTTCACAGACGGCACGGATCATGAATTCCACCGGAGCAAACCGAGCCAAATTAGAGCGGAATTCTTCCGCCCTGGCTCCGCGATCTCCTGCAAAATCCTGCCGGTCTATTGATCCGTGTAATCCGTGGTCAATGCCTTCGACTTTTTCCCTGCAAGAATCACCCCCATGAACCCCACCCACCGCCTGACCCCCGACCAGCAGAAATCCTATGCCGAGAACGGCTACCTCCTCGGCCTGCCCGCGATCTACACCCGGGAGGAAATGACCCGCATCAACGCCGAGCTGCCCAACCTCCTCGCGCTGCTCCAGTCCGGCGAGACCACCAAGGACATCCGCGAGTGGCACGAGACGAGCACCTACCTCTACGAGATCATGATGAACCCGAAGATCCTCGACCTCGTCGAGGGGATCCTCGGGGCCAACTTCTACTGCTGGGCCAGCAACTTCTTCATCAAGGAGCCCCGCAGCATGTCGACGGTCGGCTGGCACCAGGACTCCTATTACTGGCCGATGGCGCCGCACAACTCCGTCACCGTCTGGCTCGCCTTTGACGATGTCGACGAGGGCAACGGCGGCATGAAGCTCCTGCCCGGTTCGCACCTGGGCGGCGTCATCAAGCACCGCCGCTCGAAGGAGACCAGCTCCGTGCTGACGCTCGAGCTGGAGGACGGCAGCGACTTCAAGGCCGACAACGCCGTGCAGTTCCGGATGAAGGCCGGCGAGTGCTCGCTGCACGACGACCGGGCCATCCACGGATCGCAGGCCAACCCCTCCGACCGCCGCCGCGCCGGCCTGACCCTCCGCTACTCCGGCACCAACGTGAAGAACGACCTGGCCGTGAACCCGAACTTCAAGATCTACATGTGCCGCGGCGTGGACACCTTCCGGCACAACCCCTACGGCGCGCCGCCGACCCAGCGCTACGGCCGCCCGAACTTCAAGCCGGTGAGCAACGAGGAGGCGGGGAAGGGTTGAGGCGAAATGAACAGTATGCCGACATCAACACACCCCGCCCTGACGGGCATCACAGGGGGAAGTAGCAGCCGACGTAAGGAGGCTGGGGTAATGTGCGCAACGAAAACCAGCCTCGTTACCTCGGCTGCTACCTCCCTAGCCGGGTTTCTCCTGCATCGTTCCGGCTCAAGAGCGGTGGCGCGCAGCGCCGGGGGGTGTGGTTTGGTCCTTGCGACGCTTTGTTTCATTCCGACTTCACTCGCCGCCCCCGCCGCGCCCGAAACCACCCCGACCGAACTCCCCGGCGCCGAGACCTTCACCTACCGCGCCGGCACGCCCGAGCCGCGCCGGTTGTTTGTCGTCAAACCAGCCGGCTGGCAGGCCACCGACCGGCGCGGGGCGTTGATCTTCTTCTTTGGCGGCGGCTGGACCACGGGCACACCGGTCAACGCCCTCGGTTTCGCCAAACTGGCCGCCAGTCTCGGCCTGGTCGGGATCGCCCCCGATTACCGCACCAAGGGCCGCAACGACACCCCGCCGCAAGCCGCCGTGGCCGACACCCGCGCCGCGCTGCACTGGGTGCAGGAGCACGCCAGCGAGCTCGGCCTCGACCCGGCGCGCATCGCCGTGGGCGGCAACTCCGCCGGCGGACACGTCGCCCTCTGGACCGCCATCACCCACGCGCCGCCCGGCTCCGACCCGGCGGAGTCGCCGCGGTTCAAACCCGCCGCACTCATCTTGTTCAGCACCGTCTCCGACACCTCAGCCGCGACCGGCTATACGCCGCAGCGCTTTGGTGCGGACACCACGGCACTGTCGCCCATTCACCAACTCGACCTGCAGATGCCCCCGGTGCTCGCCTTTCATGGCGACGCCGACCAGACCGTGCCGCTGGCGCAGTCCCTCGCTCTGCGCGACAAACTCCTCGCCACCGGCAACGTTTGCTATCTGCACATCGTCCCCGGCGGCGGCCACAACTTCGGCAACGACGTCCCCGTGTGGAAGGAAAAGTCCCGTGAGCTGGTGATCGCTTTCCTGCAAGCGCAGGGCCTGACCGACCGGTAGGGGCGGTTGCCCCCAACCGCCCTCACCCGGGGGTTAACCACGGATTCCACGCACCTCACGGATAAATACACCGGCAGGTCTTAACATGTGCTCGCGGAGCCAAGGCAGGCGATAGAAGAATCCCGCTCTCTGTTAACTCAATCTGCTCCTGCGCATGGAATCATCCGTGTCTTTCCGTGAAATCCGCAGTCAAACCGGATTGTTGTCTTCTCACCACCACCCGCGCTGCGTTGCCACCGTCAAGGCCTCGTCCACCGGGGCAAGGCCGGGATGCCACATCCGCTCCCACTCCAGACTCACCGGGCCGGAATATTCCCGCGCGATCACCTCGCGCAGCGGCTTCATGGGAAATTCGCCGTCCCCCGGCAGCCGGTAACTGAAGGGATGCTTGCCGCTCGGGATGCTGACACTGTCCTTCACATGCATGTGGACGACGTGCGGCCGGATGGCGCGCCAGGTCACGACCGGGTCCTCGCCCCCCTTCTTCCAGGTGTGGTGCGTGTCCCACAAGATGCCCGTGCCCGGGGCCAGTGACAGGAATTGGTTGATCGATGCGGCCGTGAAGAGCGCGTCGTGCGTCTCGATCATGAGGTCGGCCTTCCAGTTGTTCCTGGCCCGCAATTCGCGCCACCAGGCAACGGTGTCGGCCATCTCCCGATGCGTCGCGAGGTCGGCCGCATGTCCGCCATCAAACGCCCGCAGCCGCGGCACGCCGAGCGCCTCCGCCCAGGGAAGGAATTCCAGGAACGCCTCACGCTCCGCCGCCGGCCCTCCCGCCAGCTTGAGCGAGGTATCGAGTGAAAGGATTTTCACGGGCTGGGCCCGCACGCGCCCCGCCAGCGCCGCCGGCGTGCCGTAGGTGGCCGCGAAATGAGCCGGCAGGTCGATGGTGCCGGACAGGCATCTGAGCTCGACGCCAGGGAGCCCGTGTTTCGCCGCGAGGGCGAAGGTCTGTTCCAGATTCAATTCGGGACTGCCGAGCGAGGAATAGGTGCGGGTGTAGGCCATGTTGCTATGCACAAAAATCACAAACGACCTCAAAAGGGAACCTCGCATTGACCGCAGGTGAATCCAGATTGAATTTGCCGGCCGGTGACATCACCTTGCCGTCATGCGATTACGCGTCATTTCCACCGGCGGCACCATTGACAAGGTCTACTTTGATGCGGCCAGCACCTACGAGATCGGGGAGCCTCAGGTCGGGCCCGTGTTCCGCGAATCCAACGTCACCTTCGAGTTCGTCGTCGAGTCGGTCATGCAGAAGGACAGCCTTGCCATGACCGACGGGGACCGGGCGTTGATCCGCACCCGGGTCGAGGCCTCGCCCGAGAACTTCATCCTCATCACGCACGGCACCGACACCATGACCGCCACGGCGGCCCGGCTCGAGGGCCTGCCGGACAAGGTCATCGTCTTCACCGGCTCGATGCAGCCCGCGCGCTTCCGCCACAGCGACGCCGTCTTCAACCTCGGCTGCGCCATTGGTGCCGTCCAGTCCCTGCCCCCGGGCGTGTACATCGCCATGAACGGCGTCGTCGCCCCCGCCAGCAGCGTGAAAAAGAACCGCGCCCAAAGCCGCTTCGAGCCCAAATCGGAAACCTGACGGAGCGTTGCGCGGAGCGGGCGAAGCAGACTTGAGACCTGAAACCTGAGGAGGTCGACCAAGGCATTTGGCCGCAAAAAGGCGCAGAAGGCGCAAAAAGCAAAGACCGCAGAATTGATTGGCCACGAAAAACACCAGGATCCGACGACAAGTGAAACTCGCAAGGCGCCTATAGGCGCGCGGCAAACTTCGCCTGACAGAACCAAACATTTTTGCGCCTTTTTGCGGCTAAACATCCGGGGCTTTGGATTGGCTTCCTTCGATCCTGTCGATGGAGCCGTAATCCATGGGCTAAGAATTCTGACCGTCCGCTCCCTCTGTTTCCTGCTGTGAAAACCCGGGCCTTTCGGTTGTATTGATCCATCCGTGATCATCCGTGTAATCCGTGGGCAAGACTCCTGGCCTTTTTTTGCGCTTCTTGCGCTTTTTGTGGCTAAAATCCCGAGGCATTGGATTGGTTGCCTTTGCCTTCTAGGCAGTGCGGTGGCGGCCATAGCCCAGCCTGCGGCGCAGAAGATCACGCCCAACCTGGAGAGTAACATCGAGCGGCCGCTGCGCTACCGGCCGGACGGGGCGGACTTTGTCATCGAAAACGGCACCGAGTTCTTCAACCGCCCGCTCTATGGGGGGAACACGGCCTTCCGGGTCGATGGCGGCGACAAGCCCGAGTTCGTCCTCTACCTGCCCGGCCGCGGTGGCAACCTGCGCCTCGCCGTCCGCACCGCGAAAAGCGCGACGTGGCTGCACGACGCCGCGCACATCACGACCCGCTACCGGCCGGGCGAATTGCGCTACGAAATCCGCGACCCGTTGCTCGGCCCGGACGGCGTGCTGCGCCTCGCGGCCCTCGCCTACCATCAGACCGAGGGACTCATCGTGCGCGTGGACGCAACGGGTGCCGCGGCCGGGGTTGAACTTGTCTGGGCCTACGGTGGCGTCAACGGCCAGCGCGGCGCCCGTGACGGCGACATCGGCACGGAACGCGTGCCCATCAGCCAGTGGTTCCAGCTCTCTCCGGAGTTTGCGAAGGACAACACCATCGAACTCGGCGACCAATCATTTACTGTCCGCGCCAAGCCCGCCACCATCGTCGGGTTGATGCCCGCTGGATCCACCCTCTTCACCGCCGACGCGGGCCGATGGAATGACCTGTCCGGCCTGTTGGCCCACGCAGGGCCGGCGCTTGGCGCCGGGCCGGAGGCGGTCCGACGCCAAACGGCGACCCTGCCAATCGTGATCGGACGCGTGCCACTCTCCAACAATCAGCCCCTCTTCCTCTCGCTCCAGCGCGTGGCGGCTGACACCGCCGCCGAGGATCTCGACACCTACAAGGAGGCCGGGGCGCCGCAAAAGGTGGAGCGCGCTGACCCCAGCGCGCTGGCCTTGAAAAATCGCGCTGAGGTCAGCGCGTTCCACCCCGACCTCCCGCGTCGGTTCGCCGAGACCGAGGCACACTTCGCGGCGCTACGCACGCGCAGCTCGGTCGACACTCCCGATCCGTTCATCAATGCCGCCGTCGGCGCGCTGAACGTCGCCGCCGATGCCGGGTGGGACGAGCCGCAGCAGGCCATCATGCACGGGGCCATTGCCTGGCGCACAAAGCTCCTCGGCTGGCGCGGGCCCTACGCCCTCGACGCTCTCGGCTGGCACGACCGCGCCCGTGCCAACCTCACCTATTGGGCCGGCCGGCAGAACACGTCGCCCATCCCTGACAAATTGCCGCCCCCCGACGAGAACACCAACCTCGCCCGCAGCGAGACCGCGCTGCACAGCAACGGTGACCTGTCGAACAGCCACTACGACATGAACCTTGTGTTCATCGACGCGCTCTTCCGCCACCTGCGCTGGACCGGCGACGTGGACTTCGCCAAGCAAATGTGGCCGGTCATCGAGCGTCACCTCGCCTGGGAGCGCCGGCTGTTCCGGCGCGAGTTCACGACCCCCGCTGGCGAAAAGCTTCCCCTCTACGAGGCCTACGCCGCCATCTGGGCGAGCGACGACCTGCAATACAGCGGCGGCGGCACCGCACACGCCTCAGCCTACAACTACTGGCACAACCGGATGGCCGCGCAGCTCGCCCCGCTCGTCGGCGCCGACCCGGCGCCCTACGCCAAGGAAGCCGCGCAGCTCGCCCGCGGGATGCGCGAGCTGCTGTGGGTCAACGATCACTTCGCCGAGTCGAAGGACTGGCTTGGCCGGCAGCTCGTGCACCCGGAGGCGGCACTCTGGACCTTTTACCACGTGTTGGATGCCGGGGTGCCGACCGCCGCGGAGGCCACGGCGATGGCCCGCGACGTGACTACGCGCATCCCTCACCTGCCGGTGCGCGGGCCCGGCGTGCCCGAGGGCCTGCACACCTTGGCAACCACCAACTGGATGCCCTACACTTGGTCGCTCAACAACGTGACCATGAATGAGAACGCCCACACGGCGCTCGGCTTCTGGCAGGCCGGGGAGCCGGACGAAGCCTACCGGATCCTGAAGGGCTCGCTGGTGGCCGCGATGTTCATGGGCATCTCCCCCGGCAACGTCGGCACGATGAGCTACCTCGACGTCTATCGGCGCGAATCGCAGCGCGACTTCGCGGACGGCTCAGGCGTGCTCAGCCGGGCCCTGATCGAGGGTCTGTTCGGCGTGCGGCCGGATGCCTTGGCCGGCACGCTGATCGTCGCTCCAGGATTCCCCGGCGGATGGACCCGGGCCCATATCCGGCACCCCCAATTCGAGTTCGCTTATCAACGGGAGGAATCGACCGAGCGGCTGGTCATCACTCCTGATTTCGCTCGCCCTCTGGGGCTCCACCTCCGGTTACCGTGCCGGGGGAGCTCAGCCCGGGTAACCATCAACGGCCGGGCCGTTGAACCGCGCCGGCCGCTCGGTGCTTCGTTGGAAATCTCCCATGAACCGGCTGCGCGCTACGAAGTGATCGTCGCTTGGCGTGGCCCCCCACCCAAAACGGGCCGCACGACGGAGATTCGCGGACGCAAGCCGGCTGACCGCCTCCGCCCAGGACAGGCACTGCCGGCCGGGGCCGTTTTCGATCCGCTCAATCTGACGGCACGCTTCAACGACCGTGTCACCGAAATCTTCCACCCCGGGAAATATCTTTCGCCCCGCTCGCCGTTTGTCTCGCTCGCGCTGCCAGCGCAAGGCCTCGGTTATTGGGCCGGACACGTGCACGCGACGGCCGACATCGACGACACCGGCCTGCGGGCCGCGGCGGCCCTGCTCGGCGACCGGATTATCCTGCCCAACGGCATTCCTTTCTCCACCCCCGGACCCGGGGGAGAAAAAAACATCATGTTTACCTCTCAGTGGGACAGCTACCCGCGCGCGACCACCGTGCCTCTGGCCGGGAGGGCGCAAACGCTGCACCTGTTGATGACCGGATCGACCAACGCCATGCAAAGCCGGATCGACAATGGCGAGGTCATCGTCACCTACACCGACGGCACCATCAGCCGGCTCGCGCTGCGCAATCCGGAAACCTGGTGGCCCATCGAGCAGGACTACTTCATCGACGATTACCAGTTCCGCTTCGACGGCCCGCTGCCCATCCGCGTCGATCTGAAGACTGGTGCGGTGCGGGTGTTGGAATACGATAAGTTCAAGGGCCAGGGCCGCACCATCCCCGGCGGCGCCGCCACCGTGCTTGAGCTCGTCCTCGACCCGGCCAAGGAATTGCAATCGCTCACCGTCCGCGCGCTCGCCAATGATGTCGTCATCGGCCTGATGGCCGCGACCCTCGCCCGCTGATTGATCTTGTCATGAATATATACGCCGTCCCCCTCCTGTGGCTGCTGACCCTGTCCGCCGGCGGAGCGCCGACCGGTGTCGGCCAGGGCGCCGTGGCGGCGAAACCGCTGTTCCGCGACCCGGTCTACGACGGCGCGGCCGACCCCATCGTCGTCTGGAACCGCGCCCACCGACGCTGGTGGATGTTCTACACCAACCGCCGCGCCAATGTCCCCGGGCTCTCCGGCGTGGCCTGGGTGCACGGCACGCCCATCGGCATCGCAGAATCCGTCGACGGCGCGGTTTGGACGCCGGCCGGCACCGCCGCGATCAGCGTGCCGCCCGAGGTCGGCGGCACCGAGCCGACCTACTGGGCGCCGGAGATCGTCACCGACGATGCCGGCCTGCACCATATGTTCCTGACGATCGTGCCGGGCGTTTTCGAAGACTGGCAGCACCCGCGCACCATCACGCACCTGACGAGCACCGAGCTGCGCACGTGGACCTATGTGTCCGCCCTCAAGCTCGCCTCCGACCGCGTGATTGACCCGGTCGTGTACCGCCTGCCCGACGGCTCGTGGCGGATGTGGTATAACAACGAGCGCGACGACAAATCCATCTGGTTTGCCGACAGCCCGGACCTGAGCACCTGGACCGACCGCGGTCGCTGCGCCGGTGTCGGCGGCCGCGGCGAGGGACCGTTCGTCTTCGACTGGCGCGGGCGCACCTGGATGATCGTAGATACTTGGAAAGGCCTCGGGGTTTACCAGACCCGCGACCACCTCAACTGGGCCGGCCAGCCCGGCCTGCTGCTCGACGTGCCGGGCCGCGGCGAGGACGACGGCGTCAACGGCGGCCATGCCGGCGTCGTGGTCAGCGGCGACCACGCCTTTCTGTTCTATTTCACGCATCCCGGCCGCGCCGGGACGATCAAGCCCGAGGACCAGCCCACGGTGAACCTGCGGCGCAGCTCGATCCAGGTGGTGGAGCTGAGGGAGAAGGACGGCGTGCTCTCCTGCGACCGCGACACCCCCACTCACATCCGGCTGCCATGAGCCACTTCCGGCTTGCCCGGTGGGGATTTCCGACTGGGTTAGCCGCATGATCCGCTTACCTCTCCTGCTGGCCGTCACACTGGGTACCACCGTTTACGCCGCCGAGGAACTGCCGCTGCCAGGAGCAAACCAAGCCTCCGGAACCTTTTCACGATACGCACCTGGAGCCCAAAAGCCTGAGCTCCGCGCCTGGGCGTCGTGGTATAATTTATGTGCCATCGGTTCCGAGACGCACAATCTGCTGGCCTCGGGTTGAACGATAGCCGAAAACAATGGCCCCGCCACCCATGAATCTCGAAACCGCTCGCTCCACCGCCATCGCCGCCCTCGCGCGGATGGATTCGCTCTACAACAAGGCGGTCTTCAACGAGTGGGTGCTGGTCAAGCTCACCTCCGAGTCGGGCGCCATCCTCGCCTACTCCGGCCCGCGCGCCGAGAGCTACCAGAAGAAATTCAAGGACGACATCGTCCCGCTGCGCGCCGAGCTCGACCAGCGGCAGATGGCCGTGGGCGACTTCGCCTTCGTCGCCGACGCCACCGGCACGCGCTTCGACGCCTGCATCCGGCTGGGCCGCGCCGCCTACCTTTTCTGCAACAACACCGCCAAGACCATGGCCGAGATCCGCCAGGATCCGTTGTGGCGCGAGGCGCAGGCCCCGTTCGTGCAGCTGAGCCAGGTGTTCATCACGGACCCGTTGGATTAGACCCTCCTTCTCGTTATCTTTCTCTTTCTCGAGGCCTGACGCTTGGGCTCGAGAAAGAGAACGAGGTACGGGAACGATTCGGGGTCACCCCAGCAACCCGGTCCATACGAACCATCCGTAGGCCACCATCAGCGCAGTGCCGGCCCAGCGCGGCAGGCCGCCGGTCACCACCAGCAGCCCGGCATGCACGGCCACCGCGCCGAACAGCAAAAGCAGCCCGTTCTGGAAAAAAGCCGTCACCGGCAGCGGCTTGAACAGGGCGAACAGGCCGACGCAAAGCGGGATACAGATGTGGCCATCGCCGACCTGCGAGGAGTAGACGATATCCGCACGGCGCTTCCAGCCCCAGTAGATCGCCAAAATGGCATTGGGCAGCACCATCAACCAGCCGGTCAGCCAGCCAAGGTTCGCCGCGCTGACGAACCCGCTCCGCTGCGCCGACAGCCACGTGACGAGCCAGTCGATGCTTTCATAAAGGAGAAAGGCGCAGGCCAGCACGACCACCGTGTCGACGTAGAACATCACGCCAAAGGAGACCTGCCGGCGGACGTTGTGCTTGAGGACGTCGAAGACCTGGAAGCACTGCCAGAACAGGAACAGCCCGATCAGCAGCAACCCGTCGGTCCGGTCGAGCCGCCCGTCGCGTCCGAGCGCCCACACCGCCCCGGTGAAGAACAGGACCGCGACCAGCGTGAGCAGCAGCGACAGGCGGTTGAGCGCGCCTTCGGTGCCGCCGCCTTTCGCGGCTGGCTTGGATTTTTTTCCCTTCCCCACCGCGCCCTTGACCGGGATCACCTGCAGGCCCCAGCAGACCGCCGGCAGGCCGAGCAGCAGCGTGAGGTTGGTGACATTGTTGACGAGGCTGTTGGTCAGCACCTCGCCCGGCGCCCCGTCGCGCGAGACCATGATGCCCACAAAGATGAGGTTACTCAGCCCTGAGCAATAAGGCATGACGAGGGTGCCGAGCGCCGTGCCCTCCAGCCCGTGGTCCAGCATCGCCTCCAGCCGCCACAGCATGAGCAGCGACACGCCGAGGAACACCGCCAGGTAGGCCGGCGGGTCGTTCAGGCTGATCGCGTCGAGCAGATCGGGGAGCACGAACCTGCTTGGCGGGAATCGGCGCGCCTGTAAACAGCGGCGTGCGGCGCCGCCGGCCGGAGGCCGACTAAAAGGCTGACTTCCCCAACCGGACCGCTTCGATGGTGGCACGATGCCGTCCTCCCCCACTGCCAAGCCCCGCTTGCCATTCTGGGTGTGGACAGTGCTGCCATTCGCGCTGGCGGCCTGGCTGCGCTGCCGCGGCATCGACGGCCCGGAGCCGTTCACGGATGAAGGCGCCAACATCCTTACGGCCCTCGATCCGCGAGTACGCGAGGCCTTTGAACCGCTGGCGCAGGGCCGGCCTTGGTTGGTCTATCTTTTCCGCCCGGCCGGGTGGTTCCCGGGCGAGGCACTCGGAGTCGCGCGTCTGATGAGCGCCCTCGCCGGGCTGGCCACCATGGGCGCGCTCGGCTGGACGCTCCTCCAACTTGGCGGCCGGTGGGCGGCCCTGGTGGCCTGGTGGTTGTGGGCGGTCCTGCCCCTGGCGGTCTGGCACGAACGGCTGGCGCTGCAGGATTCTTTCATCACCGCCTTGCTGGCCGGAGCCTTGGCCCTGCTTGTGGCTGGAACCCGGGCATCCGGCCGGTGGTGGCTATGGCTGGCGTCGGGCGGATTTTTCGGGGCGGCCATCCTCATGAAAATCTCCGCCGTCCTCGCGCTGCCTTGGCTCGGTGTGGTGTACCTTTTCCTGCAATGGACCGCTAGGCGGCCGGTTTTAGACCCCCGGCTGGCCTTGGTTGCCGTGGGGGCGGTGCTGCCGCTGCTGACCCTCGGAACGGATCTGCCACGGCTGGGCGGCAAACTCAGCCGCTACCAGGCGCTGCCGTTTCTGGGGGACGACCCCGTGGTGGTCCCGGCAGGAGAACGGATTTTCCAATGGCTCGACTGGTATGTCGGTTATGGCGGCTGGCCCCTGCTGGTCCTGCTGGCCGCGACCCTCGTCTTGGCCGCCCGCTCGCGCCAGTGGCTGGCCCTGGGCTGTGCCGGGAGCTGGGGACTGTCGTTGCTCGTCTCCGGGCTGGCCTACCCTCACAGCTATGCCCGTTACGCCCTGCCGGATCATTTGCCACTGGTGATGTTCCTGGCCCTCGGCCTGGCCGCGACGGGCGGGGCCCGGCGCCTCGGTCTGCTTCTGCTGTTGCCGCTGGCGCGCTGGGGGTTTGTGGCCGGACAGATCGGGACGGCCCCGGCGCAGGCCGCCGTGCCCGCCGTCGATGTGGCGCAATATTTGACCGGTCCTTGGAGCGGGCGCGGACTGGATGGGGTCCGGGATTATCTGACCTCCTACGCCGAGGACAACAGCGTCCGCTGCCTCGTCCTCACCCACCGCTTCCTCCGGCCCGGCTGCTACGGGCTGTTGCTGGCGGAACTCGGCGATGTACGCATCAACGCGGTGCCGTTCACCATTTACGAACCGGCCGAGCTCGCCGCCGCGCTGCCGGGATTGCGGCATGCCGCCGCCGGCCGGCGCGTCGCCTTCTTCATTCTGTATGAAGGCGGCCTCTACCCGGCGCCGGCCTGGCTGGAATCCGCCGGCAGTCCGGCGCGCCGGGTGCTCACGGTGCCGCGTGGCCCCGGGGAAGCGTTCACGCTCTATCTGATCGAGCGCTAAGGGAGCGAGGGCACCGGGGCCTCACTGCATCCGCACGGGCAGGCGCTGCAGGCGGGTGTAGGCCTCGCTGAGGATGGTGCTGGTCTTGGGCGACGGGTTGTCGCCGGTCCGCAGCGTGTAAGCCGGCGTGAAATTGCCGAGGACGGCACAATACTCGTTGTTGACCATGAGCCCGATGAGGTCGCCGGTCTTGCTGAAGACGAGGTCGCCGCGCTTCGGGGCAAACTCACCGAACAGGCGCGTGACGATCCGGTTGTCGAGCTTCACGTAGGTGGAACTGGCCGCGTCGATGCGGAAGGGCGTCTCGCCGTAACGCCCGTCGTCGGCGCGCACCACCACGGCGTCGGGGAACTTGAAAGGCTCCTTGGCCAGCTGGTAGATCTTGGCGCCCATCAGGGCGGCGAGCGAGGCGTCGATCGGGGCGACGATGATCCGCGGGTCGAGCTGGAGGAACTGCAGCTCGGCGAGGGGCGCGTTGAAGGAACCGCGCACGAGCCGGCCCGCGACCTGGTCATAATCGGTGGCCACTTCGCTGAGGCCGAAGGGCGTGTCGTTCAGGTGCATGAGCGCGTAGACGCGGTTGCCGTCGCTCACGAGGATGGTCTGCGTGTCCTTGTCCTTCACCGTGGGGCTGAACAGGCCGGGGCGGCGCGCGGTGAGCTTGGTCTCCACGCGGTTGGCCAGGAATTCGGAGAAAATGATGTTCGGGTTCACGGGCCGGTTGCCGCGGATCTCCTGGCTGAGTTCGCCGGATCTCTCGGCGAGCTGGCCGACGCCGTGCGCGAGCTGGACCGTCTGCTCCTGGACCTTGGCGCGCTCCAGGCGCTCGACCTCGACCTGCTGCTTGGCCTCGGTGAGGTTCTGGGCGATCATCTGCTTCTCCTGCTCGGCCACGCGCACGGCGACGTTGAGGTTCTCGATGCGCTGGCGCGCCTCGGCGTTCGTGCGCTCCAGACGCGCGAGCTCGGTCTTTTGGCGCTCGGCCTCGGCCTTCCGCTCCTCCAGCTCGCGTTGCATCTTGGCCAGCTGCTCCTTGGACAAAAAGGCCTCCTGGACGGAGGCGGTGTAGCGCGACTCCAGCTCCTTGGCGCTGACCTGCGTGGCGGAAAGGGTGTTCTCCAGCTGGGCCTTCTGCGTGGCGAGGGCGGCGACGTTCTTCTCGCGCTCGGACAGCGAGCCCTGGGTCGCGGCGAGCTGACCGGCGAGCTGCTCGCGCGTGGCCTTCTCGTCCTCCAGGGAGATGCGCATGAGCTCGAGCATGTCGGCGTTGACCGCCGGGGCGTTGACCGCGGCGCGCGGCGCGGCGGTCTCGAGCTGGGTGTGCGACGGCTCGGCCTTCTCCCACCGGGTGAGGGCGAGGAGGTTGAGCAACATGAAGTCGCACATGATGAGGAGGAGCGTCTTGTTCATGGCGCGCGTTCCTCAGGCCGCCGACTGGATCTCGAGGATGAGCTGGCGCTTGTAGGGTCGGACGTGGCGGATCTTCACCAGGGCCACGCACACGATGCCGAAGAGGTTGGACGAGTAGGCCGCGAGCAGATTGGCGTCGATGACGCCGAGCACCTGCAGCACGAGCGCGGTGGCGGTGCCGGCGATGCCGATGTAGAGGCCGCCGTCAAAGAGGTTTTCCTCGTTCTCCATCAGCCGGAGCTTAGTGGTCGACGGCACCGTGGAGCGGGCGATCTCGGAGATCTTGAGCAGGCACACGACGTACATGCCGACCTGGATGGCGGCAAACAGCGTGATCGAGAGGATGGTGGTGATGTCCATGGTAGTAGTGGTGACGGTGACGGCCACCGGCGCCGCGACGGTGCCGATGACAGGGATGGTGAGCTTGATCTTGTAGTCGGAAAGGGGCGCCGCTTTCAGGAGGAACGGCTCCGAGAACACAAAGAAGATGAAAGTGAGGATGGCGGCGATGAGGCCGCTGCCCATCCGCGGAAAGGCGCCGCGCAGGGTCGTTTCGATCGAACGGAAGAGCCGCAGGTCCACCGCGCGCAGGAGCAGGAAGATGCCGGCGAGGAACGACGCATACTTGCCCAGCAGCGCCAGCTCCGGGTGCCGGAGCGCAAATGCCGCGCCGACCTCGAACTCCGGCCCTGCCCCGCCGGTGACCGGGACCTGCCGGGAGACGAGCTGCTCCACCGCGCCTTCGCCCTGGGTCAGCGCGAGGCGGAGGTTGTCCGCCCCGGTGCGGCCGAAGGCGATGAGGTAGTGTGCCACGCGGTCGGCGGACCTGGTCATGAGGGCCGCGGTGTAGATGACCGGCAGGTGCTCGGGCGCGACGCGCGTCAGGTGGGCAAACTGCCCCACCGTGCCAAGGGTGCTGGTTGTGCGCAGGAGCTCGGAGAGCTGGATCCAGTTGAGCCGCTGCCCGAGCGTGAGGATATCGAGGTAAAAATCTTCCAGGGCGCCTATCTGTCCCGTCTGCACGGCGGTCTCGGCCTGGGCACGCACCTCGCGCTGGAGCGGGGCGGAAAGGTGCTCGGTCTGCCACAGGTAGGCCGTGAGGAGGATGACGGCGTCGAGCGGCTGGCCGCCGGGCCGGTTGGCGGGGACGAAGCGCTGGGTCGTGGTCAGTTCGCCCGTCTTGAGCAGGGTTTGCACGGCCGGGAGCCGCGAGACGGACAGGTAGCGGCGGAGGTTGTCGCGCGCCTGCTGGGTGACCATGAAACGGAGGACCGGCTGCGACTCCGCCGGGGAAGCGGCGTTGCGGGAAATGAGCAGGGGCTCGAGGGCGACATCCCAGCCGCCCCACGGCATCATGTCGCGATGCTTGGCGGCAAAGGAGTCAAAGATCACGCCGAGGGCGTTGGCCCCGGTGTCGCCGGTCTGGCGCGCAGCCTCCAGCACGAGAGCGGCGGGGCCGGGCTTGTCCAGTTCAAGCAGATCGCGGCCAAAACCCGCCACGGTGCGCGTGTCCCGGCCGGCCTCGCGCAGCAGCGCGGGGTTGAGGGACTTGACGTTGACCGGCAGCAGCCAGGCCACCGCCAGCAGGCCCAACCCCAGCAGCAACCAGACCTGCCAGAGCCCGGACCGGCTGGCGGAATCATTGGCGGATACGGACATTGGGTGAGGCATAGCAGTTTGGCGGGCAGAAACAAATTTATTTGCCGCACCCGGCGGTGCGCAAATACCCTGCCCATCCCACCAGACCAATGTCCCTGAAGATTGTTCACTTTAACGACCCGATTCTGCGCAAGAAAGGCGCCCCGGTCACGGCGTTCAACCCCGCACTGAAGAAGCTCGCCGCCCAGATGGTGGAGAGCATGCACGAGGCGGAGGGCATCGGGCTCGCCGCCCAACAGGTCGGGCAGGCGGTCCAGCTCTGCGTCGTCGACCTGCGGCCGGCCGAGGCGAAGTTCCGCTGGAGCTACGACGGCGCGCGCCTGCCGCTGGAACTGTTCATGCCGCTGGCCCTGGTGAATCCCGAGGTGACCGTGGTGCCCGAGCCCGAGACGGTCTACGAGGAAGGCTGCCTGTCGTTCCCGCAGATCCGCGGCGACGTCGTGCGCCCGGACGAGATCACCGTGAAGTTCAAGGATGTCGGCGGCCATCCACACACCCTGCAATGCACCGGCCTGCTCTCCCGCTGCGTGCAACACGAGGTGGATCACCTTCACGGCATCCTCTACATCGACCGGATGGAGAAGGATGTGCTGGCCTTCATTGAACCAGAATTGAAAGCCCTCAAGAAGCAGACCCGCGAGGCCAGAAAGTAAAAGGGATTCTCCCCGCCAACCCTTCCACTCCCAGCAGGAACAATGAAGTTTAACCGCGGATTTCACGGATCAAACCGGATCAAGGCAGAGTGAAGGCAGCCCGACGAATAATCCGCCGACGGAGCACCACATGACGAATCCTGTACGCTTTTCCCGGCGGTTTGGCTCCCGACCCTTGTTATCTCTGCAATCCGTGGTTAATTTCGACTCCTAGTTCCGGCCAAGGCAATCACCCCCTTTTCACCCTCACCTTCCCTCTCCCTTCCCGCCCATGACTGACACCCCGCCTCGCCCGGCCCGTTCCATCGCCACCCGCACGGGCGACGACGGCACCACCGGCCTGCTCTATGGCCAGCGCGTGCCGAAGAGCCACCCGCAGGTCGCGGCGGTCGGCGCCCTCGATGAGCTGAACGCGGCACTGGGCTTCGCCAAGGCCACGCGGCCGGCCCGGACCGACCCCCGCGATATTGAACGCATCCAGCAGGATCTCGTCGCCCTGATGGGCGAGGTGAGCTGCGCCGAGGCTGACGCCCAACGCTATGCGGACTCAAAATTTGCCAAGGTGGACGAGGCCGCCCTGGCGCGCCTCGACGCCGCCGTGGCGGCGGTGGAGTCGCGCCAGCCGAAGTTCGACGGCTGGGCCACCCCCGGCGCGAACTTGCATGCCGCCGCCCTCGATCTCGCCCGCACCGCCGCGCGGCGCGCCGAGCGCACGCTGGCCGGCCTGGGGGCGCAGGGGAAAACCGTCCGACCCGTTTCCCGGCAGTACATCAACCGCGTCTCCGACCTGCTGTGGCTGATGGCGCGGGAGGCGGAAGGCCACGCCTGACGGCGTGGAAGCTCCAACCGCCAATGAATTTTCAATCCGACGGAAAACGTGGAAGATTTAACCATGACAGTTTGCGGATTTCGGCCTCGCGGATGTTTCTTTGGCGCTTGGATGTTGGAGCTTGGAGCTTTCCCATTTCCGCCTAACTTGTCCCGCAAACATCCTTTCCCTCCATGCCCATCGCCCTCCTCCTGATCATTCTTGCCACGCTCTACCGCGTGCTGCCGACGCTGGACCTGGGGCTGTCGAATTTTTCCCCGGTGATGGCGATCGCATTCTGCGGGGCGGTATATTTTCGCGACAAGCGCATGTGGGTCGTCCCGTTCGTGGCGCTGGCGCTGTCGGACATCTATATCAACTGGTTTTACGCGAAGGAATACGGCTTCAGCTGGCCGGTCAGCGGCACGATTGCGCGTACCGCGTGTTTCGGCCTGGCTATTTTGCTCGGCGCCTGGGTGGCCAAGCGCAAGTCGTGGCTCAACCTGCTCAGCGGCGGACTGCTCGGCGCCATCGCCTTCTACCTCGTGACGAACACGCAGTCGTGGGCCGCGGACCCGTTCTACGCCAAGACCCTTGCCGGCTGGTGGCAGGCGTTGACCGTCGGGCACCCGGAGTACCCGCCGACGGTCTATTTTTTCCGCAACACCCTCTTCGGTGACCTGATGTTCACCGGGCTTTTCGCCGGCATCATGGAGTGGATCGCCCAGCGCAAGGGTGAACCGAGCCTGCTCGACGGCGAGGAGGAGGCCGAGCCCGCGGAGCAGCCGGCCGAGGCGGAAGTGAAGGAATAAAGCCCCAAAATACTTGGACCATTGGTTGGGGCCGTTGCCCTCAACGGCCCTTGCCCAACGAGGGCGGTTGAGGGCACCCGCCCCCACCGATTTGACCAGGCGGAGTCTGGAGACTTCTGAACGCCGGCCCTACTTCGTCTTCATCACCCACACCCCGTCCCATGGGCCCGCGGGCGGGTGGGCCTTGAGATAGGTGCAGCGCTCGATGTAGGTGGAACTTAGCTTGTCGCCGGGGTGCAGCGCCAGCGCCTCCTGGAATCCCTTGATGGCCTTGGCGAAATCGCCCTTGCGGTAATGGGCGAGGCCGCCACGGAACTGGTTCACGACCTCGGACAGGTTCGGGAACGTCTCCTCGGTGTGGAACTCCAGCACCTCGTAGACGCCGATCGGCTCGGTCTTGCCCTTGACGACCACGCGGTCGATCTCGCGGGAGCGGTAGGTGCCCTTGAGCTTCTTGTGCGTGAACTCGCTGATGAGGATCTGCGCGGAGTATTCCTTGCACGCGCTCTCGAGGCGCGAGGCGAGGTTCACGCCGTCGCCAATGACCGTATAATCCATGCGCTTCGGCGCGCCGATGTTGCCGGAGACGATGGTGTCGGTGTTGAGTCCGATGCCCATGAGGATGGGCTTCTGGCCCCGGGCCTGACGGCGGACGTTGAGCGCGCGTAGCACGGTGATCATCGCGATAGCGGCGCGGAGCGCGCGGTCGGGGTCGTCGCCGTGCGGGAGCGGGATGCCGAACTCGGCCATGATCGCGTCGCCGATGAACTTGTCGAGCATGCCGCCCTCATCGGTGATGCACTGCACCATGAGCGTGAAATACTCGTTGAGCAGGGCGACGGTGCCCTGCGCGCCGAGCTCCTCGGTGAGCGTGGTGAAGGAGCGGATGTCGGAGAACAGCACGGTGGCCTCGACGCTCTGGCCGCCGAGGGCCTCGCCGCCGCCGGCGAGCAGTCGATCCGCCAGGCCAGGATCCATGTAGCGCGCCATGGTGGACTTCATGCGCTTCTCGTTGCTGATGTTCTCGATCATCAGGAGCGAGCCGACGCGCTTGCCCTTTAGGCTGATGAGGGGCTGAAGCGTGAGGTTGACGCTGAGCTTCTCGCCGCGCGCCTCCATCGCGGCATCCATGAGCAGGTCGCCCTTGGCCCCCTCGGTCTGCAGGGCCTGCAGCCGGTCGACCAGCCAGACGTTGGCACCGGTGAAAAATTCCGCTGCGGTCTTTCCGAGCGTGTCCACCTCGCGCATCTTCAGGATGCGGTAGCCGGCGGCGTTGCAGGTGTGGATGCGGCCCTCCTCACTCAGGGTGATGACGCCGTTGGTCATGCTCTCCAGCATCGACTGGTTGTAGTTCCGCATGTTCTGCACGTCGTCGAAGAGCTTGGCATTCTCGAGGGCGATGGACACCTGCGCGGTAAAGGCCTTGAGGCGCGCCTCGTCCTCGGCGGTGAAGGGGCCGCCGCGTTTGTTGAGGGCCTGGGTGACGCCGATGACCTTGCCGGTCTTGTTGACGACGGGCACGCACAGGATGGAACGCGTGAAGTAGCCGGTTTTCTTGTCGAACGCGGGGTTGAACCGGAGGTCGGCGTAGGCGTGCGGGATGTTGATGGTCTTGCCCGACTGGAAGACGGCGCCGGCGATGCCCGCGGTGTTGGGCAACTTGATCTGGACGGCGGTGAGCCCCTCTCCCACCTCGGACCAGAGCTCCTTCGTCTTTTCGTCGTTCAGAAAGAGCGTCGAGCGGTCAGCTTTGAGCATGCGCGTGGCCTCGCTCATCACGCGGCGCAGCAGCACGGAGATCTCCAGCGAACTGGTAATGTCGGCCACCAGGTCGAGGAACTCCATCTCCTGCTGGCGCGTCTTCTTCATCCCCTCGATGTATTGGGTGTTCTGCAGGGTCGAGGCGGCCTGCAGGGCCATGGCCTCGAGCAGGTCGAGGTCGGCAACGTTGAAGCGACCGGTGCGCTTGTTCAGCGTCTGGATGACGCCGATCACCTCGCCGCGGGCGGTCTTGATGGGGGCACAGAGGATGGTGGAGGTCTTGAAGCCGGTCTTCTCGTCGATCCCGCGGTCAAAGCGTGAGTCGGCATAGGCGTCGTGGACGATCAGGCCTTGCCCGCTCTGGAACACCGCGCCGGCGATGCCCTCGGTGTTGAGCAGCCGGATCTCCCGGTTGAACGTGCCCTGCGCGACCCGCGAGTAGAGTTCGCCGGTCGCGGGGTCGTTGAGGAAAAGCGAGCCGCGCTCGGCGTCGGTCTCGTTGGCCGTGACCTCGATCAAGGTGCTGAGGAGCTCGTCGAGCTGGTCGATGACCGCAACGCGCTGGGAAAACTTGACCAGCATCTCGCTGCGCCGCAGCCGCGCTCGGAGGCTGGCCATGGTCTCGCGGCCGGAAGACGCCGGGGTCTGCCGCTTAGCTTCCATGTTTTTTCTCCAGGTTTGTGCGCAACGTCGCGATGGTTTCGTGGAGCTGCCGCAGTTCGTCGTGCTGCGTCTGCTGCAGTTTCGCGAGTGCATCCTGCCGGGCGAACATCTCCTGCTCCAGCTGGTCGCGCAGGGTCTGGATGGTGCCGTGCAGCTGGCGGGCCTCATCGTGCCCGGCCGTGACCGCCGCCTGCACATCCGCCTCCCGGGCGGCCTGCAGCGCCTGCAGTTCGTCGCGCAGGGTCGCGATGGTGGTGCGCAGAATCCGGATCTCGTCGGCGCCCGTGGCCACGGCCTGTTGCACGGCCGCCGCCCGGCCGGCCTCCGACTCTTCCAGCCGCAGGCGCAGGGCGGCGACGGTGTCCTTCAACTGCCGGAGCTGGCGCTGGGTTTCCAGCGACGCCTCGGTCCGGTCGGCAGTCGGGGCGGTTGGAGTCGTGAGGATGGCCTTGTCCACGGACAGGCAGTTTCCGGCCGCGGGCGGCGGGTCGCAAGCCGAGAATGGGGCGCGGGACCAGTGGTCCCGCCTCCAACGTGCTGCCTCCCGGTCAGAGCAAATCCGCCGCCAGCTCGGCCAGCTTGGAACGCTCGCCCTTCGACAGCTTCACGTGCGCGGCGAGCGTGTGGCCCTTCATCCGGTTGTGGCAGTAGACGAGGCCGTTGCTGCGCGAGTCGACATAGGGATTGTCGATCTGCGCCGGGTCGCCGATGAGCACGAGCTTCGAACTCTCGGAAATGCGGGTGATGACGGTCTTCACCTCGTGGGGCGTAAGCTGCTGGGCCTCGTCGAGGATGAAGAAGCGGCGCGCGATGGACCGGCCGCGGATGAAGCAGAGCGCCTCGATCTCAACGACGCCGTTCTTGATAAGCCGCTCGTACGGTTTGACCGGCGGGAGGCCGCCGTGGCTGTGGCCATTGCCATTGCCGTGGCCGTGGCCGTGGCCGTTGTGCCCGGAGGACATCTGCTGGAGCACATCGTCGTGCTTTTTCTTCTTCTTGCCCGCCTTCTTGCTGGCGAACTGCGGTTCCTTCTGCGGCTTCGAGGGCATGAGCACCTCGAGCGCGTCGTGGTAGGGCTGCAGCCAGGGCTTCATCTTTTCCTCGAGGGTGCCGGGGAGGAAGCCGATGTCCTTGCCCAGCGCGATGACGGGGCGGGAGATGGAGAGGCCGTCGTAGCGCGAGTTCTCATCGGTGGTCTGGAAGAGCGCGCAGGCGGTGGAGAGGAGGGTCTTGCCCGTGCCGGCCTTGCCGAAGCAGGTGACGAGCGAGATGCTGTCGTCCATCAGCGCGTCGACGAAGAACTGCTGCTCCAGGTTGCGCGGGCGGATGGGGATGCCACCGGGGGCCTTGACGAAGTCGGGCAGGTGCAGCCGGCGCACGACGCCCTCGCCGTAATACCGGCCCGGCATCGTCTTGCCCTCGGGGGTCATGAGCAGGCAGTATTCGTTGAGGTAGAGCTTGGCCGCGACGTCCTCTGCCAGCTCCAGTTCGCCTTCGGAGCAGAAGCGCTGCATCTCATACACATCGAGGCCGATCGTCTGGTAGTCGCCCTCGTCGGTGTCGGCCTCGGGCACCTTGTCGTTGAGGTAGTCCTGCGCCTCGAGCCCGACCGCGCGGGCCTTGAGCTGCACATTGACGTCCTTGGTGACCAGAATGGTCGGGGGCGGAAAGGTTTCCTGGACGAACAGGGCGCTGGCGATGATGCGGTTGTCCTTCTTGGTGAAATCGGACAGGACGGCCCGCAGGCGCTGCATGGCGGGCGACGACCAGTTGTTTTCGACCAGATAGCGGTTGATTATGACGGACAGCGTGCCGCCGCTGGGCAGCTTCACGCCCTCGTGCATGGAGCGGGAGTCCGGCAGGAGCTCCTGGAGGATGCGGTGCACCCGGCGGGCATTACGGCCGCGCTCGGTGGACTGCTCGCTTTTTATCGCATCGAGCTCCTCGAGGACCTCGACCGGGATGGCCAGGTTGTTGTCCTCAAATTTGAAGATCGATTGCGGATCGTGCAGCAGGACGTTCGTGTCTAGAACGTAGGTCTTGGCCCTTACTTCGACCTGATGCTGCGGTGGATTGATAACCGCGCTTATTGTGTTTTCCATCTCGTGGATAACTTGTGAATAACGAATGCATCCGCTTGGCGGCTTTGTAAATGCAGTAATTGCAAAATTGTGAAGAAAACTGGAGCAACCTCAGGCTCACGGTCCGCCGGGCCCGGGTTTTCTGGGTTTCGGTAGCGGCCCCCAGAGTCGGATAATGAGTTCTGCGAGGTTGAGCAGACTCTCGCGGCGCAGCGCACCGACACTCAAATCCCGCAACGACGACACATGCGGGCGGCGCTCCACAAAATACTCCCACAACTCCCGCTCCAAGGCCCGTGCCGCCTCAACCGGCAGGGCCGTTCCCCGGGTCGATTCCGCGACCTTGCCTTGCCAGTGGCGGCGTTCGTCCGGGTTGTTCTCCCAGTAGGTATAGAGGGTCTGTTCGTAGCGATTAAGGCTCATGCAAAGTGGGTTTTACATTCCAAGCTGGCATTGCAATTGAACTTTCATCGGGCAAGATGGTCTGCACACACCTCAACCTACACTACTATGTGGCAAAAGCTTAAAGAACAGATTCCAGCGATTATACTTACCGCCGTTCTCATCATCGGCGCGGCCTTCTGGCTCTATCAGAAAACCGTCTCCGACTTCGCCGCCAAGCAGCAGACCGAGATTTCCGCGCTGCGCGAGCAGACCCACGCCGAGATGAAAGCCTCCGCCGAGGAAACCCGCCGCCACATCGAGTCGGTCAACCAACTCCTCAAGGACGCCATTTCCAAGCGCGCCGCGGACGTGTTCATGACAGACGAGGAGGTCGCCAAGCTCAACGAGCAGAAGGTGAACCAGCTCGCCGAGGCCATCGCCGCGAAGGTCATGCCCTACGGCGCCAACATCCCGAAAAGCGCCGAGGAGGCCGAAAAACTGCAGAATGACCAGGTCGACAAGGTCGGTGGCCGCCTCGCCGAGAAAATCTCCCCCATCCTCGCCGAAATGTCCAAGGACCAGAATCTCACCCGCGAGTCGATCAACGCCTACAGCCAGCGCATCTCCGACCAGATCAGCGGCGTGCTGACGTCCGAGATGTCCCGCAACCAGCAGCTCAACACCCAGCTCCTGGCTTCGCAGGCTGTCGCGCAGGACGCCATGAAACTCTCGCACGAGATCACCGCGCTCTACCTCAGCTCCTTCAAGGACCAGTCGCTCATCACCCGCATCCTTTCCCTCCCCGCCAACGTCGTGCGTGACGCGGCCAGCATGAGCATCGTCAACAGCTCCGACCGCAAGAAGATGGAGGAACGGCTGATGAATGACATGAACGTCCTGGAGAAGCGCCTGTCGGATATCGAGGCGGCCTCACCGAAAAAGTAAGCTCGTTCCGCCTGTCGTTCACCAAGGCCGCGCCGACCGCGCGGTCTTTTTTGTGTCACGGTTTGCGTAGGGCCGGCCCAGTCGGCAAATACCCCCACGCTCAGGCTTGCCCGCCGCTGCCGCCGGTCTCTAGTAGGAATTCTCCGCCGTGCCTCCCCTGCGCGTCACTCCCACCACCGCCCGCCGCTTCATGCGGTGCGCCCAGTTGCTTGATGCGCCCGCACCAGACATCGCCACCGCCCTTGCCCACCACGGCTATGTCCAGATCGATCCGATCAACGTCACCGGGAGGATGCATGACCACATCCTGCGCCACCGGGTCGCCGGGTATCGCGAGGGCGGCCTCATGCGCCACCTCCACGGTGAGGGCGAACCATGGCCCGCAGCCCGACGCACCGCCTTCGAGCACCATCTTCCCACCACCAACCTGCTCGTCGCCTTTCCGCTCGATGCCTGGCCTCACCTCCGCGCGGTGATGCAGACCCGCACGCGGCGTACGAGCGCCTGGTCCGGCCGGCTCTCCCCGCGCCAGAGGGAACTGGTCCCGCATCTGCTCGCCGAGATCACCGCGCGCGGCCCGCTCAGCTCGGAGGACTTCGTCGGGACCGGCCGCTCCCGCCACGTCTGGGGCGCCGCCACCCAGGCCAAGGCCACCCTGCAAAAGCTTTTTTTCCACGGCCGCCTGCTCATCGCCCGCCGCGGCGAGGGCAACCGCCGCTGCTACGACCTGCCAGAGCGCGTCCTGCCCGCCCCGGTGCTCGCCCGGCCCGCGCCGCCGGCCGATGAAACCGCCCGCTGGGAGATTCTCTTGAAGCTCCGCCAGCGCCGGCTCGTGATCCTGAAGCGCGGCGAACTGCCGCAGGTCGAGGACGTGGTGCAGCGGCTCGACGTGGACGGCTGCCCTCCGCTCCATTGCCTGAAGTCCGACCTGCCCTTTCTTGGGGAAATCTCAAATTTGAAATCTGAAATCTCAGATCGCACCCCCCTGCTCCTCGCCCCGCTGGATCCGTTGATCTACGACCGCCGCCTCACCTCGGCGCTCTGGAAATTCGACTATACGTGGGAGGCCTACACCCCGGCGCCCAAGCGCCTGCGCGGCTACTACGCCCTGCCCGTCCTGGCCGGCACCGAGATCGTCGGCCACGTCGACCCCAAGGCAGACCGCGCCGCGCGCAAGCTGCGGATCATGGCCCGCTCGGTTAGGCGCGGCCACCAGCTCGCCGGCGTCCTCGACCAGCTCGCAGCCTGGCTCGGATTGCGCCGCTGATTTCACCGCCTGATTTCAGGCCGTATTATCCCCGCTGCGGGCTTGCCCGGCCGGAAGTCCGGCCCGCACACTCGACCCTTCGTGGACGATCTACTGCTCACCCTCAAGACCACCTTTGGCTACAACGCCTTCCGCCCGCTGCAGCGCGAGATCATCGAGACCGCCCTCGCTGACCGCGACGTGTTCGCTCTGCTCCCGACCGGCGGCGGCAAATCGCTCTGCTTCCAGCTGCCCGCCCTCCAGCGCACCGGCCTGACCGTCGTCGTGTCGCCCCTCATCGCGCTGATGAAGGACCAGGTCGACCAGCTCCAGGCCGCCGGCGTCGCCGCCACCTACCTGAATTCCTCCCTCGAGGCCGAGGCCGCCCGCTCGCGCCTCGCCGGGCTGCACCGTGGCGAGTGGCGCCTCCTCTACGTGGCCCCCGAGCGTCTCATGCTCGACAACTGGCAGGAGAACCTGAAGGCGTGGAACGTCACCGCCCTCGCCATCGACGAGGCCCACTGCGTCTCCGAGTGGGGCCACGACTTCCGCCCCGAATACCGGCAGCTCGCCAAGCTCCGCGACCTGCTCCCGGGCGTGCCCGTCATGGCGCTCACCGCCACCGCGACCGGCCGCGTGCGTGCCGACATCGTCAAGCACCTGCGGCTGCATGAGCCCGCCACCTTCATCGCCAGCTTCAACCGGCCCAACCTCTCCTACCGCGTCGTCCCCAAGGACCAGCCGGCGAAGCAGATCATCGATTTCGTCCGCGTGCGCGAGGCCGAGAGCGGCATCATCTATTGCGCCAGCCGCGCGACCGCCGAGCGGGTCGCGGAATCCCTGGCCGGCCGCGGCTTCGCCGCCCGCCCCTACCACGCCGGACTCGACGCCGCCGAACGCTCACGCAACCAGGAGATGTTTTTGTGCGACGAAACCCGCATCATCTGCGCGACCATCGCCTTCGGCATGGGCATCAACAAGCCCAACGTCCGCTGGGTCATCCACCACGACCTCCCGAAAAACATCGAGGGCTACTACCAGGAAACCGGGCGCGCCGGGCGCGACGGCCTGCCGGGCGACTGCCTCCTGCTCTTCAGCGCCGGCGACATCGCCAAACAGACGCACTTCCTCGACGAGATCACCGACGAGCACGAGCAGCAGGTCGCGCGCGCCCAGCTGCGCCAGATCACGCACTACGCCGAGAGCGCCGGCTGCCGCCGCGCCGAGTTACTGGATTATTTCGGCGAAAAGTTCCCCCTCAACAATTGCGGTGCCTGTGACAATTGCCTCGAGCCGCGCGAAACCTACGACGGCACTCTTGTCGCCCAGAAGTTTCTTTCCTGCGTCTACCGCGTCCAGCGTCATGGCCGCTTCAGCGTGGGGATGAACCACCTCATCGAGGTGCTCACCGGGGCCGACACCGACAAGATCCGCCGCTGGGGTCACGACCAGCTCAGCACCTATGGCATCGGCAAGGACATGACGCGGCCACAGTGGGCCGCCATCGGCCGCGAACTCATGCGCCTCGGCCACCTCGCCGTCGCCGAGGGCGAATTCGCCACCCTCGAGCTCACCGACACCGGCCGCGAACTGCTCCGGGCACGCACGCCCATCCAGCTCACCAAGCCGATGCTCCTGCCCAAGGCGAAGCGCGTGACGCGCCGTGAAGGCGACATCGCCTGCGACGAGATCCTCTTTGAGCGGCTGCGCGCACTGCGCAAGCAGCTGGCTGATGAGCGCAAGGTGCCGGCCTACATCGTCTTTGGCGATACTACGCTCCGCCAGATGGCCCGCGAGTATCCCACCAGCGTCAGCGCGATGGAGGGCATCTCCGGCATGGGCGAAAAGAAACGCGCCGAGTTCGGCAAGACCTTCGCCCAAGCAATCACGGATTTTCTCGAGTCCAATCCAAAGGTTGAGTTTAACAGGTGAGTCCGCTGTCGGGGCGTTACGCGTCGACGCCCGTTCGGGCGCATTCTCGGACGTCGTCAAACGATGCCCCTACAAGATAAACCCAATTCGTAAATAAATTGCCGCTTTGCGGAATCGCGTGTCTCTAACCCTATGTCCCATCCCACTCCCCGTGCCCTGTCCGAAAACAGCGGGCTTTTCTTTATGGGGGAACGGGTCGCCCTGACCGCCTCCATCCCGACAAAGTTGGCCGAACGCATGCTCGGCACGCGCAATCCGCATGGCAAACCCAACGCCGACGTCCTCCGGCAGGTCGTCAGCGCCGCCAACCGCCACCGGCCGAGCGTGCACTGGCAGATTGATTTTCCCCGGGAGATGGGCGAGCGGGAGGCTTCACTCTACGAGCATCCGTTCCACCACCTCCACCGGGCCGCGCCGCCCACCCGCCACCAGTGGTGGGTCAACCCGCACGCCGATGCGCGCCTGCGCGCCGCCCTCGCCCGGCGTGAACGCTACCTCGCCATGCCCGTTGGCGCCGATCCGCCGGAATTCATCTGGTTCGAGTCGTCCATCATCCCCGACGACACCCTGATCGCCGTGGCCCGCGACGATGATTTCACGCATGGCGTGCTGCAGGCGCGGCCCTTCGCGCAGTGGTGGCGCGCCCATCACAGCCGGCGCAACCCCACGCTGGCCCTGGGTTCCTATCCCTTCCCCTGGCCGCCCGCCCTGGGCCTGAGCGAACTCACCGCCGCCCAGGAGGAGCAGCGCCACGCCACCGCCCGCGCCGCCCGCGGCACCGACGCCGACGCCCTCAACATCTTCGTGGCCGCCGCCTACGGCTGGCCGGCTGACCTGACCGACGACGAGCTGCTCACGCGCCTCGGCGATCTGAACCGGACCAGGACGTGAGCGGTAGGACGGCCGCTCGTCGGCAGACCGGCCCTACCATCCTGCCTCACGGCTTTTCCCCGACGAACTTCCACGACGACACGTAAGCGCGCGGCAGCTTCAGGCCGAGCAGGCGCGCGCGCACCATCTCGATCGGCATGATGCCGCCCTGGAGGATGCGATCGTGGAAATCCTTTTCCTTCATCCGGCCGCCCGTCACGGCCTCGGCGTAGAGCGAGCGCAGCTGGATCGCCCCCATCATGTAGCCGACCTGGTAGAGCGGCGAATAGTCGCCGTTGAACGAGCGCCGCACCTCGCCGGTGGCCGTGTGGCGGTCGTGCCCGACCGTGTCCACGAGGAAGTCGACGCACTCTTGCGGCGTCCATTTCCCGAGGTGGAAATTGAGCGAGAAGATGATCCGCGCGCAGCGGTGCGTCCGCCAGAAGAGTGCGCCGGCCTTGTCCTCGGACGTCTGCATGAAACCGAGGTCCCACAGGTGAAATTCCCACCAGAGCGCCCAGCCTTCCATCCAGAACGGCGTGTAAAAGAGCCGGCGGTGCGGGTTGTAGCGGTCGAGATACCAGCCCTGCAGGTGGTGGCCGGGGATCAGTTCGTGGAACACAGTCGCGCGGCAGAAATGCCGGTTGTTCGCCCGCAGGCTGTCCAGCTTGCCGGCGTGATCCATCGTGTCGGTCGGGAAGGACACGATGATGCGGTCGCCGCCCAGGAAAAACGGCGCCACTTTCTGCCGCTCGGGTGACATCATGGTCATCGTCCAGTCGTCGATCGCATGCGCCGGGATCGTCAGCAGATCGCGCTTTTGCAGGAAATCCACCGCCTCGTAGGCGAGCCCGGCGATGAACTCCGGCTGCTGGCCCGGCGGCAGATAGTCCTGCTTGGTTTTTTCCAGCGCCGCCTTCCAGTCGTCGCCCAGGCCCATCGCCTGCGCGACCTTTTTCCACTCCGCCTGGCACCAGGCGAGCTCCTGCTCCGCGACCGCGATCAGCTCCGTGGGTGTGTAGGGGATCATCTCGCGCGCCAGGTCGAGCTTGAGCCCCTCGGCCCCGATGGGATCGCCAATGATCGGCTCGTCCTCGCCCGCCTTCACACCGACAATTTTCTCGCGCAGGAATTTCGCGTAGCCCTCGAGGGCGATCGTCGCCTGCTTGTAGGGCTCGCGCGTCCACCAGCCGAACTCGGGGTCGTAGCCGTCGTAGAACTCAAACCAGTTCTTCAGGGTCTTGCCCAGGTCGGTCAGCCGGTTGGCCGCACGCAGGGCGGCGATCTTGCCGGGCTTGGTCCCCTCGCCTTCGAGGGCCTTCTTCGCCGCGTCGATGTCGGTGCGGATCTGCGCCAGCACCGCGCCCGCAGCCTTCGGTTCCACCCGGGAAAAATCCCGGCGCTTCTCCTGCAGCCCGGCGATCGCCTCGGCGAAGCCCATGAACGGTATCATCTCGGCGCCGCGCTGCTCCTCACGGCCGAGGAGCCCCAGCTCGTAGCGCAGGTTGAGCCGCAGCAGGTGCCAGTCAAGGCGTCCCTCGACGCCGAGCGGATCGTAGGCCATCGCCTCCAGCCGCGCCTGCCAGGCCTGGTAGAATTCCCGCAGCCGCCGGAGCTGCAGCGCGGACGCCGGCACCGAATAAACCTGCAACAGCCCGTCGCGGTCCTCCTTGAAGCGTTCCACCAGCTCGCGCAGCTCGCTCGACTGCGGTTTCGCCAGCGGACCAAGGTCGGGCACGTAGAGCGCAGCGTCACGCTGCGCCTGTGCCGGCTGGCCGTGGCGGAAATCCTCCGCGAACACCGCGCCGCCAAGCAGAAGAAACAGGACCGTCGAACCGGTGGAAAGCTTCATGGGGATGGGGGCAGTTTCCGCACTCAGCAAAAGGCCGCAAGCGCCTTTGTAGGGCGGGGTCTCCGAACCCCGCCTCAGCGCGAAATCAACCGCGAAAATGGCGGGGTTCGGAGACCCCGCCCTACCAGGTGAAAATCCCTCAGAATCTCCACTCGACACCGGCAAAGGCGCCGATCCCAAGCTGCGGATATCCGTGCACCTGCTCGTAGTGCTCGTTGAGCAGGTTCTCGATCCGCGCCTTGATCGTCACGCGTGGCATGACCTGCCAAGCGCCATAGACCCGGACGACCGCGTAGTCCTCGCCCCGGATGGTGGCGAAGGTCTCGGCGTTCACGTCCATGCGGTCTTTGATCACCACCAACCCCGTGCCAGCGCTGAAACCGCCGCCGAAGTCATGCCACAGGTCGAGCGATCCGCTCTGCCGCGGGCGTCGCAGCAGGCGGGTGCCTGCCACCAGGTCGTCGGCCTCGAGGTGGGATGCGGCCACCCGCACTTCGACGGAGCCGGGTAGCGTGAACTTGCCCGCAAGCTCCAGTCCCTGCGTGCGGGCCCGGCCGACATTTCTCACCGTGCTGGGAAACGAGGCAAAATCAAAAGCGATGAGGTTGCTGATGCGCGTGTCGAACCATGTCGCGCTTAGCACTCCTTTCTTGTCGGCAAAAAAGTAGTCGACGCCGGCATCCCAGCCGCGCGCCTTTTCGGCCATGAGGTGGGGATTGCCCACGTAAAACGAGCTCTGGCCAAAGAGATCAAGGAAGCTCGGTGAGCGGAATGCCGTGCCATAACTCGTGCGCAGCTTCCAGCGGGAGGAAGCAGAGAGCCACGCCGCCGTGGCCCGGCCGGTCGTGGCGCGCCCATAGGTGTCGTGATCGTCGCTGCGCAGGCCGGCCGTCAGGTAGACGTGCTCGACCGGCGTCCATTCGTCCTGGAGAAAAACCGCGAGCAGCTGCTGCCGCCGGTTGATGCTGCCGAAGCCGGTGTTGCGCGTGTGGTTCGACTCCGCGGTCACGCCGCCGGTGACCCGGTGTTGTTCATTCGCCACCCAAGTGCCCTGCCAATCGAGCACAGCGCGACGGTTTTTCACGATGGTGGACGAGGTGCCGTTGAACGACACGTAGCGGCGGTCCTGCCCGCCGAGCACGGCCTTGCTGCTGAACTCCGGCGAGGGCGTGAACTCGGCGAAGACGGTCGCCAGCTGGTTGCTCTCGCGCTCCTCGTTGTCGGGATCATTGGCGCCGAACCCGACCGCCGCGCCGGGCGAGCCGTAGACGCCGACAAAGCCGCGCCAGGTCGCGCCGACCGCGACCTTGGCCGAGAGCCGCCGGTCGAGGCGGAGCGCGTAGGTCGTGCTGTCGAACGCATTGTTCGCGCGTTCGTTGTCGGTGTGACCGCCGTTGAGCGAGAACGTGTAGCCGCCGTCCGCGTCGCCGGCCTGCACGCTGGCGGCGCCCTGGACCGTGCCGAACGAGCCGGCCTCGGCCGAGACCGTGCCGCGCGCGGGACCAGTGCCGCGCTGGCCGCGGATGGCGATCACGCCGCCGACCGCCTCGCCACCGTAGAGCGTGCTTTGCGGGCCGTGCGAGACCTCCAGGTTGTCGCAGGCGCCGAGGCACACGCCTCCCAGCGTGGCCTGATAGTCGGTGTTGGGATCATTGGCCCGGATGCCGTCCACCAAAAACAACGTCTGGTTGGAATTGGCGCCGCGTAAAAAGAGCGACGTCACGCCGCCAGGCGCGCCCGAGGCAAAGGCCGGCGCACCCGGCACGCCGGCGAGCGCGGAGCCGAGGCCCGTGAGCTGCATGCGTGCCAGCTCGGCGGCGGTGATCACGCTGACGGCCGTGCCCGTGGTGGTGAGGGCCGCAGGCGTGCGGGTGGCGGTCACGACATAGGTCGCGAGGTTTTCGAGGTCGGGGCCGGTCTGCGCGAGCGCCGCGGCGGACGGCACGAGGCCGGCGATGAACAGGAGGCGTCGGAACGACGCCGGGATGAAGGCTGACATGGTCTGCTTTTCCTTGGGGGCAAGAGCAGACCGCCGCGAATTGTAGCCGGGGTCGATGACCCCGGGAAGACCGGCCTCAACGAGGCCGGCTACAGCCGCACGTTTCTACTCCCACTCTTCATTAGATGCGATGAAGGTTTGTCGCCGGGGCGCGCACTGCACGCCGGCGCGGTGAGAACTGAAGGCAGGTGTTCGGACTCCGCATTGGTGCGCACGGCGCACAAGTTCCAAGGATCAAGGGCAAGGATCAAGAACCGGTCGCCGGCTTTTCGCCGTGCCGAATCCTGTCCCTTGTCACCTCTCACTTGTCCCTTGCGCGCCCCGCGCGTCCTCGCCCCCGCCTTCACCGGTTGCCCGATTGGCTTTGTTCCCGCCCTGACAGCGGAATGGGGGTCTGTGATGCGTTACCGCAGCGCTACTGTGGCCGGTTTGCACGGCCTTCTCTGGAACTTCAGCGTTGATGAAAGAACTTCAGGCGTGCCACAAGTTCCCCTCTTCCTGTGTCGACGCAAGCGCAATTCTGGCCACGCCAAGCTTGGCAAAGAAAAGAATTAACTACGGATTTCACGGATTACACTGATTGAAGACCGAGCCTTTGCCTTGATCCGGATCGCTCCGTGACATCCGTGGTAAAACTGCATAGGTTTGGAAACTAAACTTGGCCGCATGTTACCTGCGATTCCCGGGGGGATTCGGGGTTAAACCCGCTGTTCTGCCCACTGTTTTGTCATACCTACACCCGGGACTTGCTTTTTCATATCATCGAATCCAGATGTAAGAATACGTAATCTCGCCATATGCCCGCCGTTCGCCCCACCTCTGAAGCGGAGACCGCCCTGCGCCGTCTCTTGGCGGAGCGCATCGCCATCATCGACGGCGCCATGGGCACGACCATCCGTTCCTATAACATCACCGAGGAACAGGCGCGCGGCGAACGATTCCGGGACGCCCCCAAGGACCTGCAGAACAACGGCGACATCTACTCCCTCACCCGCCCCACCGAGATCGGCGACATCCACCGGCGCTTCCTTGAGGCCGGCGCCGACATCATCGAGACCAACACCTTTTCCGCCACCGCGATCGGACAGAGTGAGTTCTTCATCGAGGACCCGCGCGAGACCGGCGGCCGCAAGGACCCCGCGTTCTACCAAGGTGTCATCGAGAACAAGTTCCTCGCCGAGCTCGCGCATGACATCAACTTCCAGTCCGCCCGCCAGTGCCGCGAATGGGCCGACCGCATCGCCAACGCCACCGGCCAGCGCCGCTATGTTGCCGGCGCCCTCGGGCCGCTGACCGTCTCGCTGTCCAACTCGCCCGACGCCGACGACGCCGGCTTCCGCGTCGTCACCTTCGACCAGGTGAAGGAAGACTACCGCCGCCAGGTGCGCGCGCTCCTCGCCGGCGGCGTGGACCTGCTGCTGGTCGAGACCATCTTCGATTCTCTCAACGCCAAGGCCGCCCTCGTCGCCATCGAGGAGGTTTTTGCCGAGGACCAGGTCCACCGCCCCCTCATGATCTCGGCCGCCGTCGGCCGCGGCGGCGAGACGATGATCTCCGCGCAGACCATCGGGGCGTTCTGGAACGCCGTCCGTACGCATCAGCCGCTCGCCGTCGGCCTCAACTGCGCGCTTGGCCCCGACCTCATGCGGCCGTTCCTCGCCGAGCTGGCGGAGAAGTCCGACACCTTTATCTCCTGCTACCCGAACGCCGGCCTGCCGAATCCGCTCTCGGAAACCGGCTTCGACCTGAAGCCCGCCGACATGGCCCGCCACCTCGGCGAGTTCGCCACCAGCGGCCTGCTCAACATCGCCGGCGGTTGCTGCGGCAACACCCCTGACCACATCGCCGCGATCGCGCAGGCCCTCGCGCCGAAGCCGGCGCGGAAAGTCACAATCGTACGGCCCACCGCGCTGGAAGTGATAAGTGACAATTTCCAAGAGTCAGGTGCAAATCCTCAGGTTTCAGGTTTCAGGTCTCAGGTTTCAGAACACCCTCCTGTCTCGCTTACATTGCAGTTGTCGGGCTCTCTCCCCTTCACCCAGCAGCCCGGCGTTTTCGTCATGATCGGCGAGCGCACCAACGTCGCCGGGTCGCCGAAGTTCGCCAAGCTCGTCAAGGCCGGCAACTACGAGGAGGCCGTCTCCGTCGCCCGCCAGCAGGTCGACAACGGCGCCAATGTCATCGACGTCTGCATGGACGATGGCCTGATCGATGGCGTCACGGCGATGACGCGCTTCCTGCAGCTCATCGGCAGCGAGCCCGAGATCGCCAAGGTCCCCATCATGGTGGACTCCTCCAAATTCGAGGTCATCGAGGCCGGCCTGAAATGCCTTCAGGGCAAGGGCATCGTCAACTCCATCTCCCTCAAGGAAGGCGAGGCGAAGTTTCTCGAGCAGGCGCGCACCGTCCTCCGCTATGGCGCCGCCGTGGTCGTCATGGCCTTCGACGAAAACGGCCAGGCCGCGTCCTACGCCGAAAAGATCCGCATCTGCGAGCGCGCCTACCGCCTGCTCGTCGACACTGTCGGCTTCCCGCCCGAGGACATCATCTTCGATCCGAACATCCTCACCGTCGGCACCGGCATTGAGGAGCACAACAACTACGCTGTCGATTTCATCGAGGCCACGCGCTGGATCAAAGCGAACCTCCCCCACGCCAAGGTCAGCGGCGGTGTCTCCAACGTCTCCTTCAGCTTCCGCGGCAACAACCCCGTGCGCGAGGCCATGCACTCGGCCTTCCTCTACCACGCCATCAAGGCCGGCATGGACATGGGCATCGTCAACCCGTCGATGCTCGAAGTCTACGAAGAGGTGGACAAGGAACTGCTGACGCTCGTGGAAGACGTGCTGCTGAATCGGCGGACGGATTCAACCGAGCACCTCGTCGAATATGGCGAGAAACTGAAGACCACCACGAGCGACAAATCCCAAACGCCGAATGCCAAACTCCAAACAAATGAGGAATGGCGAAAAGGAACCATTGAAGCCCGGCTGAGCCACGCCCTCGTCAAAGGCCTCGACGCCTTCATCGACGTCGACACCGAGGAAGCCCGCCAGAAATACGGCAAGCCGCTCACGATCATCGAGGGCCCCCTGATGGACGGCATGCGCGTCGTCGGCGACCTCTTCGGCGCGGGCAAGATGTTCCTCCCGCAGGTCGTGAAGAGCGCCCGCGTCATGAAGAAGGCTGTCGCCTATCTCCAGCCCGAGATGGAAAAGGAGAAGGCCGAGCCCATCGCTTCCGGCGGCGTCGCCAAGCCCCAGGGCCGCATCGTCATGGCGACGGTCAAGGGCGACGTGCACGACATCGGCAAGAACATCGTGGGTGTCGTTCTGGCCTGCAATAATTACGAGGTCGTCGACCTCGGCGTCATGGTGTCATGCGAAAAGATCCTCGCCGCCGCCAAGGAGCGGGGGGCCGACATCATCGGCCTCTCCGGCCTCATCACGCCCTCGCTCGACGAGATGGTGCATAACGCCAAGGAAATGGAGCGCCAGGGCCTCAAGATCCCCTTGCTCATCGGCGGCGCCACCACGTCCGCCGCGCACAATGCGGTCAAGATCGCCCCGCATTATTCCGAGCCCGTCGTCCACGTGCTCGACGCCTCACGCGTCATCGGCGTCGTCTCAAAGCTTCTCAGTGCCGACAACAAGCCCGCCTACGTCGCCGAGGTGAAAGCCACCCAGGAACGCCAGCGCGTCGAGTTCGCCGACCGCCGCGGCGCCCGCAAACTCCACTCCCTCCTCGAAGCCCGCAAGCGCGCCCTGCCGACCGACTGGAATACCGTCGACATCCCCAAGCCCGAGTTCCTCGGCACCCGGGTGTATTCTTCCGAACCTCAGGTTTCAGGTCTCAGGTTTCAGGTTTCGCTCGATGAAATCGCCGAGTTCATCGACTGGTCCCCCTTCTTCTCCACCTGGGAACTTCACGGCCGCTTCCCCGACATCCTGACCGACGCCGTCGTCGGAGAGGAAGCCACCAAGCTCTACGCCGAGGCGCAGGCCATGCTGAAGCAGATCATCGACGAAAAGCGCTACACCGCCAAAGCCGTCATTGGCTTTTGGCCAGCCAACGCCGTCGGCGACAGCGTCGAGGTGTATGCAGACGAATCGCGCTCGAAGATTTTAAAGACCTTCCACTTCCTCCGTCAGCAGAACGAAAAGCCCGCCGACCAGTTCAACCACTGCCTTGCCGACTTCATTGCGCCCCGCCTTGGCGGGGACAGCGGCCGCATCGACTACCTCGGCGGCTTCGCCGTCACGGCGGGCCATGGCGTCGAAGAATTCGCCGCGGAGTTCCGAGCGAAGCACGACGACTTCAACGCCATCCTCGCCCAAGCCTTGGGCGACCGCCTCGCCGAAGCCCTCGCCGAGCTGATGCACAAGAAGGCCCGGGAATTCTCCGGCTACGGCACGACCGAGAATCTGGAGATGAAGGATATCATCCGGGAAAAATACCGCGGCATCCGCCCCGCCCCCGGCTATCCCGCCTGCCCCGACCACAAGGCCAAGCCTCCGTTGTTTGATCTGCTGGGCGCCCAGGACAAGACGGGCATTCAGTTAACGGAAAGCTTTGCCATGTTCCCAGCGTCTAGTGTGAGCGGTTGGTATTTCAATCACCCGGACTCGAAATATTTCGCGACCGGGAAGCTGGCCGCCGATCAAATCAAGGACTACGCCGACCGGATGAAAATACCAGTCGCGGAAGCAGAGCGGTGGCTGGCGCCCTACTTGGATTACGATCCGGCGTAGCTTGGCCGTCCGATGGAGCGCGGCAGCGCGGAGATGGCGAACCCGCAGGGTGAGTCCCGCAGGAATGGTTGAAGGCGGGTGCCCCTTGGGCGCCTTCGACCACAAAAGCCGCCGCTGTTCGACCTCCTCAACGCGACCGCCGCGGCTGGTATCACGCTGACGGAGAGCAATGCCATGTATCCGGCGAGCTCGGTCTCGGGCCACTACTTCAACCACCCCGACTCAAAATACTTCGCCGTCGGTAAACTCGCTAAGAATCAAGTCGAGGACTACACGCTCCGCAAAGACCAGTGGATGGAGGTCAGCGAACGCTGGCTCGCTCCGTATCTTGACTACGAGCCGACGCCCTAAGCTGAACTCAGACAGTTGAACCACAGATGGACACAGATAAACACGGATTGATCAGCAGAGGACCAAGGTTTTTCACGATCTGTGTTTATCCGTGTTCATCTGTGGTTACGCAGGTTGCCTGCCGTTAAACATTCTTCAGATACGCCCGCACCTGATCGTGATTCCCAACCGTGCGCAGGATCGCGGTGCTGCCTTCGAGGGTAAACACCGCCCGGATATCCCGGCCCACCCGAAATTCGAAGTAGTTCCGTTTCAGCCGCCGGACACCCAGGCCACGATGCGCATGCGGCAGACCGAAAGCGGCGCGCAGTTGCCCGAGTGCCTGCTCGAGCCCGTCGAACTGGTCCTTGGGCAATGAACGCGCCTCGTCCCGGAAGCGCTCGGTGTATTCAACTCTTAACGGCGGCACGGAGGTCACCCTTGTATTTGGTGACTCGCCCGGCCCGGCGGTCTCGTTTCAGTTCGGCATCAGCCCGTTTCACGAAAGCTTTCAACTCGGCATCAGTCACCCCGTATTCGCGCTTAGCGTAATCAGAATCCTCCGCGAACACGCGCACCGGACGCAGGGCGATGACCTTGTCCCCGCACAGGATGCCGATGTCCTCCCCCGCCGAGGCCTTCTTGAGCCAATGGGTGAGGTTGGCGCGTGCCTTGGTCGGAGAGAGCGTCGTCATATCGTCGCAATAAAGTCGTTATCCCGTCGCATTCAACCACCAACTTGCAGCGTGTGCCTTCTCTCGCTTTTGCGTCCTTCGTGTAAAGTCTCCCAGTTTCAGGCGATGTGTAACCAAGGTGGAGCGACTTGCCCTCAAGGCGCTCATGACCGTCGACACCAAAAAAGTGCGTTGAGGTTAACGCGCTCCACCCGAATCACGCCCCGGCCTGATCGAGCCGCAGGTGAGCTAATTCCGGCAGCTTGAGCGCATGGTTGAAGTCCTCGTCATAATGCAGCAAGGGCGCGTCAACGGTCCAATCCAGAATCTAACGGCGCTTGAGATAACAATTGTTATCCTCGGATATAATCCTAATGCTAAATCTAGAATTAAGGCCCCGGTTCTAAAAAATCACCAATTATTTAGAATTATCCAGTAACATGCTAATCGTTATCCTCATATTTGCCGCAATAGTAGTGGTGGCGCTGGTAATATTTAGTCTGAAATCGAAGTCAGACCCTAGCGAAGCAGGGCAATCGAACGGTGTGCTTCCCCGGATGTCGCCGCTTTGGCCCGCGCCCACGAACTTGAAACCGGCGAGGTCACCCCTAAGTCACAGGCCGAAGTATTCCAGAAAGCACGGGCCGTTGCGGCGCATTAAGGATAACGCGACCTACCTCATTAGCGTCCATTAGTGTGGATTAGTGGTTAAACCCTCCGTGGTTTGCCGCTTCAACCGAACCCAAGCTTGCGCCGCGACGATGCCCGAATAACCCTGCCCTTATGTCCGCCCCCTCCGCCCATGCGCTCGCCACCGATGCCCGGCAGGTGGCGATCTACCGCCGGATGACCCCCTCGCAGCGTCTGGACCAGGCGATGCAGATGAACCGGCAGATGCGCGAGTTGATGGACTCCGGCTTGCACGCAACCCATCCGCAGTTTTCCGCCGCCGAACGTCGCCAGGAAATCGCCCGTCGCATCCGCCATGCCCGAGGCTGACCTGATCAGCCTGTTTGCCGTTCCCTTGGAGAAAGCCGGCCTGCCCTACATGGTCACCGGTGCCACCGCCGCCATCCTCTACGGCCAGCCTCGCACGACCAACGATCTTGATGTCGTGATTGAACTCAAGTCGGCCGACCTGCCCCGTCTGCGGCTGGCTTTTCCTGAAACTGACTACTACCTACCGCCGGACGAAGTGATCGAAGTGGAAATCAGACGGCCGTTGCGCGGCCACCTCAACGCCCTGCACCATGATACCGGTTTTAAGGCAGATCTCTATCCGCTGGGACAAGACGCCCTGCACCAATGGGCTTTCCCCAAGCGGCGGTCGATCCAGCACGGCGGGCAGAACATCAGCTTCGCTCCACCAGAATACGTCATTCTGCGCAAGCTGGAGTATTTCCGCGAAGGCGGATCGACCAAACATCTGACCGACATCCGCGCCATGCTCGAAGTAAGCGGCGATGCCCTTGACCGCACGGTCCTCGCGAACTGGATCGCGCGTCTTGGCCTGCAAACCGAGTGGTCTAAGACTCAGTAACAACAGTAGTTATCGAAAAACTTTCGCCGAGGTCGCTAACCCCGAGAGCAGGGAGTCGAACCTCCCGTCCTGAAAGCCCGACCAGCCTTTCCTCGGTGCGCTCTGTGTCAGTGCTCCGGCTCAGCTCTGTGACCAATCCAAAAAAAAACCCATTTCAGGCTACTACGTCAGTCCTGCTCGATCACCTGCACAAGGGCAGCAAAATTGGCATCGGGTGAGATGCGGAATTTATTTCCACTGGCGGTGGTGAGGCGGCGGATCGTCACCTGTCGGGTCAGCTGATAATTGAAAGGCCTGCGGGCAGTGGTCGGTGCCGGGCCGTCGGGATCCGTGAAAAGATAGGGCCCCGCGTAGTCCTTGATGTGATGGCTGTCGTCGATGAACAGCCCGTCGATGGTGATCTCCCCCGGCATGAAGCAGGGATAACCGAAATCGTGCTGCCCACGGTTGGTCGCGGCGAGCAGGTGGGGCTGGATCGGCGCGCCGCAGCCGGGAATCCAGCGGGAGTTGCGGATGACCACCGGCCCTTCCCAAGTGCTGCCGTAGTCGCTGCGCAGGGCGAGCAGGGCGCGGCCGTTCAGGGTGCAGTCCTCGATGGTCAGCGTGCCCCGGCCGATGGCGTTCAGGCCGGCGTGGCCGATGGTGCAACCGCGGATCGTGTAGGTGCCGGAAACGCCCTGGTGCGCGTCCATGCGCGACAGCGTGCAGTTTTCCAGCAGGATGTTCTTGCAGAAATTCGTGCCGATCACGCCCCACCGCGTCGGGTCGCAGATGTCGTCCATACGGACGCCGATCATCGTGAAGTTGACCACCTCGTTGGCGATCAGGTCGTAGGTGCCCATGCTCACCGGCTGGCCCGCGGCCCCGATGGTGGAATAAGTCTTGTGCCCGGTCACGAAGCAGTCGCGCAGGGTGATGTTGGCGCAGCCACTGGCCGCCAGAAACCCGTTGTAGGGATGGCCAAACTCCCCCTCGCCCGTGACATGGTGGGTCAGCCCGACGACGGTGGTGTTCGACCGGGTGATGGCGATGTTGCGCAGCCAGTAATTGTAACCCTTTTCCTGCTGCATCCGGTTGGCGATGGTGGTGAAGACGCCGCCCCGCAGGACCAGCGTCTGCTCGTCGATCGGGCGCGCCTCCACCTGCGTGATCACCTCGTAGTCCCAGTCGATGGCCCCCTCGATGGTGCCGTCGCGGCGGAGGATGAAACAATCGCGCTGGGCCGAACCGTTGTTCTGGTTGAGACCCTCGCGGATGTAGCGCCGCTGGTGGCTGTTCTCCACGCGCACCCAGCAGTCGCGCGGCGGCCGCACGTCGAGGTGCGGCTGGTCCCGCGTCAGCCGCGGGATCGCCAGCGTCACGGGGGCCAGCAGCGACTGCACGGCAAAGAGCGACAGGCGGTGGTTCTCGACGTCCGTGTCGTCGATGATGAAGCGCGAGGTGTACCAGTCGGTGTCGGTGGCGATGATCGCGGTGAGCGCGCGGCGGCCGAGGTGATAGGTGGCACCGGGCTTCGTCTTCACCGGCAGTCCATGGGTGTTGGCGAAGGCATGGGCCTTGACGATGGCCGGCAGGTCGTCGGCCACGCCGTCGCCCACCGCCCCGAACGCCTCGTAATTGACCGGCTGGTCAACGGGCACGTCAGGCTCGTTGCCGGCCGCGGAAACAACCAAGGCCAGGGCCGCGAGCAGGGCGGCCAGCGGCGGGATGCCGCACGCCTTGCAGGACAAGCCAGACCGGGCCAACGATCGCGAGGGGCAGAACATGATAAACTGAAAGCAGGAAGAGATTGGAGGCCAAGGCAAGCCGTTGATGGTGAGGCCGAGCGGTAAACCTGCGGCCCGGATTACCGCGCAAATCCAGAGGATCAGGTCCTAATGCCTAACGGGGCAGATGACAGCAACCCCCGAACACCCCCTGGGTCAATCTGAAGACCCCAGCCTGACGCCATTTGTTTCTTTCCTGTTGGCCGGCAGAACACTGATCTTGTCCCTGATCCCACCCGAGCAATCAGCGTCAGAATCGCGCCGTGAAACGCAGGGTCGTCAGTTGATTCAGATAGCCGGGTCCATTGTGCGTGGTTTCACGATTTTCGTATCGGAGCGCCACGGCTGCGCGCCCAAAAGTCCGCTGCAATTCCAGTGCGACGCTGCGGGTGTGCGCGCGGAAATAATAGGCGATCCACGGTTCGGACTGCTCGAATGTGTCCACCAGGGTCACCGGCTTGCCGATGGCTACGAGGTCCGGCCGCGGTGGATGCGAATAGGAAACGACCACGCCTTCGCGCCACCGGGTTTCCACGGCAATCATCCAGTTTTCTCCCAGGGCCCGTTCCACCCGGCCGAACCACTCCCGGGCGGTGAGGTCGAAGGCGTGTGCGCGCGCATCAAAGCGGCGGCGCTCGAATCCTCCGATCAGCAGCCATTCGGCCCCCAGTCGCTGCCCCACCTGCAGGCGGGCCGCCCCGCCACGGCCATCTCGCGCGCTTTCCGACACGGCCGCTCTTTCGCCCTCCACTTCCATGGTAAACACCGGCACGTGCGGCCCGAGGCCGGGTTTGTATTGCCAGGTTACGCTGACGCCCGGAGCGATGAGATTGAGGGCATTGAACCGGGGCCAGATTTCCGTGCGCAAGCCCGCGCGCAAGGAAAGTCGATGACCGCCGGGCAGCGCGCGGTGGAATACCGCCTTCCACTCGGTACGCCATTCCAGCGCGCCGATCACATCAGCCGGCAGCTCGGCGTTGGTTACGTTGTCGTGCCAGACGGCCTCGGTCAAAAACACCCCGGGCAAAGCAGCGGCCGAGACGGCGCCGCCAGAGATCAACGACAGGCAAATTCGCAATAGCATCCGCATGGCCCCGATAAGAGTCCTCACCAGTCGGAGTATTCCCCAACTGTAACGAATCGTTCCCGACCGCTCGGCCAGACGGGGTCTGGCTATGTAATTTGTGGTTAACTCCGCCGCTGTCCGTCAAATCTAGTGAACCCTTGCCCGCCCCCTTTGGCTAGCCCCACGCGCCAGGATCCGCGTCAGGTTGGGGCCCGCCGGCGCGGGCGGGTTCCGGTCAAGGTGAATCCACGGTATCAGCTCCCAGCACCGTTCCCGGACTGGAATACGGCCGGAAGTCACGTCCCCAGTCCACCCCCACGACCCGAAGACTCACGCGCGCTCCGTCAACCCGGACGACGATATAGTGGTAGGGGTTGTCCCCGGGCTTGGGTCCCGGCTTGACCGGGTGATCGAGTCGCACCTTGGAGGCGGCGTAGGTTTTCAGATAGTCGCGTAAATCCGGTTCGCCCTGGAAGGCATAAAGCGGTGCTCCGCCGCCGCCCGTGACGATCTGGTCCAGCCGGTGGGTTTTACCGTCCGCCTCATAATGCTCCACCCAATGTTCGAAGAAATGCTCGTGTCCGGTGAAGAGAACCTCGAAGCGATGTTCCCGAAAAAAGGGCATGTAGCGTTGCCTGATTTCCGCGGTCGGTGCCTCCACCTTGGGGCCCCCGTGTGGTCCCGAGGAAAATGCCGGATGATGGAAGAATGCCATCACATGCCGGTAGCGCTCCCGGTCCAGCCCCGCCACCTGCTCCCGCAACCAGTTGAACTGCGTCTCGTCGCCCGCGTTGGTCGAATCCAGTGCGAAGATGAAGGTGTTACCGTAACCAAAGGCATAGGTGGGATAACCGGTCAGACGGCGCAGGGTATGGTCCGCCGGAATCAGTTGATTGACCGCGGCAAGGTAGTTGACCAGCCCCACCTGGCGGTTGGGCGCATTCAGTGCCGTCGCGCTGGGCAGGTCGTGATTGCCAGGTGCGAGAAAATAGGGAATCCCGGCTTCGGTCGTCAGGCGGTTGATCAGGTGGACAAAGCTGATGTTCCACTGCCGCGGGTCCGTCCCTTTCACGACCGCGTCGCCGGTCTGCAGTACAAACCTCACGGGAAATGAGGTATCCGCAAGTTCCTTGACCGTTGCCAGCATGGAGTCGATCACCAGCGAGTGCTCATATTGCTCGGCCTTGCCGTCGCGCCGGCCGCGCGTGTCGCCATACACGAGGAAAGAGAAGCGCTTGACCCCGGCGCTGTCCGCCTCCGGCGGCAGCGGATGCCGGGGCGCCTTGATGGCCTCCACGGTTTCATAGGCTCCTTCGCTGGCGGAATCAGGAGCCGACATGGCCTGAACCGAAAGTGCCATACCTGATGCAAAAACGGCCAGGAGGAGGAAAGGCATGGGTGCTTTGATCATATGAGAGTTGGCCTTGGTCTTTCAGGATGGGTGGCCGCGCAAAGAGGTCAGGCTGGACTTGTCCTGATTCCTCGGGCCGTGAGTCAGGGGTAATTTTGTTCAGGTGAAATTAAAAGTTGATCAGGCTCCTCAAGCCAAGGCTGGAGTGCAGCCTGGGGCGATTGTGGAAAACCTCGATGTAGTCTAAAATGTGGTGCCGGCCTCGGCCCGGGTGGCGAAGCGTTGGTGATCGACGGTCTCGTATTTGAAGCCGCTCCAGAACGATCCCATGAAGGCATGGTCGGAGCAAATGCCCTTGCGGCTCATGGAGGGGCCAAGCCCAGGACGTCAGGTCCCGACTCTCGCCACAGCCGGCCGGCCCACGACGCGCCCGGTGTTGCCCTGCCTGCCAGACCGTGGACCAGCCGCGAATGGCAAGCCCGGGATATGGGCTTCCCCACCCGTTCGCCAAGCGGTCGAACGGGTAACTTTCCGGCGTCATGCCTTGGGCCAAAAGGTTCCCGACTTTCGTCGAAATAGTTTCACCCGGGACGGTTACCTCGGCGCACCGTCCCGGTCATTCCATAGGCTGACTCGTCCCTCGGGGCGGATCAGCGCGCACCATCAACCCTTCATTCTTCATGAAATCCAAAACCCTCCCCACCCTCATCCTCCTCTCCACCGGCCTCGCCGTGCTGACTCTCACCGCATGCTCCAAGAGCACAAACGAGAAGATCGCCGACAGCACCAAGGAGGTCTACAAAGACACCACCGCCGCCGTGGCGAAGGGCTGGGACAACGTCAAGACCTTCACCTTCGAGAAGCGCAGCGACTTCGCCGCCGAGGTGAAAGCCAAGCAGGCCGCCTTTGAAGCCGAAGTGAGCAAGCTGCGGGCCGACTATTCCGACGCCAAGGCCAGCGCGAGCCGCAAAGCCGCGATGAACGACCTCAAGGATTCCGAGGCCAATTACAAAGAAAAGCTTGCCGCGATGGGCACCGCCACCGCCGACACCTGGGACTCCGCGCGCGACAACGTCGCCGCCGCCTGGGACCGGATGCAGGCCTCCTACGCCAAGGCCCGCGCCGGGGACTGATTACCGAAATCCCCGTGAAGACCGACGCGCTCTCGGTCCGGAACAGTGAATTCTATAATGCACTCTGGGCGAATACCTACCTGACGCGGCCAGAGCGCTTCAATACCTGGCCGCTGATCTCCCGCCTGCTGCCGGCTGCGCCGGAGCGGCTGGAAATCGGGCCCGGGCTGCGCCCGCGCCTGCCCATCGCCAAGACCCATTTTATCGACATCAGTCCGCATGTGGTCATGCGGCTCAACGCTCACCGGGGCCTCGCCCGGGCCGGAGGCAGTATTGTCCTGCCTCACGCCGCCGCTGCCTTCGACCTGGTGGCCGCGTTCGATGTCATTGAGCACATCGAGGATGACGAACAAGTGTTCGGCGAACTTGTCCGCGTCCTGAAACCGACCGGGCGCTTGATCTTCTCCGTGCCGCTGCACCCCGTTCGCTGGACGACCTTTGATGACTATGTCGGGCATGCGCGGCGCTACGAACCAGCCGCGCTGGTGGCTCTGCTCGCCCGCCACGGCCTCGCCGTCGAACAGAGCGCCCCCTTCGGCATGCAGTCCAACAATCCCCGCCTGCTGGATTACGCGGTGCATGGACTCACGCGGCACCACACCATCGCCATGCGCTGCTACAACTGGCTGTTCTTTCCCTTGGGCAGGTTTTTCCAAAAACGGCTGGTCCTCACGGACGGCCTGATGGAGCTGGCGGAAATCGACGAGGTCCTCCTCGTCTGCGGGCGGGCGTGACGCCCGCCTGTTATTCCGCCGCGACGGCTTTGCAGGACATTGATCTGGCTCCGCAGGCTGTCGCCGTCCTGTCGTGCGTCGCGCCGCAGCTTCTTGTTGCAGCGTTCAGCTTCGGTCAGCCCCACGTTCAGTGCTTCGTTGGTTTTGGTCAATGGAGCGACGCTGTCGTTGGCGGCAAGCAGGAGGGACCCCAATTCCTTGATGCTTTCTCCGAGCATACCTCCTTCTAGGTCTTTCCCGGGATAGCCGCCCCCCACACGCGGGTCTCAGCCTAAAGTCGCGCTTCACCGTCAATTTCACCAAAGCAACTCCTCAAGTTGACAGCTGCACAGGACCACCATGGGCTCGTGAGCCAATCCGCACGTGTCAGCCTTCCTTCCGCCAACCAGTTGCTCCAGCATCAAGGTGATGGGCAGTTTCGATGAACTGCTATCGACGCCATTCACCGGCGGCGTCAACGCGCTATGTTGGTCACGGGCGCTACCGGGAGATTATGGCGAGGTCGTCGCCCGGCTCGGCGCCGGCGAGGGCATCGTGCCGCTCGACGAGGACCAACTTATCGGCCTCGCGTTGAGCGACGCAGGGCGGACCGCGCGGGACATCATGCTCGCCGATCTCCGGCAGCTGCGCGCCCAAGGCCTCGCGCCGGAACTCAATTGTATCTACGGTTACCCGCGTGACGAAGCGACTGCGGTCGTACCGACCGATGTCTATTCCTTCCATGCCGACAGCGCCCCGGTCGAAGCCGCCACCTGGCTGTGCACCTACCATGGTCCGGCGTCGGAGGGGCTGCGCAACGAAGAGGCGCAGCGCCGCGTCGATGTCCCCGCCACGCGCGCCACGCTTTTGCAGGAGTACGGCGGTGCGGACGACGACGGCTTCCGCGAATATCTCCGCGATAACTGCTACGACCTCCACTACACACCGTTGCCGCATGCCCAGCCGTGGTCCTTCGGCATCGGCCACCTCTGGCGCATTGCGGTCGATTGGCCCGGGAGCCAGGTGCCACCGTGCCTTCACCGCGCCCCGGCCACCCTGCCCAGTCAGCCGGCCCGGTTGTTGCTGATCAGCTGAAAATCATTTCGGCGGGGGTTTTCAGGGAAGGTGCTGGATGCGCAGCCGGCGGTAGGCGATCGGGTTCTTGTCGACCTCGATGCCAATCAGACCCGGCTCGGTGATTTTCAGCGCGGCGTCGAGCAGTTCACCGTTGCAGGTGCAGCGGGCCACGCCGTTCTGCACCGTTACCTCGATGGCGTTCCAGTCCTCCGGTTTGTAGAAGGCCAAGGACTGGTAGGCGTAATTATTGTAGTCGCCGCACTGTAACTGGGTCTTGTTGAAAAACAGCCCGCCGTCGGTCTTGGGTGCTGCGCGGAACTCGAAGCGAAGGATGAAGTTGCCGGTATGCGGCTCCGTGGTCCACAGCAGCACGCGGCCGTGCGTGGCCTTGTCGCCCTTGCCGGTGATGGCCCCGTTCACGACGGTGTAACGTCCATCGCCGGCGTCCGTGAACCCGTCGAGCGCCGGGCCGTCCTGATGGCGCCAGCCGGTGAGATCCCGGCCGTTGAAAAGTGCCGTAAACCCGGACTCGGGCGTGAAATCCTCCGCACCAAGCGCCGCGGTCAACAGGAAAAAACCGGCCAACAGGAGGTGTTTCATGCGCGGAAGCATGACCGCCTGACGGGCCGCGTTAAATCAAATTACTCAACCCCGCGGTGCGTTGGCCACGAACCTGTCCCAGGCCGCGATGAGCCGGTCGTCGGCTGTATCGGCCGGCAGCTCTGACACCGGCTTGTGCCGGTCAATCCACGCCACGGTGCGGCGCACGCCTTCCTCAAAAGGGGTCGTGAGATGAAACTCCGGCACGTCACGCTTCAGTTTCGCGTTCGAGTAGACGCCGTGGAACCGGAAGATCTCGTCGAGCGCGATAAAACGCGTGCGGTCCACGGTGAGCAGAAAATCCGTCGGCAGGTGCACGAGCCGGGGCACCGGCACCCCGATGGCAGCGGCGGTGCGGAGGACGTATTGGTCCCAAGTGACCACCTCGTCGGCCACGGCGTTGTAGGCCTGGCCGAAGCAGCGCGAGTTGGCCGCCGCATGGGCGAATCCCAACCCGACATCGTCGGCGTAGGCGCTCTGCCAGAGTCCGTGACCGTCGCCGCTCACGATGACGGGCCGGCCGGCGCGGAGGCGCGCGAGGAACGCCGGCTCGGTGTGGAGATTGTTGATGATGCCACCGCCCGGTCCGTAGGTGTGCGAAGGTCGGATTATCGTGACCGGCATGTCGCCCTCGGCGTAGGCGCGCAGGAAGAGCTGCTCGCAGGCGAGCTTGTTGCGACCATAGTCGGAATGCGGCAGCTGCGGGGTGTCCTCGATCGTCGGCAACCCGGTCTGGGTGTTGCCGTAGGTGCAGACCGTGCTGCAAAAAACGAAATGCCCGCAGCGGCCCGCACAGGCCCGCAGCACGCTCGCGGCCTGGTCGGGCCGGAAACAGATCATGTCGATCACCACCTCCCAGGGCCCGGCGGTGGCCACGGCTCTTTCAAATGCCGGAAAATCGTCCCGGTCACCAGTGAGACGCCGCACCTCGGGCCCCAGCCGGTCGTCGGTCCGCCCGCGGTTGAATACCGTGATGGCGGCCTTGCGCCCATGGAGGGCCCGGACAATGCCGGTCGAAATGAGGCCCGTCCCGCCGATGATGAGCACTTTCACGGACCGTTTAAACCCCTGAGGGTCGCCGCTGTCCAACCCGCAGTCACGGTCGTCGCAATCACCATCTTACGGTCCAAATCGCCCGGGCTTCCTTCCCGGGAAAAATGCGGTAGCGATGGCGGACATGAAGTATCTACCCCTGCTGGCGGCCGCGCTTTGGCTCGGCCAATCCGCCCTCGCGCAACCCGCCCCGGTGAAACTGCACTGGATCAACCCGCCCGCCGCGGGGATCTCCACCGGGGTGAGCTGGGGGGTGCCCTGGCCGCAGGGCACCGTGGCGAAGGATGCCACATTCGCCCTGACCGACGCTACCGGCCGGGCGCTACCTGTGCAGACCTGGCCCCTCGCCTACTGGCCGGACGGTTCGCTCAAGTGGAGCGGGCTCGCCACGGTCGCCCCCGCCGGGCTGGCCGGTGATCTGAACCTCTCGCCCGGTGCCGCCACCACCAACACCGGCGCGCTCAGGCTCACCCGGGATGCGAGGGCTGTCACCATCAACACCGGCGTGCTCAAGGCCGTCATCCCGCTCGAGGGCCGTAACCTGGTCGAGTCCCTAACCATTGGCGACACCGAGGTGGCACGCGACGGCCAGCTCGTCTGCCTCCTGCAGGCCGGTCCGGCGACCGACCACATCGACACCCCGCCGCGCGAGCAATATCTTAGCATCGTCAGGCTGGTCACCGTCGAGCAATCCGGCCCGGTGCGCGCCGTCGTCCGCCTCGAGGGCTACCATCAGGGCACAACGTCGGGCCGCGAATGGCTGCCATTCACCGTGCGGCTCTATTTCTACAGCAACGAGACGGCGCTGCGCCTCGTGCACAGCGTCATCTACGACGGCGACCAGGAGAAGGACTTCGTGCGTGGTCTCGGCGTGCGGTTCGCCGTGCCGCTCCGCGAGGAGCCCCGCAACCGCACGGTGCGTTTCGCGGGCGCTGACGGCGGCCTGTGGTCCGAGCCGCTCCAGCCCGGCGGCGGCAGCGTCGCGCAGGAGACCGGCCAGCCCTTCGCCGGCGGCAAGGTGTTTTCCGCCAACGCGGTCTGGGACGACTTCAAGCTCGTGCAGCCGACCCCCGACGGCTTCACCATCACCAAGCGCACCAACCCGCTCAGCACGTGGCTCACCTCCACGTCCGGCACGCGCGCCGCGGGTCTCGCCTTTGTCGGCGACCTCAGCGGCGGCCTCGCGGTCAGCGTGAAGAATTTCTGGCAGTCCTACCCCACCGGCCTCGAGGTGCGGCGCGCCAGCAGCCCCGAGGCGGAGCTAACCGCCTGGCTGTGGTCGCCCGACGGACCGCAGATGGACATGCGGCACTACGACCTCGTGGCCCACACGCTCGCCGCCTCCTACGAGGACGTGCAGCCCGGCATGAGCACGGCCTACGGCGTGTCCCGGACGAGTGAACTCACGCTTTATCCTGGCGCGGGCTCGCTGCCGACGAAGGCCATGAGCGTCGCCCAGGCACAGACTGGCACGGCGCTGCCGCTGCTCGCGGCGGCCCCGGCCTACATTCACTCCATCGGCGTGTTCGGTGTATGGAGCTTGGCGGACCGCTCGACGCCGTTCAAGGCGGCCATCGAGGACGGTCTCGCCGCCGTGCACGCGTTCTACACCAAGCAGGTGGACGCGCAACGCTGGTATGGTTACTGGCAGTTTGGCGACTTCATGCATTCCTACTCGGCCCCGCGGCACAAGTGGCACTACGACTGGGGCGGGCACGCGTGGGACAACACGGAGCTCGGTACGCCGATGTGGCTCTGGTATAGCTTCCTCCGCACAGGCCGCGCCGACTACTTCCAGCTGGCCGAGGCGCTCACACGCAACACCAGCGAGACCAACGTCTATTCGCTTGGGCCCATGGCCGGGCTCGGATCACGCCACAACGTCGTCAAATGGGGCTGCGGCGCCAAGGAGTCGCGCATCACCCAGGCCGTCAACTGGCGGCCCTATTACTACCTGACGACCGATGAGCGCATCGGCGACATCATGCGCGCGGCGCTAGAGGCCGACACGGCCGCCGGACGCTTCGACCCGATGCGCATCGCCTCCCCACAGATCCCGGGCGAGCCGCAGTTCGCCGCGCGCATCCGCATCGGCCCCGATTGGTTTTCCTTCATCAGCAACTGGATGACCGAGTGGGAACGCACGGGCGACCCCAAGTGGCGCGACCGCATCCTCGCGGGCGTGGATTCCATCATGGCGATGCCCTACTGGCTGCAGACCGGCCAGCGCAACGGCCTCAATCCCGATCTCGGGGAGGGCAAGATCGGGCCGCTGCGCGGCGGTGGCGGCGCCCAGGTGGTCGGCTATGACATCACCACCGGCAAGCTGACGGCGATCCGCGACCCGCTGACCAAGAAACCTGAGCCGGCCAGCTACAACCTCGCGACCATCATGGGTGGTGGCGAAATCATGTTCGAACTGGTCCCGTTGCTTGGCCGGGAAGACTTCGCCAAAGCTTGGCTGCAATACTGCCGCATCGGCGGTGCGTCCGCGGAAGTCCTCACGCTCGATCGCTCCACCGGCACGGAGGGTGCCGATGCCCGCTACATTCTCAACGAGCAGAGTGGTCCACGACTCGCCGCCTATGCTTATGCGCACACGAAGAGCCCGGCGTTTGCGAAGAAGGCGATCGAAGGTCTGCTCAGCCGCGGCGGAGGTTTTGCCAACCCTAGGCTGCTCACTGGTCTCGAAGTGCTGAATCCCGCCGAGGAGGACTTGGGGCTCAACACCAACGAAGCCGCCCAGACCGGGCTGACCACCATCGAACTGCTCGAACTCTGCGCCGACCAGCTGCCGACCGAAGCCCCGGTCCTGCCCGACCGGAGCTCCGGCCGCCGCCGGCAATGAGAGGCCACAGTCTGGTCCGAGTTAATTCGGCTGGATAGGATCACAGCGCCATCAACAAAGGAGGTGCGCGGACAATTCTTCTCCGCCCGGAAGGAGGAGAGCGGGCGAGCACTGCCACTTTCCTTAAGTCAGATGATGCGTAAGCGTCCGGCCGGGTGCCTCGTAGGCTGGACGCAGGAATGGTGATAGGGTGTCGTAATGGTAACCAATACGACGGAGGCTACGACGACGGAACTGGTGGTGACGGGAGAGACGCGTGACCGACTGGGCCGGACGATCACGCCGGTGGCGCGGCGGGAGGAGTTGGTGGCGGCATGGCGTGCCAGTGGAATGACCCAGGCCGCGTTCGCGCAGCGGGAGGGAGTGCGTTACACGACCTTCGTCTCGTGGGTGCAGGAAAAGGGGCGGAAGCCTGCACCGCGACTGGCGCCCGTGCGGTTTACCGAGGTGCGCCTGCCGGTCGCGAGTGCCGCCGGGTTGGAAGTGCGTTTGCCCGACGGCACGGTGGTGCGCGGCGAAAGCGTTGCCGACCTGGCGAAACTGGTGCGGGCCCTGCGGGCGTGAACGATGCTGGCGTTCCCGCATTCGGTCCGGATCTTCGTGGCGGTGCAACCGGTGGACATGCGCAAGCAGTTCAACGGGCTGTGGACGGCGGCGCAGGAACAGTTGCAGGAAGATCCGAAGAGCGGCGCGGTGTTCGCGTTCATCAACAAGGATCGGACGCGACTGAAGTTGCTGTATTGGGATGGGACCGGGGTGTGGGTGCTGGCGAAGCGGCTGGAGCGGGGCCGGTTCTCGTGGCCCGCGCCGGGGCGCAACCAGGCCAAACTCGCCCTCGCGCCGGAGGCCTTGGCGTTGCTCATCGGCGGCATCGGGCTCAAGCACGGGACGCTCAAGCCGTGGTATGAGCGCTGAGCGAAAAGTTTTTCCTCTCCGGTCAAAATAATCGGTCGCGCCGGAAAATCTGGCGGGGAAACTGCTCTGGGTCAGGCGTGCTGAGCGCCGTTACCTTCGACCCCGTGCAACTTCTGCAAAAGGAGAACGGGCTGCTGCGCGAGGAGAACGTGGTGTTGCGCACGCAGATCACCTGGCTGAAGCAAAAACTGTTTTGGGGCGGGCAGAGCGAAAAGTTGGACCGGGCGCAACTGCTGCTGAAGCTGGAGGCGCTGGAAAAACTCCTGGCCCCGGTGAGGCCGACCGCGACGGTCACGTATGAGCGGGCCGCCGGTCCGGCCGCGCCACGCACCTTGCCGGCGGAAAACTTTGCGCACCTGCCGGTGAAAGAGACGGTCGAGATCGTGCCGCCGGCGGTGCAGGCGGAGCCGGAACTTTATGAAAAGATCGGCGAGGAGCGGACCTTCGAGGTGGACGTGGTGCCGCCGCAGCTCTTCAAGCGCGAGATCGTGCGGCCGAAGTATCGGCACCGGCTGGACCGCAACCGGGCCCCGCTCCTGGCGCCGGCGCCCGCCCGGCCGGTGGCCGGCGGTTATGCTTCGGCGGGGCTGCTCGCCTGGGTGTTGATCGCGAAGTATTGCGATCACTTGCCGCTTTACCGGCAGGAGAAGATGCTGGCCCGCTGGGGCGCCACCATCAGCCGCCAGACGATGGCCGAGTGGGTGCGGCTCGCCGCCGAGCATCTGGAGCCGCTCTACAAACGGATGCACCGCGACTTGCTGGCCGGCGGTGTCAACGCCCGTTGATAATTGACCCACTTTCGCCCGCCTAGAATTGACCCACCCGCTGGTGAAATCATTTGCGGGGTGGTTTGGCTTTGGCGTTGGGGAGTCCTTTGGTTGAGGGAGGGTCGAGCGCGATGGCACCGGGGAAAAGGCCGGCCTGGCGTTTTTCGCGCATGCGGTAGGAGTCGCCCTTGATGTTGATGACGGTGGCGCGGTGGAGGAGACGGTCGAGGGCAGCGGAGGCCATGATGGGATCGCCGGCAAAGACCTGGCCCCAGTCGGAGAAGGCCTTGTTGGAGGTGATGATGGTGGAGAGCTGCTTCTCGTAACGGACGCAGATCACTTGGAAGAGCAGCGAGGCCTGCTGGGTATCGAGGCCCAAGTAGCCGACCTCGTCGACGATGAGGAGTTTGGGCGTGGTAAGCATCTTCATGTAATGCGGCATGCGGTTTTGGGCGAAGGCCAGCTTCATGCGGCGCACCAGGTCGAGGGCGGTGAGGAAGAGTAGCCGGTGTCCGGCCTCGGAGCAGGCCAGGCCCAGGGCGATGGCGAGGTGGGTCTTGCCGACGCCCGGCGGGCCTTGAAAGATGACGTTGCGGCCTTCGCTCATGAAGCGACCGGTGGCCAGTTCCTCGATCAGCGTGCGATCAATCGAAGGCTGGAAGGAGAAGTCAAAGTCGCTGACGCGCTTTTGCCAGGGCAGCCCGGAAAAGTGCAGGCAAGTGTCGATGACCCGCTGGCGGCGGGCGGCCAGCTCTGGCTCCAGGAGCCGGCCGAGGAAGTGGGAATAGGACCAGCTGGCGGCAGCGGCCTGCTGGGCGATCTGATCGAGTTGGCCGCGGGCGGTGGTGGCGCCGATTTGCTCCAGGCCATCGGCGGCGAGTTGTTCGTAGTTGACGCTCATTGGGTGGCCTCCGCGTAGAGTTGGAGGGAGCGGACCTGCACGGCCTCGGTGAAGCTCACATGGCAGCCCAGGGGCGGCAGGGCGAGCGCTGGGCGCAGGGAGCGTTCCCAGCGCTCCTTGACGTGCGCGGGCGCCTCGATGCGCTGGCCGGCGGCCGTGGCGCGAGGGTGCTCGGCCACGATCAGGTGCTTGCAGCGGATGATGATGAACGAGGCCCCGGCGTCGACACTGACGCGGGTGCCGACGAAACGTGCCGGCACCGAATAGACGCTGTTGTCGAAGCGCACCAGCGCTTCGGCTCCGACCGTGCGGTCGTGGTCGTCGGTCCGGCAGATCTGGTAAAGGTTGAGTCCGGTGACCGGGATCAGCGTTTCCTCCAGCAGGCGGTCGCACGGCCGCGCCTGGGTGGTGCCGTGGAGGCGGACGTTGGCGACCTGACCGAGCCACTGGCGGCCCTGGCCGTTGAGGTCGTCCAGTCCGGCGAAGGTCCGGCCGTTGAGAAAGCTGGTGCGCACGTAGCCGACGGTGCGCTCGACCTTGCCTTTGGTCCGCGGCCGGTAAGGCCGGTGCCGTTTGGCCTCGAAGCCGTAGTGGCGGCTGAAGTCGAGAAAGCGGGCGTTGGTGCGGTTGGGTCCGACGACCACCTGGCGCATGTTGTCGTAAAGGATGCGTTTGGTCCAACCGCCGAAGAAGGCGAAGGCATTTTGATGGCAGCGGATCAGCGTGGTGAGCGCCATGGAGCGGGTAAACTCGATGTAGAGATACCGCGAGTAGCAGAGGATCATGACGAAGGCGTAGACCTTGATCGAGGTGCCGTCCGGCTGCGGATAGCGCCCGACCTCAGCCCAGTCGCACTGGGCCTGCTCGCCCGGGGGCGTCTCGAAGCGGACGGTCAGTTTGGCATCAATGCGCTGCTCCGTCCGGAGGGTCTGCAGGAACCGACGCACGATCTTGAGCGAGCCGAGGAAGCCCTGGGCCTGGATCTCAGGATGCAGGCGCACGGCCGACAGGCCGTGGGCTCGCCAGCGTTCGATGAGGTAGGGTTTGTAAGGGTCGAGTTGACTGGGACGAACCCGTGGCGCCGCCATCGGCGCCCGGGTCAGGCGAAGGAGCTTGCGGACGGTGTTGCGGGAATGGCCGGTCAGACGGGCGATGGCGCGCACGGAGTGGCCCTGGCGGTGAAGAAAACGAATGTTCATGAACTGATCGAAGTTGAGCATAGGGCCTCCGGTTGAGTGGGCCCGGATGCTGCCTATGCCTTGGCGGTGTTACCAACGAACGTGGTCAGAAGGCTCCTCACGCAGGAGGGCTCCGGGCTTCGCTTCGCTCCGCCCGGAGCCCTCCTGCGCCCTTCCTCCGACCCACAGGGGGTGGGTCAGTTTTAAACGGGCGTTAGTGGGTCAGTTCTACGCGGGCGTTGATATGGGGGTGGCGCTCGTCACCTGCTTGGCCAGAAAATGGCAAAAACCAGCGCCTAAGATCGTCTATCGGCTGGCCCGGGCGGCCTCGTTGAGGGCATCGAGTGACCGAATGCAGCGGCACCACGACTGACGAGGGATTAGCCAAGGTGGGCCGTCAGGGCCGACCCATGGGGCATGCGCCATGGCGTAGCTCTAGGTCACTATGCGCTATATCCTGATCTTTATCATCGCCCGCAGCTTCTTCTCAGCCGCAGTGTGGTTTGTTAAGTCGTGCTTCCAGGTCGGCCTCATGCTCGGCGCGGGTATCGGACGACTCCTCAAGACCAAGAAGGGCATCCCACAGGTCGATCCCTCGGCCGACGCCGGGTGCGTGAAACCACTTCGGGACGAATGATCACCTTCGTGCGAGGGCCCGAAAAGAATCAGATAACATGGCCGGCAGCAAATGGGGCTGCCGGCCATTCGCTTGAGGGGCCAGCCAAGCGCATGAGGCGCCTTCAGCCTTCACGCGGCAGGTGTTCGTTCAGGGCCGACCGCTGCCCTGACCTCGCGATAATCACCAAGTTGCCGAGCGCTTCCCAGTTCTGGTCGTCCAAGCCCCAGCCGCCGTTATCGAGCAGCACGCGGAAATCGAGCAGCACTTGGCGGCCGCGCTCTGACCGGTTGAGTTGACGGATGACAGCGAGGGTCACCTGTCGGATTTTTTCCTGATTGGCTGTGGTGTTGTTCATAGAGGGATGCCCTTGAGCATGCCCCTATCGTAGCACAGGCCCTCCTGCCGGCCGGAAAGGCCGATGCAATTGTAAAATTGGGTCCTTATGGAGGTTTGCCCCGCCCCGAGACATCGGCGAGCCGATGCCTCGCGTTGGTGCGCGGGCCGGAAAGCGGACGCTCCGAGTTGGTGCACCGCTACTGCGAGATGCATTCTTGTGGGGGCATCGAATTTCGATGCCCCCACAAGAATGCACTCGGCAGCGGGGCAGGCGCCCCCTGCACCCCCGGTCCCCCGTTACGGGCACCTCAAAAGAGACGCGCAAAGGAGGAGCTATTCTCAGGCATGTCTAAAAATACCAAAGCCAGAACCGATGAACAGCTCAGCCACATGTCCAGTCGATCCGCCGCCCACCAGCGCCACAAGTTCCAGGGCGAGCTTCGTCGACAGCATCGCTTTCTCAAAGTGATCTCGGCTGAGCGGCCCAGCCCCAAGCGCGACTTTGGTGGCGTCGAAGGCTTTGAACTGATCTTAAACGCAGATGGTGTCTGGCGGCGGTGTAGTGATCCCGAAGAGGTGGGCCGCTATCTCAAGGCGGAGAAAAGACGCCGGTGCAAATACGAGGCCTGGACGACGCGCCACGGCAAACCCGAGTTGGCCAAGCGAACAATGAAAACGCCAATCGATATTCTCACAACCAGCCTCCATCCGGCCGCGTCCGACATTCTGGCTGAGGATGTGAAGGCAAAACGCGATATTAAGCCAGCCCTGCGCGCCATCTTTGGATCATTCCTTCGCTCGGCACAGGAGCTACTGGAGAAACAGCGCTATGTTTTAGCTGCGGCGGCTCATCTGAACACCGATGACCTCCATTTCGATATAGCGGTCGCAAGAAATTGCCCGATCAAGGGACGCATCGGCCATGCAGGTGCCCGCACGGTTGGGCCGTGGTGCGTGGCCGTGGATCGGCAGATAAGATCGGGCGCAAGAATCAATCGGACGAAGAAAGGGCAATATCAACGGGATGTAGCCAGCTACCGGCATCGCTACGGCAATGATGCCAAGCCCATCGACATTGTGCTCGCTCGTCTGATGGATAAGTGTGCGGCCCAAGTGTTGGGCCCGAGGCTGGAGGCTTCGATTCAGGCCTATGCGAAATCGGTGCCTGAACTTGAACGCAAGCACGCAGCATGCGCCGCGGAAGAGCTCGAACAAGTCCGTGCTATCCTTCTCAAGTCGGTAGAACAGGACAACCTTCCGGATACTCCGGAAACTCCTTCCATCCGCTGACGCCAAGCCAAATACCCCAATGCCTCCCCAGACCGAAAAAGATGACCTGATCGTGACCCACAGCGGCATCACCGCTT
>JBKJTZ010000089.1:0-11338 GCA_046590295.1 Lacunisphaera sp.
ACAGTCGCTGGGGTGATGGTGACGGACGGACACCAGACTTGCGTTCCACTTCCCCTATACATGAAGTGGATCGGTGCCGTTCAATATAAGAAAACTCAACCACTCCCCTCAGTGGTATAACGAACGGTTCAAGAGCGACGACGGAACTGCTCCACTCCGAGCGATGCTCACGAAGGACATGAAGTTCCTCGATGCAGACATCGACAAAACGCATCGGTATGGTGAGCGGCTATCGAACTACGAAGTTGCTTGGAATTCTTCCCTCAAGAATAACGCCGACTTTTCTATAGTCGCGGAGATGGAAGACGTTCTAACACGCGAAGGTCAGTTGGGTTTTGTTCCAAGCCAACTCTACGCGAAACCACCGTTCAGTTCGATAGCTCGGCTCATGGACAAGAATGGTCTCTCAAATGCTGATATCCGCGAGTTCCTCACATGGTCAGCCAAGAATGAGAACGTGAAGAAGGCCAGAGACGCCAAGGCCAAGAAGGCGAAGAAAGCCCTCAAGAAATCGAAGCCTATGGTGAAGTGGTTCATGGAACGAAAGCGACGTGATTACAGTGGTGAACTCTGACCCAAACGGTTTGGCATATTCGCAGCTAGACCAGATTGACTCCACCGCAAATCGCGGGTGTAACGAGTCTCATCGACTACACCTTACAGCTTCCACCACTGGACAATCTCAAAGCCGTGGTCGACTATATCATCACCGAAACCCACCACGGCCTTGATCTCTGAGTGATCTTTCTCGTTCTCTTAATCGTTTTCCTTCTCTTCTTCTTCAACACCCGCGAACACCGTCTGATTAATTCTGAGATCACGAGAATGATTATGAGTACGAGAACGACCACCAATTCTACCATCCCTTGATTCCTCACTCTCCCTCCCTCTCTTCGCCCGACCGCATGCCCCCCGCCAAGTCGCTGCCCACCACCTTTGATCCTGAGCTAAGCCAAGGGGCGGCCAACGCCATCCACATCTGCCTCAAGCTGCAGCCGGGCGAGCGGATGACGCTCATCACCGACCAGGCCAGCGCCGAGATCGCCGCCGCCCTCGTGGCCGAGATCGAGAAGACCGGCGCGCTCTACCACGTCTTCATCCTCGAGGACTACGCCCCCCGCCCGCACCGCGACATGCCCCGGGCCGTGCTCGAGGACCTCGCGCAGTCCCAGGTGAGCATTTACGCCTGCATCACCCAGACTGGCGAACTCCGCACCCGCATGCAGATGATGGATGTCATCAACCCGCACGGTATCCGGCACGGGCACATGGTGAACATCAACAAGCAGATCATGGTCGAGGGCATGCGCGCCGATTTCATCGAGGTCGACCGCCTCTCCCAGAAACTCATCGAGCAATGCCGCCGCGCCCGGCGCGTCACCTGCAAGACGGCCGCCGGCACCGACTACGTCGCCGAGCTCTCCCCCGCCCTCAACTGGGTCAAGACCGCCGGCCTCATCTCCTCCGCCAAATGGGGCAACCTCCCCGGCGGCGAGATCTTCACCTCGCCCTTCAACTCCCACGGCCGCTTCGTGGTCGACGGCGTCGTCGGCGACTACCTCTGCCAGAAGTACGGCGACATCGGCGCCACGCCGCTGACGATCGAGATCAAGGACAACCGCATCGCCGGCGTCACCTGCGTGAACAAGGAGCTCCTCGAGGAGTTCGTTGCCTATTGCCACACCGACGAAAACTCGAACCGCGTCGGCGAGTTCGCCATCGGCACCAACCTCGCCTGCCGGCACATCATCGGTCACATTTTGCAGGACGAGAAGCTCCCCGGCATCCACATCGCCTTCGGTCACCCGTATTCCGAGCACACCGGCCAAAAATGGAAGAGCACGACCCACATCGACTGCGTCGGCCGCTTCTTCGACATCTGGCTCGACGACGAGCAGATCATGGCGCAGGGGAAGTTTTTGATCTGAAGTTTTAACCACGGATTTCACGGATCACACGGATGACCAATGCTCCACGAGAAGATAACCGAGAGCATCATCGGCGCCGCGATGATGGTGTTAAACACCCTTAAGCCGGGCTTGGATGAGAAACTCTATGAACGGGCCCTGGGCATCGAACTCAGGAAACGCGGCCACAAGGTCGATCAACCGAAACCCTTCCCTGTTTATTACGATGGAATAGAGATCGGTGTTCTTATTCCGGATCTCATCGTGGATGACGCAGTCATAGCAGATCCAAAGGTCGCCGTGGAATTTAGCGATACCCACATTGCCCAAATGATCGGGTATTCAAACATAACCACCCTGCACGTTGCCCTCCTGCTCAATTTCAAGCACTCGGATCTGCGTTGGAAGCGCGTCGTCCGATGAATTGAATCCGTGCCATCTGTGAAATCCGTGGTTAATTTTCTTTGCCAATGATCCCCGCCCTCCGCCAGCGCTACAATGCCGCGTTCACCGACCAACGCTACGCGGCGTTCACGGCGGAGCTGAACCAGGCGGTTTACTGGCCGGTGGATTTCCGGGTCGCCGAGTCGCCCCTGTTCTTCGATGAGGCTACGACGCGCGAACTGGTCAAGGCGGCGGATGACATCCTCCGCCAGCTGGGCACACCCGCCTTCCGCGCGCACGCGCAGTCCGCCATCCCCGCCGGTCTCACCGTTCCGAAGGAGACGGAGTTCCCCCACTTCCTGGCCGTGGACTTCGCGCTGTGTCGTGACGCGTCCGGCAAGGTCCAGCCGCAGCTGATCGAGCTGCAAGGCTTCCCCACCGTCGCCTGCTGGCAGGTGCTCCTGACGCAAACCTACCGGAAGCACTTTCCGGAAATCCCCGCGGACTTCACCCCCTATTTTGGCGGGCTCGACGAGGCCTCCTATTTGGACGCGCTCCGTGCCGCCATGCTGGGCGACTGTCAGCCGGAGAACACCGTCCTGCTCGAGATCGCCCCCGAAGAGCAGAAGACCCGGGTGGATTTCGCCTGCACCCACGCCTTCCTCAACATCCGGCCCATGTGTGTTACGAGGGTCATCAAGCGCGGCCGGGAGCTCTTCTATCCGTCGGGCGGACGCGAGGTGCGCATCGACCGCATCTTCAACCGGGTCATCTTCGACGAGCTGCTCCGCAAGCAACCGCCGATGAAGTTCAGCTTCTTCGACGATCTCGACGTGCAATGGGCCGGACACCCCAACTGGTATTTCCGCATCAGCAAGCACACGCTGCCCTTCCTCAAGAGCCCTTACGTGCCGGATTGCCGGTTCGTCAGCGAACTCGGCGGCGACATCCCGGCGGACTTAGATAATTACGTCTGCAAGCCTCTCTATTCATTCGCGGGCCTCGGCGTAGACATCGCCCCGACGCGGGAGAAAATCGCTGCCATCGAGAAACCCGCCGAGTGGCTGTTGCAGCGCAAGGTGACCTATGCGCCCATGATGGAAACACCCGACGGTCCGGCCAAAGCCGAGGTGCGGCTGATCTTCGCCGGCGATGGCGCCGGCATGCCGAAGCTCGTCAACCAGCTCGTGCGGCTGACGAAGGGCGCGATGCACGGCGTGGATTACAACAAGGGCCGCACCTGGGTCGGCGCCAGTACCGGGTTCCATCCGAAATTGTAGGGCGGGATCGCTGATCCCGCCTGCGCGGGGATATCGCTTTCGAGACGGGATCAGCGATCCCGCCCTACAGACGAAGCGCGTGAAAGCCGCAGCGCACCCCTGCGCCGCGGCTTGAGCACACCCTTGCTTATACCCAAATCCGGTCAGTAGCGGATGTTGATGCCGACCTTGCCGGCCGTGTCCTGGCGGTCATTGCGGCTGATCGCGGCGGTAAAGGCGCATTTCGGGCTGAACCAGTAGTTGGCCTTTACGCCGTAGTTGAAGTCGTTGTTGTCCGCAAACCCGTGGGCCCGCTCGTAGCGCACGAAGGGCGTGACGGTCAGCTCCGCCGTGGCCTGAAACTCGACGCCGGCGCCCGCGATCCACACGAAGGAACTGTCCCTCGCGCCCGCAAACCGCACCCAATCATAGCCGATGCCGCCCTCGACGTAGGGCAGGCCCCAGCTCTGGTTGGTAGAAAAGGCCCGCAGGGTGGCGGCCAGCTCATGCTCGCGCATCCGGCGGCCTGCGAACGCACCGGACTGCGTCCAGTCATAGTTAAACACGGCATCAAAGCCGGGTTTGATCGGCTCGTTGTATTCAAAGCCGTAGCGGTCGGCGTTGACTGGTGAGGCGTCGAGGTTGACCTGGCTGTAGGTCAGGCCGGCATAGGCCTGGCCGAGCAGGCCGGGCGCCGGACCGGACATTGGTGAACGCGCTTCATCGCCCCCGGCGAACGCGGAAGCCGCGAGGCCGAGGACGGCCAGCGCGGAGAGGAGAAGTGATTTGGTCGTGTTAGTCTGTTTCATGGTTTTTAGGTTTTAGTGTCGCCACCCGCTTTGCCGTGGGAACGACGCCCCTCCAGAGCGCGAAACGGTCCCGGAAGTTCCGCGCGGGAAAATCATAGATTAGTAAAGATATCACCCGCGGAACCCGCGCCGGTGGTGCAGGTCGCCCGGCGCGTTTCGAAGCGTCGTCACTTGCTTATTGGGTCCGCGCGGCTAGCTTGGCCGTCCCATGAAGTTAACCCGCCTCCTCGCCCTCCTCCCGATCATGTCACTCTTTGCCCCCTTCGCTTCCGCCGAATCGCTCAAGGTCGGTGACGCCGCTCCCGTTGTTTCCGCCGTCACCGACACCGGTGAGACGCTCAATCTCGGCGACGTCTACGCCAAGAACCCCTATACCGTCGTCTGGTTCTACCCGAAGGCCCTCACCGGCGGCTGCACCAAGCAGGGTTGCTCGCTGCGCGATGCCAGCGCCGATCTCACCGCGCACGGCGCCGCCGTGATCGGCGTCAGCACGGACACCGCCGAGAAGCAGAAGGAGTTCAAGGAGGTTAACCATTTCCCGTTTCCGCTGCTGGCCGACACGGACAAGAAGGTCCTCAAGGCCTTCGGCCAGTCCTCCCTGCTCTTCGCCTCCCGCGAGTGCTACGTCATCAAGGGCGGCAAGATCGTCTACAAGGACACCGGCGTGACGGACAAACAGGCCGCCAACGTGCTGGCGTTCCTCGAGAGCCAGCAGGGCTGAGTCCGGCCCGCGGCCGCCCCGGGACGCATGGCGCGTTTTACTCCGGACCAGATGTACGGGGTTGGCTTGTAGCCGGGGTCGTTGACCCCGGTCTGGCCTCAACAAGGCCGGCTGCCGCTGTCGGGTCGCCGCTCGTCGGCGGACCGCATCTCGTGCGAGGCACGGCCCCGCGACGAGCGCCGGCCCTATAACTCGTCATCATCCACCGGGGCCAGGATCTCCGCATGCGGGTCGTGCCGCGCGCGCTCGATCCAGGCGCGGAAGAGCGCCATCTGCGCCAGCCACTCCGGGGGTAGCGGCGCCGCCACCAGGTCAATGACGCGCCACGTGCCGGCCTCATCGGCGACGACATTGCGGTCGTGCGTGTCGGCCACGAGCCACGGCTGTTGGTCCAGGAACGCCAGGCGCGGATGATCCCGGTCGGCGCGCAGGAAGCGCGACGGGATCGGGATGAGCCGGGCCGGGTCGAGGCCGGACATGTCGGTCTTTTCCGGCAACAGCCGGCCGAAGGTCTGCTTGGCCACCAGGATCCCCTCGGGGGTGATGCCGGTGATCTCGGTCGGTATGCCGAATTCGTGCGTGAGCCGGAGTTTTTCAAACAGCCGGCGGTAGCTGCCGGGCACGGCAGTGGCGTGGAGCACATCGTCCTCGCCGCGCCGGAAGGCAAAGGTTGCGCCGACGTCACCCCCCTCGCGGAAAAGGAAGAATTTGTAGACCGAGTGCCGGTCGTCCACGAAGGCCAGCGCCTCCACCCCGCCGCCGATGCGGCGCAGTTTTACACTATCCACCTCAAAAGGGTCTTCCGCCTCCGAACTGAACCCAAAGGCCTCAAATGGGATGACCGGCAGGTGCCGGCGAAAGGCCCGGATGGCGTCGCCCAAGGCCGCCCAGGCGGGGCCGGTGGACTCCAGCAGACTTACTTCGTCTTCCGCGACGAGGACGAGATCGCGTTCTTGATCTGCGCGGATACCGCATTCGGCCGCTGCTTGGCCCAGCTGATCGAACGCCCGAAGTCGTTGCCGGTGACCGTCCAGAACAGCGGCCCATCCTTCCGGGCCCGGGAGGCGGGCGCCGGCGAGGTGGCTGGGGAGTCCGGAGAACGGGTCTTCCTGTTGCATGACTCGGCCATACCCCCAAGGTCGCTTCGGGCGGGCCGGGAGGCAAAGGATTTTTGTGCGCAGGCTGTTCACAGCGGAAATCCATGGCGAGAAAGTAACCGCCCGAGGCTTGCGGCGGGGCATTTTAGGGGGAAACCTCTCGCTTGACACCCCCGGGCCCCTGCCCTGACTTTGGGCCTCTTTTTCCCATCAACCTATGCAACCTACATTCCGCCCGCATCGCAAGAAACGCGCCCGCAAGATCGGTTTTCGCGCCCGCAAGGCCACCAAAGGTGGCCGCAAAGTCCTCGCCAACCGCCGCCGCAAGGGCCGCAAGCGCCTCACGGTCGTTTGAAATGCGCCTGCGCCCCGGCCAACACCTGCGGCGCAACGCTGATTTCGGCGCCGTCCGAGCCGAAGGCCGTCGCCATGATGGCGGGGCCTTCCTCCTGACCTGGCGGGTGCGCCCCACCGCCGGCCCCTCCCGGGTCGGGGTCGTCGCCTCCCGTGCCGCCGTGGGTAACGCCGTCCATCGCAACCGCGCCAAGCGCCGCCTTCGTGAAATCTACCGCCAGCACCAGAACCTCGTGCCTCCCGGCCTCGACCTCGTGCTGACCGCCCGCACCGCCCTGCTGCGGTTGTCCTATGCCGAGGCGAAGGTCCGTTTCATCACCGCCTGCCAGAAGCTCGTCCCGCCCGCCGCCACCCATGTCTGATTCCTCACCCCGGCTTGCTGGAGCGGCGCCGACCCCGGCGCCGGACGTTCGCGGCGAGGTCGCCGCGTCTCCCTTGGCCCTGGTCCTCTCCCTGCCCGCCCGCGCGGCCAGCGGCCTGGTGTGGGTCTACCAGCACACCCTCTCGCCCGCGCTCACCGCTGCCTTCCCCTCCTGCGGCTGCCGCTTCGCCCCGACCTGCTCGCACTATGCCCGGGGGGCGTTGCACGCGCACGGTTTCGTCGCCGGCGCCGCGCTGACCGTCATCCGTCTCGCCAAGTGCGGGCCGTGGCATGCCGGCGGCGAGGACCCCGTCCCGCCCTCGCGCCGCCGACCGGTGTGCGCCCGCGTCCACCACGCCTGATCCCGTTTTTCATGGATAAAAAGAACATCACCATTGGCGGACTTCTGCTCCTCGCCGCCATCGCCAGCTTTTATTTCAGCGCCAAGTTTGCCGCCCCGCCGCTCCCGCCGCCGGCCACCTCGCCGGCCACCGCCCGCGCCCCCGCCGCCACCCGCCCCGCTGGTCAGCCGGTGACCGAGACCGGCCCGGCCGCCACCACCACGGTTTCCTCCCCGGCCGCCCACCTCGCGCCCGCCCGTTTTGAGACCCTCGCCAACGATTTCTTCGAGGTCCGCTTCACCAACCACGGTGGCGCCATTGACCACATCGCGCTGAAGAAGCACACCGCCGTTCAGAATCAACCCGAACTATACACGCTCAACGCCGCCCAGGCGGCCCCGGCACTCAGCCTCACGGATTTCCCGGGCGCCGACCGCCTGACCGCCTACACGCTCGTCTCCCGTTCCTCCGCAGAGATCGTCTACCGCGCGGTCTCCGACCAGCTCGAGGTCACCCGCCGCTACTCCCTGGCCAAGAGCGAGGGCCGCGATGACTACCAGATCCGTCACGAGACCACCTTCCGCAACCTGTCCGACAAGCTCCTGCCGCTCCCGCGCCTCTCGCTCAACCTCGGCACCGCCGCGCCGCTGAATGAGAACGACACCGGCCTTTACCTGAACGCGGGCTGCTTCGACGGGGAGGACGCCGTGTTTGTCGGCCGCAGCGAACTGGAGGGCGGCGGCTTTCTGGCCGGCCTCGGCATGAAAGACGGCACCCCGCCGCCCTTCATCGAAAAGCCCTCGGCCCTGTTCTGGGCCTCGGTGAAAAACCAGTTCTTCACCATGATCCTCACGCCGGACCAGCCCGGCACGGGCATCCGGGCCGAGCGTGTGCTGCTCGACCCGAAGGCAGACCCGCTCCATCACCAGAACTACGGGATCACGAACTACGCCCGCTTCGAGCTCAAGCCGCTCGCGGCCGGCGCCAGCGAGACCTTTGGGGCGAACTACTTCGCCGGCCCGAAGGAATACAAGCGTCTGGCCAATGCCGACATCTTCAAGCACCGCGAGGCCAAGGTGCTGCAGTTCGACACCTATTTCTTCAACCGGATGTTCTTCTCCGGCTTTTTCGCGCCGCTGTTGCTGACCATCATGACGTGGATCCAGTCGGGCATCCATAACTGGGGCTGGTCCATCGTCATCACGACGCTCATCCTGAAGATCGTCTTTTTGCCCTTCACCCTCGCGGCCTCCCGCTCCGCCAAGCGCATGGCGAAACTGAATCCGCTCATGCAGGCCATGCGCGAGAAATACAAGGACAACCCCCAGAAGATCCAGACCGAGACCCTGCGCCTCTTCAAGGAGAACAAGGTCAACCCGCTCGGCGGCTGCATCCCGATCCTGATCACGATCCCGTTCTTCGTCGGTTTCTTCGCCATGCTCCAGAGTGCCTCCGACCTGCGCTTCGCCTCGTTCCTCTGGGTTACCGACCTTTCCGCGCCCGACACCGTGGCGCACATCTTCGGCCTGCCGCTGAACATCATGCCGCTCCTCATGGGCGCGACCATGATCTTCCAGATGCGGCTCACGCCCACGCCGACCACCGACAACGCGCAGGCCACCATGATGAAGATCATGCCGTGGATGTTCACGCTGTTCTGCTACACCTTCGCCTCCGGCCTCGCGCTCTACTCGACAATCAACGGCCTGTTCACCATCGGCCAGCAGCTTATCATCAACCGCATGCCCGAGCCCGATCTGCCCACCGCGGCCCCGGCGGCCAAGCCCGGTCCCGGCGGCATGAAGAACGTGACCCCGAAGAAGAAAAAATAATGGTGGGGGCGGTTGCCCTCAACCGCCCTTTGTCTATTTTTTCCCCAGGCCGTTGAGGGCAACGGCCCCTACCCAAGAACATGGCCGGTCACAACAAATGGTCCAAGGTTAAGCGGCTCAAGGCCGTCACCGACGCGCGCCGGGGCAAGGTGTTCTCCCGGCTCTCCCGCGACATTTCGATGGCGGCCAAGTCTGGCGGCGGCGACCGGGCGGGGAACGCCCGGCTGCGCACCCTCCTGCTCAAGGCCCGGGAGGCGCACATGTCCGCCGACAACATCGACCACGCCATCAAGAAGGGCACGGGCGAGCTGCCGGGCGTCCACTTCGAGGAGCTGCATTACGAGGGTTACGGCCCCGGCGGCGTGGCCTACATCGTGGTGGCCACGACCGACAACAAGCAGCGCACCGCGCAGCTCGTCCGCTCGGTCTTCTCCAACCACGGCGGCAACCTCGCCCAGAACGGCGCGGTGGCTTTCCAGTTCCACCATGCCGGCCAGTTCCTCATCCCGGCGGAACAGGCCACCGAGAACCGGATCATCGAGATCGCGCTCGCGGCCGGCGCCGACGACATCCTCACCACCGCGGACGGTTATGAGGTGCGCTGTGCCCTCCACGACTACGACAAGGTCAGCCACGCCCTGGAAGACGCCGGCCTGAAACCCGCCAGCGCCGAGATCGCCCACATACCCACCACGCTGATTCCGGTGATCAGCCTGGAACTCGCCCAGTCCGTGCAAAAGCTCCACGACGCCCTCGACGCGGAGGAGGATGTGTCGTCCGTCTACTCCAACGAGGAGCTGAGCGAGGAAATCAGCGCGCAGCTGAACCCTTGATCCCGGGGGCTCGCTCAGCGTTTCGGGGCGAAATGGGCGGCCTGTTTGGCCAGTTGCTTCTCGATCGCCCCGCAGACCACCTCGCATAGCTGCGGGATCGTCGGGTCGCTGATGCGATAGTAGACCTGCAGGCCCTCCTTGCGCCGGGCCAGGATGTGCGCCGCCGTCAGGGTCTGCAGGTGGCGCGAGACGTTGGCCTGCGTGCCGTCGGTGAGTTCCACCAGCTCGCTGACGTTCTTCTCTCCTTCGAACAGCGCCTGGATCAGCCGCAGCCGCATGGGCTCGGCCAGCACGGCGAACCGCTGGGCCACCAGCAGCAGGGCTTCCTCGCTCAGGGCGCGGTGTTTGGTCATGCGACCGAGAAAACACATCCTTGACATGATGGCAACCAAATGCGTATATACGCATATATAGTCAAGCTTTCCCTTATGCAAATCGACAACCTGATCCGTATCCTGGCCGGTTCCATGACGCTTTTGAGCGTGGCGCTGGTCTGGTTCGTGAGCCCGTGGTGGCTGCTGCTCACCTGCTTTGTGGGTGTGAACCTCATCCAGTCGGCGTTTACCGGCTTCTGTCCGCCGACCCTCCTCCTGAAAAAATTAGGTTGGCTTGACTCCGAAGGTTTCGTCTGCCGCCCGCCAGGCACCCCGGGCAAAGGACTGCCCGCAAAGACGCGCGCCTTGGGCCGGATCGCCGTCTTTACCTTGCTTGGTGCCGTAGCCGGCGGGGCCTTTGGTTACTACCGCAGCTGCACCTCGGGCACCTGCCCGCTCGGCCGGCACCTATGGCTGGGACCACTGCTCGGCGCCCTGCTCGGCTTGGGGTCGGCGCTGGCTTTCCGCCGGCCTCAACCGCAAAATTCCCCGACCCCGCCACTGTCATGAGCTCAACTTTCCTGCGTTTCGCTCTGCCCATTCTCGCCGGCGCCGCCCTTGGCGCCGCTCTGGGTTACTTCGGCCAGTGCACCTCCGGCACCTGCCCCCTCACCTCCACCTGGTGGCGGGGCGCCCTCTACGGCGGCTGCATCGGCCTGCTCCTCGCGTTCAACTCCCGCCCTTCCTGACCATCATGTTCTCTCCACGCTTTGTCGCCGGCCTGCTGTCCGCCGGCCTGGGATTGGCCGCGGCCCGCGCTTCCGAACCTTGGACGCTTGATCGCGCCGTCGCGACCGCCCTGGAAAACAGCCCCGACGCCCGGGTCGCCCGCGCCCGGATCGACGGGGCGCAGGCCTACGTGGAGCAGGCCGGCGCTGCCTGGCTGCCACAGGTCTCGGTCTCCGGCCGCTACACCGACACCAACAGCCCGATGCTGGCCTTTGGCTCCATTCTCAACCAGCGCGCCTTCAATTTCGGGCTCGATTTCAACCACCCCGGCCGGATCGACAACCTGAACGCCACCGGCACGGTGGCCTACAATATCTACAGCGGTGGTCGGGCCACC
>JBKJTZ010000086.1:0-13172 GCA_046590295.1 Lacunisphaera sp.
AATTCCACGTCACTCACGAGCGCCGAACGCGCATGACACGCCTCCAGCAAATCGTGGCTCAGCACGGTATTTTCCGGGAAGCGCCCAGCCATGGCGCGCGCAAAGGCGTCCACCTCATAGATGCCCTTGCCGATAAAGGAACCTTCTTGAAAAAGATCCTGATAAATGTCGGAAACGGCGCGCGTGTAGGGATCGATCCCCACGTCGCCAGAAAAAAGCCGGACGAACCAGGAACGCCGGGCGCCGGGCAGACTCACGCCGACACGCGGTTGCAGGATGCCATAACCGGCGGTGACGATTCCCGACGCGCCGGCAAATTCCGGGCGGTTCAAACGGTGTGCCATCGTGCCGACGAGCAGCCGCGCGGCGTCGCGCGGCAACTGCGTGTCGGTGTCCAGCGTGATGACATACTTGATCGCCGGCAGGATGGCTGGATCGCCGACAATCTCGGAAAAGCTTTCGCGCGCGCCGCCCCGGAGGAGCGCGTTGAACTCCGCCAGTTTGCCGCGCTTGCGCTCGTAGCCCATCCACCGGCCCTCGCCGGCGTTCCAACGGCGGGGACGGTGCAGGAGGAGGAACGGGCCCGGACCGCCGGCCGGATATTTCTGGTTGAGCAGTTCGACGCCGGCCCTTGCGCGTTCCAGCAACGCCTCGTCACCGGGCAAAGTCTCCGTCAGGGCGTCGCGAAAATCCGTCAGCAGGGCGAAATGCAGATGCGGATCGCGGTTCGCGAGGTGATGGATCTCCAGCGTCTCGATCAGGTGATCAATGCCCGCGGGACTCGTGAGCATCGTCGGCACGGCCACCATCGTGCGGTGATCCGCCGGGATGCCCGTGGCATAGTCCAGGCGCGGGAGCAGACTCGGCTTCACCAGCAGCGTGGCCAGCCAGTTCATCAACGCCACGGCCAGCTGACTGGCACAAACCAGAAAAACCGTCGTGAAGCTGAGCAGCCACCATCCGGCCACCCCGTGCGCCCGGAACTCCGCCACATACCCGGCGGTGGCGAGGAGCGTGAGCACTGCGATGCCGCCCGCATAAAAGGCCAGCGGAAAGCGCTGGAGCGTGCGTTCGACGATCGATCGCCACGGCCAGCGCACCTGCACCAGCCGCCCCAATTGGGACCGGCCCCCGTCGATGAGATAAAAGCCCACGTGGGCGGTCCGGTCACCTTCCCCCTTGGCGGCCGCCCCGGCGGTGGCGAGTTGGATGACCCGCTGCGCAACATCGGCCTCCGCCACCTCGCTGTGCCGGGAGAAAAACTCAATCGCGTGGCGATACCGGTCGCGGGTCGCAAAATCCATCCCGGCATAAACCCCGCCGGGATCGGAGCGCAGGATCGCCTCGACCAGGCTCAGGCTCTCCACGAATTTTTTCCAATCCATCGCGCCCAGGAAGCGGAGGCTGGCAATGCTGTGGCTGACGGAAACCTGGTCGGCGGCCTGCGTCTGGGTTTCGAGGTGCAGGAGTTGCTCGACCGACAGCCCCTGCTCACCGAGCCGCTGCTCCAGCCAGCTGCGCGCGAGCTGCAAGACCGGACTGTGGCGCGACAGCCGCTGACAAAACTCCGCCACGAAGGAACTGGATGAGGGCAGGTCCGACTCCGCCATTTCCGCGACCACCACCACGAGGCGGGAGGGATTCTCCTCCGCCATGGTCTGCAAGCGATCCACCCAGTCGTCGGCCAGATCGCGATGGGCGCGTGCGAGGATGAGGCGCGCGGTGATCCGCTGGAGATTTTCGATCAAACCGAGCCGCAGCATGATGGGAATGGCCCACAGCTCCCCCAGCTGCAAGGGGCGCACCTCCTGATAGGCAGCGACGAAGGTACTGAGCGGCTTCGCATCAAGCTGGGCATCCACGTGCGCGATCAGCTCGAGCATGAGATCGTAAACGCGGGGAAGTCCGGCGGACGGACCGTGCAGAAGGCGGGGCAGCTCCCGGCTGTAGTCCCGGGGCAGATGCCGGCGCGCCAGCTGGATCTGCTCTTCAATCAGGTAAAAATTGTCCAGCAACCATTCGGCGGCGGGCGTGACGCGCCGGGTGGGATTCACGGCCAGAGTCGCGCGATTGAAGATGCGGAGGTTCTGCTCGTTGGCGGCCAGCTGGTCCAGCAGACGGTTCGCCCGGAGCCGGACGACAGACGGGTGCGCGGCGGCCAGGGTCCGGGCATGGCGGGCGAGTTGCTCGACGCTGAACAACTCGGCGCGCAGCGGTGCCTCACTCCCACGGGGTTGCGGGTGCGTATGCCTGGCCATCCAGTCCTGCCAAAACAAGCGGAGTTTCTGCATGCGGATTTCCCTACGACCCGGGGAGTTTCGCCGGCTCGGGTGTGGACCAACCTGCCCCGTTCAAGGGCCGTCTCGTGGGCACTGCGGGATCACCGATGACGCCGCGCTTCGGCGGGCGTCGCATACCTCTCTGACCTAGGACGGGTGATCGGCTGGGACAAAGTCGCCAAGATGACCGCCGATTCATCAGGCACCAAGCGATCCGAGAGCAATCGGTGTTCGGACACCAACCAAAACTCGTCGTCGCGACCTCCCGGTTGACCCGCCTCCATCCAGAGTTCGTGCGCGCATTGGGCGATTTCATCGTGGCTGGGAGCAACAGCCGGATTCATGGCGGAAGAGTAGAAAGTGGTCATGGGTGTGCGCGAATGGGGTTGAACAGAACACGCCTCGTGAGGGACGCTGGCCAAGGAAGTGATCAGGATAAACTTTCTCTCATCTGCGTGCCATGGGGTGTTGTTCTACCCTGCCCCCGTGCAGCAAGATTGAAGGCCGGTGGCCGGTCACGCGTTGGTGAAGCCCTGATCGTCAGACGGGGCTATCCAATCGGGTCACCACGAAATACACGAAACCCTTAGGGCCTTGCCTTTATAGGGGAGTCGCTTGACGACGCCCACCCTGCGCAACCCAGGCGCCCCACGAGCGGCGCCCCTTCAGTGATTTCCTCCCAGCGGGGTGCGGGCACCCCGCCTCCATTCGTCACTTGGCCAAACGAAGGCGGATCGATTTCAACTCCCGGCGGCGTTTCGCGTCGGACCGGGGAAAGGACATTTTGAGGCTCTTGAAAACATCGAGGATGATCTCGGAGATGATCAGCCGGGCGTTGCGCTTGTCGTCGGCGGGCACCACATGCCAGGGTGCTTCCTGGGTGCTGGTGGCGCCCAGACACGCGCCATAAGCCTGCAGATAACTCTTCCAGAACTTCCGTTCCGTCAGGTCGGCCTCGCTGAATTTCCAGTTCTTCTCCGGGTTGTCGATGCGCTTGAGGAAGCGCTGGCGCTGCTCCTCCTTCGACAGATGGAGGAAGAACTTGATGATGCGCGTGCCGTTGCGGTGGAGGTGCGACTCCAGGTCCACGATGGAGCGATAGCGCCCGGCCCAGATTTTTTTCGAGGCCAGCTGCGGATCGGGCAGCCGCTCCCCGGCCAGGATCTCCGGATGCACCCGCGCGATCAACACCTCCTCGTAGTAGGAACGGTTGAAGATGCCGATGCGGCCCCGTTCCGGCAGGACCCGGGTGGTGCGCCAGAGAAAGTCGTGGTCGAGCTCCGTCGCGCTGGGGTGCTTGAAGCTGAAGACCTGGCAGCCCTGGGGATTGACGCCGGACATGACGTGCCGGATGGCGCCGTCCTTGCCGGCGGCGTCCATCGCCTGGAAGATCAGCAGCACGGCGTAACGGTTTGAGGCGTAATGCAGGCGCTGCAGCTTGCTCAGTTCCTTCACCTGCTGCCGGAGGGCGCGGTGATAATCCTTCTTCGAGGCGTAGACCGGCTTCACCTGTGTCGGCCATTGCCTGAGATTGACCTTTTTGCCCGCCGGCACCTGATATTTTTTCGTTCCTATTTTCATCAAATTGCCGGTGGTTCGCCCGGTCCTCACGCCTTCACGCCCACCCATTTCCGGGCCTTGGCGCCGTCGGCGTGATCGAAATATTTAATCTTTGCTTTCGTGAACGGCCGGCAGAACACCGCCATGCCTTTCTCCCAGGCCTTGTCTCCGACCAGGGCGAGCCGTTCGATGTGGGCGAAGTGGGCGAGGCCGAGCTTCAGATCGGTCCACGCCGCGCCGGCATCCCAGCCATGGAATGAGCTCATATCAAACAGCACGCGCACTTTTCCATGCCGGCTGACCAGGCGCGCGAATTCGGGCACCAGGTCGGAATAGTCCGATTGGACGAGCATTCCGCTGGCGTAAACCAGGAGGATCGCGCCGTCATTTTCTTCACTGAATCGCAGGGGCATGGTGGGGAGGTGGTTTCAAGCGGGTCGCGGCCGTCCGCCCCGCCGGGGGCACGATTCCTCCGGCCGACTCGACCCAGCTCATCATAGCCCGCGGACGGCCGGGATGACATGGGGTATAACCCGCCGACGGCGAGCAAGGCGCCGCGGACGGCGCGGCGCGGTCGCCGGGCGGACCATGCGGGCAACACCCCCTATCCCTCCTCCCGCCGTCTGGTATCGTCTCGGTCGACCACGCCCCTCGCGGGCGGCAACCATGACACCATCAACACCCCCCCCTGCCGCCCTCCGGCCTAACGCCCACGCCACCTTCGTCGCGCTCCTTTTCAGCGCCGCCCGGCGATCAACCAAAGCCCCAGCCCGCCTCGTCGCCCTCGCGCTTGCCCTGGCGACGGCCGCCAGCGTGGGCGAGGCCCAACAGTTCGCCCATCCTGGGGCGGGTTCCACCCCGCCGCTCCCACGCCCCTTGGGCGATGACGAACTGCTGGTGGATGATGTCTTCCAAAGCCACCTGCCGGCGACGCTCGAGAAATATGCCCTGCGGCTCTCGGTCCATCCGCACCTGGGCGACTGGCAACGGAAGGACCACCTGCGCCTGACCACCACCCTGCGCTACGGATTGACCAAGAAGGTCGAAATCAGCGCCGGCAGCGGCCTGTATTTCAGTCACGGGCACGGCGACATCCGCGCCTTCAACAGCTACGGGTCGGCGAATCTCAAGTTCGGGGCGAAGGTCAATCTCGGGCCGACGCTCTTCGCCGGCTGGGATACCGGCGCCGGTTTCTCCTATGAATTCCCCACCGGCCATCCGGCCCCGGAGCTGACTGACGGGCTGCGCCATTTCCGGCCCTACGTGACCTTCTCGCACCGGCTTGAGGCGCATGACAATCTGCGGATTTTCTGGGGCATCCGGATTGATTCGGTGACCAAGACCTCCCTGCCCGGCGAATTCGGCAAGAACTCGCTGCCGGACGGTTCCACGGGCTTCACCGCCGGATGGGTGCTCGACCGCGACCGGTGGCATTTCACGCTCGAAGCGTCCTGGGACACCACCCGGCTGATCAGCCATCGCCCCCGGGACATTTACACCCTGCGTCCCGGGGTGCTCTGGGAGATTCCCAACCGCCGGGATCCGTCGGTCCGGAGCAACTGGATGATCGGGGCCTCGCTGAACTGCACCTACGGGCCGGGCGGCAGCAGCCTCGGGGCCTCGTTCAAGCTTCGTTACAGCAGCGATCTCAAGAGCAAGTTCCGCCGCAAAGCGATCAACCCGGCACCATAACCGGCCCGGTCGCGCCCCACTGCCAGTGCCGGATCTCCGGCATATCCTCGCCGTGTTCCGCGATGTAATGCTTGTGCTCGATCAGCTTGTCGCGGATGGCCTGCTTGACGTAGGCCCCGCGGGGGCCGAGCCGCGCCACGCGATCAATCACGTCGGCCACGAGGTGGAAGCGGTCCAGATCGTTCATCACCACCATATCGAAGGGCGTCGAAGTTGTGCCCTCCTCCTTGTAACCGCGCACGTGCAAATTCGGGTGATTGGTGCGGCGGTAGGTGAGACGATGGATAAGCCAGGGATAACCATGAAAGGCGAAGATGATCGGCTTGTCCTTGGTGAAGAGCACGTCGAAATCCCGATCGCTCAAACCATGCGGGTGTTCGCCCGGCGGTTGGAGCTTCATCAGGTTCACCACGTTGATCACGCGGACTTTCAAATCGGGGAAATACCCGCGCAACAATTTCACGGCCGCCAGGGTTTCCAGCGTGGGCACGTCGCCGCAACACGCCATGACCACATCCGGTTCGCCGCCCTGATCGTTGCTTGCCCAGGGCCAGATGCCGATGCCGGCGGTGCAATGCTTCACCGCCTCGTCCATGGTGAGCCACTGCGGCGAGGACTGCTTGCCGGCGACAATCACGTTCACGTAGTTACGGCTGCGCAGGCAATGGGCGGTCACGGAGAGCAGCGTATTCGCATCGGGCGGCAGATAGACGCGCACGACCTCGGCCTTTTTATTAACGACATGGTCGATGAAGCCGGGATCCTGGTGCGAGAACCCGTTGTGATCCTGCCGCCAGACGTGCGACGTGAGCAGGTAATTCAGCGACGCGATGGGCCGCCGCCACGGGATGTGGTTGCACACCTTCAGCCACTTCGCGTGCTGGTTGAACATCGAGTCGATGACGTGAATGAAGGCCTCGTAGCAGGAGAAGAACCCGTGCCGCCCCGTGAGCAGATACCCTTCGAGCCAGCCCTGGCACTGGTGCTCGCTCAGCATTTCCATCACGCGACCGTCGGGCGCGAGTTTGTCGTCGCCCGCGATCCGCTCCGCCATCCACGTGCGAGCGGTGACGTCGAGCACATCCTGCCAGCGGTTCGAGTTGTTCTCGTCGGGGCTGAACAAGCGGAAGTTCTGGCTGGCGAGATTCCGCTTCATCACATCGCGGAGAAACCGGCCCATGACGCGCGTGGCCTCGGCGTTGACAGCGCCGGGCTTGGGCACCTTCACCGCGTAGTCGCGGAAATCCGGCAAGCGCAGGGCGCGCAACAGGAGGCCGCCGTTGGCGTGCGGATTGGCGCTCATGCGGCGTTCGCCTTTCGGGGCCAATCCGGCGAGTTCGGGACGGAGTTTTCCGGATTTGTCGAACAACTCCTGCGGACGATAGCTCTTCAGCCATTTCTCCAATATCTTCACGTGCCCCGGATGACTCATGTCGCCCATCGGAACTTGATGCGAACGCCACGAGTCCTCGGTGCGTTTACCGTCCACGGTTTTTGGACCGGTCCAGCCCTTCGGCGAACGCAGGATGATCATGGGCCAACACGGGCGAGTGGTGGAGCCGTGTTGGCGGGCGGCAGATTGGATGCGCTGGATTTCGGCGATGGCCCGATCGAGGGCGCCCGCCATGAGTTGATGCATGGCCGCCGGCTCGCTCCCCTCGACAAAAATCGGGGCGTAGCCATAGCCACGAAAGAGTGCGTCGAGCTCGTCATGCGGGATGCGCGCCAGCACGCATGGGTTGGCGATTTTGTAACCGTTGAGGTGCAGGATGGGCAGGACCGCTCCGTCGTGGGCCGGATTGAGAAACTTGTTTGAGTGCCAGCTCGTGGCGAGCGGACCGGTCTCTGCCTCGCCATCGCCGACCACGCACGCGACCAGCAAATCGGGATTGTCGAAGGCCGCGCCGAAAGCGTGCGACAGCGAGTAGCCGAGTTCGCCGCCCTCGTGGATCGAGCCGGGCGTCTCCGGTGCGACGTGGCTTGGAATACCGCCAGGAAAAGAAAACTGTTTAAACAGCCTCCGCATGCCCTCCGCATCCGGCGAGATGTTGGGATAAACCTCGCTGTAGGTGCCCTCCAAATATGCGTTGGCCACCAGCCCGGGCCCGCCGTGGCCGGGACCGGTGATGTAGATCGCATTCAGATCGTGGGCGTTTATGACGCGGTTCAGGTGAGCGTAGATGAAGTTCAACCCGGGCGTCGTGCCCCAGTGGCCGAGGAGGCGCGGCTTGAGGTGCGCGAGCGTGAGCGGCTTGCGGAGGAGCGGGTTATCGAGAAGGTAAATCTGGCCGACGGAGAGGTAATTCGCCGCGCGCCAGTAGGCATCGATCCGTTGCAGCAGTTCCGGAGCGAGTGTGTTTGTTTTCACCTGAATCGTGGGTTGAGTCGAAACGCCGGGCACGCGCCCCGCCCGTTTCTGTTTCAATTTTCTTTTGGCGATGTTCCCGGCGCCCTTGATTTCGAGTGTGTTCATATTCGCGCGATTCTTAAGCAGCCAACGTGGCGGCCAACGAGTTCCCGAAAACGGGAGGCGAGTTCACTCTACACTTTCGGCTGACCTCCTTGCATGGGGCGTAACCCTACTTGCTTCGGGTCGGCCGGGCGTTTCACTCAACCAGCCGCGCCCGTTCTTCGGAGAGAGCCCGATTGGTTGGTCGCGTGATCGTCTATCTTCAGCCTCCGGTGAAAAACCGGCGCAGGTGCTCGAGGGCTTCCGCACTGCCCAAGACGATCAGCCCGAAGAACGCTGCGGTCATCGCGAACATGACGCAGCCCGCGAGGAAACAGGCGCCGTCGCGCTCTAGCGCGGATGCCGCCAGCAACAGCACCGTCCACGCGGGCAGGGCGTTGCTGAAGGGCACGGGTAAAGGCAGCATGAGCAGCAGACCGGACACCGCGATGAGCACGCCGGCCAGCCGCTGATAGAAGGGTTGTTCGTGCAGGAAAGCGAGCCGCGGACGGAGAAACCGCTCAATGAACGCCACAACCCGGCTGGCAGCCGTAAGCAACTTTGGCAGGAACCCGGCCGGCAGTTCGCGGGCCAGCAATTTTTGCGGCAGCCAGGGTTTTTGGCCCAGCGCCAGGCGCGCTCCGATGGCGGCCACCACCAACCCAAATGGGGTGGAGAGGCCGAGCAGCGGCATCGGCGTGAGAAAAGGCAGTGTGATGATGACCAGCAGCAGATTGATGCCGCGACCCTGGGTGGCCTCGAACACTTCGCCCATGCGCACGGGGTGTAGCGCGAAACGCGCGGCCAGATCACGCAGTTCCTGCGAAAAAAAATTTCCGTGCGGGAGCAGCCCGCCTGGCGTGTCGCCGTGCGTCATGGTGTCTTTGGCGGTGCGTCTTCCAATTTGGCGGCCTCACCTCGACCACGGCCATTGCGCAGCCATTTCTCGATTTCCACGACGACGAATACCGTTGCCGCGACCGCGACGATGCGCAGCCACGACTCGCCGCTGATGGGTGCGCTGTGGAAAAGTTTGTTCATGAACGGAGCGTAGGTGAAGAGCAGTTGCGCCACGACCATCCCCAGCGAACCGGCGACAACCCAGCGGTTCGTGAAGAATCCAAGACTAAACACCGAGTGGGTGAGCGAGCGGCAGTTGAAGAGGTAGAGTGCCTCGACGAGCACGACGACGTTCACCACCGTGGTGCGCGCCGCCGCGAGGCCGGAATTCTCAACGCGCAGCTCCCACAGAAACAATCCGAGTCCGCCAGCCACCATGATGAGCGAGACCAGTCCGGTGCGCATCATGAGCTGCCGCGTCAGCAACGGCTGTTTTGGCTTGCGCGGCGGGCGGCGCATCAAATCGGATTCCTTCGGTTCGAACGTCAACGGCAGACCGAGCAGCGTGTCGGTGAGGTTGATCCAGAGCAGTTGCAGCGGGAGCGCGGGCAAAGGCAGGCCAAGGAAAATGGCGGTGATGATCAACAGCGCCTCGCCCAGATTGGTCGGTAGAATCCAAACGATGAACTTGGTGAGGTTGTCGAACACCCCCCGGCCTTCCTCGACCGCAGCCTCGATGCTCGCGAAGTTGTCGTCCATCAGCACCATCGCCGACGCGCCTTTCGCCACGTCCGTGCCACTGATGCCCATCGCCACGCCGATGTCGGCCTGCTTGAGCGCGGGTGCGTCGTTCACGCCGTCGCCGGTCATCGCCACGATGTGGCCGCGCGACTGGAGTGCACGAACGAGCCGCAGTTTCTGTTCCGGAGCGACGCGGGCGAAGACCGCGGTGCGCTCGGCAACCTCGGGGAGTTGTTCGTCGGAAGTTTTTTCCAACTCATGACCGGAGAGCGCGACGAGTTTTCCATCCTCCTCGCTGTCCTTCAACCCGACTTGTCCGGCGATGGCGCGGGCGGTGATGAGGTGGTCGCCGGTAATCATCTTCACGGCGATGCCGGCTTCCTGGCATTTGCGGACCGACGCGATGGCTGCGGGGCGCGGCGGGTCAATCATCCCTTGCAGACCGAGGAAGGTCAGACCTTCCGCAACGTGGCTGGGTTCGAGCTTCGCGTGATTGGAATCCACCTGCCGCCGGACGAAGGCGAGCACACGCAGGCCGCGTTCTGCCATCTGCTCCACGGCTCGATGCACGGCTGCTTTGTCGAGCGGAACATTCTTGCCGTGTTCATCGAGCGCGTCGGCACAGCGGTCGAGCAATCGTTCCACCGCGCCGACTTTGTAAATCACCCGGCCACCCGCGCGCACGTCGTGGAGCGTGGCGCGGAACATGTGCTCGGACTCGAAGGGAATCACATCAACGCGCGGCGATTCCTTATGCGTGTCGGCGTGGGGCAAACCGCCCTTCTCGCCGGCGACGAGCATCGCGGCCTCGGTCGGGTCGCCCTGCACTTTGAGGCGACCACCTTCATCGCGCACGAGTTGTGAATCATTACAGAGCACGCCCGCGCGCAGGCACTCTGCGAGCGCAGGATGCTCGGCGACCTTCACTGCCGCTCCGTCGATTTGGATTTCACCCTTCGGCTCGTAACCACCGCCGGTGACTGCGAACCATTTTCCGCCCGCGAGAATCTCGCGCACGGTCATTTGGTTCTCGGTAAGCGTGCCGGTCTTGTCGGAGCAGATGACCGTCGTGCTTCCGAGCGTTTCGACGGCGGGAAGTTTGCGGATGATGGCTTTGCGTTTCGCCATGCGCGACACGCCGATGGCGAGGACAACTGTCACGGCGGCGGGCAGCCCCTCGGGAATCGCGCCCACGGCGAGCGCAACGGCAGCCATGAACATTTCGTCGGCCTTCTCACCACGCGCGACGCCGACGACAAAGGCGATCGCCGCCAGTCCGAGGATGACCCAAAGCACCAGCCGGCTGAACTGCGCGATTTTTTTGGTGAGCGGCGTGGAGAGTTCCACCGCTGAGGAAATGAGCCGCGCGATGTTCCCCGTTTCGGTGCGATCGCCCGTAGCCCAGACGACGGCCTCACCCTGGCCAGCGGTGACGAGCGTGCCGGCGAAGGCCAGATTGCGGCGGTCGGCGAGCACCGTGTCGAGCGCGAGCGCGTCGGTGTGTTTGTGGACGGGGACGGATTCGCCGGTGAGGGCGGATTCATCCACTTGCAAACTCTTCATCTGCACCAGCCGCAAATCGGCGGGCACGCGATCACCCGCCTGAAGCAGCACCACGTCGCCGGGCACGAGTCCCTCGGAGTGGACGCGCTGCGTGCGACCGTCGCGCCGCACGGTGATTTCAGTGACCACCATGCGGGCGAGCGCCTCGATGGCTTTCTCGGCCTTGGCCTCCTGGAGAAAACCAAAAATGGCGTTGATGACCACGACGCCGAGGATGACCGCTGAATCCACCCATCCGCCGAGAAACGCCGTCACGCCGACCGCCGCGAAGAGGATGTAAACGAGCGGCTGGTTGAACTGCTGGAGAAACTTCACCCACGCCGGTGTGCCGCGGCGGGCCGTGATGCGGTTCAGGCCGAACTTCACTTGCCGACGCTGGACCTCTTCGCCGGCCAAGCCGGTCTTCAAATCCACGTCGAGCAAGCGCACGACTTCAACGGCCGGCAACTGATGCCAGTTTGTATTGGCTGCGGGTTGGGCCATGATCACTTCCTACCGAAAATAGGCTTTCAGCACGTATTCCAGCACCATGCGTTGGGTGCTGAAGAACGAGCCATTGAGCGCGATACCGTGGCGCATCACCTCAACGAACCGGTCGGGCTGCTGGTAGAACAGCGGTAAGACGACGTGCTCCAGCTTGTCGTAAAGCGAGGCGGCATCGCAGGCGACGCGGTCAGCCGGATGGACGTTCGTCTTCTCGCACTGTTCGCCGATGGCCCAGCCGGTGACGCCTTCGATGCACCCCTCCAGCCACCAGCCGTCGAGCACGCTAAGGCTCGGCACGCCGGCCAGCACGCCGAGGCCACCGCTGTAGGTCAGCATGACCGGTTTCAGGGCGGTTTCCATCGAGAAGTAGGCGACGATTGGCGATCGGTTCGTGGTAGTGTTCATATCATTGTTGTTTCTTCCGCTGTGATGCTCCGAACACCCATTCCGGCGCGTCCCTTCACGCTACACCTTGAGCCGAGGCTCTTCCATGGGGTAGAACCCTACGGTGGAATGCGGGCTTTAAAGCAGCCCGACGATTCCGCGCACTCCGGATGAATGGTCTGCTAAGTTCCGGCGAAGCGGGGCCGTCCAGTTCTCATTCAATGATCGGTTTTTCTGGCCGACCGAAAGATAGTTCGTGGCGCGCCAGTAGGCATCGATCTGTTGCAGCATTTCCGGAGTCAGGGGGTTGGTTTTCATATTGAATTCTTTCGGGAAACCTCTTTTGCAATCTAGACAATTTTCCCGGCGATATCCTCTGGCGAGAGGACGAAATCCACCCATCCGCTGGCGATCGCGGTCTCGGGCATGTCGGGCTGCACGGCGGTGGCGAGTTTCTGGGCGATGGTCGTGCCTCCGGCTTCCTTGATGCTGCGCAGGCCCTCCGCCCCATCACCATCATAGCCGGAGACAATGACCGCGATCAGTTTGCCGTCCCAGTTCCTCGCCAGGGAGCGCAGAAACACTGTGATCACGTCAGGCCATCCCAGCGGCTTGGAGATCGGCTGCAACCGAAACTCCCCATCAAGGACGTGCAGATCGCGCCGCGCCGGAATGATGAACACGTGGTTCGGCTGGATATCCAATCTTTCCGTGATCAGCTCAACGGGCATCTCGGTGAAGCGCGGGAGTATCTCGTGAAGCTGCGTGGCGGCGTTTCTCACGTGATTGACGATGACGATCGCCACCCCCATATCGACCGGCAGATGCCGGAGCAGCCGGGCGTAAGCGTCGAGCCCCCCGGCCGAACCGCCCACGCAGACGACCGGAAAGTCTTTGGCCTTATGCGTGGTTTTCATTGGCTTTCCCTGGGGCTTGCCGCAGGAAGACCCGCGCTTGGCTCACTCCGGGCGTGACGATAGGTCAGCAGCGTGACGATCACCAGCGGCACGACCCCGAGGAAAATGAAGACCACATCGGCCGGCATCCGCGCCCATTCCAAAGCGGCGACCAACGGCCGGTCGGAGAACGCCGGACTGCGGGCGTGCCAGTAGCCGTGCCGGGTGACGTCCAGCAATTGCAGGACCCCGATCGGGAAAAGATTCAGCACCACCATGCCG
>JBKJTZ010000119.1:0-116521 GCA_046590295.1 Lacunisphaera sp.
TTCACTCACTTTAGTCTACTTCAAGTGCGATGTTATCCGGTTTGCGTGGCGACTGGAATACACGCTCGCATCAAAATGGGTTCAACTAAATCCCTGTAGTGACCTCCGGATTCCATAGCGTATTCGAGCGTTCGTATCTCCCCGTCGCGGATGATCTCACCCGTGAATCCCCGAAACCCACCACGAGGACCCTTGGTTACTGTCGCCTCACGCAAAGCCCCAAGAGCTGTCTGGAAGTCATCGAGGGTTTCAAATGGGCCAATGCAGAATAGCTTGTTCGAATAATGTTTCGTTGTTTCTCCCGTATTCCAACGCACAGCGTAAAGTAATTGATCCACGGTCTGGAATGGTTTTTCCGTGGAGACTATCTTTCCAAGAGTGCCCGCAGGAATTGACGTCTTAGGCCCTTCTAAGGGGCCGTGGTCAGAATAGCCTGCCTCCGTCCAGACGAATGCTCCAACTATTGGATAGTTGATTGGAAGTTTTGTCATTAAATGGGCTATTTTTTCTCTGCGTTCAGATCGGCAAGCTGCTTCTTCAGTTGAATATTCGCAATGTCTCTAGTGATTTGTCGCTGTCTCGCTACTTCCTCCTCGGAATCTGGGACGTATGGCCCATCGCCAACCAGAATTCCGACATATCGAACACCCTGCAAATGGGGATTCCCCTCTTTGTCTAGAGTGATCTGCCATAAGCGTCCTGTCTGAGTATCTAGCATAAATTGATCGGCTCTCGATGGTCCTACCTGGCCAAACACAAAGCGTCCTGATTCGGTCTTCAGAACGGCCCTTGGCGGTGTTCGCACTTCATCTTGAGCAACCAATGTAACGGCAACCAATGCGAATATGAGGATGATCAATTTCATGGAGTGCTTTGCGGGTTAATTGAGTTATGTCTTGTTAGTCGATTGAGTAAATTAGCATATGCGAACTGTGGCAATTTGATTTCACTTTGACCGGGACCGGCTGGCGCCTCATCGCGGACCAGCTCCTTGGCTGGCTTTCCCGCGATATCCCTCATCGCAATGGAATGTCTTTCCGTCCGACTTCACCGCCCTGGATCGCTCAACCAACGGACACCATAACGGACACCAAACGAGTTAACATCAGCACGAACGAGTAAAGACAGATTGTGCTTGGTTAGCTCTGAGAATGGGCCATTTTGGAGCTGCAACTAAGGCGATAGGCGGCCAAATCCGACAAGCGGCTCCAGCCTTCGCTCCGGTGGAGCTTCGGCTCAGCCAGCCCGCCACCGGAATCGGCTGTGGCATGCGCCACGCAACGACGAAGGCGGCCGCGCCATGGCCCGGCGGGCGACTTCGGTCTATTGTCCCTCGACGTTCCTGCGTTTCCGACGCGCCGACCAACGTGCCCTCACCTTGCCTGCGCCCGGCCGCGCCAGCCGCTGGGATGCGCCGCCACAATCCGGCCTCGACTATGGAAAGCGGGGGGGCAACCGTTGCGGTTAATCCATCCCGCATCAGCGTGCCGGGCTTTCGGTCGCCGGGATGTCATCCCAGCCCTTGCATGAAAATACTCGTAGCGGACGATCACGCCACCGGCCGGCAGGTGATCAGGGATATCATAGCGGCGATGGGCCACGAGGTCGTGGAGGCGGCGGACGGTCCGTCCGCCCTGCAGCAGGCCCGGGCGCACATGCCCGACCTCGTCATCCTCGACGTGGAAATGCCGGGGCTCAGCGGCTTCGAGGTCTGCCGGCTCCTGCGCGCCGAGGAGGCCACCAGCCGGATGCCGATCATCATGCTGACGGCGCTCCACGAGGCCGAGGACCGGGTCCAGGGTTTGAACCTCGGGGCGGACGATTACCTGATCAAGCCGTTCGCCGTGCGCGAACTGATGGCCCGCATCGAGAAGCGGCTGGCCGCGAGCCGGGAATCGGACGCACTGCGGGAACGGCACGCGGCGATCCGCCAGATGTTTGAACGCTATGTACCGCCGCACGTGGTGGAGCGCCTGCTGGCGGATCCCGCGCTGGTCAAGCTCGGCGGGGAAATGCAGGAGGTCACCGTGCTGTTCGCCGACCTCGAGGGCTTCACCCGGATGTCGGAGCACATGCATCCGGAAAAACTGCTGAGCGTCCTCAACCAGTATCACGAGCTGGTGGTGCGCATCGTGCAGCAGCACCACGGCACGGTGAACAAGTTCATGGGCGACGGAGTCATGGCGCTTTTCAACACGCCGCTGCCGGATCCCCGGCACGCGGAACAGGCGGTGGAAGCAGCGCTGGCCATCCGCGACGCCCTGGCGGATTTTCACCGGCAGTTTGAACCGGCGCAGCGCCTGCCCATCAACTTCGGCCTGCACACGGGGACGGCGGTCGTGGGCAACGTCGGCACGACACAGATCATGGATTTTACCGCCGTGGGCGACACCGTGAACCTGGCGGCCCGCCTGCGCGAACTCGCCCACGCCGGGCAGATTCTCATCAGTGACAAGACCCACGCCCGGTTGGGCGATCGGGCCGAGGTCCGGGTCGTGGGTCCCCAGCAGGTCAAAAACCGCATGGAGGCGGTGATGACCTACGAGGTCTTGAAGTGGCGGTGAAGAGAGTGGGGCGGGCGTCATGATCGGCCGGTCAGTTGGAGCGACGCGAAGAATTCAGCTTAGATCGACGGATCGTTGGCTCTCGTGGCGACCTTGGTCGGACTTATGCGGCTGCAGCGGGTCCCGCCATTTGCGTCGCGCCGGCCAGGAGTACGGCGCTCAATGCCCGGGAAACAGCGGCCGCGGTGCGGGTAGCAGGCCCCGGTGAGGCCGGACCGGCGTCACCGCCCCCGGCTACAATCCGGGCCAGGATGCACCGCCGGCCTGCCGGCGGGTCAATTGTTCGCGATGTGATCGTCCGGCAGGTGGCCTTGCAGCTTGCGGCGGAGGCGTTGTTCCTCGATCTCGGCCTTGAGCGCGGAGGCGAAGAGCTGCAGCCGGCGGCGGGTCTCGAGGGTCTCGAGCAATTGCTGCTTGAGCGGGCTGTCCTCGCACAGGTTGAACACGGCGATATCGGCGAAGGTGTCGATGTCGTCGATGCTCTCGAGAAACTGGGTCATGCCCTTCGGCACGGGCGTGCCGAGCCGGCGGCGGAGATGGAGGAGACGCATGACCTCCAGACGCAGGAGCTCGAGTTCGGCCTGGTGCGTGCCCGCGGTCGTCACGAGCGGTTTAACGGCGATGACGCGGTAAGGGGCCTCGTGGACGATGGCCTTCACCTTGACGCGGCAGATGCCCTGGAGCAGCAGGTTCGAGGTGTCGTTTTCGCCCTTCTGGCAGGCGCGGATGATGCCGATCGAGGCGACCGGGGGCATCGGTTCATCGGCGTCGGTCTGGGTGGGATCAAGCCGGGCGACGGCAAAAATCCGGTTGGAGCAAAGCACGTCGCGCAGCATCTGCCGGTAGCGCGGCTCGAAAATGTGCAGCGGCAGCAGGGCCTGCGGAAAGAAAACCGTGTTCGGCAGCGTCATCACCGGCACCGTCTCGGGTACATGCAGGGTTTCCATGATCCAAAGGTAGGTGCTGCAGCCGGATTATCAACCTGTGGTTTGTGCTTGGCGGTCGAGCACGCACGCCTTGGCCGGATTCCGGTAGTTGCCCGCGAACTGGACGATGCCACACGGATGGAATAGCCAGCCAAGCTCCACGCCGGCGTGCAGCGATCCTGGTTCTCTCGGGAAAAATACTTCAGGTGCCTCGATTTTCGCGGGAAATATTTGCCCGGCAGGAAAGCCGGCTGACCCGGACCACTTGGTGCGTTCGCAGTTGGGTGAGGCGTCCTGCAGTCAGACCGATCCTCCATAGGCAAAGCTCGCTGACCCACATGGCACAGTGAGACATTGGCACGAGTTGAGTGCGCCACTGTGGCGCGGAATAGGCCTTTCGCGAGTCCCTTATGAATGATAAAAAAACCTTAACCATCAGAAGAATAATGACAAACGAATGACAATGCGGGTGGGCACACGCATTGCTAGCCATCGCGCATGAGCAAGATTTTAGGCATCGATTTGGGCACAACGAATTCCTGCATGGCGATCATGGAGGGTGGCGAGCCCGTCGTCATCCCGAACGCTGAGGGTGCCCGCACCACGCCGTCGGTCGTGGCCTTTACGAAGAGCGGCGAGCGCATCGTCGGCCAGGCGGCCAAGCGCCAGGCCGTGACGAATCCGAAGAACACTATTTTCTCCGCGAAGCGCCTGATCGGCCGCAAATTCACCGAGATCAGCGAGGAGGCCAAGAACCTTCCCTACAAGGTCACCGCCGGCAAGAACGGCGACGCGTACGTCGAGGTGCAGGTCGGTGACAAGGCCGAGCAGTTCGCGCCGCAGCAGATTGCGGCCTTCGTCCTCGGCAAGCTGAAGGCCGACGCCGAGGCCTATCTCGGCGAAAAGATCGCCCAGGCCGTCATCACGGTCCCCGCCTATTTCAACGACGCCCAGCGCCAGGCCACCAAGGATGCCGGCAAGATCGCCGGCCTGGAGGTGCTCCGCATCATCAACGAACCGACGGCAGCCTCGCTCGCCTACGGCCTCGACAAGAAGAAGGATGAGAAGATCGCGGTGTTCGACCTCGGCGGCGGCACCTTTGACGTGTCGATCCTCGAGATCGGCGACGGCGTGTTCGAGGTGAAGGCCACCAACGGCGACACCCACCTTGGCGGTGACAATTGGGACGACGCCCTCATCGGCTGGCTCGTCGAGAGCTTCAAGAAGGAAAACGGCATCGACCTCCGCAAGGACCCGATGGCCCTCCAGCGCCTGAAGGAAGAGGCCGAGAAGGCCAAGATCGCCCTCTCGTCCGCCACGACCTACGACATCAACCTGCCGTTCATCACGGCGGACGCGTCTGGTCCGAAGCACCTGAACATCTCGATCAGCCGCGCGAAGATGGAGCAGATCTGTGATGCGCTCTTTGAGCGCTGCATCCAGCCCTTCAAGAACTGTCTCAAGGACTCCGGCATCGCCTCCGACAAGATCGACGAGCTCGTGCTGGTCGGTGGCATGACCCGCATGCCCAAGGTCGTGGAGATCGCCCACACCCTCGGCGGCAAGACCCCGCACCAGGGCGTGAACCCCGACGAGGTGGTCGCCATCGGCGCCGCCATCCAGGGCGGCGTGCTCAAGGGCGACGTCCGCGACGTGCTCCTGCTCGACGTGACCCCGCTCACCCTCGGCATCATGACGGCCGGCGACGTCGCCACGGCGATGATCCCGCGCAACACCACCATCCCGTCGAAGAAGACGCAGACCTTCTCCACCTACAGCGACAACCAGCCGGGCGTCGAGATCGTGGTCCTGCAGGGCGAGCGCCCGATGGCCCGTGACAACAAGAACCTCGGCACGTTCAAGCTCGACGGCATCCCGCCGGCGCCGCGCGGCTCGCCGCAGATCGAGGTCACCTTCGACATCGACGCCAACGGCATCCTCCACGTCTCCGCCAAGGACCTCGGCACCGGCAAGGAGCAGAAGATCACCATCCAGAACTCCTCCGGCCTCTCCAAGGAGGAGGTCGAGAAGATGACCAAGGAGGCCGAGCTCAACGCCGCCGCCGACGCCAAGCGCAAGGAAGCGGTCGAGACCAAGAACCAGCTCGACACGACCATCTACCAGCTCGAGAAGACCCTCAAGGACGCGGGCGACAAGCTCCCCGCCGACGTGAAGGGCAAGTTCGAGACGGCCATCGCCGACGGCAAGAAGGACCTCGAGTCCAACGACACCGACAAGATGAAGGCCACCCTCGAGAGCCTCTCGAAGCTCGGGGCCGAGCTCTACCAGCAGGCGCAGGCCGCCCAGGCCGCCGCCGGGACCGAAGCCGAAGCCGGAGCCCAGCCGGACGCCGCGCCCGAGGCCGGCTCCGAGTCCACGCCCAAGGCCGCCAAGAAGACCGAGGGCAAGGTCGTCGACGCCGACGTCGAGATCGTCGACGAGGAGAAGAAATAACCTTTAGCGCGAACCTGCTCCCTGTTATGGGTTCAGGTTCGCGTCATTAACTCCAGCAACCTTAAACCCCCAACCACACAAAACCAATATGGCTAAAGTAAACATCAAACCCATCGGTGATCGCGTGCTCGTGCAGCACATCGAGGAAAAAGAACAAGTCCGCGGCGGAATCATCATTCCGGACAGCGCCAAAGAAAAACCGCAGGAGGCCAAGGTCATCGCCCTCGGCACCGGCAAGAAGGATGAAAACGGCAAGGTCACGCCCTTCGAAGTGAAGGTCGGCGACAAGGTCCTCATCTCCAAATACGGCGGCACCGAGGTCAAGATCGACGACCAGAAGTTCACGCTCGTCCGCGAGGACGACATTCTCGGCGTCATCGGCTGAACGGCCGCTCCCTCCCTTAAAACATAATCCTTAAAACTTAAAACTACTCATATGGCAGCCAAACAACTCCTCTTCGACGAGGCCGCTCGTCAGAAAATCCTCCGCGGCGTCGAGATCCTTTCTCGCGCCGTCAAGGTCACCCTCGGGCCCAAGGGCCGGAACGTCGTGATCGACAAGAAATTCGGTTCCCCGACCGTCACCAAGGACGGCGTCACCGTCGCCAAGGAAGTCGAGCTTCCCGATCCCTACGAGAACATGGGCGCGCAGATGGTCAAGGAAGTCGCTTCCAAGACCTCCGACGCGGCCGGTGACGGCACCACCACGGCGACCGTGCTCGCCGAGGGCATCTACCGCGAGGGCCTGAAGAACGTCACCGCCGGCGCCAACCCGGTCTACCTCAAGCGCGGCATCGACAAGGCCGTCGAGGCCGCCGTCACCGAGCTCGCGCGCGTTTCCAAGAAGGTCAATGACCGCGAGGAAATCCGCCAGGTCGCCACCGTCTCCGCCAACTGGGACGAGACGATCGGCAACATCATCGCCGACGCCATGGACAAGGTCGGCAAGGATGGCACCATCACCGTCGAGGAGGCCAAGTCCATCGAGACCAGCCTCGATGTCGTCGAGGGCATGCAGTTCGACAAGGGCTACCTGTCGCCCTACTTCGCCACCAACATGGAGGCCCAGGAGGCCATCCTCGAGGACGCCTACGTGCTGATCCACGAGAAGAAGATCGCGAACCTGCAGGAGTTCCTCCCGCTGCTCCAGACGGTCGCCAAGAGCGGCAAGCCGCTCCTGGTCATCGCCGAGGAAGTCGAGGGCGAGGCGCTCGCCGCGCTCGTCGTCAACAAGATCCGCGGCACGATCAACGTGTGCGCCGTCAAGGCCCCCGGCTTCGGCGACCGCCGCAAGGCCATGCTCGAGGACATCGCGGTCCTCACCGGTGGCAAGTGCATCACCGAGGACCTCGGCCTCAAGCTCGAGAACCTCACCATCGCCGACCTCGGCAAGGCCAAGCGCATCACCGTCGACAAGGAGAACACCACGATTGTCGAGGGCGGCGGCAAGTCCTCCGACATCCAGGGCCGCGTGAAGCAGATCCGCCGCCAGATCGAGGAGACCACCAGCGACTACGACAAGGAGAAGCTCCAGGAGCGCCTCGCCAAGCTCGCCGGTGGTATCGCCGTCATCAACGTCGGTGCCTCCACCGAGGTTGAGATGAAGGAGAAGAAGGCCCGCGTGGAAGACGCGTTGCACGCCACCCGGGCGGCCGTGGAAGAGGGCATCGTCGCCGGCGGCGGTGTCGCGCTCCTCCGCACCATCAAGGCCATCGAAGCCCTCAAGCTCGAGGGTGACGAGGCTTTCGGCGCCCAGATCGTGCGCCGCGCCATCGAGCACCCGATCCGCATGCTCTGCGCCAACGCTGGCGTGGACGCCGGCGTCGTCGTGAAGGAAGTGCTCTCCAGCAAGGGCAACCTCGGCTACAACGTGGCCACGGGTGAATACGAGGACCTCGTCAAGGCCGGTGTCGTCGACCCCACGAAGGTCACGCGCACCGCGCTGCAAAACGCGGCCTCGATCGCCGGCCTGCTGCTGACGACCGAGTGCATGATCACCGACCTGCCGGAGAAGTCCTCTCCTCCGGCCGGCGGCGGCGGTCACGGCGGCGGCGGCATGGGCGGCATGGACTACTAACCCTTCGACCAGCTCAGGGCAGGGTCCCTCCCCACCACTTCAAGGCGCGCTCTCCGGGGCGCGCCTTTTTCTTGGGTGCGGTACCAGGGTAGGGCGAATCGTCCCGCTGAGCCGGGCTGACTTGACGGCTTGTTCGGAGAATTCGCCCTAGCGTCAGCCCATCGGGTGAGCCTTAACCGTTCCATATCGGGAAGGCTGCGGGAATGCGGCGTTATTATCACGTTCTTCTTCACGTTGCCCGGGGCCGTTCGACCGGGGTGAGACGGCCGGGTCGAACGGACGGCGGCTTTGATCTTTCCATCGGGATACGCGGTGTCTTGCTGGCTGGTCATGGAAGTCATCTTTCTCGGCACCGGCACGTCGCAGGGCGTGCCGATGATCGCGTGCAGCTGCGCCGTGTGCACCTCGGCCGACCCGCGCAACCACCGCACCCGGGCGAGCATTCATGTGGTGATGGACGGCCTGCACATCCAGGTGGACGCCACCCCGGAGTTCCGGCTGCAGTGCCTGCGCGAGAAGGTGGAGCAGCTCGACGTGTTCATTCTCACCCACGGGCACAACGACCACATCACGGGCATGGACGACCTGCGGCGTTTCTGCGACCTGTCGGGTGGCCAGGCGCTGACCGTCTACACGACCGACGAGGGCATGGGCCGGGTGCTGGCGATGTTTCCCTACGCCATCGCCGAGCGGCCGGTGACGAGGGGCTACGCCGCGTTCAAGCTCGTGGACATGCCGCCGGTGCTGGAATTCCCGCAAGGCACGATCCATTCCACGCTGCTGCCCCATGGTGGGGTCAACACGCTCGGGCTCGTCTTCACCGAGAAATCGTCGGGCCGGAAATTCGCGTACTATTCGGACTGCAAGCGCATCCCGCGTGAGGCGGTGGCGCTGGCCCGGGGGGCGGATGCCGTGTGCCTCGACGGCCTGCGGCCCGATCCGCATCCCACGCACATGAACATCGAGGAGGCGTGCGCGGCGGCGGCCGAGATTTCCGTCGCGGCCACGTATCTGACCCACCTGACCCACGGCGTCGATCATGCGACGTGGAGCGCGAAACTCGCCGCCAGCCATCCCGGGGTGCAGCTGGCCTACGATGGTTTGCGTTTGAGATTGTAGCCGAGCTCGCTGAGCCCGGTGGGGCGTCTTATTGAGGCTTGCACGATAGGTTGACGACAAAGCAGGGCAAAGGAGGTAGCAGCCGAGGTAACGAGGCTGGTTATTGCTGCGCACCTTGCCCCAGCCTCCTTACGTCGGCTGCTACCTCGTTCCGGCTCCAGAGGGGATTTTTGCAGAGGTGGGTTTGGGTCCCCTCAGAGAGAGGGCTGGCGCGTAGCGACGGGAGTGTCAGGCAGATACGGGAGCCACCTTAAAACGGCCAGACTTTCGGGATCACATACATCGCCACCGCGAAGCACAGGAGGTTCAGTGGCACGCCGATCTTGATGAAGTCCTTGAAGCGATAGCCGCCGATGCCGTAGACATAGGTGTTGGTCTGGTAACCGATGGGCGTGGCGAAGGCGGCGGAGGCCGCGAAGGTGATGGCGATGATGAAGGGACGCGGGTCCAGCCCGGCCTCGGCCGCGATGCCGAGGGCGATGGGGGCCATGAGGGCGGCCACAGCGTTGTTGGACAGGATCTCGGTGAGCACGGTCGTCACCAGGTAAAGGCATCCCAGCATGATGAGCGGCTTTTCCGGCCCGCGGAAGAAGTGGTCCACCCCGGCGACCACGTTGTGGGCAAGCCAGGAGGCCGCGCCCGTGTGCTGCATGGCCGCCCCGAGGGCGAGCATGCCGAAGATGACGAAGAGCAGGTTCCACTCGATGGAATCGTAGGCGTCGCGGGACTTGAGGCAGCCGGTCAGGCAGACGAACACGGAGCCGCAGATGGCGCCGATCTCAATGGGCACCAGGCCGAAGGTCTCGGCCAGCACGACCGCGGCAATGGTGGCGAGGACGAGCGGGATGCGGCGGTGCAGGGAGAGCGAGGGCAGGGGCGGCCGGTCGAACAGGATGAGGTCATCGCCCTGCCGGAGGCCGTTCACGGCCTGCGGCGTGCCCATCATCAGCAAGATATCGCCCATCTGCAGGGGGAGATGCTCGATTTTCTCGCGCACGTTCTGCCCGCCGCGATGGACGGCGAGCACCACCACGCGGTAGCGCTGGCGGAAGTTGAGCTCACCGATGGTGCGGCCGACGAGCTCGGCATGCGGGGCCACGGCGCCCTCGAAGATGACGCCCTCATGGGCGGCGATCTGCTCCAGGCCGGCCTCGGCGGTGAAGTCGAAGCCGGGCATGGACCGGGCCCGGGCAATGCCGGAGGGCCGGCAGGAGAGCACCAGCCGGTCGCCGGCGCGCAGCGGCGAGTGGTCGGGGTCGACGGTGATGGCGATGCCGTCGCGGACCACCTCGATGACCCGGAAGCCCCGGCCCGAGACGAGGCCGGCAGCCTTGAGGCTCTTGCCGGCGAGCGGGGAGCCTGGCGGGACGAAGGCCTCGGTGAGGTATTCGCGGCGTTCCTCGTCGGACAGGATGGAAGTGAGCATCTCCCGGACCGGCAGGAGGCGGTTGCCAGCCAGGGCGAGGTAAAGCGCGCCGACCAATGCCGATGGCACCCCAAGCCACGCCAGTTCAAACATCCGCAGGCTGGGTTCGCCCTGGTTCACGAGGATGCCGTTGACCACGAGATTCGTGCTGGTGCCGATCAGCGTGCAGGTGCCGCCCAGCACCGCCGCGTAGGAAAGAGGGATGAGGAACTTCGACGCCGGCAGCTTCATCCGCCGGGCTAGGTTGAGCACGATGGGCACGAACACGACGACGACCGGCGTGTTGTTGATGAAGGCGGACACCAAGGCCACCAGCACCACCAGGATAAACAGCACCAGCTGGTAGGGCAGCACGGTGATTTTTTCAAACCAGCCCGAGAGGTAGTCGATGGCCCCGCATTTCACGAGGGCGGCGCTGAGCACAAACATCGCGGCGACCGTGATGGGCGCCGGGTTGGCGAAGACCGCCATGGCCTTGTCGCGGGGCAGGACGCCGCTCAGCATCAAGATGCTAAAGACGCCCAGCGCCACGATGTCCGGAGGATATTTCTCCCAGATAAAGGCGAGGAGGGCGAGCAGGAGCAGCCCCAGCACGAAGGCGATTTCCCAAGTCATTGTCCCCCAGAACTAGTTGAACGGCCCCGGGCTGCCAGTGGAAACCACCCCATGTGACAGACTATTCACGTACCTGATTGTCGCTCCTTTTGAAAATTGAGCTTTTAAGACAAGCACTTAAGTTGCTTAATAAGCATTCCTAGTGAAGTAGTCCGGTTAATCCAGTTCCATCACCCAACTCCCCTTATCATGGCTAAAATCTACAACGACATCACCGAGACCATTGGCAACACCCCCCTCGTGCGCCTCAACCGCACCGCCGCCGCCCACGGGGTGCAGGCTGACATCCTCCTCAAGCTCGAGTTCTTCAACCCGCTGTCCAGTGTCAAGGATCGGATCGGCTTCTCCATGATCGATGACGGCCTCAAGTCCGGCAAGATCACCAAGGACACCATTTTGATCGAGCCAACCTCCGGTAACACCGGCATCGCGCTGGCGTTCGTCGCCGCCGCCAAGGGCATCAAGCTGATCTTGACGATGCCGGAGACGATGAGCACGGAGCGCCGCAAGCTCCTGAAGGTCCTGGGTGCGCGCCTCGTGCTGACCGAGGGACCGAAGGGCATGAAAGGCGCCATTGCCAAGGCCGAGGAACTGGCCGCGAAGATCCCCGGCGCCCTCATTTTGCAGCAGTTTGCCAACCCCGCCAACCCTGCCATTCACCGCAAGACCACGGCCGAGGAGATCTGGAAGGACACCGACGGCAAGGTGGACTATGTCGTCGCCGGCATCGGCACGGGCGGCACCATCACCGGCGTCGGCGAGGTGCTGAAAGCCCGCAAGCCCGCCATCAAGATCGTCGCGGTCGAGCCCGACTCCTCACCGGTGCTCTCGGGCGGCGCCCCCGGACCGCACAAGCTGCAGGGCATCGGCGCCGGCTTCGTGCCCGAGGTGCTCAACACCAAGGTCTACGACGAGGTCATCCGGGTGAAGGAGGCCGACTCGGGCCCGGTGTCGAAGCAAGTCAACCAACTCGACGGCATCCCGGTGGGCATCTCGTCGGGTGCGGCGGTCTGGGCCGCCCTCCAGCTGGCCAAGCGCCCGGAAAACAAGGGCAAGCAGATCGTCGTCATCATCCCGTCGAGCAGCGAACGCTACCTGTCCACCTGGCTCTTTGCCGACGTGAATACCGAGAGCGACTCGGTGGACGACCTCATCCCGGCCGGCGCGTAAGCGTTCCGGTTCGTAATCCTCGGGCGCCCTGGGCCGTTGAGGGCAACGGCCCCTACCGCTCACGCCCGCACCGCCCAGCGCAGCTTGGCCGAGGCACTGCGGGGGTTGGCATGGATTTCCTCCCGGCTGGCGCGGATGACTGCCTCGCTGGCCGCCGCATAGGCGCCATCGCGCAGGCCGGCCTTGAAGGCATGCTTTACCCGGCGGTCCTCGCCGGAGTGAAAGGTCAGGATCGCCACGCGGCCTCCGGGCTTGAGGCAGGCAGGCAGGTGCCGCAGAAGCTGGTCGAGCGCCGCGAATTCATCGTTCACCGCGATGCGCAACGCCTGGAAGACCCGCCGCACGGGGGTGTCATCAGCCCCCGCTTCCGGACCTGACTTTGGCAGATGGAGTATGTCCCGGACGGACTCGGCGAGCTGCCGCGTCCGGGTGAAGGGAGCCACGGTCCGCCGGGCCGTGAGTTCGCGGGCCAGCAACTCCGCGCGCGGCTCATCGGCATAGGTCGTGAGGGCGGCGGCCAGGTCGGCCTCCGTCACCCGGGCCAGCCACTCGGCGGCCGAGGGGGGGCGCGCGGGATTCAACCGCAGGTCCAGCGGGCCGTCCGCCTTGAACGTGAAGCCGCGCGCCGGGTCGTCGAGTTGCATCGAGGACACGCCGAGGTCGGCGAGGATGACGTCCGCTCCGGCGAGGCCGAGCTGCGCCAGCACCTGCGGGAGCCCGGCGAAATTGCTGCGCACCGGCGTGAACACCTTGGCGTCGAAGCCGGCCGCGCGAAGGCGGTCGGTTGTCTTGGGTTGTTCAAGAGGATCGACGTCGAGGCCGATGAGCCGGCCGCCGGGAGTGATTTTGGCCAGCAGCTCCCGCGCGTGCCCGCCGTAGCCGAGGGTGCAGTCCACGGCGAGTTCGCCCGGCTGCGGGGCCAGGGCCGCGAGGATTTCGGCGACCATGATCGGCCGGTGGCTGCCGGCGGGCGTCTTGCCGGCGGCGAGCACCTTGGCGACGTCTCCGGCGTAGCGTGCGGGGTCGTGTTCCTTGTATTTGTCCTCGAAGCGCCGGGGATTTTTCCCGGCGTAGCGCGGCCGGCGCTGGTGGGGCGTGGGACTGGAATGAGGATCGGGATCAGCCATGAAGACAAGACAGGTTAGCCACGGAATACACAGAACACACGGAATGAAATTCAGGTAACGAGACGCCGGGCCCGGATCACCTTTTGTGTGTGCCGTGTATTCTGTGGTTTAAAATCACTTCTTCCCGAGCGCCGGGCTGTTCTTTTCGTTCTGTTGATACCAGCGGTAGAAGCTGACGCCGAAGGCGATCAGGGCGACGGACATCCCGATGAGCTTCATCATCGCCCCGGCGAGGAGCTGGTCGGCGGCGGCGGTGAGGCTGGTGATCCGCGGGGCGAATTCATAGGTGGGGTAGAGCACATCCTGCGAGAAGGTGATGTAGGCGAAGACCGGCGTCATGGCGATGATGACGGCCGCCAGATAGATCATCTGCCCGGCGTAGCTCGCCGGTGGCAGCTCCTGGGACGGGCTCAGCAGGGGCCACCAGTAGAACAGGGCGGCGCCAAAGAACATGAAATGCTCGGCGATGTGCACCGGCCGGTTCTGCAGCGCCAGATCGTAGAGGGTCGGCATGTGCCAGACCGAGATGACGGTGGTGAAAATGATGCCGCAGACCAGTGGATGGGCCAGCCGGCGCAGCACCGGCTGGAGCCCGGGCCGGCGGGTGACCGGGCGGACCAGCCAGTCGGGCAGACCCAGCAGGAAAAGCACGGCGGCCGGGTAGATGATGAGCTGGTGCTGCAGCATGTGGGCGCTGAGCAAAAAGCGTTCGCCGGCCTGGTCCAGGGGCGAGCCCACGGCGAGATAGAAGATGACCAGCCCGGCGTAGAACATGACGGCCTGGCCGCGCGGATAGGCGGCGTCCGCGGCCAGGCGATGGCGCAGCGGCCCGGTCCAGATGGCGTAGAGCCACCCAAGAAAGATGAGCCCGCCGATAAGATACGGTTCGTTGTGCCAGTGGGTCCAGTCGATCATGGTTCAACAGGAATGCAGCCGCGGCCGGTTGGCCACAAAAAGCACAAAAGGGCACAAAAAAAGCCGCGCAGAACGCGCGGCTGCGGGGCGGGTTCTGTTGAGCCTCAGCCGATTGCGGTCCGGGTAAAATCCAGGGCGGCGGCGGTCAGGGGCTTGCCGGCGTCGGCCCCGAAGAGATGGAGCAGCGCCCACATCGTGAAGCCGGCGAGCACCAGGCCGATGAAAAACAGGATGGTGCAGAACACCTTGTCCCACCGGAGGTGCATGAAGTAGAAGATGACGAACATGAACTTCACGGTGGAGAGCACGAGCAGCGAGGTGACGACGATCCACTTGGCCAGGGGCAGATAGACCAGCACGACCTCCACGCCGGTGATGACGGAAAGGATCATCGCGATGGCGATGTAAAAATGGAACTTGCTCGGCTCGTGGTGGCCGGCTGCCCCATTCGACGGGCTCAGGGCAGGGGCGGTTTGGGTGGGGGCGGACATGGCGGGAAGGGAAGAAGTGAAAGTGAAGGTGAAAGGGTGGGAAAGGAGATGCGGGCAGGGTTTGCTGGGTTGGTGCACTCTCCCATTCACTCTCCCATTGGTCTCAAAGGTATTCCAGCAGGTAGACGGCGGTGAAGATGATGATCCAGACGATATCGACAAAGTGCCAGTAAAGGCCGATGGCCTCGACATCGATGGCGTTTTTCTCGCCGAACTCGACCTCGCCCCGGGCGCGGGCGAACCAGAACACGGCGACCAGGGCGGCGGCGCCGACCGCGTAGGGCACGGCATGATGGGCCAGCAGCTCGCGCCAGCTGGCCCCGTAGATGATCTCGATGCCGGCGGGCACGAACCAGATGAAGGAAACGCCCATCACGACGCACACCGCCGCGAGATGGGCGAAATTCGTCAGCAGGCCGCCGCCGTGGGCGGGCTTGAAGGTCCGCACATACATCATGCCCAGCAGGAGCACGCCGATGGCGACGTGCGTGCCATGGGTGCCGGTAAGGGTGTAGAATGTGGAGCCGAAGATGCTGTTCGATAGCGTCATGTGCTTCTCGTGCACAAAGTGCGCGAACTCATAAACCTGGCCGCCGAGGAAGATGCAGCCGAAGAACATCGTGCCCAGCAGCATGGTGCGGGTGCTCCTGATGTTGCCCTTCTGGATGGCGTTCACGGCGAGCGCCATGAGCAGGGACGACATGAGCAAGATAAACGTCGAGAAGGACGTGAGCTCGATGTTGAAGACCTGCGTCGGGACCGCGTTGCCCGGGGGCGGGTTGAGGCGGTAGACGAGGTGGGTCGAGATCAGCGCGCCGAAGAACATGCAGTCCGAGGCAAGGAAGGCCCACCAGAGGAGCTTCTTGTTCGGAATGCCCGTCGAGGTGGTGTGATCGTGATGGTGGTCGATTTGACCGGTGGCCGCGGGGCTGCTCATGGAAAAGTGAAAGTGAAGGTGAGAGTGGGGGAAGGGACGTTTGAGGGAAGGGTGTCGGTTGGATACACTTTCACTTTCCCTCTCACTTTATTAGTGATGCTCGCCGCGGGACTCGGTGACCTTGCCGTCGGCGGCGATGTGCAGGTGGTAGCCGCCCGGGCCCTCGAGGGACCAGAGGTAGAGCGCGACGACCATGATGACGCCGCCGGTCAGGGCGAGCGGCAGGTGCGAGGCGAGCACCTGGTGGCCAAACATCACCACCGGTTGGTGCAGCTGGGCGAAATTAAAGGTGGCGATGAACAGGCCGAAGGCGGCGAACAGGGGATACCACGACTGGTCGGGCATATGGATGCCGCCGTGTGATTCCTCGGCCTGGATGTGCGCAGCCTTCTCCGCCGCGATCTCTTCCTTGTGGTGTTTTTCATACCACCAGGCATCGCGGGCGTGCACGGTCGGGATGGCCGCGAAGTTGTGCTCCGGGGGCGGCGAGGGGATGGACCACTCGAGGGTGCGGCCGTCCCACGGGTCGTTGCCGCACTTCTTGCCCTTGAAAAAGCTCCAGACCAGCACGGCGAAATAGGTGAAGATGCCGACGCCCAGAAGATAGGCGCCCCAGGTGGCGAACATGTTGCCCTCGTTCCAGCCCATGTTCGCGTCGTAGGTCCAGGTGCGGCGCGGCATGCCGTTCAGGCCGAGGAAGTGCATCGGGAAGAACGTGCAGTTGAAACCCGTGAAAATGATCCAGAACGAGACCTTGCCCCAGAATTCCGGCACCATCCGGCCGAAGAACTTCGGGAACCAGTAGTGAATGGCCGCGAGCAGCGCGAAGGTGGCGCCGCCGATGAGCACGTAGTGGAAATGGGCGATGACGAAGTAGCTGTCCTGCTGCTGGGCATCGGCCGGGGCGGCGGCATGCATGATGCCGGAGAAGCCGCCGAGCATGAACATCCAGATGAAGCCGAGCGCAAACATCATGGGCACGCGCGTCATGATCTGGCCGCCCCAGAGGGTGCCGATCCAGTTGAAGATCTTGACGCCGGTCGGCACCGCGATGGCCATCGTGGCGATGGCGAAGGCCGCCGTGGCGACCGTGCCCATGCCGGTGGTGAACATATGATGGCTCCAGACCCCGAAGCCGATGAAGCCGATCGCCACGCCGGAGAACACGATGATCGGGTAGCCGAAGAGCGGCTTGCGCGAGAAGGTCGGGAGGATTTCCGAAACGTAGCCCATCGGGGGCAGAATCAGGATGTAGACCTCGGGATGGCCGAACACCCAGAAGAGATGCTGCCAGAGGATGGGCTGGCCGCCGCCGGAGACCTCGAAGAAGCTGGTGCCGAAGTTGCGGTCCATCATCACCTCGACGAGTGCGATGGCGATGGCCGGCAGGGCGAGGATGAGCAGGAAGCTGGTGACGAGCGCCATCCAGCAGAACACGGGCAGGCGCATCATGGTGAGGCCCGGGGCGCGCATGTTGATGATCGTGACGATGAAGTTGAGCGAGGCCACGATGGACGAGAGGCCAAGGACCTGGATGCCGAGCACCCAGAGGTCGGTGGACAGGTCGGGCGTGAACAACTTGGAGGTGAGGGGGGCGTAACCGAACCAGCCGACATCCGGCGCGCCGCCGAACTGCAGGGCGGGGAAGAAGTGCGAGATCCAGCCGACATTCAGCAAAATGGCGCCGACCACCCAGACCCAGAGCGAGAACGCGTTCAGGCGGGGGAAGGCAACGTCGCGCGCGCCGATCTGGATCGGGATGAGCAGGTTGAAGAACGCGGCGTTCAGCGGCATGACCGCGAGGAAGATCATCGTCGTGCCGTGCATCGTGAACAGCTCGTTGTAGAGCTGGGCGCTGATGAAGCGGTTGTTCGGCACCATGAGCTGCGTGCGGATCAGCAGCGCCTCGAGGCCGCCGACCAGAAAGAAAAAGATGGCGAAGCCGCCATACAGCATGCCGATCTTCTTGTGGTCGACCGTCGTCAGCCAGCTGATGAGGCCGGTCTTGGCCGTCGGGCGGGCCATGAGCTCGAACGCCGCCTTGGCGGGAGGGTGTCCGGCGCCGGTGAAGGCGTGTTTTGCGATAGCTTCTGCCATGGGAGGGGGGAGGGAAAAGGGAGAGGGGAGCGTGGTGGGAGGCGGGGGTGAGTTGGTGGGAGAGCTCGGTGGTTGGGTTACACTTCCACTCTCACCCGCACTTTCACTTCAAGCTGTGCAGGTAGGCGACGAGGGCGTCGATCTCCCGGTCGTTGAGCGAGAACTTGGCGGCGCCGGTCGCGGCGTCGGTGTACCCGCCGACATACATCTTGTTGCCGGGCTTGTAGTGGTTGGGCTCCTTGATCCAGTCGTGCAGGCGGGCGTCGGTGTTTTCCAGCACGCCCGCGGCGATGGTCGAGCGGGCGCCGACGCGGGTCAGGTCCGGGCCGGTGATGCCGATGCCCTCATGGCCGCGCACGGTGTGGCAGCTGATGCAGGTCTTGTCGGAGAAAAGCTGGCGGCCGGTCGCGATGAGCCCGGCGTCCTCGTGGGCCTTGGGCTTTTGCATGTCGCGCCAGGCGGCGAGGGGATTGGCGTCGAACTCGGGTGAGCCGGCCAGCGCGGCGCCGGGGGCGAACTTCATGCTGGCGAACTGCACCGTCGGGGCCGCGGCCGCCTCGGCGAGGGACTGGGCGGTGACCGTGCGGGCGGGCTGCTTCTGGTTTTCCAGCCACTTCGCGTAGTCGGGGGCGGAGAGGGCGATGACGCGGAAGCGCATGATGGCATGCGACTCGCCGCAATACTCGGCGCACTGGCCGTAATAGTAGCCCGGCTTGTCGGCCTTGAACCACAGGAAGTTGGCGCGGTTGGGCATCATGTCCACCTTGCCGGCCAGCTTGGGGATCCAGAAACTGTGGATGACGTCCACCGTGCGCAGGTGCACGCGCACCGGGATGCCGGCGGGCACAATGAGCTCGTTGCCCGTGACGAGCGGGGCTTCGCCCCCGGCGGGCTGGGGCACCATCTCGGTCGGATACTCGAATTTGAACCACCACTGGTAGCCGGTGGCGGTGACGTCCATGGCGTTGGCCCGCTCCTCCTCCGGCACGTCGTGGGTATACCAGATGTCGCGCAGGGTGGGGATGGCGATGATGACCAAGAGGGCGACGGAAGCGACGATCAGGCCGATCTCAATGAACGGGTTGCCATGGCCTTGCACCGGGGCTTCGGCGTGCTCGTCGGCCTCCGTCTTGGCGCGAAACTTGATCTGGGCGTAGGCCAGCACGGCACCGACCACGATGAAAATAAAGGTCGTCACATAGACCGTGATCATGAACAGGTCCCACTGGCGGGCGGCGACCGGGCCCTCGGTGACCATGGTGGACTGCGGGCCGCTCAGGCTGAATACTTGGTGCAGCTTGTTGCAGCCGGTCAGGAGGACCAGGCTGAGGCCGGCGAACAGGGCGGCGGCGAAGCGCGAAAATGGGCGGTGATCGGAGAGTGAGCGGGTCATGTGTAACAGTGGCGGCACCAGCGGTGTGCGCCGGGCAATATTGTTGGGCGACACTTTGCAAAATAACCCCCATTTCAACCACAAAACCGCACCAATTTCATCCCGTTTGCTCCTGCGGGACCGATATTACCGCCCGGCGGCCGTCTATTAGAAAAATGCAAACCTTGACTTGAGTCATTGCTTGCCCGGGTGGCCTGTGCGATAGTCCTTCCCGTATGAAAAAACCACTGCTCTTTTCCCTGTGCGCCGCCAGCCTGATTTTCTCGGGCTGCGGTCCGAAAAACGAGTCGGCCGCTCCGGCGGCCGCTGCCAACACGGCGGCCGGGCCCGTTGAGTTCACGGCCAATGACAGCATGAAGTTCAACCTGACCCGCTTCGAGGTGAAGGCGGGCGCGGAAGTCACCGTCTCCCTGACTAACATGGGCAACATGCCAAAGGCCGCCATGGGCCACAATTGGGTGCTGTTGAAGAAGGGCGCTGATGCCAAGGCCTTCGCGAACGCGGCCGTCATGGCCGCCGCGACCGACTATGTCCCCGCGGCCCTGGCCGACCAGGTCATCATCCACACCAAGATGCTCGGGCCGAAGCAGACGGACGAGGTCAGGTTCACCGCCCCGACGGAACCCGGTGAATATGTCTTCCTCTGCACTTTTCCCGCCCATTTCCTGTCCGGCATGCACGGCGTGATGGTGGTGAAGTAAGGGTGGGGCGGCTTATCCCTAAGCCGCCGCGACGCGTTAAGGATAACGCGCCCTGTCTCAAATCCAAGCCGGGCCCCGCGCCCGGCTTTTTTTTGGTGGGCCCGCCGCCCTGCGGGCCGACATTTCACTTCTTCCACTCCGCGGCCTTCTCGGGCCGGCCGGTGGCTTCGTAGAGCTGCACGAGCGACTCGACGCGGGCGCTCATCCCGGTCTTTTGTCCGGCGTTCAGGCCGGCGCCGGCCTCGATTTTTTTCATATCATCAAGCGCGGCAATCAGGAGCGGCTCCGCCTCGGCGTAACGCTTTTGCCCGGCCAAGGCGGAACCAATCGTGCCGGTTGCGCTGGCGATTTCAAAGCTGCCGACGGCGGCGGTCTTGCTCCGGACGGCCAGTGCTTCGCGCGCCAGCAGCTCCGCCTCGGCGAACTTGCCCAGCTGGATCAGCGTCTGCGCCAGCTTGATGCAGTTGGTGCCGACGATCGGCGCCTCCTTGTCGTTCGCGGAGCGGACGAGGTCCAGCATCTGCCGTTCGAGCATCTCGGCCTCCACGAGCTTGTTTTCTTCATGAAGCTGGTTGTCGCGGGCGATGAGCTTGGCGAGCAGCGTGCCCGAAAGTTTATCGGCCTCGGTGGCGCTGATGGGATGCTCCGGGGAAATGTTGCGCGTCGCCGGATCGGCGAGGAACCAGCGGCCCCATTTCACATAGGGCGCGTCGTCGGGGAGCGCCTCGACCTCGGACTTGAGCTGCGCGAACACGTCCGGCGGCGGCGGCGTCTCCCGCAGGCCGCCGCCGGCGGTGACTTCGCTGCCGATGACCGCCGTGGCGAGCCGTAGCATCCAGTCGGGCACCTGCGTGTTGGTCGACGCGGCCGGGATGGCCCATGTGCAGATGCCGCCCGACGCGGTCGCGGTGTTGTTCGAGATCACGAAGCGGCCGTCGCGGCTGAATTCCGGATTTCCGTCCAGCGTCTCGCGGCGCAGCGGCTCGACGAGCAGTTGCCCGCTGCGCGCGCCCCACACGCGCACGGTGCCGTCTTGGGACGAGGTGACAACCCGAGTTTCGTCCGCATTATACGAGGCGCCCGTAAGGGCCTTCGCGCTGCGCAACGGTTCCGTGCGCAAGGCGCCCGTCTGGGTGTCCAGGATATACGCCGCGGTTTCCAGGCCGCCGCCGGTCAGCAGCCACTTTCCGTCGCGGCTGAAGGTCAGCTGGCCGATCAGGTCCCGGAACTGCATCGGGGGCAGCAGCCGCTGGCCGGTCGTGGTCTCCCACAGCCGCACTTTGCCCGTGACGTCGCCCGTCACCACGCGCGTCCCATCCGGACTGAACACGAGACCGGTGACGCCGATGCGATGGGTCATCGGTTTGCCCACGGCCTGCGCCGTGGCAATATCCCACATTTCGACCAATCCGGCCCCCCGCTGGGTGGCGAGCAGCCGGTTGTCCGGGCTGATGAGCATACGACCGACGCGCTCGGTGTCCGAAAATGGCGGGCGGCTCAATTCGCGACCGGATTCGGTTTCCTGCAACCTGAAGCCGGCGCGCTCGTCATTGTTGCTCGCCCGGATCGCGACGAGTTTCTGGTCCTGGCTGAAAATAAAGGTGGAACTGTTCGGGGTACGGTCCAGCCGGCGCCGCGCAATGGCCGCCGGCTGGCGCAGGTCCCACAGTTCGATATCATTATCCCGGGTGCGCACGCCGAGGAATTTCGGGTTGGCTTTCAATTCGTCGCCGCCGCCAAAGGCGTTGGCGACCGGCACCGGAAACTGCACCGCGGGCGCCACCTCGCGGCCTGTCGCCGGATCGCGCCACTCGAGTCGTTCCCGCGTCGTGATCACAATACCCGTGCTTTCGTTCGACCAGCGGAACCGGAGAACATTGCCGCTGGCATTGATGACAATGGGCGTTGCCGCCGCCCCGTCGGCCCGCCAGTGGCGCACCAGCCCGCTGCCGTTGCCGGTCCAGATCTCGCGATCATCCGGGGAGAGGAGGGCGTTGACTCGCTCGCCGGCGCGGATCGGCTCCATCGCGAGACTTCCCGTCGTCGTGTCGTAAACGCGGACTGCGCCGTCGGCACCCGCCACCATTAGCCGGCGTCCGTCACGCGTAATCCGCACGGGGGCGAGCACCACCGGGGCCGACGGCAGATCGATTTTCAGCTTCACCTTGCCCGACGGCACCGACCACAGGCGGACGGTCTGGTCGAGCGGCGGCACGGCCAGAAAGGTTCCGTCCGCGGAGAACTCGGCGAAATAGCTTGGCGCCGAATGCACCATGCGGTCGCCGACCTTTTTGCCCGCCGCCCAATCCCAGAGTTGCGCGCCATTGCTGTCACAGATCACCACGAGTTTTCCGTCGGGACTGAACTTGCCGTGGTTGGCTTGGGAGACCGCATCGGTTGACAGTGGGGTCAGCGGCTCGCCCGTCGGCACGGCCCAGATCCGCCACTGGTGTTTGCCGAAGGTGGTCGTGACGAGTCGGGTGCTGTCCGGGCTGAAATTCACCGAGGAAACACCAGTGTTCGCGCCCATATCCAGCGTGGTCTTGAGCTCGCCGGTCTGGGCATCCCAGAGCTTGATCGTGCCATTGGCCGCGCCGGTCGCGAGCCAGCGGCCGTTGGGGCTGAACGTCATCGCTAAGCTGGCGGTATCGTGGCGCAGCGAGCTGGCGAGCGGGCGGCAGGTCGCGGTCTCCCACAGGCCGATGGTGCCGTTGTTGCACAACGCGGCGATGCGCGAGCCGTCCGGAGTGATGGCGGTCACGACGATGAGCGCGTCGTGCTTCATCGGCCCGGCGACGAGTTCACCGCTTGCGATGTCCCAGACGCGCAGGGCCTCGTCCTCGGCGGCGGTGATGACACGTTTCCCCTCTGCGGAAAATCCGACAACATTCGCTGCGGCGGGATGCTGGAAGCTCCGGCCGGTGGGCAGCGCGAACGCGCGGTAGGCAAGCGCCGAGATCAGGCGCGGCCCGACGATGGAGTTGGTCCGGTCGGTGCGGCCGGCGCGCACGAGGTAGGCGAGGCCCTCGGGCACCTTCCCCTGATCGAGGAGTTGCGAGCCGAAGACAAAATCCGTGCGGCTCGCGCGGGCGGCCTCGTCGCGGGCCAGTTGCTCGGCCCGGCGCTGGGCGCGGATGCCGAAGAACGCCCCGATCAGCAGCCCCACGACCGCGGCGGCGAGCGCAGCGATGAGCCAGCGCTGACGGCGCGTCTGGCGGGCCGCCGCGGCGAGTTCGAGGCGCTGGAGGCGGGCGTCACGCGCGGCGCGGATGACCTCCGCGAGCACGTCGTGCGTGAGCTCGACGCGCTGCACCCCGAGGCGGTCCTCGATCCGCACCAGCCGGCGCGCCACCAGGGTGTCGAGCAGCGGGCGCGTGACGCCGGGGAATTCGAGCGCGGTCTCGAGCGCAAAGTTGTCGCGGAAGCCGGACTTCGTGAGCAGGTGGTCCTCGACGAAGGTGCGCATCGTCTCCGGCAGGTCGGCCACGCTGCGCTCGTAGAAATCGGTGAGGATCTCGCGGCGGTTGCCGGACACCTGCTCGGCGGTGATCTGCGCCTGGCCGAGCGCCCGGCGGCGGTCGTTGAGCTCGCGGCAGATGACGGAGAGCAGCGGCGGCTCGACATCGAGCTCGGCGAGCCGCTCGGCGGAGCCGCCACGTCCGCCCGAAACGAATTCCACGATGCGCTCGGCCACACCCTCGGCCAGCAGATGCGGCGCGGGGCGCGTGACGATCTCCAGCGCCTGCGTGCCGCTGAGCCGTTTGAGGCGCAGGCGGTTGTGGATGAGCGCGGGCATCTCCTGCTTCAGGCCCTCGAGGTCGGGCAGGAAATCCTCGCGCAGGCTGAGGATGACCTGGCAGGAGGGTTTGTCGTAATTGAACCGCGCGGGGTCGAGCGAACCGGCGTCGAGCCGGGCGCGCACGGCGGCGGGCGCGCGGTTCTCGACTAGGCTGGTCAATTCGGCGAGAAAGGTGCGGGAGCGCTCGCTGCACACGTCGTCGGTGCGGCCGAGGGTGAAGATCTCTTCGAACTGGTCGAAGGCGAGGACGGGCGTGAGCAGGCGGTTCTTCGCGCTCCAAATGTCGACGTCCTTGCGGTGGAAATATTCCCAGAGCGACTCGCCCGCGCTGAACGCTGGGGCCTCGGCCTTGGCGATGGCGAAGGCGTCATTTAGCGCGGTTCTGACCTGGTCAGCGAGCGGCGGGGCGTCGGCGGCATGGTCGAGTCGCAGGTAGAGCGGCAGATGATCGCCCTCCCGCAAAATGGGGAAGAGGCCGGCCTGCAGGAGCGAGGACTTGCCGAGACCGGACTGGCCGAAGAGCACGGTGAGCGTCTGCCGGCGGACCAGCCGGGAGAGTTCCTCGGTTTCCTTCTCGCGCCCGAAGAAAAAGCCGCGCGCGTCCTCCGTGAACGAGGCCAGGCCCGGCCAGGGATTGGCCGCGTCGACCGCGGAGGTCGCCGCGGAACGCTCAACGCTCAACGTTGAACTCTCAACTTTCAAGTGGGTGGGGTCGGCCATTGAGCGTTGGGCGGTAAACGTTAAAAGTTGAGAGTTGGCTGCTCACAGCAGCCCCCGCTCGCGCTTGCGGTAATCGCGGATCAGCCGGACCATCCGTTCCACGAACTCCGGCGTGGCGGCGCCACCGGGCAGACGCGTCCATTGCACTTGCAGGAAACGCTCGGGCACCAGCGCGTCGTTCTCCGCGACCGGGTCGATCACGACCGGAAGGATGAAGGGGATGGTCTCCGCGATGAGCTTGGCCCGCTCGACGGCGAGGTTCCACTCCAGCCGGAAGTAGCCCTCGTGCCGCGCCTGGGTGTGGGCGGAGATGACCGGAAGAATCAGCGAACACGCGCGGATGTTGCGCTTGATCTGCTGATCGAAGTCGTCGCCGCCCTCGAGCCGGCGCTGGTCGAACCACACCTCGATGCCGGCGGCCTCGAGCGCATCGCGGATCTGTTTCACCGCCGCAGCGTCCTGGCTGGCGTAGCTGAGGAACACGGCGCCGGGCTTCATCTCGGCGGCGGGGGTGGCGCCGTCAGCCTGTGCTGTAGCCGGGCTCGTTGAGCCCGGGCCGGGGTCGGCGACCCCGGCTACAGGGTTCGGGTGACGCTCGGCATAACGCGCGGCGAGTTCGCGGACGAAATCGGCGGCGTTGCCCTGTTCGTAAATCTGCGTGCGGTAGGAAAAATTCTTCAGGAAGAGCACGAGGTTCTTGTCCTCGTGCGTGCGGCGGTCGGCGACGATTTCCAATTCCTCGCGCTGGAGCGATAGCCGCCCGTTCTTGGCGATGCGGATGAAGAAGCGCGCTAACCAGTCCGGGAATGTGTTGCCGATCAGCAGCAGGTGGCTTGACTTCAACTCGTCGAGCAGGACGTTGGGCCGCTTCGACTCTGTCTGCATCGAGGTGAAGAACTCCAGCGTGTCCTCCTCGGTGATCACGTAATCGGGCGAGGCCGACATGCGCCCGAGCATGTGGAAGACGGTCGGCTGCGCGGCGCGGCGCGCGTCCGGCGGCAGGTCGGCCGTGTGGTTGGGCGCGTAGGCGAGCGCGGTGGTCTTGGTCGCGCCGCCGAACCGTTCCTCGTCGAGGGCCTGCGCGAGCAGCGAGTCGAAGGTGGTCGTGACGAAAAGGTTGAAATGCCGGATGCGGGCGAGCTGGCGGAGCGGGGCGGGCACGGCAGGCGCGAGCTCCTTCATCAGGTTGCGGATGCGCGGGTAGATTTCCTCCCGCCGGCCGCCGCGCTGGAGGTAACCACAAACGACCTGGTGCAGGGCGTCGTCACCGGTGCAGTCCTCGGCGGGCAGCTTCAGGCGCTCGGCGAGTTTCTGGGCGAGCAGGCGCTGGAGGGGAATCTCGCCGCCCGCGCCATCCGGCACGGTCAGCAGCTCGGCCCCGACGATGGGAATGACACGGCCCTCCTCGATGTATTCGAGCAGGTCGTCCCAGAAAAATTCCTGCGCGGGCTGGGCGGGCTGAAGCATGAACCTGGTAATTCGTGCCCGAAGCCGCCCTGAGTGTCAATGCGGGTGGCGGTGCGGTATTTATGCCACCGCCAGCCGGGCCCCGCGCCCGGCTTTTCATTTGGTAGGGCGAGTCGTCCCGACGAGCCGCGGCTCATCCGGAGGATTCGCCCTACCTAACCCACCGGCACCGCCGGCCACCACAGGTAGTTGCAGCAATAGATCAGCACGCCCGTGATCGAGACGTAGAACCAGATCGGGAAGGTGACCTTCGCCCATTTCTTGTGGGTCTCGTAATTGCCCTTGATCGCGAACAGGAAGGTCCGCGGCACGAGGTAGGCGATGGCCATGGCGAGGATGATGTGGGTGACCAGCATCGTGTAGTAGACCGCGCGCAGCGCCGGGCCCTCGCCGAGGAACGGCGTGTGCACGCCGCGGACGAGGACCTTGTGCGTCACGTAGCCGACGAGGAAAACCGCCGACACCACGCCGGCGGTCAGCATGGCGGCCCGGTGCGCGTCCTTCTTGCCCAGCTTGATCAGGATGAAGCCCACGATGATGAGCACCGTGGCGGTGGCGTTGAGCGCGGCGTTGAGCGTGGGGATGTCGGAGACGGTCATGAGGAAAGTGACGAGTGGAGGGTGATATGTGACAAGAACAGGAATAAACGACGAGGTTGGTCTCGTCACTTGTCACCCATCACTCATCACAGCTTGAAAATCACCCGGTCGGCGACGAGCAGGCCGAGCAGCAGCGGCAGGTAGCCGAGGGTGATGTAAAACAGCCGGCGCGCCTCGGTTTCACGGATCGCCGGGTTGAGGAAACGAAAGGCCGAGCGCAGGATCCACAGGTCGAGGACCGCCGCGAAGGCGAAGTAATACCAGGAGCAGTAGCCCAGCAGCGCGGGCAGGAGGCTCGCGGCCGTCAGCAGCACGGTCCAGATGAAGGTCCACTGCGTCAGGCGCACGCCGCTCGGGTCGGTGACCGAGAGCATCGGCATGCCGGCGGCGGCATAGTCCTTGCGGTAGGTCCAGGCCAGGGCGAAGAAGTGCGGCATCTGCCAGGTGTAGAGGATGGCGAAAAGGGTCCAGCCGAGCAGGGGGTTGGACCGGCCCGCGGCTGCCCAGCCGATCATCGGCGGCAGCGCGCCGCTGATGGCACCGATCTCGGTGTTCCAGCGCGACCAGCGCTTGGCCGGCGTGTAGATGGCCAGGTAGGCGACGATGGTGGCGAGCGCGATGAAGGCCGAGAGGCCGTTCACCAGCTTGAACAGGATCGCCAGCCCGGCGATGTTCAGGATCCAGCCGAGGACGAAGGCCGAGCCTGGGGCCACGATCCCGGCGGGAAGGGGCCGGTCGGCGGTGCGTTTCATCAGCGCGTCGGTGTCGCGCTCCATATACATGTTGAGCGCCGCCGCCCCGCCCGCGCAGAGCGCCGTGCCGAGCACCAGATAGCCGGTGCGCGCCCAGTCCCAGTAGGTATAGGGCACCGCCGCCAGGTAGCCGAGCATGGCCGTGATGACCGACATCAGGCTCAGCCGCGGCTTGGTCAGTTCCAGGTAATGCCGCCACGTCGCGCCGGGGGCCGGCGCGGATTCCGCGGGGAGCTTGTCGGCCACGCCGCTCATGGCGCGGCGCCGGCCGGCGCCTCGAAGCGGGGGCGGTGCAGGATGAAGGTGACGAGGAAGGTGACGGCGAGCGTCAGCGCGCCGACGACCACGTGCCCGGTGGTCATGGTGACGCTGCGGCCGGTCCAGATGATCTGGGCCCCGAGCGTGATCTGCCCGACAATGAGCCCGGCGAGGAGCAGGCCGGAGCCGCGCAGCAGCGGCGAGGCCGCGCGTTCGCGCCACAGGCAATGGCCCCAAAGCAGGATCATGCATCCGATCACGGCCGCCATGATGCGGTGGGCCAGCTGGATGACCACCGGGAAATTCCAGGTGGCGGGCAGCAGCCCGTGCTCGGCGGTGGAGAAGGGGAACGTCGGGATCGCGAGGCCGGCAAAGCTGTGGCGCACGACGGCGGCGATGATCAGCTGCATGAAGAGCAGGGTCACGCACCAGCGCCCCAGCCCGAGCACCCGCGCCGCCGGCGGGCCGGTCAGCCCCGCCTGCCGTTCAATCCACGGCCGGGTGCAGGCCACGGCCAGGGCGATCAGGGTGCAGACGTAGGCCTGGGCGAGAAAGGCATGCAGCATGGCGAACAGCCGTCCCACGCTGGTGTTGACCAGCTCGACATGCTGGTGGTCGAGCAGCACGCGCAGCCCGCCCACCACCCCCTGGATGATGACCAGGGCGACCGCGAACCAGCCGAGCCGCCGCAGCCAGCCCCGCGCCTCGGTGCGGTGCAGCCAGAAGGCGATGATGATGGTGATGATCCCCATCATCGTGGCGCTGAGCCGGTGGGAGTGCTCGGCGAACTTGTCGATCTCGTCGAGCCAGCCGTGCGGGTTGACGGAGCCGTTGGACAGGGGCCAGTCGGAGAAGGCCATGCCGGCGCCGATGCTGGTCGTGAAGGCGCCGAGGGCGACCAGCACAAAGACCCAGGCGCTGCCGAGGGCGGCGAACCAGGCGAGGCCTGGCTTGTAGGTCGGGGTGCGGGTCATGATCAGGCGTGGATGGTTTGGGAAACGGGCAAGTGATACTTCGGGCCGGAGCAGCGCAAACCTTTTGACAATTTCGTTCCGAGGCAAATGTGTGTCCCTGATGAAGCCCGGTTATTCACTCCCGCCCCGCCTCGCGGCAGCTCTGCTAATGGCCCTGACGGCGGCCGGGGCCGGTTGTGGCAAGCCGGCGGCGACCGCCGCGGCCGGGGTGGTGGCGGCGCCGGCCTCACCCGCGGAGAAACGCTATCCCCTGACCGGCGAGATCGTGAAGGCCGACCCGGAGCGCGGGGCCCTCATCGTGACCCACGACGAGATCAAGGATTTCATGCCGGCCATGACGATGGAGTTCAAGGTGTCAACCGGCGACCTCGCCATCGCCCAGCCCGGCCAGCACATCCGCGCCGAACTGGTGCAGCGGGACGACGGCTTTTACCTGGAAAAAATCTGGCCCGATGATGCGGCCACGCGGCGGGCCCTCGACGCCGCGGCCATGGCCCTCGCGCAGGACACCACGATGCGCGGCAAGGAGGCCTACCGCGAGATCGGCGAGACACTGCCGGAGTTTACCCTGCTCGACCAGGAGGGCCGCGCCGTGCCGGGCAGCCGCTTCCGCGGCAAGCAGATCGTCCTCAACTTCATCTTCACCCGCTGCCCCATCGCCACGATGTGCCCGGCGGCCACGTTGCGGATGGCCGACCTGCAAAAGGCGGCCGCGGCCGCCGGCGTGAAGGACTTCGAGCTCGTGTCCATCTCGCTCGATCCGGAATACGACACGCCCGGCGTCCTCAAGGAATACGCCCAGATCCGCGGTCTCGACCTGTCCAACTGGTCCTTCCTCACCGGGCCCGACGCCTCGGTGCGCCACCTGCTCGCCCAGCTGGGGGTCATCCGCGAGTTCGAGGGCGCCACCATCAAGCACACCCTGGCCACCGTGCTCATCAACGAGCAGGGCAAGATCCGGTATCGCGTCGACGGCAGCTCCTGGTCGGTCGATGATCTGGTCCGGTATCTGAAGAAGGGATGAGCGAGCGCGAACAAGGTAGGGCGGTGACGCCGTCACCGCCGCGGCGCGGTACGGAGTCCGCGCCCTATCCATGGCGCTCGATCATCCTCATCACCCTCGCCGCCCTCGCGCTCTACCTCGTGGTCCGCCTGCTGCCGACGGGCACGAATCTTAACCACATGGATTTCCGGATGGAGGGGAAGGGGGCGTTGGAGTTTTGCGACCCCGCGAACCCGCAGTTCATCCCCGTCGTGCAGGTGCGCTCGCCGGTGGTGATGACGCTGGCGGGCGACCGCGAGCCCGACCGCGACGAGCCGGTCAACTTCACGCTCACCCTGCGCACCGCCGGCGGCAAGCCCATCGCGCCGGAGGACCTGCTGGTCGCCCACACCCGCAAGCTCCACCTGCTGGTCGTCGATCCCACGTTGTCCGACTACCAGCACGTCCATCCCGAACCCGGCCGCCGCGTGGGCGAATGGGTCTTCACGCTGACACCGCGCCGGCCGGGGCGCTACCGCGGGTTCGCCGATTTCACGCCGGCGGCCACCTCCCGCGGGCTCTACGCGGTGGCGGAGTTCACCGTGCCCGGACCCGTGCCGGTCGTGACCCGCATCCCCAACACGACGTGGCAGGGGCTCGGTTTCAATTTTGAGCTCGTCGTGCCCCCGGGGTTTCGCGCCGGGCAGCCGGCAGACCTGGTTTTCCGGATCGAAAGCCCGGGCTCGGTCAAGCAGCCGGTGCCGCTGCTGCCGGTGATGGGCGCTTTCGCGCACCTCGTGGCGTTCGACGAGGCGGTCAGCGGCTTTGCGCACCTGCATCCGATGGAAACCGATCTGGCCAAGCCGCCCGACGCGCTCCGGCCCGAGTTGCATTTCAAAATCACCATTCCCCAGCCGGGCCGCTACGCCATCTGGGCCCAGGTCAACCTGGGCGGCTCGGAGGTCTTCGCGCCGTTCTGGGTGGATGTCGCGCCGTGAGGCGGTGCGAAGTTCCAAGCCTTTTCATCCAACCTCCAAAGAATTTCCAATTTGGAATCGTTGGTGGTTTCCCGGGTGCTTGGATGTTGGAATTTGGAGCTTTCCCCTCACACCGGCCGGCCCGACAGCTCCAGCACCTCGCCGCCGCCGGTGCTCAGGAAGCGCCCGAGCTCGGCGCCGGGGAAGCTGCCGAAATTGCCCGGGTGGCAGCGCAGGAGGCCCTCCCGCGCGAGCCGCACGATGCTGCGCCGGTTCAGTTCCGGGTCGTTGCAGAAATAGTGGTCCCGCGCCTGGTTCGGCCAGACGAGGCTGCCGCGGAGCACGTCGCCGATGACCGCCTCGCCGCTGCCGAGCACGACGGACGCCGAGCCCGGCGTGTGGCCCGGCGTGGCGAGCACGTTTCCCTTCACGCCATGGGGCTCCAGCGAAAAGCCGTCGCGGAAAAGCAGGTCGGGTTCGAAGGCCTCGTATTCCTCGTCGAGGAACGGCCGCAAAATCCGGCCGAGCGCGTCCTGCGGGGCGAGCACGCCGTTGCGGCCACCGCGCGCGAGCGCAATGTCGCCGGCGTGCAGGGCGATCTGCGCGCCGCTGCGCCGCCTGAGCTCGGCGGCGCAACCCGCGTGGTCGCTGTGGCCGTGCGTGAGGACGATGAGGGCCAGTTGCGCCGGTTCGACCGCCTGGGCCCGGAGGGCGGCGAGGATGCGCTTCAGGTCGCCGGGCGCGCCGGTGTCCACCAGCACCGGCCGCTCGCCGAGCAGGAGGTAGCAGTTGGAAATGGCGCCTCGGATCCGGATGAGCATGGGTCGGTTGTACTTTAACCACGGATTACACGGATGGCACGGAGACCAAGCATAATTCCGGTCATTTATCCGGATAAATCCGTGCCATCCGTGGTGGATTGATGCCGGCGCCGGCTCAGAACTTCAGGTGCTTTACCGTCGCGCCGCGGTTGATGAGCTGCTTCAGCGAGTCGATGCCGATGCGCAGGTGCATCGAGACGTGCTTGTGGTCGACGGTCTGGTCGCTTTCGGCGGTCTTTACGCCCTCGGGCGTCATCGGTTCGTCGGACACCAGCAGGAGGGCGCCGGTGGAGATCTCGTTGGCGAAGCCGGTGATGAAGATCGTGGCGGTCTCCATGTCCACGGCGATGGCGCGGATCTTTTTCAGGTATTTCTTGAAGTCGCCGTCATGTTCCCACACCCGGCGGTTGGTGGTGTAGATGGTGCCCGTCCAGTAGTCCTTCTTGTGCTCGCGGATGGTGGTGGAGATGGCCTTCTGCAGGGCGAAGGAGGGGAGGGCGGGCACCTCGGGGGGGAAGTAGTCGTTGCTCGTGCCTTCGCCGCGGATGGCGGCGATGGGGAGGATGAGGCTGCCCAGCTTGGCGCGGTGCTTGAGGCCGCCGCACTTGCCGAGGAAGAGCACCGCCTCGGGTTTGATGGCGCTGAGCAGGTCCATGATCGTCGCCGCGGTGGCGCTGCCCATGCCGAAGTTGATGATGGTGATGCCGGCGGCGGTGGCGCTGGTCATCGGCTTGTTCCGGCCGTGCACCGGCACGCGGTGCCAGTGGGCGAACTGCTCCACGTAGCGGTCGAAGTTGGTCAGCAGGATGTAGCGGCCGAAGTTTTTAAGGGGGACACCGGTGTAACGCGGCAGCCAGTTTTCCACGATTTTCTTCTTGGTTTCCATGTCGGGTCTTTTGCCGGCAAAAAATTAGCCCCGCCGCCGAATACTGCGAGGGAAATCCGGCAGGTAGGGCGCTCAGGGTGTGCGCCACCGGGGCGGAACATAACCCAGGTCGGTGGCTTTCACGGTGTGGCTGAAGCGCACGGCGCCCTGCTTGTCGGTGCAGGTGAGGGTGAGCGCCCGCCCGGCCCCTTGGCCGGTGACAGCGACGGTCACGAAGTTCTGGTCGCCGACGAGCGTGCCCGGGATGACGTAGGGGTCCTTCGCCTTGTCGCTCTGCTCGACCGCCCAGGAGCTGCTGGTGAGGGGGGAGGAGGTGATCTCGTAGACCCACGGGCCGTCGGCCGAGAGCTGGCGGCGGTAGAGGGCGGAGTGGTGGACGTCGCCGGTGAGGAAAACGACGCCGGATATCTGGTTCTCCTTGATGAAGGTCATCAGCTCCTCGCGCTCGCGGCGGTAGAGTTCGTGGGGCTCGCCGCGCGGCTCGGTCTGCAGCATCTGGTTGCCCGTGGCGATGAACTTGAAGGTGAAGTGCCGGAGCGCCTTGGCCTGCAGGAGGGATTGTTTCAGCCACTCAAGCTGGCGGCGACCCCACTGGGATTTCTCCGGATGCTTGTCCTGGTCGAGGTCCGCGGCATCGCGGTGGTAATGGTTGTCCATCAGGAAAAACGCGGCGTCGCCCCAGTAGAATTTGGAGTAGACGCCGGGATTCTCCGGTTCGCCGTAGCTGTGGTTGCCCCAGTAGGCTTGGAAGATCTTCAGCGCCTCGGCCTTGTATTCGTAGGACCAGTTGGAGTCGTTCGGGCCGAAGTCGTGGTCGTCCCACACGGCGTAGTGGTGCATTGCGCCAAGGAGCTTCTGCATCTCGGGGATGGCGCGGTCGTGTGACGGACGATACCAGAGGCGCTGACCGAATCGAAGTCGGCCTCCCGCCAATACCAGTTGTCGCCGAGCCAGACCATGAAGTCGGCGCCGCTGTCGCCCAAGAGCTTGAACGTCTCGACGGTGCGGCCGTAGGGCTCGCCCGGGCGGTCGTAGACCGGCTCGTTGATGTAGGCGCAGGAGCCGGTGATGAACTTGAAGTCCGGCGGCGGCGTGCGCCATTCCCGCAGCGCCCGGGTGCGGAACTTCGCCGGGGCGGCCGTCTTTTGCGCCACGCCGTCGATGCTGAGCGTGTAGTCGTAAGTGGCGCCCATCTCGAGCAGGCTTGGCCGGAATTGCGCGATCTGGCCGCCGGCGGGTGTCGGCGTAAGGCCGGTGCGCTCGATTGTCTGCTTCGTCTCGGGCCGGCCCGCGAGCCAGTAGTCGAGCGTGACCTTTTGCGCGTCCTTGGTCTCGACCCACAGGAACACCTCGCGGTGGGCCTGGTAACCGAGCATGGGACCGGAGACGAGGGTGCCGGCGTAGCCTGAGGACAGAAGGCAGAGGACCGAAAACAGAAACGTGCGGCGGCGGCGGAGCTTCATCCTCCCAAGCAAACAATCTTCGGCTGCGGCGCAACGCCGCAAGCAGCAGGATCCCATTACGCGTTCGCCAAGGTGGGCGAGACGTTCAGGTGCTCGACGCCCGTGTATTTGAGCGACTGCTCGTCGGCGTGGTAGCTGGAGCGCACGAGCGGGCCACTCTCGACGGTGCCGAGGCCGGCGGCGAGGGCGAACTCCTTCCAGTGCCTGAACTCCTCCGGCGGCACCCAGCGGTCGATCTTCCAGTGCTGCTGGGTCGGCTGCAGGTATTGGCCGAGGGTGAGGATGTCGGTCTTGTCGCTGGCGATGTCGCGGAGACATTGCGCGATCTCTTCCTGCGTCTCGCCGAGACCGAGCATGATGCCGGTCTTGGTCGTGAAGCCGCGGCTCTTGGCGTGGCGCAGCACGGAGCGGGAGCGGTCGTAGCGGGCCTGCACGCGGACGGGCTTCTGCAGGCGTTCGACGGTTTCGACGTTATGGTTGAAGATGTCGGGCTGGGCGTCGAGCACGGTGTCAACCTGGTCCAGGTTGCCCTTGAAGTCCGGCACGAGCACCTCGACGGCACACTGGGGATTCCGGTATTTCGTGGCGCGGATGGTGGCGGCCCAGACGCTCGCGCCGCCGTCCTTCAGGTCGTCGCGGGCGACGGAGGTGATGACGCAGTGGCGCAGGCCCATCTTGGCGACGGCATCGGCCACGCGGGCGGGCTCGCCCAGGTCGAACTCGGTCGGCCGGCCGGTCTGGATCGCGCAGAAATTGCAGGAGCGCGTGCAGATGTTGCCGAGGATCATGACCGTCGCCGTGCCGCGCGACCAGCACTCGCCGATGTTCGGGCACTGGGCGCTCTGGCAGACCGTGTGGAGCTTGTTCTCCTCGACGAGCCGGCGCGTGGCCTGGTAGGCGGGGCCGGCGGGCAGCTTGGCCCGGAGCCAGTCGGGTTTGCGGTTGGGGGGTGTCATGGACGGAGGAACCACGAATGGACACGAATGAACACGAAGGACAAGAGGCTTTTAAGTCCGCCGATCGGCAACCGGCGGCCTGATGAAGGATCCATTCGTGTTAATCAGTGTTTATTCGTGGTTTCAAAAAATTCCGGCAGCAGGCGCCAGAACTCGGTGGCAAGGATGCGTTTAACCTCGGCCTCGTCCACCGGCCGCCCGAGTTCGAGGTGCATCGACGTGACCGTGCCGTCGGTGATGCCGCAGGGCACGATGCCGGAAAAAGGGGTGAGATCGGTGTTCACGTTGAGCGCGAACCCGTGATAGGTGGTCCATTTTTTCACGGCCACGCCGATGGCGGCGATTTTGCGGGTGCCGAGCCAGATGCCGGTCTTGCCGTCGCGGCGCGCAGCGGCGAGGCCGAGGGTGCCGACGGAGTTGATCAGCACCTGCTCCAACAGACGCAGGTAGGCGTGCAGGTCCTTGCGTGGGGCGAGGTTCACGACCGGGTAGCCGACGACCTGTCCGGGACCGTGGTAGGTGATGTCGCCCCCGCGGTTGGTCTTGAAGACCTCGATGCCCCGCCGCGCCAATTCGGTCTCATCCCAGAGCATGTGTTGGTCGGCGCCGAGGCGCAGGCCGAAAGTGTAGACCGGATTGTGCTCGGTGAAGACGAGGGTGTCGCCGGTCTCACCGGCATTGCGCTGCGCGACGAGTTTTTCCTGTCGCGCCCAACCGTCCGCGTAGCCCGTGCGACCCCAGTCGAGGGTGGTGGGGTGGGCGAGAACAGGGCCGGGCATGCGGACAGTGTGGCCCGGGTCGCGGCGGGCGCAAGTGCGGCCCCGGGACGGACGACAAAATTCAGCCACATTCATTTTGCGCCAAACGGTATTGTGCGCCGCACTGGCCGCATGCCCGCACTCCTGCCCCTGGCGGATGTTGTCCCCGGCGGCGACCTGCGCCGGCGCGCGCTGCTGAATTTCACGCGGCTGCACGACGCGCCGTTCCGGTTCGATGCCATGGTCCGGGCCTCCACCGCCCGCGAGGCGCCCGGGGACTGGATCGGACGCGCCATCCTCGGGCTGTCCCTGCTGGGCCAGGCGCTGCGGACCGAGCCGTCGCATCTTGAAGAAATCATCTCGCGCCTGCCGGAGGCGCTGAACGGGCGCGGCTACATCGGGCCCGTGCACCCGGCCGGCACGGCCGACGAAAACCAGGTCGGCGGCCACAATGGGCTGCTGCGCGGGCTCTGCGAATATTACCGCTGGCGGCGCGACGCCCGCGTCCTTGCGGTGATCCGCACCGTCGTGGCCAACCTCATGCTCCCGACGCGCCCGCTCTATGCCGCCTACCCGGACCAGCCGTTGGCCAAGCTTGGGGCCGGCCAGGCGATCGGCCTGACGGTGAAGCACGACGGCCCGTGGCTCGGACTGTCGACGGACATCGGCACGGTCTTCTTCACCCTCGACGGCCTGACGCAGGCCTACACGGTCGAACCGCTCCCGGAGCTGCGCGCGCTGATCGAGACGATGATGGCGCGTTACGCGCAGCTGGATATCCGGCGGCTCGGGGCACAGACGCACTCCACGCTCAGTACGCTGCGCGGGATCATGCGTTGGTGGGAGGAGGTGGATCCGCGGCCGGAACTGCTCGAGCTCGTGCGGGCCCGCTACCAGCTCTACCGCACGCACGCCGAGACGGAGCATTACGCCAATTACAACTGGTTCGGCCGGCCCGAGTGGACCGAGGCCTGCGGCGTGGTGGACTCCTTTTTGCTCGCCGGCCAGCTCTGGGCGGCGACGGCCGACCCGGAATATCTCCGGGCCGCGCATCGCATTTACTACAACGCCTTGAGCTACGCCCAGCGGCCGAACGGCGGATTCGGCTGCGACCTGTGTGTCGGGGCGGAAGGCCGCCTCCACCTCGCGCCGCACCCGAAGATATTCGAGGCGCCGTGGTGTTGTTCCATGCGCGGGGCGGAGGGCCTGACGCACGCGGCTCAGGCCAACCAGATGATCGACGCGGCCCGGCGGGCCGTCTGGCAGCTGTTTTATTTTGCGGGGGAAAGCACGCTGGCGCTCGCCGGGGGCGAGATCGTGCTGCAATGCCGCAGCGACTATCCCCTCGCGGGCCGCGTGGAGTGGACGGTGCTCCGCTGCCCGGCGGACGTGAGTCTCGCGTGGCACTTCGTGGTGCCACCCGGGGTTGCGTCCACCGGCATGGCCTTGGTCCAGGCGGGCCGGGCCGTGGCGCTGCGCGAGGCCGCCGGTTTCAATTCCGCCGAGCTGACCCTCGCCGCGGGCGAGGTGCTGGCCTTGAGTTTCCCCGTGGGCCTCACGGCGCTGCAGCCCGCCACCGCGGCGTGGCCGGCCGGCCATCATCGATTTGCGCATGGTCCGTTGCTGCTGGGAACCGAGCAGGCGGAGACCGCCCGCCTGCTGGCCGAGGACGAGTTCACTCCGCTCGGTGGCGGCCGCTACCAGTGCCGGCGCACCGGCACGGTGCTCGGTCCGGTGGACGGGCTGACCTACCTGGGCGAGGCGGCGGCCCGGGCGCACCGGGTGCAACTCGTGTTTCCCGACCGCTCAGCCTGAGGCGCGGGTCCGGAGAGCGCTCAGGCCGCGGCTGTTTCGGGCGGTCGTTGGCCGATCTTGCCAATCAGGAGGGTCACGATGGCGAGCGCGGTCAGGTGCAAAAAGGCGGCGGCGGCGAAGACCGGTGTGAAGGACAGGTTCTGCACCGTCCAGCCGATGCCGGTCTGGGACAGGATGCCGACCACGCCGCCCATCGCACCGGCGAGGCCGGTCACGGAGCCGATGGCCCGGCTGGGCAGGACCTCGGCGGGCAAGGTCATGTTGGCCCAGGCCGCGTGAAAGAACATGGCCAGGCTCATGTAGGTGAGCGCCAGCGCCGGCACCTGCGAGCGCGCGATGGAGAAGCAAAGCACCGGCATCGCGAGCGAGGCCACCAGCATGACGGACTTGCGCGCGCGGTTGACCGTCCAGCCCATCTTCACCAGCCGGTTGGGCACGAGGCCGCCGACGATGTTGCCCAGCGCCAGCGCGACGAAGGGGATCCAGCTGAACTTGCCGATGTCGGCCAGGTTGAAGCCCTGCTCCTGCTGCAGGTATTTTGGCGTCCAGAAAATGAAAAAATAGGTGACCGGGTCGGTGAGCATGCGGGCGGCGACGCAGGCCCAGGTCGCACGCGAACGCAGGATCTCTTTCCAGGGCATCATCGGCTCCGGCGGCCTATCGGCCGGCTGGCCGTCGAGGATGAGGGTGCGTTCCTCGGACGAGAGACGCGGATGGTCGCGGGGCGCGTGGTAGACCCGGCGCCACACGAGCACCCACAGCAGGCCCAGTCCACCGGTGATGATGAAGGCCCAGCGCCAGCCGAGTGTGAGCGCGATGACCGACACCAACGGCGCGGCCAGACCCGCCCCGATGGCGGTGCCGGCGTTGAAGATGCCCACCGCCAGCGCCCGCTCGCGCATCGGGAACCATTCGGAGACGGCCTTGACGCCCGCCGGGAAATTAGCCGGCTCGGTCGCGCCGAGCAAAAACCGGCACGAGGCGAACTGGAACGGCGTGCGCGCGAAGAAATGCAGCATCGTCGCGAACGACCAGCCGCTGACGAAGATCGAGAACGACCGCTTCGAACCGAGCCAGTCCACCAGCCGGCCGCTCACCAGATACATCACGGTGTAGCTCATGAGGAACGCCGAGGTGATGTAGGAATACTCCATCGTCGTGAACCCGAGTTCGTCCTGGATCGTCTGGGCGAGCACCGACAGCGCCTGGCGGTCGAGGTAGTTGAGCTCGGAGGCGAGCGCCAGCATCACGACGATATACCAGCGCAGGCCGCGGATCTTGGAAACAGGGGAAGGAAGAGACATGAAAACGGGTGGCCGGAGGAACCGGCGCGCCGACGCAGCGGCAAGAGGCCGGCCTTGGCAACGGCAATCCCTGCAGCGGGCCGGGAGAATTACGCGATGAAATTTCACCGGGTCCGGCCGGTCGCAAGTGGACCGCATCCGGGGCGCGCTTTCCATTGACGCCGCCGGTCTTTCCTGAGGGTTTGGCGCCCGTGGGCGCAATCGCCTGCGATTTTTTCATGCCTCACACCGTCGACCAGCTCGTTGTCCACCTTCATCCCGACCGCACCGCCATGGGCCGCGCGGCCGCCGCCACTGCGCACGCGCACGTCAAGGCCTGCGTCGCGGCCCGGGGTCGCGCCCGTGTCATCCTGTCGAGCGCGCCGTCGCAGAATGATTTCTACGCTGCCCTCGCGGACCTCGCGGCGGTCGAGCCGGCGGTGTGGCGCGTCGTCACGGCCTATCACATGGACGACTACGTGGGGCTCGCGCCGGAGCATCCGCAGAGTTTCAGCCGCTACCTGGCGGAGCATTTTTTCCACCGGGTGAAGGTGGGGGAGTTTCATCCGATCCGCGGGGACGCCCCCGACGCGGCGGCGGAGGCGGTGCGTTACGCCGGCCTGCTCACGGCGGCGCCCATCGACCTCATCGGCCTGGGTATCGGCGAGAACGGGCACATCGCATTCAATGATCCGCCGGTGGCCGACTTCAACGACCCGGTCGCGGTGAAGGTCGTCGAGATGGACCGGGTGTGCCGCCAGCAGCAGGTCAACGACGGTTGTTTCCCCACGATCGATGCCGTGCCACGGCAGGCGATTTCCATCACGCTGCCCGTGTTCGCCCGGGCCGGCCTGCTGTCCTGCCACGTGCCCACCGTGCGCAAGGCCGCCGCGGTGCTCGCGACCCTCACCGGTCCGGTCGGCACCGCCTGTCCCGCCACCTTGCTGCGCCGGCACCCGAACGCCGCGCTGCACCTCGATCCCGCCGCCGCGTCGCTCCTTCCGCCCGACCTGCAGGCGGCCGCGCGGGTCGGATGAAGTTTCCTGCGCCATGAATGCACCGGCATCCGCCTCCACGCCCTTCTTCGACCTGCAGGTGAATGGATTTGCAGGCGTGGATTTTCAGGACCCGGCGCTGACCCAGGCCGGCGTGCGCCGGGCGGTCGACGCGCTGCTCCGGCATCGCACCGGCGGGATTTTGTTCACCCTGATCACGGACCGGATCGAAGCGTTGGCGGCGAAGCTGGCGCAGGTGGAACGCCACCGCGCGGCCGATCCCGTGATCGCCGCGATGATCGCGGGTTATCATCTCGAGGGACCGCACCTGAGCGCGTTGCCGGGTTACCACGGCGCGCATCCGCCGGAACTCATGCTGCCGCCGGACCGCGCGGCCTTCGACCGGTTGCAGGATGCGGCCGGTGGCCGCATCCGCCTCGTCACGATCGCGCCCGAGCTGCCGGGCTCCCCGGAGTTCGTCGCCCATGTCACGCGGTCCGGCCCGCGGGTGGCGATCGGGCACTCGGCCGCCACCGACGCCGAGCTCGACGCGGCGATCGCCGCCGGACTCACGTTGTGCACCCATCTCGGCAACGGGGTGCCCATGGACCTGCCCCGGCATGACAACATCATCCAGCGCCTGCTAGCCCGCGACGGGCTGACGGCTGTCTTCATCGCCGACGGCCTGCACGTGCCGCCGGCGGTGTTGCGCAATTTCGTGCGGGCCAAGCCGCCCGGGAAAGTTCTCTTCACGACCGACTGCATGGCGGCCGCCGGCGCCGGTCCGGGCCGTTACCGCATCGGCCGCTTGGAGATCGAAGTCGGGGCGGACGGTATCGTGCGCGAGCCGGGGCGACCCAATTTTGCCGGCTCCGCCCTCACCATGGACCGCGCCGCCGGGAATGTGGCAGCCTGGCTCGGCTGGACGGCGGCGGAAGCCGCGGCCGCGTGCGGGGCCGGCGTCCGGGCGGCGCTCGGGCTGCCACCTGCCTGAACGACGGGGGCATGTCCGGCCCTACTTTCCGTTTGCCCCCGCCGCCGGGGCCTCCAAGCCTGCGCCATTCCATGAGCGACATCCCTCCGGACATTTCCCACGACCAGTATGCCGTGCGGCTCAAGAAGCTGCAGGACTTGCGTGCGGCGGGCTTCGACCCCTTCCGCGCCAGCACGGCCCAGACGCATTTCTCGGCCGACGCCATGAAGCTGCATGGCGAGGGCCAGGACAATGCCGTCGAGGTCAAGGTGGCCGGCCGGCTCATCGTCATCCGCGACATGGGCAAGAGCCAGTTCGTGAAGATCCTCGACCAGCAGGGCCAGATCCAGCTCTACCTCAAGAAGGACGTCGTCGGCGAGGAGGCCTACGTGGCTTTCAAGAAGCTGGACCTCGGCGACATCATCGGCGCCGAGGGCACGCTCTTCAAAACCAAGACCGGCGAGATCACGGTCCGCGTCGAGAAATACACGCTCGTCTCCAAGGCCCTGCGCCCGCTGCCGGAAAAGTGGCACGGCCTGACCGACATGGAGCAGGTTTACCGCCAGCGGTACCTTGACCTCATCGTGAACGAGGAGTCGCGGAAACGGCTCATGTTGCGCAGCCGCATCGTCGCGAGCATCCGCACGACGCTGGCCAGCCGCCAGTTTCTCGAAGTCGAGACGCCCGTGCTGGAGGGTGTGGCCGGCGGCGCGGCGGCGCGGCCGTTCGTCACGCATCACAACGCGCTCGGGGTGGATTTTTTCCTCCGCATCGCGCTCGAGCTGCGGTTGAAGCGGCTGCTGGTCGGCGGCTACGACCGCGTCTATGAGATCGGCCGCATCTTTCGCAACGAGGGCATTTCCCGGAAGCACAACCCCGAGTTCACCATGCTCGAGGTTTACCAGGCCTACTCGGATTTCCGCGGCATGATGGACCTCATCAAGGCGATCTTCACCGACCTGTGCCGCGACGTCATCGGCAGTTTCGAGATCAAGCACGCCGCCAGCGGCGAGATGATCAACTTCGCCGGTCAGTGGCGCGAGGCGCGCTACTTCGACCTGATTGACGCGACCGTCGGTTTCAAGCTGAGTGCCGAGCGCAACGCCACCGACTACGCGGCGAAGGCGACCGCGGCGGCCAAGCAGCTGGGCCTCGACATCCACGCCGGCTGGCAGCCGTTCGAGATCGTGAACGAGATTTTCTCCAAGAAGATCGAGCCCACGCTCATCCAACCGACTTTTGTCACGCACCTCCCGAAGGAACTGTGCCCTCTCGCCAAGCTGAACCGCGACGACGCCGGCCTGATCGACGTGTTCGAGCTCGTCATCGGCGGCATGGAGGTCGCGCCCGCCTACTCGGAGCAGAACGACCCGTTCGTGCAGCGCGCGATGTTTGAGGCGCAGATCGGCGAGGACCAGCAGAAGATGGACACGGACTTCCTGCTCGCGCTCGAGCACGGCATGCCTCCGGCCGGCGGCATGGGCGTGGGCATCGACCGCCTCTGCATCCTGCTCACCGGCGCCGAGAGCATCCGCGACGTGATCCTGTTCCCTTCACTGCGCCCTGGTTCCGCCGGGGCGGCGGCACAGGTGTAAGGTTCAAGGTGTAAGTTTTAAGCCACCAGTGCGCCCCTCTGAACTTACAGCTTAAACCTTAAAACTTAAACCTCACTGCATGCCCTGGCCCCTCTATCTCGCCCTCAAGCAGCTCTTCCCGTCGGGGCGGCGGCTGCCGTTCTTCACCGTCATCTCGGTGACGGGTGTCGGGCTCGGGGTGGCGCTGATGCTGGTGACGACGAGCGTCATGGGCGGCTTCGGCCACCAGATCAAACGCATGATCATCGACACGCAGGGCGAGGTGCAGATCCGCGCCCGCTCGCCGATGGCGGTGACCGACACGGTGGAGGCGGCGATCCGCCGTGTGCCGGCCGTCGCGGCGGCGGCGCCCTACGCCCAGGGCGTCGTGATGCTGGAGTTCGAGCACCGGCCGGCGTTTCCCGTCATCCAGGGTTTCGACCTCGCGCGCATCCGGCAGGTCATCCCGCTCGAGCAGTACCTGAGCGCGGGGTCCTTTGACGACCTCGACGACGACTCGGTCATCCTCAGCTCGCTGCTCGCCGGCTCGCTCGGCGTGCGGGTGGGGGAGAAGGTCAGCGTTTATTCCCCCCTCATGCTGGAGCGGATGAAGCGCGACGAGGTGCTGCTGCCGCGCGAGGTGCGCGTCGCGGGCATCTTCCGCATCGGCCACCAGCAGCTCGACAGTTCCACCGTCATCTGTTCGCTGCGCCTGATGCAGGATCTCTACGGCCTGGGCCAGCTGGTCCACGGCTACAACGTCCGCCTGCAACCCGGCGCCGACGCAGACGCCGCCGTGGCGGCGCTGAACGCCGTGCTGCCGCCGGTGGCGCAGGCGCTCACGTGGTTCGAGGCCAACGCCGACTTCCAGGCCGTGCTTAGCTTCGAGCGCAACATGATCTTCTTTTTGCTCACGTTCATCATCGTCGTGGCGGCGTTCTCCATCACGAGTTCGTTGCTCGTCACGGTCGTCCGCAAGACCCGGGAGATCGGCCTGCTCGGCGCCATGGGCGGCCGGGCGCGGTCGGTGGCCGCGTGCTTCTGCTTCCAGGGCCTGTTCATCGGGCTGAGCGGCACGGGGGCGGGCCTGGCCCTCGGGTTCTTGCTGTTGCACTACCGCAACGCGCTCGTGCAGTTCATCGCCAGCCTGACGATGGGACCGGAGGTGTTCGTGAAGTTTTACCAGTTCAGCAACCTGCCGGCACACACGGAGGCAAAGGACGTCATTTTGATCATCGTGTTCTCCATCGTCGCCGCGACCCTGGCCGGGCTCATCCCCGCCTGGCGTGCCGCAAAGCTCAAACCGGTGGAGGCGCTGCGGTCCGAATAAGGGCTGAAGAACTGAATAGCTGAAAGGCTGACCAGCCGACCCCACGCCGACCAAACCAACGACCATGCCTGATTCAGCTCTTCAGCCCTTCGGTTCTTCAGTCCTTTCTGCGGCCGGCCTGTGCAAGACCTACCCGAGTGGCGACCGCGTGCTCGCGGTGTTGCGCGGCGTGGACTTCACGCTGGCGGCCGGCGAGAGCGTCTCGATCCGGGGCGAGTCGGGCTCGGGCAAGAGCACGCTGCTCAACATCCTGGCCGGGCTGGACCGGCCCGACGGCGGCGAGCTCTTCTGGGCGGCCGAGGCGGCGCACCAGCTTTCGCTCGGCGAACTGACGGCGCGGCGCGGCCGGTTTCTCGGGATGGTCTTCCAGTCTTATTACCTGATGCCCGAACTCGATGCCTTCGCCAACGTCCTCATGGGCGCGCGGGTCGTCGGCGGGGTAGGCGCGGCGGAGCGCAGCCGGACGGAGGTCCTGCTGAAACGCGTCGGTCTCGCGGAGCGCGGTCACCATCTCCCGGCCCAACTTTCGGGCGGCGAGCGCCAGCGCGTCGCCGTGGCCCGCGCACTGATGAACCGCCCGCAGGTCATTTTGGCTGACGAGCCGACCGGCAACCTCGACGAGCGCACCGGCGACAGCATCATCGAACTGCTGCTCGGCGTCTGCACCGAGGAGCAGGCCGCGCTGGTGCTGGTGACCCACAATCCCGCGCACGCCAAGAAGACGGCCCGCCAGTTGCTGCTCAAAGATGGGCGGTTTGCGGCATGAGACTGATCGGCCCTATATTCTGCAGCCTGCTTGGCCTGGCGGCCACCCTGCCGGCCGCCACCACCGCCCTGGACCCGATCGCCGAATCCTACGTGAAGCTCGCCCTGGCGGCGGGGGTGCATGATGGGGACTTCGTCGATGCCTACCACGGCCCGGCCGGGTGGCAGGCGGCGGCGACGGCGGAGCAGCTGCCACTGGCCGCGATCCAGGAGCGCGTCACGGTCCTGCGGGCGGCGCTCACGGCGGTCGACCCGGCCGGGTTCGATGACATGGACCGCCTGCGGCAGGAATACCTGGCCAAGCAGCTGGGCGCGATGGCGACCCGGCTCGCGATGCTCGGCGGGCAGAAATTTCCCTTCGACGAGGAATCCCGCCTGCTCTTCGACGCCGTGGCGCCGGTGCACACCGAGGAACACTTTCGCACGCTGACGGCGGAACTGGACCGCGCGCTGCCGGGGCCGGGTTCGCTCACCCAGCGGCTCGCCCAGTTCCGGCAGCAGTTCATCGTCCCTCCGGAACGGCTCGATGCCGTGTTTCAGGCGGCCATCGCCGCCGCCCGCGAGCAGACCCTCCGGCAGATCGCGCTGCCGGCCGGGGAGAGTTTCACCGTCGAATATGTCACGGGCAAGCCGTGGGGCGGCTACAACTGGTACAAGGGAAATTTCCACAGCCTCATCCAGATCAACACCGACCTGCCCGTCTACATCGACCGGGCGGTGGACCTGGCCGCGCACGAGGGCTACCCCGGGCATCATGTCTACAACGTGCTGCTCGAGAAAAATCTCCTGCGCGATCGCGGCTGGGTGGAGTTCTCCGTCTATCCGCTGTTCAGCCCGCAGTCGCTCCTCGCGGAGGGCACGGCCAACTACGGCAAGGTGGTGGTGTTCACCGCGGCCGCGCGCCTCGCCTTCGAGCGCGACGTGCTGTTCCCGCTGGCGGGGCTCGATCCGGGCCGGGCGGAGGAATATTACCGCGTGCTCGGCCTGGCCAAGGGTCTCGATTTCGCCGGCAACGAGGCCGCGCGCCGCTACCTGAACGGCGAGATCACCGCCGCCGGGGCCGCGGCCTGGCTCGAGCGCTATGCGCTCATGGAGCCCGCCCGGGCCCAGCAGCGCGTGCGGTTCATGGACAAGTACCGCAGCTACGTCATCAATTACAACCTGGGGGAGGAAATGGTGCGGGTCTACATCGAAGGCCGCGCGCAGGGCGACGCCGGCCGGCGCTGGCAGGAGTTCAAGGACCTCATCTCGTCCCCGCGGCTGCCGTCGGCGTTACAGTAGCCGGCCGCGCAAAACAGACTGGCCGTCAGTGGGCCGGCCGCTACCTTCGCGGGCATGGCCAAACCCAAGATCAAGTGCGGCGTCGCCGGTGTCGGTTCCCTCGGCCAGCACCACGCCCGCATCTATGCGTCGCTGCCGAACGCCGAGCTGACCGGCATCTTCGAGAGCAGCGACGCCCGCGCGGCCGAGATCTGCGCGAAGCACCACTGCCGGCGCTTCGCGACCTTGGCGGAACTCGGCGAGGCCTGCGACGCCATCAGCGTCGTCGTGCCGACCGACCAGCATGCGGTCGTCGCCCTCCCGTTGCTGGCCCAGGGCTGCCACCTGCTGATCGAGAAGCCCCTGTGTGCGAACCTCGAGGAGGCCGAGCAGGTGCTCGCCGCGGCGCAGCAGCACGGCTGCCTCGTGCAGGTCGGCCACATCGAGCATTTCAACCCGGTGATGACCTACCTGGAAAAGCACACCGGCCGCCCGCAATACATCACGACCGAGCGGCTCGCCCCCTACCAGACCCGCGGCACCGAGGTCGGCGTGGTGCTCGACCTGATGATCCACGACATCGGCATCGTGCTGGCGCTGGTGAAGTCGCCCATCCGCAAGATCGACTCAGTCGGCATCAACGTGCTCTCCAAGACCGAGGACATCGCCAACGCGCGCATCGAGTTTGAAAGCGGTTGCGTGGCCAACCTCAGCGCCTCGCGCATGAGTTTGAAAAAGAACCGCGAGATCCGCGTCTTCCAGGACAACGCCTACCTCTCGCTCGACTTCATGAACCAGAAAGGCCACCTGGTGAAGAAGAGCGACATCATCGCCTACGGCCTGAAGCTGAAGGTCGGCCTGGCCAAGGCCGGCGAGGACAAGGTGCCGGTGCACGAGATCCCGATCGAGAAGGGCGAGCCGCTCGCGATCGAGCTGGCGCATTTTCTCGAGAGCGTGGGCGAGGCGAGGCAGCCCAAGGTGGGCGGCGCGCTCGGCAAGTCGGCGCTCGAGGTGGCCATCGCGATCACGGAGCAGATCCGGAAGAATCAGAAATGAACAGCAACCGAAACAGGGTAGGGGCCGTTGCCTTCAACGGCCCTCACATCCGCCGGGCGGTTGAGGGCAACCGCCCCTACCGATCATGAGCGGCGCGAAGGTCAAGCGGGTTGAGAGCCTGCCCGCACCGTCGGGCAGGGCCGTCGACCTGCTCTTCGTCGCCGGCGAGCACTCGGGCGATGAGCATGCGGCGCGGGTCGTGCGTGAGCTGCGCGCGAAGAATCCCTCGCTGAATATCTGCGCCTGCGGCGGCCCTGGGCTCGCGGCGGCCGGGGCCCAGTTGTTGTGCGACCTCACGGCCGGCTCCGCCATGGGCTTTGCCGTCATCGGCCAGCTGGCCTATTATCGGCGGCTGATCGCCGACATCGTCGACTGGGTCGCGCGGCACCGGCCCCGGGCGGTGTGCTTCGTGGATTCATCCGGCCTCAATCTCCGGATTGCCGCGGGGTTGTATGCGCGCGGATGTTCGGCCAAGGCCGGCGGCCCGACCCGGCTGCTCTACTACATCAGTCCGCAGATCTGGGCCTCGCGGGCCGGCCGGCGCATCCAGATGTCGCGGCACCTGGACGGGCTCGCGGCGATCTTTCCCTTCGAACCGGCCTGCTATGCCGACACGACGCTGCCGGTGGAATTCGTGGGCCACCCGTTCGTGGCGCCGGATTACTCGGCCCCGGTGGCCTATGACCCGGCCGGACCGGTGCTGCTGCTCCCGGGCAGCCGGAGCAGCGTGGTGGCCCGGTTGTTTCCGGTGTTGCTGGAAGCCTACCGCCTGTCGGGCACCGCGCGGCCCGCGGTGGTGCTTTACCCCGGGGAGGAAATCCTCGCCGTGCTGCGGGCGGCGCAAGCTCCGGCGACCGTCGAATTCCGGCGCACCGGGGCGGGGAACGGGCCGGTGCGGGCGGCGGCCGTCCTCACGGTCAGCGGCACGATGTCGCTGCATTGCGCCCTGGCCGGCATCCCGGGCGCGCTGGCCTACCAGACGGACGCGCTGACCTACCTCCTCGGCCGGCTGCTGGTGCGGGTGAAATATATCGGCATCGCCAATCTGCTGCTGGGGGAGGCGATGTATCCGGAGTTTATCCAGGGGGCGGCCCGACCGGAGGCGCTGGGGGCGGCGCTGAAGTCGGTCCTGGCAGGTGCTGATCCCGACGCACGCGCGTCAACCCCGGCGCGGGCCCGGCGATTGCGCGATCTCCTGCACCAGCCGGCGGCGGGCACCGCGGCGGACTGGTTGGCGCGGCATCTGCCCGGAGCGGACGAGGCACAATAAATGTCGCCTTGCGCCAATATCCTGAACGTATTGCCCGCGTGCCCCCGTCGTTGAGCCCCATTCCCCAGCGCAAGCGCAGTCGGGTGCTGCCCTTGCTGGTGCTCCTGCTTTGCGCGACGGGTTCGGTCTTAGCCTGGCGCGTGGTCCGTCGCTCGGTGCAAGAGGTGGACGTCGCGCGGTTTGAACGGCAGGCGGTGCGCCTTGCGAGTGTGGTCCAGGACCGGTTCGGCACCGCCGCACAGCTGCTGTACGGGGCCCGGGCCCTGTCCGTCGCCAGCGAGCGGGTATCGGCGACCGAATGGGCGGCCTATTTCCGTTCCGTCCATGGCAACTTTGATTCCGGCCTGGTCGGCCTGGGCTTTGTCGAACGCGTGCGCCGGGCCGACCTCGACGCCGTGGAAGCGCGCATCCGGATGGAGGGACAGCCGGGGTTCACGGCGGAGCGGACCGGCGCCAACGAATTCCTCTATCTGGTCACCAGCATCGAGCCCGCCGCGAACAATCACGGAGTGCTGGGGCTGGACCTCGGCTCGGGCACGACGCGACGGATGGCCGCCGAGACCGCCGCCCGGTTGAACACCTTGATCCTCTCGCGCCGCATCAACCTGGATTATCAGGGACGCGAGGCGCCGGGGTTCCTGCTCCTGCTGCCGATATACCGCAACGGGGCCCAGCTCGCGACCGAGGCACAGCGGGACACCGCCTTGCAGGGCTGGGTCTATGCGTCGATCGTGGCCGACCAGCTGCTGGCCGGCCTCGCCGAGCAGGCGGCGGTGCAGTTGGACCTGACGGTGTTTGAGCATGAGCGCGTCGCGGGAAAGGAGGACGCCCGGTTGCTTTTTACCTCCACGGCGGAGCTGGCCAAGCCGACAGCATTTGTCACGGAACAACAGCTGCAGCTGCTCGGCCGGCGGTGGATGCTGAAGATCACGGACAAGCCGGATTTCCTCCAGACCAGCAACACCATGCTGCCGTGGGGCGTGCTGGCCGCGGGGCTGATGATCACCCTCTTTGCCTCGGTGATGACCTTCCATCTCTTGAATTTCAGGGTGAACGCGCTCGAATTGGCTGAAAGAATGACAGCCAGCCTCCGCCAGGCCGAGTTGGAGTCCCGCCGCCTCGCCCTGGTGGCCAGTCGCACGGCCAATGCTGTCGGCCTCAGTGATGCCGAAGGCAAGGTCACCTGGATCAACGAGGGCTTCACCCGCCTGTTTGGCTATACGCCGGAGGAAGCGCGCGGCCACTTCGGCCCGCACCTCATCAAGGGGGAGAAAACCAACCCCCACCTGCTGGCCGCCGTGGCGCAGGCCGCGAAGAAGGGGCACGACTTCCACGGGGAAATGCTCTGCCGCGCGAAGGACGGAAGTGAGATTTGGACGGATTTTGAGATGCAGCCGCTGCGGGACGAGACCGGGACGGTGACCGGGTTCATGTCCATCCAGCTCGACATCACTGCGCGCAAGCAGATCCAGAAGGAACTCACGCGGACCGAGGCGCTGTTCCGGTTCATCCTGAATGCGCTGCCCATCGGCGTCAGCTGGGTGCGCTACGGCGACAAGCCCGAATCGTGGGTCAATAACGCCGTGCTGGCCATGACCGGCCTGACGCGCGAGGAGGCGCTGCAAAAGGACAGTTACGGTCGCATCACGCCGCCCGAGGACTGGGCGCGGCAGGAAGCCGAGGCGGCGCGGCTGGCCCGGGGTGAGACGGATCAATATGCGCTCGAAAAACGCTACCGGCGCGGCGACGGCACCGTGATGCACGGGCTGATGAACGTGCAGGTCTATCGCGGGGCGGACGGGGAGATCCTGCAGGAAGTCGCCACCATCATCGACCTGACGGAACGCAAGCAAGCCCAGGAGGAGCTGGCGAACAAGGAGGCGCAGTTCCGGTTCATCTTCGAGTCGGTGCCCGTGGGGCTCTCTTGGGCCATTGCCGGCCGGGACGAGACCCGCATCGTCAACACCGAGCACGTGCGGCTCACCGGCGTCACCCCCGAGGAGGCGCAGGCGTCCCCGGATATATTTTTGCATCGGACGCACCCCGACGATACCGCCCGCCAGAAAGAGCTGATGCAGCAGCTCCGGCGCGGGGAGATCGATCGGTTCTCCATCGACAAGCGCTACCTGCATGAGGGCGGCGAGGTGGTGTGGGTGCGGCTCTCCCGCCGGGTCTTCCAGGGCACGGCCGCCCGCCCGTCGCAGGAATTGAACGCCCTGGTGGATATCACGGCGGTCAAGCGGGCGCAGGACGCCGCCACGGAGCTCAACACCCAGCTCGAGGCCGCCGTCGCCCAAGCCCGGCAGGCTGTTCAGGAAGCCACCCAGGCCAACGTAGCCAAGGGCCAGTTCCTCGCGATGATGAGCCACGAGATCCGCACGCCGATGAACGGCGTCATCGGCATGACCAGCCTCCTGCTCGACTCGAAGCTGTCGCCGGAACAGCGCGACTATGCCGAGACCATCCGGCAGAGCGGCGATGCGCTGCTGACCATCATCAACGACATCCTCGATTTCTCCAAGATCGAGTCCGGCCGGCTCGAGCTGGAGGAGATGGAATTCTCCCTGCGCGAGTGCGTGGAGGGCGCGCTCGACCTGCTGGCGACACGGGCCTCCGAGAAGCATCTCGACCTGCTCTACGAGATTGCCGATGGCACGCCCGGGACGATCTGCGGGGATCCCACCCGCCTGCGTCAGATCTTGGTCAACCTGCTGGGCAATGCCGTCAAGTTCACCGCGCAAGGCGAGGTGCTGCTCGCCGTGCGGCCGCAGCCCGCACCGCCCGGCGAGCTGGAGCTGCTGGTCAGCGTGACCGACAGCGGCATTGGCATCCCGCCCGAGGGTCTCGAACGGCTGTTCCAGTCCTTCACCCAGGTCGACGCCTCCACCACGCGGAAGTTCGGCGGCACCGGCTTGGGCCTGGTCATCAGCCGGCGGCTGGCCGAGATTATGGGCGGCCGCATGTGGGTGGAGAGCGAGGTGGGCCGGGGGTCCACGTTCAGCTTCACCTTCCGGGCGAAGGCGGTGGCCAGCAAGCCGCGCCTCTACACCGGCGGCACCAAGGCCAGCGTCGAGGGCCGCCGCCTGCTCGCGGTGGACGACAATGCCACGAGCCGCCGCATTCTCAGCGACCTGGCGCGCAACTGGGGCATGCAGCCGCACGCGGTCGAGACGCCGGCCGAGGCGCTGGCGCTGCTCCGCTCCGGGGAGCAGTTCGATGCCGCCATCCTCGACCTGCAGATGCCGGACATGGACGGGCTGATGCTCGCCCGGGAAATCCGTCAGCTCCGCACCAAGGAACAGCTGCCCCTGGTGCTCCTTTCCTCGATGGGCCGGCAGGAGGATGCCGAGCAGCTTTTCGCCGCCAACCTCACCAAACCCATCAAGCCTTCGCAACTGCTCGACGCGCTGGCCCAGCTGTTTTGGGCGGACCGGGAGGCGCTGGCCGCCCAGGCGGTGTCGGTCCACCCCTTTGTCCAGCCCGAGGCGAGGCACCCGGAGCAGATCCTGCTGGCGGAGGATAATGCGGTGAACCAAAAGGTCGCGGTCCTCATGCTGCGCAATCTCGGCTTCCGCGCCGACGTGGTGGCCAACGGCCTGGAGGTCCTCGAGGCCGTTGGCCGGCAGCCTTACGACGTCATCCTGATGGACGTCCACATGCCCGAGATGGATGGCATCGAGGCCACGCGCCGGCTCCTGCAGGTGCGGCCCGCCGCCGGGGACCGCCCCTGGATCATCGCGCTCACCGCCAATGCCATGCAGGGCGACCGGGAGATGTGCCTCGCAGCCGGCATGGATGATTACATCAGCAAGCCGATCAAGCCGCCCGAACTGCTCGCCGCCCTCGAGCGTGCCCGGACGCGCTCGAAAGGATGAGCCGGAAGCGCCCGTCGGGGGCTACCTGCCGTTAGGTGGAGAAAAAAGTCGCCTTGACCCGGTGGCTTACGCAGAAAATTCTCATGTCCATCAAAACGGTCAAAACTGTTGCGCGCCGATGGATTGCGCTGTTGCCGTGGCTGGTTTTTTTCCTGATGGCCGCCTTGTCGCTGGGGGCGTCGTGGCTGGTGATCCGCGAGGTGCGGGAGACGGCCCGGGCCCGGTTTGAGCGGCTGGCCGAACGCGTCAACGCGACCCTGCGCCAGCGCTTAACCACCGCCGCCACCCTTCTCCACGGGGCGGCGGCGCTGCCGCTGGCGAGCGACGAGGTGACGGCCGCGGAGTGGGCGGATTACCTGCGCCGGATCTCCCCCCAGCTCGACAATGGCGTGGTGGGCCTGGGTTACATTGAGCGCGTGCACCGCGACCGGCTGCCGGAACTGGTGGCGCGCATCCGCGCCCAGGGTGAACCCGACTTTGCGGTCCGGGAAGAAGGCAGCAAGGAATGGCTCGACGTGGTCGTCGCCATCGAGCCGCGGGAACGCAACACCGGGGTCCTCGGCGTCGACATTGGTGCCGGCAACACGCGCCGCACCGCGGCCGAGGAGGCCGCCCGGCGGAATGACCTGGTCCTCTCCCGCCGCATCCGGCTGGACTACGACGGCCGGCAGGTGCCCGGCTTCCTGCTGCTCCTGCCGGTATTCCCCAAGGGCCTCGTCCTGCCGGCCCCGGAGCAGCGGCTCGCCGCCGTGGCGGGCTGGGTTTACACCCCCATCCGGATCGACGAACTGATGGAAGGCGTGGCCGAGGCCACGGGCCGCCAGCTGAACTTCGACGTTTTTGAGGGCAACGGCAGCCGATCCGGCGCGCTCCTCTACAGCATGGACGGACACCTCGCCCCGCAACCGGACCACGAAATCGGGGAGGCTGATTTTGCCGACCGTTCCTTCCACACCCGAAAGCTGCTCGACCTCTACGGCCAACAATGGGCGCTGTGGGTGACCACGCGGACGGAATTTGACGAGGCGAGTTTCCGGCGGCTGCCGCAGGCCGTGCTGGCGGGCGGCCTGGTGTTCAGCGCGTTGGGGGCGTTGCTCACCTGGTCGCTGGTGAACGCCCGCATCCGCGCGCTGCGGCTCGCGGAAATCATGACGAGCGACCTGCGCCGCGCGCAGGCGGAATCCCAACGGCTCGCCCTGGTGGCCGGGCGCACCGCCAGCGGCGTGATTCTCGCCGACCCCGAATGGCGCGTCGAATGGATCAACGACGGCTTCACGCGGCTGTTCGGCTTCACCCTGGCCGAGATCAAGGGCCGCAAACCGGTCGATTTCATGATCGGGCCCGAAACCGACCCAAAGGCGCTGGCCGCCATGGCGCAGGCGGCCGAGGTCGGCCGGCCCTACGTCGGCGAAATCCTCAACTACGCCAAGGACGGCCGCCAGGTCTGGATTGAGCTGGAAATCCAGCCGCTCACCGACGAGCAGGGTGGGCGCACCGGTTACATGGGTCTGCAACTCGACATCACCGAGCGCAAACACCAGGCGGAACTCCTCCGTGCGGCCAAGGACGCCGCCGAGAAGGCCAATGTCGCCAAAGGCCAGTTCCTCGCCATGATGAGCCACGAGATCCGCACGCCGATGAACGGCATCATCGGCATGACCAGCCTCCTGCTCGACTCCCCGCTCAACCTGGAGCAGCGGGAGTCCGCCGAGACCATCCGCCAGAGCAGCGAGGCGCTGCTCACCATCATCAACGACATCCTCGACTTCTCCAAGATCGAGTCCGGCCGCCTCGAGCTGGAGCACGTCGAGTTCTCCCTGCGGGACTGCCTCGAAGGCGCGCTTGACCTGCTGGCCGCGAGCGCCGCGCAGAAGAAGATCGACCTGGTGCACGAGATCGCCATGGGCACGCCGGCGGTCGTGCGCGGCGATGCCACCCGGCTGCGGCAGGTGCTGGTCAACCTGATCGGCAACGCCGTGAAATTCACCGCGCAGGGCGAGGTCAGTGTCACGATCCGGGCCCTGGCCTGGCATGTCTCCGGGGTGGACCTGCATTTCACCGTGCGCGACACCGGCATCGGCATTCCCGCCGAGCACATGGAGCGGCTGTTCAAGCCGTTCAGCCAGGTCGACCCGTCCATGACGCGCCGTTTCGGTGGCACGGGTCTCGGCCTGGCCATCTGCCGCCGCCTCGTGGAGCTGATGGGCGGCCGTATCAGCGTCGAAAGCGAGGCCGGGCGCGGCTCGACGTTCAGCTTCACCGTGCGGCTGCAGGAGGTGGTGGCACCGCTGCCCTCCGCCCCGGCCGGGGCCCGGGAGAGCCTGGTCGGGCGCCGCCTGCTCATCGTGGAGGACAACGCCACGAGCCTGCGCATCCTCTCCGACCTGGTGCGCAACTGGGGCATGGAGCCGGTGCCCGCGGCCACCGCCGCCCAGGCCTTGGCTCTTCTGCGGTCGCCGGCCAAAATCTCCGCCGCCGTCGTCGACCACCAGCTGGCCGGCAGCACGGGCCTGGCGCTGGCGCAGGGCATCCGTGAGCTGGCCGATTATTCCAGCCTGCCCCTGGTGCTGCTGTCCGCGCTCGGCCGGCGCGAGCAGACCGGCGGACAGTTCAACGCCGTGGTCACCAAGCCCGTCAAACCGTCGCAGCTGTTCAATGCCTTGGTGGAGATTTTCTGGCGCACCGCCGGCCGGGTCGCACCGGCCCCGGGGCGGGCGACCCCGCCACCGGCGCCGCTCGACCCGCCGCATCCCGGCCGACTGCTCGTGGCCGACGACAACGCGGTCAACCAGAAGGTGGCCCTGCACCAGCTGCGCAGCCTGGGTTGTCGCGCCGACCTCGCCGCGAACGGCGCCGAGGTGCTCACCGCGCTCCATCGCCAACCCTATGACGTCGTCCTCCTCGACCTGCACATGCCGATCATGGACGGATTCGAGGCCGCGCGGCAGATCCGCCGCGATTTTCCCGAACCCGCCACGCGCCCGTGGTTGATTGCCCTCACCGCGAACGCCGGGCCGGGCGACCGCGACGAGTGTCTGGCCGCGGGCATGGACGACTATCTGGCCAAGCCCGTCATGTTGGCCGACCTCGCCGCAGCCCTGTCCCGCGCCCACCTGCGGATGCGGGGCTGAGGGTACCCGTTTCCGGGCCCCTTCACGGCGCCGCCGGGCGGCTCAGCGATTGCGCCACCTGCGGCCAGAGGGCGGCGGTGCGCTCCGCCAAAATGGCCCGGCAGCGCGCGACCTCCGCCTCGCGCTGCGCCAGGTTGGCCTCGGCGATCTTCGCCAGGTCGTCGAGGTTGTAGACAAAGACGTTGGGCATCCCGGCGGTGGCAGGATCGACGTCGCGGGGCAGGGCCAGGTCGATCAGGAAGAGCGGCCGGGCGGCGCGGCGCTTCATGGCCGCGGCCACCAGGTCATGGGTCAGCACAAAGCCGGGGGCGGAGGTGGAACTGGCCACGATGTCGGCCGTGGCCAGCAACTCGGGCAGCTCAGCGAGGCTGGCGGCCCAGCCGCCGGTCAAGGTGGCGGCGGCCTCGGCGTTGGACAGGGTGCGGCTCGCCACGGTGATGCCGGTGGCACCGCGGCTCTGGAAGGCCTGTGCGGTCTTCAGCCCGATCTCGCCGGCGCCGACGACGAGCACCCGGCTGGTCGCCAGCTCGCCAAAGATGCGCCCGGCCAGGTCCACCGCCACGGTGGCGATGCTGATCTGGCCCGCGCCGATGCCGGTGTGGGTGCGGACGTGCTTGGCCGCCTGGAAGGTTTTTTGGAACACCCGGTTGAGCACCGGGCCGGTCCAGCGCTGCGCCAGCGCCGCATCGTAGGCCTGCTTGACCTGGCCGAGGATTTCCGTCTCGCCCACGATCTGGGAATCGAGGCCCGACGCGACCGAGAAGAGGTGCGCGATGGCCTCGTGATTGTGCCGCAGGAAGCCGGCGGCATCCAGCTCGGCCGGCGTGCAACCCGTGATCTCGCACAGCGCGGTGCGCAGCGCGGCGATGGTTTCGGGCGCATGGGCCACGCCATAGAGCTCCACGCGGTTGCAGGTGTTGAGCAGGGTGAACTCATTCACGCCGGTGATGGCCCGCAGCCGGGCGGCGAGGGCGGCGGCCCGGGTTTCATCGAGCGACAGCTTTTCCCGCACGGCCAGCGTCGCCGTGCGGTGGCTCGCGCCAAGGAGAAAGAGAACGCGCGGGGTGGGCTCCATGGTCAGCGGACGGGGCGGAGGGGGACCTGGTGGTGCCGGCTGGAGTTCACCGGGCCGAGTGACAGCAGGGCCACGAAGAACATCAGGAGGCAGACCCAGGCGAAGCGTCCGGCCACGAGCCGCGCCCGCCAGCGCAGCACCCCCACGAGGAGGTAGGCGGCCCACACGCCCACGGTCACGACGAGCTTGGGCACGTCGACCGAGTCCAGGTTGCGCACCCACCAGCTGGCGCCGACGCCGAGCGAGATCGTGAGCAGGCCCACGCCGAGGAGGAGCAGCCGGACGTTGATCTGGTCGAGCTGCACCACGGAAGGCAGGAACCAGAACAGGCCGTTGAGACGCTTGTGCTTCAGACTCCAGTTCTGCAACAGATGCATGAGGGCGGTCATCGCCAGGAGGCCGAAGACCCCGTAGCTGAACACCGCGAGCGCGGCATGCAGCTCGATCCAGGGATTGTGGCCGAAAAGCTTGAGCCCGCGGGTCAGGTCCCATTGGGGCAGCAGCAGCGACACGAGCGCCAGCGTCGCGGCATAACCGGCGGTAAACAGCCCGAGCAGGCTGCTGCGGAAGATGGTGCCGACGAAGAAATACACCACCATCGCCGACCACGCGACAAACTGGACGATCTCGAAGGTGTTGCCCAGCGGGCAGCCACCGACGGCGAGGCCGCGGACATAGAGCCCGGCCATCTGGAAGCCCCAGCCGCCGACCAGCAGGGTGTGGAGAATGGTGCGCAGGCCGGCCGGGGACTGCCGCCGGGTCAAGGCTACCAGGCCGGTCAGGAATCCGGCGAGATAGAGCAGGGCGCCGAGCCAAAGGAGGCCGCGGTCGGTGAGCAGCAGGGACATGATGCGGAGAGAATGCGTGGCCGGCCGGTCGGCGCAAGACTGACAAATCGATATTAGCCGGAACGGACATTGGGCAGGTCGCCGGCTGATTCTGGCTTGGGCCGGGCGGACCATGGCTCATGCTGGCGGCCATGACCCCCGACTTTGCGCCCAAGCCCGTGCGGCTGGCCGGCCACCACGTGCGGCTCGAGCCGCTGGCTCACGCCCACCTCCCCGGGTTGCTCGCGGCGGCGAGCGACCCCGAAACCTTCCGCTATTTCCTGACCCCGCCGCTCGGCGAGACCGGCGAGATGACCAGGTGGCTGGAGGCAATTTTGAAAAACCAGGCGGCGGGCACCGCCGTGGGTTGGGCCACGGTGCGCGTGAGCGACAACCGCGTGGTCGGGGCGACCACCTTCCTCGACATTCGGAGGCCCAATCGCGGTCTCGAAATCGGCAACACCTGGCTGGCACCCGAGGCGCAGCGCACTGCGCTCAACACGGAGGCGAAATTCCTGCAGCTGCGCCACGCCTTCGAGGACCTCGGGGCCTGGCGCGTGCAGCTGAAGACCGACGAGCGCAACGCCCCGTCACGCACGGCCATCACGCGCCTCGGCGCGACCTTCGAGGGGGTGCTGCGCAAATACCAGGCCCGCCACGACGGCTTCGTGCGCGACACCGCGATCTTCAGCATCACCGCGGAGGAGTGGCCGGCGGTGAAGGCGGGGCTTGAGGCGAAGCTGAAACGGTAGGGGCGCTTGCCCTCAAGCGCCCTGGGCCGTTGGGGCAACGGGTCCCTACCGGTGTACCACCCAGAACCGGCAGTTGTCGGAAAAATTCCGTACCTTGGGTGTCTCGCTGGCCAGCTCGTTGCGCGTCCGGTCGTGGACGTGGGTCCACCCGGTCGCCGCCAGGTCCTCGAAAACTTCCTTCTTGTCCGGCAGGTGCATGAAGGTGTTGCCGTTGTCGTCGGTGAAGTACCGGTCGCCAAACTCCACGAGGCGCGGATTCTGTTCGCCACGCGCCCAGAGCCGGGCCTCCTTCTCCCATTCCTTGAGGTCCTTCGGATCCTCGCGATCGTGGGTGGTGAAGATGAAGTGCCCACCCGGCCGGCAAACGCGGTGCAGTTCCCGCATCGCCGTGCGCCGGTGCTCGCGTCCCGGGATCTGCATCAGGCCGTTGAACAGGAAGAGCACGCCGTCGAAAGAGGATTCAGGGTAGGGGCCGTTGCCCTCAACGGCCCAGGCTGGGCGCTTGAGGGCAAGCGCCCCTACCAAATTCGTCGCGTCGGCCTCGTGGAAGGTGATGCCTGCGATGCCGTGCTCGGCGGCGAGGTTTTTGGCCTGCTCGATCAGCTCGCTGGAAAAATCGAAGCCGGTCAGGTTCCGGTAGCCCTCGTGCCAGAGTCCGACGGCCACGCGCCCGGCGCCGCAGCCGGCCTCAAGCAGGTGGGCCTGCCGGTCGGGCAGGTAACGGGTGATCAGTTCCTTTTCCGATTTCCACAGGCCGACAAAGTGGGCGGCGCGCGTGTAATGCAGCACCGTGTTGATCGAATTGTAGTCGGCGCGGACGGTGGCGCTGTCGATCTTGGGTGGTTGGTCGGACATGGTATGGCGGGTAGGGCGGCGAGTCCCTTCGCCGCCGTCGGGCGGCGCGGAACGGAATCCGCGCCCTACCTCTTTCTCCATATCGCGATGAACATGCCGTTGGCGTTCAGCTCGTGCGGCCAGAGGAACGAGGTGGCCGGGGCCGCTGATCCCGGTCCGGAACCGGGCTCCGCGAGCCCGGCTACAACCACGGGAACCGGTTCGAGTTCCGGGTGGGCGGCGGTGAACGCGGCGGCGACGGCGGTCGTCTCGGCGCGGGTGAGGGTGCAGACGGAGTAGACGAGCCGGCCGCCGGGCTTGAGCGAGCCGGCGACCTGATTGAGCAGGTTCGTCTGCACGGCGGCGAGTTCGGCCACGTCCCTCGGCGTGGTCGTCCACCGGGCGTGCGGGTTGCGCTGCCAGGTGCCGGCGCCGCTGCAGGGGGCGTCGATCAGAATGCCGTCGAACTTCGCCTGGGTCGGCAGCTTCGTGCCGCCTGCCCACGGGGCGGCGCGGAAATTGAAGACCTGGGCCCGGGCGGCCCGTTGCTTGAGCTTGGCCAGCCGGCGCAGGGAGCGGTCGCTGGCCCAGATGAGCCCCTTGTTCTGCATGAGGTCGGAGAGGTGCATCGTCTTGCCGCCCTCGCCGGCGCAGGCGTCCCACCAGGTTTCACCCGGCCGCGGCGCGCAGGCCAGGCTGACGAGCTGCGAGGCCAGGTCCTGGATCTCGAATTCGCCGGCCTGGAATTCCTTGGTGCGGTAGAGGTCGGTCAGGCCGGTGTAACGCAGGGCGTCGGCCGACTGCCGGGCGGGCATGATATGGCTCAACTTTTTCGTGAGCGCCGCGCCGGTGCCCGCCTTGGCGCGGATCCAGAGCGCCGGCTCGCGCTGCCATTGCATTAGCAATGCGGCCTCGGTTGGGTAGGGGCGCCCCTCGACTGGCTCGGGGCCTTGAGCTCGTCGAAACGGCTTGCCCCCAAGCGCCCTTGGGTTGTCAGCGGCATCCGCCGACGGGCCGTTGGGGGCAACGGCCCCTACCTCGGGCCAGGCAATCGCGGCTGAAAACCACTCCGGCACGGCGCGGGCGGCGAGGGCCTCGGGCTTGAAGCTCGCGGGGTTTTGGTCGAAGCGGGCCTGCAGCTCCAGGGCGGCGGTCAGCTGCTTCTGCAGCGAATCCTTTTCAGCGAGCCAGCGCCACCAGCGGTAATAGGTGAAGACCGCCCGGCTGACACCCCGGCGCTCGGCGGGCGCGGTGAAGTGCCGGTCCTGCGTCAGCGACTCCCGCAGCGCCTGGTCGGCTGGGGTGCCCGTCTGCACCAGTTTGAGGACGCGTGCGGCTTGGTTGAGGATCGCGGAAGTCGACACCGCGGCAGCAGAGTCGTTCAGAGGTTCTTCTGCAAGAACGCTTCGATGCGGGTGAAGAGTTCCACCCGGTGTTTCATTTCTGCCAGGCCGTGCGACTCGTCCGGGATGAACAGTGCCTCATAGCGCACGCCGGCCTGCTTCAGGGCCTTGACCAGCCGGCGTGACTGGCCGGTATCGGCATTGGTGTCATCCTTGCCGTGGGCGACAAAGACCGGCGCCTTGATCTGCGCGACGGAGTGGTAGGGCGAAATGGCCTCAAACTTCTCCCGCTGCTGTTTCGGTTCACCGATGTTCCGGCGCAGCCAGGCGGCGCGGAAGTTATTTTCGTTTTGCCGGTCCTCCTTCATCATCGTCTCCCAGTCGAACACGCCGGCTATGGTCACCGCACAGCGGTAGAGGCCGGGTTCGAAGGCGACCCCGCTGAGGGCGAGGTAACCACCAAAGCTCGCACCTACAATGGCGAGGTGCGCGGGGTCGGCGATCTTGGCGGTGACCAGGGCCTGGACCCCATCAGTGACGTCATCGTGCATTTTTCGGAATTCGAACTGTGGCGTCTTGCTGATCTCGGTGTTGTAGCCGGCGGAGCCACGGTAGTTGGGTCGGAATACGATGTAGCCGCGGCTGGCGAAGAACTGGCTCACGGCGTCAAAGCCCCAGGTGTCGCGCACCCAGGGGCCGCCGTGCGGCAGCACGATCATCGGGCCGGGCCGGGATTCGTCGCGGTTCAGGGGCAGCGTCACGTAGCCGTCGAGTTTCAGTCCGTCACGGGTGCGGTAGGACATCAGCCGGACCGGGGCCATGAGCTTCTCGGGCAACCAAGGGGCAAACTCGGCGAGCTGCTTCAATCTGGACGTGGTGCGATCGAGCAGGAAGAGCGAGCCCGGGTGCCGGTCGGAGGAACTGACGATCAGGAGTTGTTGTCCGTCCTGGCTGCGGCTGCTGATGGTATTGAGGTGTTCGGCGGGCAGCACCGCGTCGATGCTGCGCTGCAGGTCTTCGTCCTCGGGCTTGAACCAGACCTGCGCCAGCGCCTGCCGGGCGTAGGCCAGGCCGACGACCTCGCGCTCGCTGCCGGAGTAATACAGGCGGCCTTGACTGAAATCATATTTTTCGTCGCCATGCAGGACCGGTCCGCGGGTGCCATCTGTGACGTTCAGGCGCATGAGATCGCGACCGCCGGTGGCGTTGCGATGCGCGACAAACAGCACGTGATTGTCCGTATCAACCGCGAGCGGCTGGTCGGCATCGAGGTCAATGGTCACGAGGGTCCAGTGACCGTCGTCCTCCTGCCGCAGCAACTGGATGGCTCCATCATTGTGCGCGAGGGCGTAACGCACCTCGCCCTCGCGGTCCCGGAACCAGCGCAGCACGCCGGTGCTGAGATGGGGAATCGGAATCGAGCGCCGCACATTCCAGGGTTCGCCGAATTTCTGATTGCGGCGTAGATCGATTTCCAGGACGCCCTGGTCCCGCCCCTCGTTGCGGGCCGATTGGCGCACCCACAGGAGGAGGTTGTCGGGACGGGTTCGCGGGCGGCCCAGCACTTCGACCGCATCATAAGAATTCAGAGTCGTGACGCGCGTGGGGTCGTCGCGCGGCGCGGCGTAAAGTCCCCAGGCGTAGTGGTTGTCCTTGACGACCGAGAAAACCACCCGCTCGTCGCCGGCCCACCAGCAGGAACCGATATTGAGGTCGGTCTTGCCGTTCAAGCCCTTCGATGTGCCGGCTGCGAGGTTGAATAGCACCAGCGAGGCGAAGTCCTTCACGTGGTTCTGGGTCACGGCCGCCACATGGGTGCCCGCAGGGTTCAGGCTGGCCGACTTCACGGCTTGTGGCCGGAAGAAATACTCGACCGGGATCTCCCCGGCCGTGGTGGGGCTGAAGCCCACGGGCTTGTCGGCGGCCGGCAGGCGGGACCAAGGGCCGGAAAGAAGGCAGCAAGCTGCGAGGATTCGCCACACGGTTGGGATATGCATGTCAGTCGGGGCCCCCTGTTCGGAAGGAAGTCCAGTCCGGCAAGGCGGTCAATCTTGCATTGCGGAGCGCAGCGCAACCGGGTCAGCCGCGCTTGGCACCCCAGCCCTTGACTTCCTTCAGCTCGGGGCGGCGGGCTTCGATGGCGGCGCCGGCGACGGCGGGGTGGGCGCGGAGATCTTGAAACGTGGCGGGCGCCACGCGCCAGTTGAGCGCGGATGCGACTTCGGCGATGGGCGCGGCGCGGCCTTCGAACAGGAACGCCAGCTCGACGCGCGACTCGCCGCCGGAGGTATTGATCGTGGTGCGGAGCTTTTGGAGGAAATCCGGCACCCCGGCGTGTTCCGGGTCGAGCAGCCACGTGACCTTGCGGATGTTGTTCGGCAGGTAGGCGTCGAGCGGATAGAGTTCCTTCACGTTGAGCCGGGCGCCGTCGTTGCCCTTCATCACGGTGCCGAGCAAGACGACGGCCTGGTTCTCGCCGAGGTGCTTGCTGTAGCTCTCGTAGGCGTCGGCATACATGTTCACTGCGATCGTGGCGCGCTTGCTCGCTAGGTTGAAGAACGCCCAGGGGCGGTTGTCGCGCTTCGAGAGCTTCTTGTTGATGCCGCTCATGATGCCGGCGAGGCGGAACTCGATGCGATCGCCTTCCAGCAGAACCGACTCCTCGGTGTGCGTGCAGAGCGCCTCGGCGAGCCCGGCGTAGGCGTTGAGCGGGTGGCCGGACACGTAGAAGCCGAGCAGCTCCTTCTCAAACTGGAGGCGTTCGGTGGCGGAGAAATCGGCGTCGGTCGTCGTGTGCTGGGTGTGGCCGTTGGCCCCGGTGCGGGCGGCGGGCTTCGGCGCGTCCTCGGCGAGCATGTCGAGGAAGGTGTTCTGGCCGGCGGCCTTGTCGCGGGCCTGCGCGGCGGCGCCGGCGATGGCGGCGTCGATGCGGTCGAAGAGCTGCTTGCGCGCCGCGCCGCTGAAGTCAAAGGCGCCCGTCTTCACGAGGTGTTCCAGCACGCGTTTGTTCAGGGCGCGGGGATCGACGCGGGCGGTGAAATCGGCGAAGTCCTTGAACGGTCCGTGGGCCTCGCGCTCGTCGAGGATCTTCTGCGCGGCCTGCTCGCCGACGCCCTTGATGCCGGCCAGGCCAAAGCGGATGGCGTTGAACGTGGGGGCGTCGCTCGACGAAGCCCGGTCGCCGGCCAGCGGCGCCCCTATGAGACGCGAAGCCACCGGCGTGAAGTTCACGCGCGACTCGTTGACGTTCGGTCCCAGCACCTGGAGGTCCATCGCCTCGCACTCGGCGACAAAGTGGGCGACCTTGTCGGAGTTGCCGAGCTCGGCGGTGAGCATGGCGGCCATGAACTGCACCGGGTGGTTGGCCTTCAGGTAGCCGGTCTGGTAGCTGAGCACCGCATAGGCGGCGGAGTGGGACTTGTTGAAGCCGTAGCCGGCGAACTTGTTGAGGATGTCGAAGATCGAGTTGGCCGTCTTGGCGTCGATCTGGTTCACCCGGGCGGCGCCCTCGACGAACTTGGCGCGCTCGTCGGCCATCGCCTTCTCGTCCTTCTTGCCCATGGCGCGGCGCAGCATGTCGGCGCCGCCGAGCGTGTAGCCGGCGATGATCTTGGCGGCCTCCATGACCTGCTCCTGGTAGACCATGACGCCGTAGGTCTCGCGGCAGACCTCCTCGAGGAGCGGGTGCGGGAACTGGACGGTGGCCGGGTCCTTCTTGCCGCGGACGTAGTCGGGAATCCACTCCATCGGGCCCGGGCGGTAGAGGGCGATGAGGGCGACGATCTCGTCGATCGAGGACAGGCCGATCTGGCGGCAGAGCGCCTGCATGCCGCCGGACTCCAGCTGGAACACACCAGTCGTGCGGCCGGAGTTGAGGAGCGCGTAGGTCTTCGGGTCCTCGAAGCCGACGGCCTCGATGTCGAACTTCGGGTCGGCGGTGCGACGGACGTTGTCGATGGCGTCGGCGATGACGGTGAGCGTCTTGAGGCCGAGGAAGTCCATCTTCAGCAGGCCGAGCTTGCCCACGGCGTTCATGTCGAACTGCACCGTGATGTCGCCCTCCTGCAGGGTGAGGGGGACGAACTCCTCCAGCGGCCGGTCGGTGATGATGATGCCGGCGGCGTGCTTGCCGGTGTTGCGCACCATGCCCTCGAGCACGAGGCCCTGGTCGAGGATCTTTTTCGCCACCGGGTTCGTCTCGTATTCGTTCCGCAGCTCGGCGGACTTCTCGATCGCGGCCTTGAGCTCGATGTTGAGCTCATCGGGGATCATCTTGGCCAGCCGGTCGGCGTCGGCGTAGGGCAGGTCGTGGACGCGCGCGACGTCGCGGACGACCATCTTGGCGCCGAGGGTGCCGTAGGTGATGATGTTGGCCACGCACTGGTCGCCGTATTTCTGGCGGACGTATTGGATGACCTCGCCGCGGCGGCGCATGCAGAAGTCGATGTCGAAGTCCGGCGGCGACACGCGCTCGGGGTTGAGGAACCGCTCGAAGAGCAGCTTGAAGCGGAGCGGGTCGAGGTTGGTGATGCCGAGCAGGTAGGCGACGATGCAGCCGGCGCCCGAGCCGCGGCCCGGGCCGACGGGGATGCCCTGCTGCCGGGCCCAGTCGATGAAATCCCAGACGACGAGGAAGTAGTCGACGAAGCCCGTCTTCGCGATGATCGAAAGCTCGAAATCGAGCCGTTCGATGAGGACCCGGGCGAGCGCCGGATCCTTGGCCTGGGCGGGTTTCGTGTAGTCCACCCCGTAGCGCTGCTGCAGGCCGGTGAGGCAGAGTGCCTTGAGGTAGCCGGTGCGGTCGGTCTTCACCTCGGGCGGCAGCGGATATTTCGGGTAGCGCTCGGACCCCTTGGGGAAGGGGATGGTGAGGTCGCACATCTCGGCGACGAGTTGGGTGTTGGTCACCGCATCGGGCACCTCGCTGAAAGTGTGGGCCATTTCCTCGCGCGATTTCAGGTAGAATTGCGTGCCGGAGAACTTCATCCGGTTCTCCTCGGCGATCTTCGAGCCGGTCTGGATGCAGAGCAGGGTGTCGTGCGGGCCGGCGTCGGCGGAGTTGACGTAATGGACGTCGTTCGAGCAGATGACCTTCAGGCCGAATTCCTCGCCCAGCTTGAGCAGGCCGGGGATGACCTTGCGCTGTTCGGGGATGCCGTGGTCCTGGATCTCGACGAAATAGTTCTCGCGACCGAAGATTTCCACGAAGCGGCCGCAGGCCTGGCGGGCCGCCTCGAAGTTGTCGTTGAGCAGGTGCTGCGGCACGAGCGAGGCGAGGCAGCCGGTGAAACCGATGAGCCCCTGCGCATGCCGGGCGAGGGTCTCCAGGTCCGTGCGCGGCTTGTAGTAGAAGCCCTTGAGGTGGGCGTCGGAGACGAGCTTGAGGAGGTTCTGGTAGCCCGTGAGGTCGCGGGCGAGCAGACCGAGATGGTAGATGCTCTTGCCCTCGTCGGACCGGCCGGTGCGTTCGAGCCGGGAACCGGCGGCGAGGTAGAGCTCGCACCCGACGAGCGGCTTGATGCCCCGGGCCTTGGCCTGGTTGTAGAATTCGATCGCACCGAAGAGATTGCCGTGGTCGGTGAGGGCGAGGGCCTTCATGCCGAGGGTCGAGGCGCGGTCCATCAGGCGGTCGATGCGGCAGGCCCCGTCCAGCAGGCTGTAGTCGCTGTGGACATGCAGGTGGACGAAATTCTGGTCGGGGGAAGCCACGGAAGGTGATGGGAATCCCGCCCGGTTAGCCGCGCAAGTCCTAAACTGGCATATGGTAGGGCGAATCCTCCGGATGAGCCGCGACTCGTCGGGCCGACCCGCCCGGCCCACGGATTGTGGCCTGAAAAAATAGGGGTTGACGGTGGCCGGAGCGGATGGCTTCTTGCTCCTTTTCTACAACGCCCAACCACCCTTTCCCATGCCTATTGAGATCAAGATGCGCAAGAATGAGCCGATCGACCGTGCGCTGCGCCGCATGAAGAAGAAGCTCGAACGCGAGAACATCATCAAGGATGTGCGCATGAAGCGCTACGCCGAGAAGCCGTCCGAGCGCAAGCGCCGCAAAAACAAGGTCATGGCCTTCACCGCCATGTTGCGCCGCCGTTACGCGGAGTAAGCCTTTCCAGCCTTTTTCTTTTTAACCGGCCGGACTTCATCGGAAGTCCGGCCGGTTCAGTTTATGCCCGGGTTTTGCGCAGCAAGAACCCGGGACATACACCGGGCCGGCAGCAGCCGGCAACGGTGTAACCTGCTCCGACGCTTGATTCCGCGTGCTTCACCTGTCCTAGTTCAGCCCCCGTCATGAAGCCCATCGTCGCCCTCTCCTCCTGCTGGTGCTCGCACCGCCATTCGGACGGCTACGAGATGCTCCAGGAGATGGCGGGCCTTGGCTTCGAGTGGGTCGAGCTGAGCCACGGCATCAAGATCATCCTCGTGCCCGGCATTTTGAGGGCCGTCGAGGATGGCGTCATCAAGGTCGCCTCCGTCCACAATTTCTGCCCGCTGCCGACCGGCGTCACGCATGCCGCGCCCAACCTCTACATGCCCTCGTCACTCGACGCCCGCGAGCGCGACCAGTGGCTGCGGCAGAGCAAGCGCACCGTTGACTTTGCCCATCAGGTCAAGGCCACCAAGATCGTCATGCATCTCGGGGCCACCGAATTCTTCTGGTTCAACCCGGCCCGCAAGGTGGACGACTATCTCGACACCCACGAGGGCACGGACCTGTCCGCCGACCCGGACTACCAGAAGTTACTGGCCAAATCCCTGGGCAAGCTGGTCAAGCGCATGCCGCCCTATTGGGAAAACACGAAGCAGGGCCTGGTGGACCTGCTGCCCTACGCCGAGCAGAAAGGCATCAAGCTGGGCTTCGAGAACCGGGAAAAATTCGAGGAGCTGCCGCTCGACGCCGACCACCCGGCGCTGCTTGAGCTGATGGCCCGCCCGGCGGCCTGCGGCTACTGGCACGACACCGGTCACGCCCAGATCAAGCAGAACATGTGCCTGCTGAACCACCGCGAACACCTGGAGAAAAACTCGCCTAATGCCCTCGGCTTCCATCTGCACGACGTCAGCGCCGAGGGCCGCGACCACCAGCCCATCGGCTCGGGCAAGATCGACTTTGAGATGGTCAGCAGCTTCTGGCGCCCCGGGCACACACTCGTCATCGAGCTCAGCCCGCGCCTGACCGTCGAGGAGGTGCTGGCCTCGAAGAAACGCGTCGAGGAGCTGGTGGTGGCCCGGTTCGGCCGGTAGGGTGGCTAGTCCCTTCGCCGCCGCCGGTCACGGGCTGGCGCGCCATCGGGTCAACCGCTGCCGGGGCGGGCGACGAGCTGGCGCAGCCGCTGGCCGATGGTCTCGGCGAGGCGGATCATTTCCACCGCCTCCGGAGCGGGCAGGTGCGCGTGGCAGTGCCGACACCACAGATCCAGCCAGGCTTCAAAGTGTCTTTCCTCCAGACCGAGCGGCATGTGTTTCGCGGGCATCTGGCCGCGATACTGGGCGGGACCGCCGGTGGCGCCCGACCAGAAATCGGCGATGGTCTCCAGATGGGCCGGCCAGTCTTCGATGTGGCGGGCGAAGATCGGTCCGATTTCGTGGTGCTGGCGCACGTCGGCATAGAACCGGCGCAACAGCTTGGCGAGGGTGGCGCGCCCGCCCATGCGGTCAAAGAGGGAGGCAGCGGGCAGGGGAGGGTTTGTCATGAGGGTGGGACCGGCCCGATGCGGCCAGGACAGGGCGACCATACCCGGGGAGGGTGAGCCGGCAAGCGGGCAGCGGCTTCGTGGAGGGCCCTGGCGCCTGGGCCGGCGGAGTAAGCCTGGACCATTCAGGGCGAAGTAGCAGCCGACGTAGGGAGGCTGGGGCAAGCTGCGCCGCGAAACCAGCCTCGTTACCTCGTCTGCTACCCCCATGGCCGGCGTCCCCCTGCATCGTTAAGCCGAAAGCTGGTCGCCGCTGCGGCGCGGATGAGAGTCCGCGCCCTACCGCTTCAGCAATTCCCCGATCCAGCGCCGGTGCGGTCCGGAGAGGGTGAGGCGGTCGAGCTGCTTCAGCGGCACCCACTCCAGGGTTTCATTCTTTGTGATGAGCTTCTTCAGCGCGGCGGACGGCTTCAGGGCGTGGATCGACTCCGTGATCTGGAAGCGCGTGATGGCGCGGCGCTTGGTGGCGAGCAGTGTTTTCGCCGTCGGTTTCACGCCGAGATCGGCGGCCTCCGGCAGCTCATACAAGCCGGCGAGGCGCTTCGCCCCGGCGTGGCCGCGGCGGAGCAGGAGCCGGCCGCGATCCAGGCAGAATGTTCGTATTACGAACATCTGCTCTATCCGCTTGGGTTTCAGGCGCGGCAGTCTTGCCGGATCACCGTGGCGGTAGGCGGAACAGAATTTCGCGACGGGGCAGGTGGGGCACAGTGGATTTTGCCGGAAACAGACCGTCGCGCCGAGTTCCATCATCGCCTGGTTGTGCTCGCCGGGATCCGAATCGATCACGAGCGCGTCGGCCAGCGGGGTGAAGTGCTTCACGGCCGCGGTGCCGTCCCGGAACAACCGGCCTTCGCCGGTCAGCCGGGCGAGAATGCGGACGACGTTGCCATCCACGACGGCGGCGGGTTCGCCGAACGAGATGCTCGTGATGGCGGCGGCGGTGTAGGGCCCGATGCCGGGCAGCTTGCGCCACTCGGCCGGCGTGTGCGGCGGTTTGGGCAGGGCGACATAGGCTTGCGCGAGTTTACGGAGATTGCGGGCCCGGGAGTAATAACCGAGGCCCTCCCAGAGTTTCATCACCCGGGCCTCGGAGGCACCGGCGAGGGAGGGAAAGTCCGGCAGTTCGCGCCGCCAGCGGTCGAAGTAGGGGAGGACGGTCGCGACCTGCGTCTGTTGCAGCATGAACTCCGAGACGACGGTCTGGTAGAGCGAGGGGGCGTCCCGCCACGGCAGCTTGCGCTGGTGGACGCGATACCAGGCGTGGAGGGCGATCTGGAAAGCCGGACGTCGGTCGATGAGCTTTTTGGAGTGGGCCACGGGACCGGCAGGATTAGCCACAAAAAGGCGAGAAGAGACACAAAAATAGCCGGGGTTCATCCGATCCGTTTATCCACGGTTGGCAGGGATGCCACGGATTGGGGTGGATCGAACTCTGAGAACTGTTTAATCGGTGGATCACGACGGGAGTTTCTCCTGCCTTGATCAGTGCAATCCGTGTAATCCGTGGTCCCAAAGCATTGTTCAGGCTGAGGTTACTTTTTGGTGTGTTTTTGCGCCTTTTTGTGGCCATCTACTCCCCATGGCCAAAAAGCCCGACCCGGACTTCGAGGAACCGAAGAAGATCACCAGCTACACCATCAAGCTCGACGACGCGCAGATGGAGAAGCTCCGTGCCGCCACGGCGGCCAAGCACTGGGAGCAGGTCGAGGTGCCCTATGCCCGGTTCGCCTTCAAGGGCCCCAAGGTCAATGTCACCGCCTACACCAGCGGCAAGGTGGTCGTCGCCGGCAAGGACACCGAGGATTTCGTGCAAAACGTCATCGAGTCCGAGGTCACCGGCGCGCCCAAGCTGGGCTACGACGAGGTGCTGCACCCCGACTGGTTCGAAGCCCACGCGGGGTTGGACGAGAGCGGCAAGGGCGACCTGTTCGGCCCGGTCGTGGCCGCGACCGTCATCGCCGACGAATCCGCCGTGCAGGCCTGGCTCAAGGCCGGGGTGCGCGACAGCAAGACCATCGTCGACTCACAGATCCTCAAGCTCGACGACATCATCCGCGCCACGCCGGGCGTGGTCGTGGAGTCGCGCTACATCACGATGCCCGAATACAACCGCGTCATGGGCCGGCCGTTCGCCAGCCTCAACCGGCTGCTCGCCCAGCACCACGCCGACGCCCTCGATGCGGCCCTGAAGCGCAAGTGGGTGCCGCGCGGCCTGCTCGACCAGTTTTCCAAGGAGCCGCTCGTCCAGCGCGAGATGAAGAAGAAAGGCCTGGAGCGCTTCCAACTGGACATGCGCACCAAGGCCGAGGAGGACCCGGTGGTCGCGGCGGCCTCGATCGTGGCGCGCGCGGAGTTTGTCCGCGTGATGAACGCCTTGTCGCGCGAGTTCGGCGACAAGCTCCAGAAGGGCGCCGGCGCGCCGGCCAAGGCGCAGGCGTCGGTGCTCATTGAAAAATTTGGCGCGCGGGCGCTGGGAGATTTTGCCAAGCTCCATTTCCGCACCTGCTACGAGGTCGTGTCCGCCGCCGGCAAGCTCGACGAGCTGCCGTTGCCCGTGCCGAAGGAGAAGACCGAGTGGAAGCGGTGAGCCGCGCCTGACGACGATGGCCAAACGCCGGCAACTCCGCGGATTCGACCTGAAGCAGCTCAGCGGCTTCGGGAGCCTGATCGGCGTGGACGAGGCCGGGCGTGGGGCGCTCGCCGGCCCGGTGGTGGCGGGCGCCGTGCTGGTGACGCAGGAATTTCTCGAGGGCCGCTGGGCCGTCTCCAAGTCCGGCCGCGTCAATGACTCCAAGCAGCTGTCCCCCGCCGAGCGCGCGGACCTTTATGCGGAGTTCGAGGAGCTGGTGGCGGCGGGGCAAATCCACGCAACCTTCGGCTCGGCCGACGTGGCGGAGGTCGAGACGCTCAACATCCTCGGCGCGACCAAACTGGCGATGCGCCGCGCGCTGGAGGGCATCTACCCGGCGTCGGCGTTCCAGCTGAAGGTGGAGCCGGACCTGTTCGCCAGCGAGGCAGAGAAGGCGGCCTTCGTCCCGACGGTCTCGTGCCGCATCCTCGTCGACGGACTGCCGCTGCGGCATTTCCCGTATCCGCACCAGGGCATCGTCAGCGGCGACGGCCGTTCACTCTGTATCGCGATGGCGTCCATCATCGCCAAGGTCACGCGCGACCGGGTGATGGATGCCCTCGACCGCACGTACCCCGGCTACGGTTTCGCCCAGCACAAGGGCTACGGCACCGAGGAGCACCGCGAGGCCATCCTCAAGCGCGGTCGCAGCGCCGTCCACCGCGACAGTTTCCTGCGCAAGCTCTTTGCCCAGCCGCGCGATCTCGAGGGGCAGCTGACGTTGTTTAGTTGAAGTCGAGGGCGGGATCGCCGGTCTCGCTGTGGAGGGCCGGTCTCCTGACCGGCCGCGGTCGGCCGGGAGGCCGACCCTCCCATGAGGAAAGGCAGGCGGGATCAGCGATCCCGCCCTACAACCTTGCAGCAGGTTGAATCCTCTGGCCAACTTCCGCGACATGTCCGCCAAGAAACCCAACCCGCTCGACAAGGTGCTCGACCGCCTGGACCGGCTCGACCCGGCGGGCCTGCGCACGCTGGTCCAGCGGCTGGCCCGCGAGCGGGCGCTGCTCGAGACCGTGTTCAACACCCTGCAGGAGGGCGTGCTGGTCATCACGGCCGACGGGGCCATCGATTACGCCAATGACGCGGCGGCCTCGCTCATCGGCTTCAAGGCGGGGGAGGGCGTGGCGGCCTCGCTCTGGCGGCTCGTGCCCGGCCTGCGCGGCTCGCTCGAGGGTGTCGGCGGCCCCGGTTCGCCGGTCGTCACGCGCGAGTTTGAGCTGACCTACCCGGCCGCGCGGGTCGTCCGGCTTTACATGGTGCCGTTCAGCGAAGGCGAGGGCGGCGCGGCGCGCTATGTCATCATCCTCTCCGACATCACCACGGAGAAGCAGTCGACCGCCGAGCTGATCGAGAACGAGAAGGTCTCCTCCATCTTGCTGCTCGCCGCCGGCGTGGCGCACGAGCTGGGCAATCCGCTCAACTCGCTCACGATCCACCTGCAGCTGATTGACCGGAAACTGCGCAAGCTGAAGGGGTCGAAGGAGGCCGACTCCCTGGGCGAATCCATCCAGATCTGCCAAGCCGAGGTCACGCGGCTGGATGGCATCATCCGGAATTTTCTCGAGGCCATCCGGCCGCGCCCGCCCGACCTGGCGGAGGTCAACGTGGTCGAGGTCATCGAGGACGTGCTGCGTTTCCAGGGCAAGGAGATCGAGGACCGCGGCCTGGTGGTCGACGGCGAGCTGCCCGCGACCACGCCCGTCATCATGGCCGACCGCAACCAGCTGAAGCAGGTGTTCTTCAACCTGCTGAAGAACGCCATGGAGGCGATGCCGGCCGGCGGAAAGCTGAACATCCGGGTGCGCGCCGACGACGATTCCGTCTTCATCCTCATCGCCGACACCGGCAGCGGCATCCGGACCGAAGATCTCGGCAAGCTCTTTTCGCCCTACCACACGACCAAGGCTGGCGGCCACGGGCTCGGGCTGATGATCGTGCAGCGCATCATGCGCGACCATGGCGGGCACGTCGGCTTCGAGAGCAAGGAAGGCAAGGGCACGGTCGTGACGCTGCAGTTCCCGCAGAAGCACCGCCGCGTGCGGATGCTGCAGAGCTGAGCGGCCGAAGCCGTTTCACCACGGATTGCACGGATGATCACGGATAGATTCGTGGGACCAACGTCCCGTGTTGGATAGCACTAGGGTAGGGGCCCGTTGCCCTCAACGGCCCTGTCCCCCGCGAGGGCGGTTGAGGGCAACCGCCCCGACCTTCTCTCGCCATGACGGACGACTGGAAACAGTCAGCCATCCGTGCCCAGCGGTGTAATCCGTGGCCCGCCCGCTGGTATAACGCCTCGCAGTGGAACCCCGGCCAAGGGAGTAGCAGCCGAGGTAACGAGGCTGGTTTTCGCTGCACCCTACCCCCCAGCCTCCTTCCGTCGGCTGCTACTTCCCACTGTATTGTTCCGGCTCAGATCGCCTCGCTGGGCCGGGACACGGCGAGAGATTTCAGCAGCCGCACCGCCTCGCCGTAGGCCGGGCCCTTCGGGTCGTCACTGAAGATCGTGGCGGATACCAGCACGCGGTCGCCGAGGTAGACGAAGCATGCGGTCATGGTCTTGTAGTCGTCCTTGACGGGCGGCTGGCCGACGAGATTGGCGTCGGTGAACGTCACGGCAAAGCCGCGCGCATGGCCGATCTTAAACTCCCACAGGTTGGCCTTGCCCTCGACGGAGCCGGCCACGAATTGCTCGGATGCATCCGCGACCAGGGTCTCGAGGGCCGCGGGGTCGGCCAGCCGGTCGTCGGGGACGGTAACGAGGGTGATCATCACGGCGTCATTGCTGCCGCTCTTGGGGACAAAGCGGAGGTTCTTGCCCATCGGGGGCCGGCCGGGGGGCGAAGCCTCCGGCTCACCGGCGCTCCAGGATTCCGGGACGGTCAGGAGCACGCTGCGGCCGGCGCCGAGGTCGATCTTTTCCGCGAAAGCGGCGCCGGCCAGGAGACCGGCCCCGAGGAGCAACCGCAGGATTTTGTTCATGATCTGGTTGTGGGGGTAAATGATCGGGGAGGTGCGGCGGGACCCGGCCACCGGTCAGGAACGGTCCGCCTTCAGCCGGCGATACATCTCCTCGACCTTGGCGCGCGCCCAGGGGGTGCGGCGGAGGAACTTGAGGCTCGAGGTGAGGCTCGGATCGAACATGAAGCAGCGGATCTCCACCTGCCGGGCCAGGCCCGCCCAGCCATGGTGCGCGACGAGTTCCGTGAGCAACGCCTCGAGCGTGACGCCATGCAGGGGATCCTTGGAAACGTGATCGGCCATGCAGAATTGTTGCCCCGGGCGCGGGCCGGGGGCGAGCGCGAACCTCGGGCGCTGAATTTTCATTGGGTTCGCCCTTTCATTTGGCCGGCGCGAAAGGCACCGACACTGCCACGCCATGCGAGTCCTGCGATACCCCGCGTTTGACCGGTTGGAAATCGACGATGTCGCCCTGGCCGCGCTGCGGCCGGACGAGGTCCGCCTGCGCGTCGCCGCCTGCGGGATCTGCGGCAGCGAATCGGAGTCTTTCAAGAACCGCAGCCCGCGCCGGCCGCCGCCGCTCGTGATGGGGCATGAATTCTGCGGCACCGTGGCCGAGACGGGCAACGAGGTGCGCGATTGGCCTGAGGGGGCCCGCGGGGTGAGCAATTCCCTCGTGCCGTGCGGCCGGTGCGCACGTTGTGCCCGCGACGACACCCATCTTTGCGCGGAGCGCCAGATTTTCGGCATGCACCGTCCGGGAGCGTTTGCGGAGTTTGTCAACGTGCCCGCCCGCTGCCTGATTTCCTGGCCCGAACAGGTTCCCGCCGAGGCGGCCGCGCTGGCCGAGCCGTTGGCCAACGGCCTTCATGTCTGCCATCTTACCGGCCATCTGCCGGCGGCGACCGTGCTCGTGATCGGGGCCGGCCCCATCGGGCTGTTCTGTCTGCAGGCGATGCGGGTGCTGCGCGGGGCGCGCGTGCTCGTCGCGGACGTGAACCCGGCGCGGCTGGCCATGGCGCAAAGCCTCGGCGCGGCGCGGATCATCAACCCGCGGGAAGAGGATGTGGCGAGGATCGTCGCGGCGGAGACGGGCGGCGAGGGCGCCGATCTCACGGTGGATGCCGTGGGCGCCGCCCGCACCAAGCAGACCTCGCTCGACGCGCTGCGGCCGGGTGGGGCTGCGGTCTGGATCGGCCTGCACGAGAACGAGCTCTCCCTCGATACCTACGGCATCACGCTCCCGGAAAAGCAGGTGCTCGGCACCTACGCGGCGAAGCTCGGCGAATTGCAGGAGGCGCTCGACCTGATGGCCGCCGGCCGGGTGGACGCGCATTCCTGGGTGCAGCGTTTCCCGCTCACCGAGGGCATCGGCGCGTTTCACCGCATGCTGGCGGCAAAAGGCACGGATATCAAAGCCGTCCTCTGCCCGTAAACGATCCAACCATGTCACCATAGAAAACACGGAATACACGGAATACATCCCGGATCCTGGGTGCTTTCGAAGTTTCAGTGTGTTCTGCGTATTCCTTGGTTGATCATTGCCTGGTATCTCTCCCATGACCACTTCACCCATCCGCACCCCCTGCGCCGGTCGCTTCCAGGGCCGGCGGGCGTTTGCCGCGGCGGGGTTCACGCCGCTCATCGTCGCCGGCGACCTGGCCGGGGAAAATTACTGCCGGGAGCTCGTGGCTGCGACGCTGCGGCAGCATGGGCGGATAGATTTCCTGGTGAACAACGCGTTCTCCTTTTTCGCCAAGGGCCTCGACGCCACACGCGAGGATTTTGAGCGCAGCTTCAATGTCGGGCCGTTTGCCTTCGCGCTGCTGACCCAGCTCGTGGCCGAACCGATGCAGCGGCATCGTGCCGTGGGCGCCGCTGGAACTCGGCGACGGCGCCGACGCCCCGCTCGCGCGTCTGGCGGCCAATCCGCACATCAAGGGCATCCGCCGCATCCTCCAGTTCGAGGCGGACCCAGCCTTCTGCCTCCAACCGAACTTCGTGCGCGGCGTGCAGCGGCTGGAAAGATATGGACTGAGCTTTGATCTTTGCCTCAACCACTGGCAGCTCGCCAACACGATCAGGCTGGTGCAACTGTGCCCGGGCGTGAAATTCGTCCTGGATCACATCGCCAAGCCCGACATCAAGTCCGGCCGGCTCGATCCCTGGCGGGCGGAATTGCGCGAGCTGGCCGCACTGCCGAACGTGTGGTGCAAACTCTCCGGCCTCGTGACCGAGGCGGACCATAAGGCGTGGAAGCCGTCTGAACTGCAGCCCTACCTCGACCACGTCATCGCGTGTTTCGGTTACGAGCGAGTGATGTTTGGTGGCGACTGGCCGGTGTCGACGCAGGCCACCGACTATCCCCGCTGGGTCAACACCCTCGACGCCGCCCTGCCCGGGGCGACGCCGGACCAATTGAGGAAGCTCTACGTCAGCAACGCCGAATCGATCTACCGGATTTGAATTCCGGGGGGCGGAACGCCCGTCCCATGGGATGACCGGTCAGACGGCACGGCCAAGGAAAAGCGCCACCCAGAGACAGCCGCCGAGAGCCAGGGAGAACAGCCCCATGGCCGCGAGGTAGCGGGTCGCGGCGGGCACGGTCCGTTGGGCAAAGCGCTGATGCCATTGCCAGGGCACGAGCAGGAGTCCCCCCGTGGTCACGACCAGCACCCAGCCAAACACGGAAAATGCCACTGGGAAAAGCATGCGGGGGGCCCCCACGATGAGGGCGCCACCGACTACCAGGCGCAGCATCAGCTCGAGGTAGTGCGCGCGGGACGAACCGGCAAAGCCTGCCAGAAACCGACTTGCCCGGGCCGGCACGAGGAGGGCGGAGACGCCCAGCGCGATGAAGTAGAACCCCGCGAGGGCAACGACGACAAGGGAGAGCGCAGCGATCATGGCGCAGGGTTGGGCGGCACCTTTCTACCTGACACGTTGCACCGCAAGCTGCAGCCGGTTCAGGTTCTGCTCGTTCGCCGGCAGCACCAGGGCGGCCACGCGCTCCTTTTCCTCCGCGGTGTCGAAGACCTGCCGCCAGCAAACCAAGGTCTGGTCGCCCTGTGCCTCGAACGAGATGGTCAGGAAAAAATGATGTACTTCGGCCAGGTGCCCTATCACCACGCGGCTTGGCGGCACCACTTCCCTGAAGATACTCTCGTTTGGATAGTTCACGCCGTCGGGCCCATGCATGACCAGGCGCCACGCCCCGTTCGGCCTGAACTCGAAAGACTCGAAGGTGCTGGAGAACCCGACAGGCCCCCACCAACGCGCCAGATGCTCCGGCTGGGCGAATGCGCGAAAGACCCGTTCCTGGGGCGCGTCGATGAGCCGGGAATGGACGAATTCCCGGTCGTGCGTGGATTCCGGATTCATGACAATGGAGTCTGAGGGGGTGCCCGTCTGAGCCGCCTGACAGGATGGTCGTTTCGGCTGCGTAGAGTTTTGCATGGTCACGGCCCGGGAACGGATGAGGCGGGATAACCGGATCAAAATCAACGCCCGACTCGGTCGGATTGGACCTGACCCGGCTGGAGGCAGGCCGCGGAGCCTGTTCATCAGGCGGGCGGTAAACGACGAGCGATCCAGCGTGCGCACCGGCCTACCGGACGAGCTTGAAGCCGGACAAGATCACTTCGTCGACCAGCGGGGAGAATTCCTCGAAGGCACGTTTGCCGCCGACCACAGCCACCACGTCCATCGGGGTTTCCCGGTTGAGCCGCTTGGAGCGGACCACGACCTGGTAAATGAAGTCTTGGGGGAATTTGTTCTCCACCTTGAGCTTGATCGCCAGTGTCTCCGCTTCCCGCATCAGGTTGAAGATCACCTGGGCCCGCTCGTCCACTTCCTTGCCGGCGTGGGCCAGCCGGATTTTTTTCCCCTCGGGCTCGAAACGTGCGTAGACCACATCGCCGGGGAGGAGGACAATCTTGTTAGATATGCTCTGCGCCAAGGCGGGCAGGGCCAGCGAACCAAGGAGAAGCAGAGCGAAGGAAAGGCGCAGCATCGGGGGTAGGGCAGGGGAAGCGCTACAAAGTCAGAGGCTGGGTCCACCACAACAGCAGAATAATGTGTGTCACCTCGTCTCATTTCCCGTTGACCGGGGCGCGTGGCGGCGGCTTCATTGCGGTCATGGTGCCAAGCGTTCTGATTGTCGACGACGAGAAGCACACTCGCGAGGGGCTGCAGCAGGCGTTGCAGGAGCATTATGATGTGTCGGTCGCGGCGAGCGCCGATGAAGGGTTCAACCTCATGGATGCCCAGGAGTTCGAGGTGATCATCACCGACCTCCGCATGCCGGGCAAAAGCGGCCTCAAGGTCATCGACAAGGCCCTGTCGATGCCCAACAAGCCCGCCGTCATCATGATGACAGCCTACGGCAGCATCGACTCGGCCGTCGAGGCGATGAAGCGGGGCGCGGTGGATTTCCTGACCAAGCCGGTGCAGATCGAGCGGCTTGAGATCCTCATCCAGCGGGCGCTCAAGACCAAGACCCTCGAGGTCGAGGTGAAGCAGCTGCACGAGCGGCTGGACGAGAAGTTCAATGTCGAGGGCATCGTCGGCCATTCGCCCAAGCTGGCCGAGGTCATCGAGCGGGTGAAGCTGGTGGCGCCGTCGAAGGCGACCATCCTCATCGAGGGCGAGACCGGCACCGGCAAGGAGCTGATCGCGCAGGCCATCCACCAGGCGAGCCCGCGGGCGCGCGCGCCGTTCGTCCCGGTGCATTGCGCGGCGCTGCCCGCGACCCTGCTGGAGAGCGAGCTCTTCGGCCACGAGCGCGGCTCGTTCACCGGGGCGACGGAGAAGCGCGAGGGGCGCTTCGAGACGGCGGACGGCGGCACCGTCTTCCTTGACGAGATCGGCGAGATCGGCCCGGAGATCCAGGTGAAGCTCCTGCGCTTCATCGAGACGAAGAGCTTCGAGCGCATCGGCAGTTCCAAGACCATGACGGTGGACGTGCGCCTCGTGGCCGCGACCAACCGCAACCTCGAGCAAATGGTGAAGGAGGGGAAGTTCCGCGAGGACCTGTATTTCCGGCTGAACGTGGTGCGCATCACGACACCGCCGCTGCGCGAGCGGACGGATGACATCCCGGTGCTGCTGGAACATTTCATCAAGGTTTACTCGAAGGAGAACGCCTATGAGCCCGTGACCGTCGAGCCCGGCGCGATGCGTTACCTGCAAAGCTACCCCTGGCCCGGCAACATCCGGGAACTGCGCAATTTCGCGGAGAACGCCGTCGTGCTGCGCCGCGGTGGCAAGCTGAGCGAGTTCGACCTCGAGCCCAAGTTCCGCGGCGAGGTGGCGCCGCCGCCGGCGATGATCACGGCCACGCCGGCCAACCCGTATTCCGTCGAGGACAATGAAAAGCGCCTGCTCAAGGAGGCGCTCATGAAGGCGCGCGGCAACCGCACCAAGGCGGCCAAGCTGCTCGGCATCAGCCGCCGCACGCTGCACCGCAAGATCGCGGAGTGGCCCGAGCTCGACGTGGTCGACCGCGGATGAGGGCGATATGCTTCCGGGAGGCGGGACGACCAGTCCCGCGCCGATGGCCCTGCGGGACCGGTGGTCCCGCCTCCCGGCAAGCGGATTGCAACCGGGTGGAACGCGCCGACCCCGGCGGGTTTTTCCGAATCAAGCGCGTTGGGGTCAACGCGCTCCACCTCCCATGAAATCCGCCCAGGAACTCGTCCACTGGCTGGAACAGGGACGTGGGGCGACCTGGCTGCGGCACACCGCCGTCGTGCTCGGTGCGCTCCTGCTGACGACGGTCTATTCCTGGAAACAGTTCCACGGCGTGCCGACGGAGTGGGTCATGCAGCAGACGGTGCTGGCGCGGTCGCTGGCCGAGGGGGAGGGGTTCACCACGCCGGTCAACTACCCGCAGACCTACGCGGTCCGGGCGGCGCGCGGCGAGCCGTTCCGGGAAAAACAAAATTACCCGGAGCTGCACAACGCGCCGCTTTATGCGCTGGTGCTCGCGGCGGTTTTGGTGGTGCTGCCGGGGTCGCTTTGGACGCAGGTGCCGGTGCCGCCCAACGGCTGGGCGCCGGACTACGTGGTGCTGGGGGTGAACCTCGTGCTCTTCTGGGTCGCGATCTGGCTGGTGGGACGGCTGGCCGCGAAGCTCTTTGACGGGCGCGCGGCGTGGATGGCGGCGCTGGCCACGGCCGGGTCGGTCGCCCTGTGGCAGCAGACCGTGCAGCTGACCGGGCTGCCGGTGTTGGTGGTGCTGATGCTCGCGTTGTTCAACGGACTGGCCGGGTTCGAACTGGCCTGGACCGATCATCCGGGGCTGACGCGGCGCACGCGGCTGCGGCTGGCGCTGCTCGGGGCCGGGTGTGCGCTGTTGTTTTTGACGGAGTATTCCGGCGGGCTGGTGGCGCTGGTGCTCGGCGGATACCTGGCGCTGCGGCTCAACGGCGCGGCGCGCGCGCCGGCGCTCGGGATCTTTGCCGGGGTGTTCGCGCTGGCGGTCGCGCCGTGGCTGGTCCGCAACACCGTCGTGGCCGGCCATCCGCTCGGCCTGGCCTGGCAGAATCTTGCGCTGAAGGCGGGCGACCCGACGGCGGAGCCGGCGGCGCAGCGCACCCTCGCGAGCACCGAGGCGCCGGGGCTCGACCTGAACAAGCTCGGCAACAAGGGCCTGACCGGCCTCGAACTCAACCTGAAGGAGCGACTCTGGTCGGGCGGCGGGCTGATGCTGACGGCGTTTTTCATCGCGGGGCTCGCCTACCAGTTCCGGCATGGGCCGGTGAACCGCCTGCGGGGCTGCTTGGGGGTCGTGTTGCTGGTGCTGCTGGCGGGACAGCCGTTTCTCAACTCCGGCGAAAGCCCGCGGCTGCCGGCCCACTATCTCGCCCCGCTCATCATCGTGTTCGGCGCGGGCTTTTTCTTCGTCCTGGTGGACAGCCAGCCGCGGCTCGCGGCGCACTGGCGCTGGGCGGCCGCGGGCCTGCTGGCCTTGCAGTGCCTGCCGCTGGTGCGCGACGGCCTGGAACCGCGGAAGATCCATTTTCATTACCCGCCGTATTATCCCAACCTCTTCATGGAGCTGCGACGCGACATGGCCACGCGGTTCCTGCCCGGCACGGGCGTGGCGACCGACGTGCCCGCCGGCACGGCGTGGTATGGCCGGATGCGGGTGTGGGCCAAGCCGGAGCGGCTGAGGGATTTCTCCCGCATCATCGTGGAGCAGAACATCGGCGCCTTGCTGCTCACGCCCGTGACGCTCGACCGGCCTTTCTTCACCGAACTGGCGGCACGGAGCGGAGATACGATCAGCCTCAACGACGCCGGGGGGTGGGGCGGGGTGTATGCGGGGCTGGTGACCCGGCGGATGCCCGCCGGTTTCCCGCTCAACCTGCCCCCGCAGAAGCTCACGGAAAACATGGTGCTGCTGGTGAACCCGCAGACCCTCAGGTAAGGGACCGGCTTGATTTTCCACCCATGGCCATCTGGCGCTTGGACAGGAATTGCCGCCAGCCGTTGTGGCGGGGTCGGGCCCCAAGCCCGCCTGGTGCCAAACCAACGCAGGGCATGGATTTTGGTTTGCATGGCCCCGGCCTGTGGACCTATGTCGGTGTCGACAAACGTCTTGGCCTCGATGAAAACCTTTGCCCGTTTCGCCCTGTCATTTTGCGGCGTCCCTACGCTGGCCCTGGCGGTCTATGCTCCCATCCCGGAGCAGGAACAAGGCAAGCCGCTGGTTTTCAAGCTCGGGGCCTCGGCTTATCATGACAGCAACATCTTTGGCGGGGCCACGGGCGAGATCAGCAGCATGGTCTATAATGTCAGCGGATCCCTGGCCTACAACGGCTCGCTGACCGACCAGACCTTCGCCTCCGCCTCCTATGATCTCAGCAACGACCACATCGTGGACCGGCCGGGCAAAAAGAACCTCGTCAGCCACCTGCTAAACGCGCGGCTCGCCCATGCGTTCTCGCCCGACACCAACATCGACCTCAGCGCGGGCTATAACATCGCCAAGAACCCGCAGTCGCTGCTCGCCGGCATCCCGTTGAACACCGACCAGTCGTTCAAGCGCGGCTCGTTCGACGCGCGCTACACCACCGCGGCCGGCCCGAAGACCGGGATCGTCGCCAAGTATCGCTACATCAATTTCAGCTACGACACCGCCGCCCTCGCCGTCAGCCTCGACCGCACCGAGCACCTGCTCGGCCTGGAGGGCTCCTATGCACTGCTCCCGGAGACGAAGCTGGTCGCCGAATACCGCTACCAGTCCATCGGCTATGACTCGGGCGCGGCCACCAAGGACAAGGATTCCAACTTCCTGATGGGCGGCCTGGACTACAAGCCCGGCGAAAACCTGCTCATGTCCGCCCGCCTCGGCTTCGAGGCCCGCCAGCGCGAGGCCGCGCCCAACTCCACCTCCCCGTATGCCGAGCTGAGCTCGCGCTACACCTACACCGAGGGCTCCTTCCTCGCCACCGGCTACACCTACACGATCGAAGAGCCGTCCGACGTGGCCAGCTACGTCGACACCAACGTGAACCGGTTCTTCGTCAACGTGCAGCACCGCCTCACCGGCACGATCACCGCCTCGGGTTCACTGACCTACGAATCCTCCGTCCTGCAGGGCCGCCCCGGCGTGCACCCTGATGCGGACGAAAAGACCACCCGCTTCGGCCTCGGCCTCGCCTGGCAGCCGACCAAGAACTGGTCGGTCACCGGCACCATCGACCTCGACGAAGTGAACTCGGACGACCTTAACCGCGGGCAGAGCCGCCACCGTTACGGCGTCGCGGCGCGCCTCACTTTTTAAGCGGCCGCGCCGGATCCATGGTTTCCCACCCCGCCAGCAAGGACAGCGCGACGTTGGGTGACTTCTTCGGCCTGCTGCGCCTGCGCAAGACGCTGGTCTTCCTCATCCTCGCGCTCGTCGTGCTGACGACGCTCGGGGTCACCGCGCTCCTGCCCAAGTGGTACCTCTCCACCGCCAAGATCGGCGTGCAGAAGCCCGAGAGCGAAGTGAAGCTCTTCCAGGCGCAGAACAACGCGTATTACGACCCGTATTTCGTCCAGCAGCAGCTCGAGATCATCCAGGCCGAGAAGATCCTCTACCCCGTCATCGAGCACCTCGGGCTGAACGCCGTCCTCGGCCGGCAGCTCAACGACGGCGTGCCGGTGCCCTCCGCGATGACCATGAAGTACCTGCTCGACCGGATGCTCCGCATCGAGTCCCGCAAGAGCACCTCGATCATCGAGATCAACGTCTTCTCCCGCGACGCCCGGCTGGCGGCCGACATCGCCAACGACATCGCCCGCGTCTACGCCGACGACCGGATCACCCTCGCCACCTCCGACCAGCGCGAGGGCCTGGCCCAGCTCCGCAAGGAGCTGGAGAAGCAGGAAGCGGCCGTCGTCGCCCAGCGCGACCTCGTGGAGAAGCTCCGCAAGGAGCTGAACCTCGCCGGCGTCGACCTCAGCCAGCGCTACACCGACATGGACATCGAGACGCTGCGCCAGATGCAGAACTCGCTCATCGCACTGCGTGTCGATGCCATCGGCCGCCGCACCCGCTGGGAGCGCTTCAAGGTCATTCCCGTCGAGGAGCGGCGCAACCTCGTCAACGCCGAGTTGATCCAGGACACCAACATCCAGAACCTCCTGCAGGCCTACCTCGTCTCCGACCAGAACGTCACCCGGCTCAAGTCCCGCCTCGGCGCGGCGCACCCCGACCTCATCGCCGCGATCGACAACGTCGCCAAGATCCAGTCCCAGCTCGACAACCAGCTCCGGGGCTATGAGAGCTCGCTCGAGATGGCCTACAAGGAGGCCGACGCCCGTGTGACCGAGCTCGAGCGCCAGCTCGCGCAGGCCAAGGTCGAGCAGATCCTCTCCGCCCGCGAGCGCGTGCGGCCGTTCGAGGAGGCCACGAGCCGGCTCGACGATGAGCAGCGCCTGCTCACCACGCTCAAGCTCACGCTGCGGCAGCGCGAGATCGACTTCCAGGTGCCGAAGAAGACCATCGAGATCCTCAACACGGCCGAGCCCGCCCGCTTCGCCAGCAAGCCGAACTGGGCGCTGAACCTCCTCTTCGCCTTCGTCTTCGGCAGCATCCTCGGCGTCGGCGCGGCCGTCCTGCTCGAGTATCTCGACACGAGCTTCCGCAATGTCGCGGACGTGGAGCGCAAGCTCAACCTGTCCGTGCTCGGCGTCATTCCCTTCATGCGCGAGGCGGGGCCGACGCACGATCCCAGCTCACCCGAGGGCGAGCCCTACCGCGTGCTGCAGACCAACCTGAACCTGGCGCTGCGCGCGGGGCAGCCCACGGCACTCGTCGTGCTGTCCTCCGGCCCCGGCGAGGGCAAGTCCACCACGCTGCGCCAGCTCGCGCTCTGCATGGCGGCGGCCGGCGAGCGCGTGCTGCTGATCGACTCCGATGTGCGCCGCCCCACGCAGCACCGGCTGGCGGGCCTGCCCCGTGAGCCCGGATTGACCGACATCGTGCTGAACCAGGCCGCCTGGACCGATGCCGTGCAGCGCGACAAGTCCGGACTGCTCGACTTCATCCCGGCCGGCGCCGCGGCCAATAATGTCACCCTCAGCCTGCTTTACGCGAACAAGCTCCGCGCGCTGGTCGGCGAGTTCAAGCAGCGCTACGACAAGATCCTGTTCGACTCGCCGCCCATCATCGGGGTGAGCGACGCCTCGGTGCTGGCGAGCATCGCCGACGGCGTGGTGCTCCTCATCCAGCACCGCCGCAATCCCGAGAGCATGGTGCAGCGTGCGTGCCAGATCATCGCGGAGCGCAAGGTGCCGGTCATCGGCGTCGTGCTCAACCAGGTGCCGACGGGCACGGGCGAGGACTACGGCTACTACACGGACAATTACTCGTATTACAGCCACGCCAAGTTCGCCGCTGGTCCGGCGGACACCAACCCACCACAGCAACGGGCCACTGACCGCATGGAAATGCGGGAAAAAAGTGGACCCGAGAAGGACACGTAGGCTGACGGCCGGCGGGCTGGGGCTCATCGCCGCCCTGGGTTGCGGGGGGATGGCCGCGGCCGCGGCGGAAATTCGCGTCGTCGGCTCGGACCTGCTTGGGCCGGACTTTGCGCGCGGCGTCGCGGAGTTTTCCCGTCTCAACGACCTGGCGGTGAAGCTGGATTTGACTGGCACGCGGCCAGGCGCGGCCGAACTGGCGGCGGGCCGGGCCGACGTCGGGCTCCTGCTGCTACCGCCCGGCGAATCCGCGCCCACGGCCGGCCTGACCAGCCGCGTCATCGGTTATCAGGTGGCGGTCGTCGCCGTGCCGGCAGCCTCGCCGCTGACGCAGGTGACCACCGCGCAGCTGCGCGGCATGTTCAATGCAAGTTCCGGCGAGGCGTTCACCCGCTGGGGCGAGTTGAACCTGATCGGCCCGTGGACATCGCGCCCGATTGCCTTGCAGGCGCTCTCCCCGTCCGCCGGCCTGGCCTGGCCGCTCTTCCAACAGGTGATGCTCAACGGGGCCGCGGGGCGGCCGGCGCTGGAGTTCGCCGCGACCACGGCCACATTGCAACTGCGGCTGCGGGCGACGGACAACAGCATTGCCGTGACGGGCCTGCCGCCCGCGGACGGGTCCGGCCTGAAGGTGCTGGCGCTGGCGGCGAGTCCGTCGGATCCCGCGGTGGCCCCGACACCCGAGCAGGTGCACCGGGGCGTTTATCCGTTGCGGCTGCCGCTGTATGTGAGCTTTCGCCGCGCGGACGCGCCGAAATTGCAGCTGTTCCTGAAATTTCTGCTGACCGACGAGGCCGCCGCGGCGCTGGTCCCGGCGCATTTCCTGCCATTGCCGCCGGGCGTCCGGAATCAGCTCGTATTTGAGCTGGAGGAGATGCGGTAGGGGCGGAGCCGGGCAACGGCCCCGGCCGGAGGGGAGGGCCCAACCCGGAGAGAAACTACCGCCGGATGAGTCGACGGCTCAGCGCGAGCATACTGAGCACGGCTAAAAACCAAAGGCTTGGTGCGCCACCGCCGCCGCCACCGCCGGATGAAGTGCCCGGCGTGGGGGTGGGTGTCGGGGTGGGTGTGGGCGTCGGCGTCGGCGTGGGGGCGGGTGTAGAGTCGGCCAACACGCGGCCCCGGCGGCTGGCATCCAGGCGGAACATCGGCCAGCTCGAGGCCGTGGCAACGGATGATCCGTTGCCGCTGAGGGCATACAGCTTGTTGTCGTAGGAGCCCACATAGACGGTGCCATCGGAACCAATGGCCGGCGACGAATCCACGAAATCTCCCGTCAGCGCCCGCCATTTCTGGGAGCCGTCGGCGTTGAGGGCATAAATGTAGCGGTCGCCTGCGCCAAAGATGATGGTGCCATCGGCCCGGACGGCGGCGGAGGAGAAAATCTCGGCGCTGACATTGAAACGCCATCGCAGCGCGCCGGTCGTGCCATTGATTGCATAGAAATAACCGTCAATGGATCCGACATAGACCGTCGCATCGGCCCCCAGCACGGGCGAGGCGCTGATAGCCGCCCCCGTGGCAAACTCCCAGCGCTTGCTGCCGTCGGCTGCATTCAGGGCGTAAAGCTTGCCGTCCTCGGAACCGACATAGACCGTGCCATCCGACCCGATGGCGGGGGAGGAGGTCACCTGCTTGCCGGTGACAAACTGCCACCGGAGCGTGCCGTCGGGTCGCAGCGCGTAGACCCCGAAATCCCACGAGCCGAAATAGACCGTGCCGTCCGATCCGATGGCGGGCGAGGAATCGACCCAGTCGGCCACGGGGTAATTCCATTTCATGGTCCCGTCGGGATTGAGGGCGTAAAGGGTGCGGTCGCCCGAGCCAAAATAGATGGTGCCGTCGGTGGCGATCGCCGGGGAGGAGGCGACATAGTTGTCGGTGGCAAACTCCCATTTCTTCACGCCGTTGGTGGAGTTGACGGCGTAAAGCTTGCCGTTCCATGAGCCGAAATAAATCGTGCCGTCGGCTGCGATGGCGGGGGTCGAATCAATCCAGTCGCCCGCCCCGGTGAACTGCCATTTCAGGGAGCCATCGGCCCGGATGGCGTAAAGGCGGCTCTGGCTGGCGACGGTCCCTTCCGTCCCCACGTAGACCGTTCCATCGGAGCCGATCAGGGGTGACGCATAGACCACGCCGTTGGTCAGGAACGCCCACTTGCTGGCACCGTCCGTCTGCGCCAGGCCAACCGCGGCCGGCAAGGCGCAACCAACCAAAACCCAACGCAAGGCTAGCATCGTGCGATTAAACATGGGGAATTACCAAGAGGTGATCGGGGAGGGGGCAGGCCGGTGCCTATCTAGGGATGGGTGGGCGGGGCGGGGGGATTCTTAGGAAAATCCCGCGCAGGAATCAAAAGGGAAAATGAAGTGCCGGTGGATTTCGAATCGTTGAGGACCAGTTTTCCCTCCAGATGGGCGGCCAGTTGCCGGCAGATCGCCAGGCCGATGCCGGCGCCGCCGGGCTTGGAACTTTGCCGGGGATCAAAGGGGCGCTGCTGGACCTCCGCGGGCAGGCCGGGGCCGTTGTCCTCCACCCGGAACTCGATGGCGCCTTCCCCCCGGGTCTTCGCCGTCAATGACAACCGGCCGGCACCCACCGGGAGGGCTTCGCAGGCATTCTGGGCCAGATTGGTCAGGATCGCGGTGGCCAGGCCCGCCTGGTGATTGGAAAGCCGGCCTGCGCCATCCGCATCCACGGTGACGACCAGCTCGCGTCGTTGAGCCATCCCCGCCACGCGGGCCGCGACTGTTTCCAGCACCTCCCCCGCGGTCAGTTCAAAAGCGGTGCCGGCGTGCTCGTCGTGCATCAGATTGACCACCTCGTTGACCATATCCTTGAGGCGAAGGGCCGCCGTGGTGGCCTCATTCCATTCGCCGCCCGGCGCCGGGGAGCCGAGGGTGCGCTGCTCCGCGATGAAAGCTTCCAGCCCGGCGATCGGATTCCGCAGCCCGTGCAGCAAATGCGCGGTGATGGCGCCCAGTGCGGAAGTCTTGGCCGCCAGGCCCAGTTCCCGGTTGGCCCTCACCAGGTCATCCGTGCGCGCCTTCAATTCCGCGTTGGCCCGGGCGAGGCGCCGGAGCATCCAGCCCACGCCCGTCACGCTGACCCCGGCCGCCAGCAGCCAGACCAACCCGGCCTGCCGGAGCAATTGGCGGTCCAGGAGCCGGAACTCCCGGCTGATCGACTGGCCGTCGAGCACATACTGGGCGGCACCCTCCAGCGCGCCCGAACCCGGTGGATGCAGGGGCACGGTGATGACGAGCAGCGGGGTCCGCTCGTGCGGGTCTTCCTCCAGACCATACAGGCCGCCGAGAAAACCGGCGGGGTTGAATCGCGCCACCGGTTGCAGGCTGCGCAACGCCACCCACTCCCGCGGATCAGGCGGCGCGACCTGGAGCGTGGTGGGCATCGACTCAAGGAGCGCGCCCGTGCCGTCAAATACCTGCACGCCAAGGACGCCCTTGAGCCGCGAGGTCTGGAGCGCGAGGAGGAGGAGCCGCCCGGGGAGGGGGTCCGGTTCCGATCCGCCGGTGCGGTCCATTTCCACCGCCTGCTGCATGAGGGCGACGGCGTGCAGTGATTCCGCCTCCCGGTGAAGGATCTGCTGGCGCAGATCGGACCGCAGCCACCCGGTGATCCCCGCCACCGCAGCCGCGAGCACGCCCATGATGGCCAGCAGCAGCGCCACCGGCCTGGGTTGGGTGATCGTCTTCATAGGGCCGGGTCCGCCGAGCCCAGATTGTCCCAGCTCCATTGGAGCCCCAGATAGGCCGTGTTGATCCGGAATCTCGAGCGGTCGTCATTGGAATGCGACCGCTCCCATTCATAATAGGCCTTGAGGGCGAGCGAGGGTGTCAGCCGGCGCGTCACCTCCAGGGATAGCTGATAGTCATCCTTGGATCGGGTTTCGGGCGCGATGCCGATGCCGACGGGCTGATGGGAAAAATCATACCGGGCCGCGCTGGCGGAAAACTGCGCCTCCCAGCCGTCCGGCCGCCATAGCACGGCGGCGGCGAGGCGCCGCTGGTTGAAGTCAAAGTAGCCGCTGCCGTTGTCACGGTTTTCCTCCGCCGTGGCGGTGAGGGTGGTGCGCCAGCGTTTCTTTTCATCCGCGACCAGCTGCAGCCGCGCGGTCACGGCATTCTGCCGGAATTTCAGCCGGGTGCCGACGATGGGCCGCCCGCCCAGGGCGTATTGCTCGCGGGTATCATGGTCCCGCCAACGGGTGGCACCGGCGAGGCTCAGCTCGGAGCCGTGGCCCCAGGTGCGCCCGAGTTGCAGCCCGCCCTCGCTTTCCAGATAGCCGTCAACGTCGTCGGCGAAATGATCCTGTTTGGCGGAGCCCTTGGCCTCCGCCCACCATGACGGGGCGAAAGTCCACCGGGCCACGGGCGCGACCGTGATGCCGGTCACCTTAAGCACGGCGGTGTCGAGCGTGGCTTCCGTAGTGGAGACATCAACGACCTGATCCGCATGGTAGGCCTGCAGGGGCAGGCCGAACTTCCACGCATCCGAGGCCTGCCACCGGACCTCGCTGAGCAGAAACAGCGAACGCTCATGATCGGTTTCCGTGGTCGAAAAATAACGGGTCTCCTCGAGGCTGAGAAAGGCGTAGCCGTCAACCCCCCGGTCGGGCAGGCGGAGCAGCATGGCCTCGAGGTTGCCGCGAGCGAAGCCGCTGCCGTGCGCCTGGGTCGGGCTCAGCAGTACGTTGTCCCGGTAACCCGCGGCGGCGCCGAGGGTGGAGGTCAGGCTCCATTGGGGGATGGCGAAGGCCTCCTCCAGTTGCTTCAGCTCGTCGGGCCCGGTCTCGGCTGCAGTCATTTGATTCGTCAGCAGCAAGGCGAGGAGCGGGATATGGCGGGGTTGGAGCATGAAGGACGTGCGGAAGGATTATCGGCCGGCAGTTTTTCTCAAAGGATCAGGCGCGGATGATCCAGGTTGGGCGGGGGGGCTTCCGGTCCCTGGGTTGGGCCCGGCGGTTTCATGAAGCACCGTCCGCCCCGGGGAAAGCCAACAATTAATAAATAAGGCGCTCCAATGATGGAGCGCCGGGTCGAGCGGATCAAATGGCCGGAGGATGATAACTGGGCCAGGTGGGCAGACCGGAAAGATCAGCCGCGCGTCCGCAGGTCGCGCCGGGCCTTGATCGCATCGCGGATGGCCTTGGCCAGTTCCTTCTGCTCCGCGCCATGCGCCTTCATGAGTTCCCTCAAGTTCGAGATGATGGCATCCCGCTGGGCCGGCGTGGCATCCTTGAGGGCCTGCAAAGTGGCTTTCCGCTGCTCGAGGAGGGCCTTGGCCGCATCCCGATGGGCTGCGACGATGGCCTGCAACTCGGGCCCAAGATTCTTCATGAGGGCGTCGGGCATCACCGAGGGGGTGGACTGGGCGGACGCCGTGACAGCCCCGAGGCCGATCACCAGCGCGCTGAGGATGACTTTATGGAGTTTGGTATTCATTTGGCAGGGTGTTTGAGATTGGTGAATTGTTACCACACTGGGCAGAGGATGCTTGCCTAGAATGTGCCAAGGTCATGAACAATTGCAATAATATGGTAATCATGAGGAAGCGAATTAAGCGAGGATTACTGTCAATTCGTTTTTGGGTGAATACACCCAATTTCACCTCGATGCCCGGGGCCTAATTCCCAACATCCGCCTGTGGTGTGTCCGTTTTCCGCCGGTAGCGCACAAAATCCCGGGAAACGCCGAGCAACCGCGCGGCCGCCGAGACATTACCCGCGCTTTGCCGCAGGGCCTGGGCAATCAATTCGTCGGTCGCGGCCTCCAAGGAGAAACCGTTTTCGGGAAAAATGAAATGTGGATTCATCCACCCGCCGCCCGTCCCGGCGGGATCCGCACTGCCGGACAGGGACGCGAACTCAAGGTTGGGCCCGCCTTCGCCGAAGACGAGGGCGCGTTCCACCTCATGGGCGAGTTCCCGTACATTGCCCGGCCAGCGGTGGGCGAGCAGGCGACGCTGGCCGATTTCCGGAATCTTCCCGGGTTTCAATCCGTATTGGCGGCCGATCCTGGCCACGAGATGCTCGGCCAGCTGGATGATGTCCGCCCCGCGCTCCCGCAGGGGCGGGATTTGCACGCGAAACAGATCCAGCCGTTGCAGGAGATCCTCGCGAAACCGGCCTTCACGAACCAATTTTCTCAGATCGGCGTTGGTCGCGGCGATGATACGGCCGTCCACCGGCCGCGTCCGGCTGGAACCGACCCGGCGGATGACATGATCCTCAATGGCGGTCAGCACCTTCGCCTGCATGCCGGCCGGCAGGCTGGGCAGTTCGTCGAGAAAGAGGGTGCCACCCTCGGCGGCTTCCATCAACCCGATGCGGGTCGCGGCCGCGTCGGTGAACGCGCCGCGCTCGTGACCGAACAATTCCGATTCGGCCAGGGACTCGGGCAGCGCCGAGCAGTTGACCTCGATCAAAGCCCCGCCCGACCGGGGCCCGTTCCGGTGCAGCCACCGGGCGAAGGCGGTCTTGCCGGTGCCTGTCTCCCCCTCGATCAACACCGGCGACAGATGACCTTCCCGGCGCCGGTCGGCCTCGACGATCTTCTGCAATTGCCCCTGCACGGTGCGCAGGCTGGGGCCGAGGACCAGATCCAGCTCGTGCGCCCGGCCCGCACTGGCGCCTTGCCGGAATTCCTCGGCGCGCCGGAGATGCTGGCCTTTTCGCGCCCGCTCGATCCGCACCGGGAGCTCGTCGATGTCGAACGGTTTCACGAGGTAATCCATCGCGCCCAGCCGCATGGCCTCCACGGCCCCGGTCACGCCCCCGCCGGCGGTCATGACCAGGGTCGCGACCGTGGCGGGAATCTTGCGGCCCGTCAGCAGATCCGTGCCGCGCCCGTCGGGCAGGTTCACATCCAGCAGGACCGCATCGAATTCCAGGCTGGCGAGCGCATTTTCCGCTTCCTGCCGCGAGGCCGCGGCGGTGACATCCGCGCCCAGGCCCTCGAGGAAGGCGGTGAAACGGCGGCGCAACAAGGCCTCGTCCTCCACGAGGAGAATGCGCAGTCCGGCGAGTCTGGAGGTGGCCATGTCGATTGCTTCCGAGCCTATGCATTGGCTAATCCCAAAAGGCGGGTAAACCTAAATCGCGTCCGGGCTGGTGCCGGCCGCCCGCCGGGCGCGCGAAGCGGCTTGTCAGCCGGATGGCCGCGCCTTTGACTGACCCGCTCATCCCGACCCATGGCCTCGATCACCAAGAGCTACGAACCACGCGACGTTGAAAAGAAATGGTATGCCGCCTGGCAGGCCGCCGGTTGTTTTGCGGGCCAACCCAACCCCGCCAGGGCGCCCTACACGATCATGATCCCGCCGCCCAATGTGACGGGCGTGCTGACGATGGGCCATGTGCTCAACAACACCATCCAGGACATCCTCGTCCGCCGCGCCCGGCTCGAGGGCCGCGCGGCGCTCTGGCTGCCCGGCACGGACCACGCGGGCATCGCCACGCAGGCCGTCGTCGAGCGCGAGTTGCGGAAGGAGAAAAAGACCCGCCATACGCTCGGTCGCGAAAAATTTCTCGAGAAGGTCTGGTCGTGGCGTGAGGAGAAGGGCGGCATCATCCTCCGGCAGTTGCAGGCCCTCGGCGCCTCGGCCGACTGGGAGCGCACGCAGTTCACGATGGACCCGGCCTACTCGCAGGCGGTGCTCAGCGTGTTCGTCGATCTCTTTAAGAAGAACCACATCTACCGCGGCAAGCGCATGGTCAACTGGTGCCCCGCCAGCCTCACGGCGCTGTCCGACGAGGAAGTGATCATGAAGCCCGTGAAGGGCTTTATCTACCAAGTGCGCTATGAACTGGTGGACCAGCCGGGGAAATTCATCGAGGTCAAGACCACGCGGCCGGAGACGATCCCGGGCGACGTGGCCATCGCCGTGCATCCCGACGACCCGCGCTACACGGCGCTCGTCGGCCAGAAAGTCTGGCGCCCGCTCAACCGCGGGCAGATCCCCATCATCGCCGACGCGGCGGTGGACAGGGAATTCGGCTCCGGGGCGCTCAAGATCACACCGGCCCACGACAAGGTGGATTTCGAGATCGGCTCGCGCCACGGCCTGCCGCCGGTCGATGTGCTCACGCCTGACGGCAAGCTCAACGAGCTCGCCGGCCCGGAGCTGGCGGGACTCGAGCGTTTCGCCGGCCGCAAGCAGGCGGCGGAGTTGCTCAAGGAGGCCGGCGCGCTGGTGCAGGAGGAGCCCTACGAGAACAACGTCGGCTACTCCGAGCGCGCCGACGTGCCGATCGAGCCGCGCCTCACGTGGCAGTGGTGGCTGCGTTACCCGAAGGTCGAGGAGGCCAAGATGGCGGTGCGCGACGGGCACATCAAATTTTACCCCGACCGCTGGTCCAAGGTCTATCTGCACTGGCTCGAGAACATCCAGGACTGGTGCATCAGCCGCCAGCTCTGGTGGGGCCATCGCATCCCCGTGTGGTATGCCAAGGGGCTCGACAAGGAGCAGCTCACCGAGGCCGATCTCGCCGACCCGTCGAAGGTGCATGTATCGCTCGAAGGTCCGGCGGATCCTGAAAACTGGGTGCAGGAGGACGACGTGCTCGATACGTGGGCCTCATCGTGGCTCTGGCCGTTCGCGACGCTCGGCTGGCCGGACAAGACGGCGATGGACAAGGCCGGCTTCGATTATTTCTACCCGACCACAACGCTCGTCACCGGTCCCGACATCATCTTCTTCTGGGTCGCCCGCATGATCATGGCCGGCCTGGAGTTTGTCCGCCCCGGCGAGCCCCTGGAGCGGCGCATTCCGTTCAAGCACGTCTATTTCACCGGCATCATCCGCGACCAGCAGGGCCGCAAGATGTCGAAGTCCCTCGGCAACTCGCCGGACCCGCTCGACCTCATCGCGACCTACGGCGCAGACGGCCTGCGCTTCGGCATCATCTCGATCGCGCCGCAAGGGCAGGACATCCGCTTCCAGGAGGACCGCATCGAGTCCGGCAAGAATTTCTGCAACAAGCTCTGGAACGCCTGCCGCTTCCGGCAGATGAGCGGCGACATGGCCGACAATTCCTCGACCGCCGCCATCCTCGCGCGGCTGGAGCCGGCTAAGTTCGACGCGGACGACCACGCCATCCTCGACCGGCTGCTCGCCACGACGCGCGAGGTGGACCACAGCTTCGCCGCCTTCGAGTTCAGCGCGGCGGTGCAGGCGCTCTATGGGTTTTTCTGGAATGATTTCTGCGACTGGTATGTCGAGGTCGCGAAGACCAAGCTGCAGGACCCGGGCACCAAGGACAACTGCCTCGCCATCCAGGACCTCGTCCTGCGCCAGACGCTGCTGCTGCTGCACCCGTTCACGCCGTTCATCACGGAGGAGCTCTGGCACCTGCTTGGTTATGGCGCCGAGGGCACGTTCCTGATGCGCGACCCGCACCTCGACAATCCTTCGCAGCTCGCCGGCCACGGCCTGCGTCTCGACAGCGAAGCGGCGGCAGTCGTCGGCCAGCTCAAGGCGGTCGTCTCCCAGTTGCGGTCTTTCAAGGCCGAGCAGGGCGAGGCGGCCAGCAAGACCACCGAGTTCGTGGTCGAGGCGTCGGACCGTCATTGGGCCGTGCTCGAGACCAGCCTGACGAAGCTCAAGCGCATGGCCGGCGCCGGCTCGATCACGCGCGGGGCGATGTCCCCCAACGCTCCGGCCATCGTGACTGCCTTCGGTTCGTGGAATCTCATCAAGCAGCTCAAAAGCGATCCCGCCGCCGAGAAGGCCCGCCTCACGAAGGAGATCGAGGCCATGGCCCGCCACGTCGCCGGCACACAGGCGCGGCTGGCCAACGAGGCCTTCGTCAGCAAGGCGCCGCCCGCCGTGCTCGCGGGTGCGCGCCAGCAGCTCGCGGACCAGCAGGCCAAGCACGCCGAGCTGACGCGCTTGCTCGCGAGTCTGGGCTGACACCCGGCGGGTCCGCGCCTCGTCCCCATGCCCAACGCCTGCGTCTTCTCGCCGGACCGGCGCCATCGCTACTCCCTCATCCACCGGTGGGATGATCTGCTGACGCCGGCCCGGGAGGTGGGCATTGCCTGGATCTGCCTCAACCCGAGCACGGCGGATGAAAACCAGCTCGACCCGACGCTGCGCCGGATCCGCGGGTTTTCCGCCGCGTGGGGTTACACGTACTTTGTGATGCTGAATGCGTTCGCCTATCGCGCGACGGATCCGCTGGACATGAAGGCCGCGGCCGATCCGGTCGGGCCGGACAACGACCGTTGGATCGCCCACTGGGCCGGGCGGGTTGACCGCGTGATGCTGGGCTGGGGCGAGCATGGCACGCATAATGAGCGGCATGCCCGGGTCCTGGCGCTGCTCGATCCGGCCAAGGTGTATTGTCTCGCCCGCAACGCCAGCGGCCAGCCCAAGCATCCGCTCTACGTCGCGCAGAAGAACCAGCCCGTGCGTTACCGTTGAGCGGTTCGGCGGAGAATGATTGCGAGGCGGAGGCGGGAGGCTCAGGTTGTGGCATGCGCTCCCCTCTGATTCAGATCGCAATTGGCGCCGTCGCCCTGGCCTTGGCCGGTTGCTCCACGGCCGGCCCGGCCCTCGCGCCCATCTACTATCCCGCCGCGCCGCTCAACGGCCAAGCCATGCCGTTCTCCGAGGCCGTGCGGGTGGGGGACTTGCTCTTTGTCGCCGGCCAGGTGAGCAACCTGCCCGGCACGCGCACCATCGTCCCGGGCGGCATCGCGGCGGAGGCGCGGCAGACGATGGAAAACATGAAGGCGGTCCTCGGGCGCCACGGTTCCTCGCTCGACCACGTCGTCAAGGTCACGGTGTTCCTCGCCGACATCAAGGAGTGGCCGGCGTTCAACGCGGTCTACGTGGAATATTTCAAGGGCAACCTGCCGGCCCGCAGCGCGCTCGGCGCCAACGGGCTCGCGCTCGGCGCCAGGGTCGAGGTGGAGTGCATCGCGACGGTGCCGGCCGCCGCGCGTTAGCACTACTCGTTTAGGTTCCCCACATCCCCCCGGCGCCAAGCTCCACCCCACTTCAGCCGGAACCATCAGTCAAAATTTTCCACGGATGACACGGATCAGGAACCAAACCGCGGGAAGCAGCGCCCCAGATTGGGTGGCATCATTCGGTTGCTTCGTCTGTGGATGATTTCCCGGATTGTTTTCACTCTGCCTTGATCCGGTTGGATCCGTGAAATCCGTGGTCAAACCGCATCGTTCCGGCTGGCGCGGGGCCGGTGGTCCGTAGCCTTGGCGCAGGACTTTGCGCGGCAGGACGGGGTGGGTAGAGGCGAGCGCGGGGCTTGCCTGTGGGCGGAAGTTTTATCTAGCTCATATCCTTCATGAAAAAAGCCCTGATCACCGGCATCACTGGACAGGACGGTTCCTACCTCGCCGAGCTGCTGCTCGCCAAGGGTTACGAGGTGCACGGCATCATCCGCCGCGCCTCGACCTTCAACACGAGCCGCATCGACCACCTTTACCGGGATCCGCACGTCAACGGCGTGAAGCTCTTTCTGCATTACGGCGACCTCGCCGACTCGGTGCAGATGGTGAAGCTGCTCTACGCGCTCCAGCCTGACGAGATCTACAACCTCGGTGCCCAGTCGCATGTGCGGGTGTCTTTCGACATCCCGGAATACACCGGCGACGTGGTCGGCCTGGGCGCCGTCCGCATCCTGGAGGCCGTCCGCGAGGCGGGGCTGGTCAAGAAATGCCGGTTCTACCAGGCGTCCTCTTCGGAGATGTTCGGCAAGGTCCAGCAGGTGCCCCAGACCGAGGAAACGCCGTTCTGGCCGCGCTCGCCGTATGGTTGCGCCAAGATGTATGCCCACTGGCTGACGGTGAACTACCGCGAGAGCTACAACCTGCACGCCTCGAGCGGCATCCTCTTCAACCACGAGAGCCCGCGCCGCGGCGAGACGTTCGTCACCCGCAAGATCACGCGCGCCGCCACCCGCATCAAGCTGGGGCTGCAGGAGAAACTCTACATGGGCAACCTCGACGCCAAGCGCGACTGGGGCTACGCCAAGGAATACGTCGAGATGATGTGGGTCATGCTCCAGCAGGACAAACCCGACGACTACGTGGTCGCCACGAACGAGACCCATACGGTCAAGGAATTCATCCAGGAAACCTTCGCGCTGCTCGATCTCGAGTGGGAGAAATACGTCAAATACGACGAGCGCTACGAGCGTCCGGCCGAGGTCGAGCTGCTCATCGGCAATCCCGCCAAGGCCAAGCACCAGCTCGGCTGGGAGCCGAAGGTCAAGTTCAAGGAACTCGTCAAGATCATGACCGAGGCCGATCTGCAGCTCGCCAAGCGCGAGGCCCAGATCGCGCAGCTGAGCGAGCCCTCCAAGGCGCCGTTCGCATGAAGCGGGCTCAAACTGGGATTAGGTTTTACGGTTTAGGTTTTAAGTCCCGTGAGCTACCATTCGTTTGAGGATCTGGAGGTCTGGCAGCGCTCCCGGGCACTCGTCCGGGAAGTGTACCGTGGCACCGAAGGTTTCAAGGACTGGGCATTGCGGGACCAGATGCGTCGGGCGGTCGTGTCAATTGCCTCGAACATTGCCGAAGGCGCGGAACGGAACGGCAATGCAGAGTTTCAACACTTTATTGGCATTGCCAAAGGTTCTGCGGCTGAATTGCGCACCCAACTTTACCTGACGATTGACTTGGGTCTGGTTGCCAATGATGAAGCAACGCGCATGGTGGAAACGACCAAACTGCTTGGCGCCAAGCTGGAGGCATTGCGTCAAAGCCTTGCCCGGCGTCCGGCTCCTAAAACCTAACACCTAACACTTAACACCTGACTCGGATTGAAGCTTTTTATTGCAGGACACAACGGAATGGTCGGCGGCGCGCTCGTGCGCCGTTTCCAGGGCGAGCCGGGTGTGACCCTGCTACTGCGGACGCGGAAGGAGCTCGACCTCACCAATCAGGCGGCCGTCGCCGCATTCTACACGGCGGAGAAGCCCGACACGGTCATCATGGCCGCGGCCAAGGTCGGCGGCATCCAGGCCAACAGCACCTACCCGGCGGACTTCCTCTTCGACAACCTGGCCATCGCCGCCAACACGATCAACAGCGCCTATGCCTCCGGCGTGCAGCGCCTGCTGTTTCTCGGCAGCTCGTGCATCTACCCGAAGCTCGCGCCGCAGCCGATGCCCGAGAGCAGCCTGCTGACCGGGCCGCTTGAGCCGACCAACGAGGCCTACGCCATCGCCAAGATAGCCGGCCTGAAGCTCTGCGAGTATTACCGCAAGCAGCATGGCGTGCTCTACCACTCGGCGATGCCGACGAATCTCTACGGCCCGGGCGACAACTACCACCTGCAGAATTCGCATGTCATGCCGGCGCTGATCCGGAAATTTCACGAGGCGAAACACGCGGGAAAGACCGAGGTCCCGGCCTGGGGCACGGGTTCACCGAAGCGGGAGTTCCTCCACGTCGACGAACTGGCCGATGCCTGCGCGTTTTTGCTGAAGATGGCCAACCCGCCCGATCTCATCAACATCGGCACCGGCACGGACGTGACCATCAAGGAACTCACCGAGATCGTGGCCGAGGTTGTCGGTTTCAAGGGCAGGATCACGTGGGACACCACCAAGCCCGACGGCACGCCGCGCAAGCTGATGGATGTTTCGCGGCTCACCGCCCTCGGCTGGCAGGCCCGCATCGCGTTGCGCGATGGCGTGGCGAAGACCTACGCGAGCTTCCTGGCCGAGTCGGCCGCCGGCACTTTGCGGGGCTGAGTCTCCAACCACGTAATCCAAGGCCTGACTCTATGGTTTGGCTTCAGCCAGCTCGACGGGTCATTCTCCCCAGCAGATCCCGAGCGCCTTGCCGGTCTGGATCAGATCGCCGTCGACCGGCACCGTGCGGAGCTTGCCCACGGCGTCGGAGATCGGCACGTCGGTGGTGTCGGGCGGGCGGAGCGCGACCATGCGACCGAACTTGTTCTCGGCGATGAGCGTGACGGCCCGGGCCCCGAAGCGCGTGCAGATGAGCCGGTCGAAGGTCGTGGGCACGCCGCCGCGCTGCAGGTGGCCGAGCACGCACACGCGCGTCTCCTTGCCGGTGCGCGCCTGCACCTCGGCGGCGACGACGCTGGCGATGCCACCCAGCCGTGCCTCGCGGAACACGCCGCCGCTGGGCCCCATGCCGGCTGCGCCCACAGGGGGTGTGGAGGTGACGAAATCCTTGTCCTTCTCCCGTGCGCCCTCGGCGACGGCAATGAGCATGAAGTGCTTTCCCTCCGCCGCCCGCGCCGCGATCTTGTGACAGATGCCCTCGTAGCTGAACGGGATCTCCGGGATCAGGATGACGCTGGCCCCGCCCGCGATGCCGGCGTGCGCCGCGATCCAGCCGGCGTAGCGGCCCATCATCTCCACCACCATGACGCGGTTGTGGCTGGTGGCGGTCGGCCGGAGCCGGTCGAGGGCGTCGGTGGCGAAGGACACCGCCGTGTCGAAACCGAACGTGACCACCGTGCCGCCGAGATCGTTGTCGATGGTCTTCGGGACGCCGACGACGGGCAGGCCCGCCTCCTGGCATTGCAGGGCGATGGAGAGCGAGCCGTCGCCACCGACCACGATGAGCGCGCTCAACCCAAGGGCATCGAAATTTTTCTTCGCCTCGGCGAGGATCGCGGGGTCGATGCGCTTGGCCTCGCCGTGGCCGACTTTGGCGGCGAAGCGCCCGCTGTTCGAGGTGCTGAGCACGGTGCCTCCGAGGTAGAGGAGGCCGTCCATCTCCCGGTAGTCGAGTGGGCGGGTCTGCACGGGTGAGAGCAGGCCCTCGAAGCCGCCGAGGATGCCGAGGGTCTCCCAGTGGCGTTTGGCGGCGGCCTTGACGACCGCATAGATCACTGCGTTCAGGCCGGGGCAGTCGCCGCCGCCGGTCAGGATGCCGATGCGCTTTTTCATGGTAAGAGGCCGCGATCCGCGCGGGCGGTCGCCGTCAATCAATCCCTGCGGACGACAGGACTCAAACCCCAAGGCCCCGCCAGCCGACGGAATTAGCGCAGCTGCGGGAAAGAATGACAATGTATGCGCAGTCGCCGCGGGCCGGGCCAGCAATGATCTCCGGAGCCAGTTCCGAATCGGACCCACCGCGAATGAAAATGCCGGCCCTCGCGGATCGTCCTGAATTGTTAGGGGGCTTTCGCTAAGCCTTCGCAACCCGGCAGCGACTCGTCAACGCCATCTTGGCCGAGGCGCGCGTAGACGGGTAGGCCGTGGTCGAAGGGGACCGGGCCTCTCCCTGATCAGCGGCGAGGCAAGCAATAAGGTCAGAGAGGGCTTGCTTGATGTGAAGACCCGTGGCCGGGATCGAAGGTTCGCGTGGACAAACCGGCCATCTCGCGGCAATTTTCCTGGTAACCTATCCCCCTCCATGAGCGACTCCTCCTCGGCCACTGTGGACAAGAAAATCATCGCCGGCGTGCTCGGCATCGTGCTGGGCTCGCTGGGCATCCACAAGTTCGTCCTCGGTTACACCAAGGAGGGCATCATCATGCTGGTGGTGACCGTGCTGGTCGGTTCCGTGACCCTCGGACTGGGCCTGAGCGCGATGGCCATCGTCGGCCTCATCGAGGGTATCATCTACCTCACAAAGACGGACTCGGAGTTCGTGTCGATCTACGTCGTCGGCCGGCGGGGTTGGTTTTGAGGGTAGGTAGGGCGCGGACGCCGCTCCGGGCCGGGTTATAGGACGAATCCACGGCGGCGAAGGGACTCGCCGCCCTACCTGACCGGGCGACTTTCCGCTTGCGGAGGCGGCTTTGCTGCCAAGGGTGGGGGCTTCCATGATCGTTCCCGAGACTCTTAACCATTTCGAAAACATAAAGAAGCGCGCCGGCTACTTATGGAGGTTTCTTTGACGTCGAACAAAAGCAGCGCGAGATAGAGGCGATGGAGGGGGAGATGGGTGCTCCCGATTTCTGGAACAACAGCGAGCGCGCCCAGAAGCACATCGCCAAGGTCAACCACCTGAAGAAGACCATCGGCGGCATCGTGGCGTTCCAGAAACGCGTCGACGACGCCGCGGTCATGATCGAGCTGATCGAGGCTTCCACCCCGGCCGAGCAGGACGACGATGCCACGGAGCTGACCAGCTCCGTGACCAAGATGGTCGAGGAACTCGACCTGCTGGAGATCGCCTCCTTCCTCACCGGCCAGTTCGACCGCAACAACGCCATTTTCAGCATCCAGGCCGGCGCCGGTGGCACCGAGTCCAATGACTGGGCCGACATCCTTTTCCGCATGTATTCCCGCTGGTGTGAGCGCCGCGGCTTCGAGGTCGAGCTCATGGACGTGCAACCCGGCGACACGGCCGGCATCTCCAAGGCCACGATCCTCATCAAGGGCGAAAACGCCTACGGCTACGCCAAGGCCGAGCGCGGCGTCCACCGGCTCGTGCGCATCAGTCCCTTCGACTCCAACAAGCGCCGCCACACCTCGTTCTGCGCGGTGGATGTCGTGGCCGAGATCACCGAGGACATCGACGTGGAGATCAAGGAGGAGGACGTGCGCACCGACGTCTACCGTTCCTCCGGCAAGGGCGGCCAGGGCGTCAACACCACCGACTCCGCCGTGCGCCTGACGCACGCGCCCACCGGCCTCGTCGTCGTCTGCCAAAACGAGCGTTCCCAGATCAAGAACAAGGCCGCCGCCATGAAGGTCCTCAAGGCCCGCATCTACGAGAAGCGCCAGGACGAGCAGCGCGCCGAGATGGACAAGTTCTACGGGGAGAAGGGCGAGATCGGCTTCGGGGCGCAGATCCGCAGCTACGTGCTGCAGCCCTACCAGATGGTGAAGGACCTCCGCACCGGCGTGAGCACCAGCGACACGCAGGAGGTGCTCGACGGCGACCTGGACCGCTTCATCTACGGCTGGCTGCGCGCCGGCTGCCCGCGGCACCGCAACAAGGACATCCAGATGGATGACTGAGGAAAATTCAGAAACGGTGAAACGCGGAAATGAATGAAATTTCGCCTTTCCTGGTTTTCTGGCTTTTGAATTCAACATGTCAGAACTGTCCCACGAAACCCTCCGCGCGGCCTTCGCCGCGCAGTCGCTGTTTGAGGACAAGACCTGGCAGCTCTCGCCACAGGCCTGGCCGCTCACGCCGGCGCAGGTGGCGCAGTTGGAGCAGATCGGTGCCGCCTGCCTTGAGTTCCACGCCGCGCTCGAGACCCTTTACCTGCGCTCCGTCGCCGGGAAGAACCTCCTGCGGAACAAGCCCCTGTTCGCGCCCTGGGTCGCCGACTACCTCGACCGGGGCAAGCCCGCGGCCCTGGTCGCCCATGCGCGCGACGCCCAGAATCGCGGGGCCTGCCCGACCGTGTTGCGACCCGACCTGCTGCTCACCGACGAGGGCTTCGCCCTCACCGAGCTCGACTCCGTGCCCGGCGGCATCGGGCTGACGGCGTTCCTCAACCAACTCTACGGCGGCGCGACCGATCCCGCGATCCTCGGGTCGGGGGGCGCGATGATTGAGAATTTCCATGCGTCTCTCGCCGGTCTGCGGCCCGGCGTGCGCAATCCGCTGATCGCCATTCTGGTGAGCGACGAGGCGTCGACCTACCGGCCGGAGATGCAATGGCTGGCGGAGCAGCTGCAGCGGTCCGGCCGGCGCGTGTTCTGCATGCGGCCGGAGGATGTCTTCCCACTGGGCGGCGAACTGTTTTTCGACGTCGAGGGCACGCCCGAGAAAATCGACATCATCTACCGCTTCTTCGAGCTCTTCGACTGGGCCAACGTCCGCATAGCTGCCGAGATCCTGGAGGCCTGGACCAGCGGCGCAGTGGCCATCGCGCCGCCGATGCGGCATTTTCAGGAGGAGAAACTGGCGCTGGCGCTGTTCCATCATCACCTGCTGCCGGAGTTCTGGGCCGAGACCCTCAGCACAAGCAGCCTGCTGCTGCTGCGGACCCTGATTCCCCCTTCCTGGATCATGGACCCGGCGCCGCTGCCGCCCGGGGCGGTGCTCGACGGCCCGCGCATCGGCGGCCGGATGCCCAACGACTGGCGCGACCTCGCCGGCGCCTCGCAAAAGGAACGAGACCTCATCATCAAGATTTCCGGCTTCCACGAGACGGCCTGGGGCGCCCGGAGCGTCGTGCTGGGCAGCGATTGCTCACGCGAGGAATGGCAGGAAGGGATTGAGCAGGCGCTCCAGCTCGCCCCGACGAACCTGCATATCCTGCAGGAATACAGGAAACCCCGGCGCGTGTCACACCCGGTCTATGGCATCGGCGGGGCGGGCTCGTCCGTCTCAGCCTCGGCCAAGGATGGCCGGCTGCGGCTGTGCCCTTACTATTTCGTGGTGGGCGGCCAGGCCCGGCTCTCCGGCGCCCTCGCAACCTTCTGCCCCCCGGATAAAAAGATAATCCATGGGATGGTTGATGCGGCCTTGCTCCCGTGTAGGGTTTTATCCTTAACATAGGTTCGTGAGTAATCCTTCAGCCCGCCTTCGCCCACGTCAGCCTGCCGGCCTTTGGCTGTTGCTGGCCGGGGTCCTCGCCTTGGGTGGCGTGGGCCTGACCTTGGGCTGGGCGCAGAGTGCCCCCGTCGGTGACTTCGCGCAGATCCGGGCCAAGGCGGATAAGGGCGATCTCGAGTCGCTGAATATTCTCGGCAATGTCTACACCAACGGCTTGCTCGGGCAGCGACAGGACTTTGCCGAGGCGCTCGCCTGGTATCGTCGTGCGGCGGAAAAGGGTTTTGCCCCGGCGCAATTCAATCTCGGCCTGGCCTACGAACTCGGGCGCGGCGTCCCGGCGGACGAGCGCCAGGCTTTCCGGCAATATCTGATGGCGGCGGAGCAGGGCTTCGCCGCGGCGCAGTTCAATGTCGGCAACATGTATTCGGCCGGGCGCGGCGTCGGGCAGGATCTGTTCGAGGCCAACCTGTGGTATAAGCAGGCCGCCGAGAAAGGCGTCGTCGAGGCCCAGTTCAACCTCGGGCTGGCCTATGAGGCAGGCCGCGGGGTGAAGCCGGACGAGGTGCAGGCCGCGCGCTGGTACAAGCAGGCCGCCGACCGCGGCTTCGCCCGGGCCCAATACAACCTCGGTCTGCTGCTGGAGGACGGCCGCGGTGTGGCGAAGAACGAGGTCAGCGCCGTGGTCTTTTATCGTGCCGCGGCCGAGCAGGGTTTTGCCACGGCCCAGAACAACCTGGGCCTGATGTATTCCGAGGGCCGGGGCGGGCTCGCCAAGGATCCCGTGCTGGCTTATTGCTGGCTCAGTCTCGCCACGACGAACGGCGCCAATCCCGCGGCGCGAGACTTTGTGGCGAGAACCCTCACTTCCGAGCAGCAGGCCAAGGCCAAGGCGCTGCTGGCGGACCAACAGGCCGGCCGACCCTGGCCCGGCACATCCGCTCCTGCCCGGTCCGATTCAGCCACCCCGACCCCGCCGACCCCGCCGGAGATTTCCGGTGCCGCGGCCGCGCGGATGTCCGAGTTGATGGCCGCCCTCGACAAGGCGGCGCAGGCCAACGCGCAGTTTGCCGAGGCCAACCAGCGGCTGGAACTCGAAAAAGCCCGCCTGGAACAGGAGCTCAACCGACAGGCCACCGGCAGCGAGGCCACCAAGCTCATCGACCAGCTACGCGAACAAAGCCAGCGGCTCGCCGGGCAGGTGCAAGCGCTCCTGACGGAAAAGGAAACCGCCGAGCGCGACGCCAAGGTCCTGGCCGCGCAGATCAAGGATGCCCGGGAGGAACTCGCCCGGGCGCGGTCCGCGCCCACCAGCACCCCGGCCGATGTCGGTCGCTGGCAGGCTGAAATTGCCGCTCTGACCGCCAAGGTTGGACAAACCACGGAGGCGCTGGCCCAGGCCGAGCAGGCCCGGCAGGAATTGGCCGCGGCCAATGCCCGCCTGCAAAAGGAGAAGGAGTCGCTGGCCGCCGCTCCGCCCAAGGCGGCCGCCGGGGACACCAGCAGGTATCCCGTGCAGGAAGCGGCCAAGGACTCCATCATCGCCAACCTGCAGCGCGACAATGCCCGCCTGAATGACGAGGTGAAAAGCTCCACCCGCGAGTTGATGTCAATCAGCATGCAGCTCCGCAACCTGCGCCGCGACGCGGGCAGCCAGTCCGACCAACCCGGCCAAGCCGACAACTCCGCCAGCGCCGAGTTGCGCACGCAGAACGAGCGGGTCGCCGCCAACAACGCCCGGCTGCTGAATCAGCGCGACGCCGCCGTCAAGGATGCGGAATACCTGAAAGGCCAGCTGGACCAGACGCGCAACGAGATCGCCCGCCTCCAGCAGGATATCCAGGTCCTCAAGTCCACCCGGCAGTCGTCCGATGCCGCCAGCGACCAGCTCGCCCAGCTTACCAGCAAGGCGGCGCTGTCCGTCCAGGAAGCCACCCGCCGGCAGGCCGAGAACGAACGCCTGGCTGCCCGCGTGAGCGAATTGGAAAAATCGCCCAGAGGCGGCACGCCCGACAATGTCCTCGCCTCCCGGCTGGCCCAGGCGGAGCAGACCGCCACGCGCCTGCAGCAGCAAGTCGAGGCTCTTTCGGCCGAAAAGGCGCAACTTGAGAAATCGGCACAGTCCGGCTCGATGGTCACGGCGGACAAGAACGCCGCGGAGGCAACGATCGCGACCTTGAACACCCAGCTCGCCCAGTCGGACCAGCGTCTGGCGGAAGCCCGGGCGGCCGGGTCAAAACAGGAGCAGGCGGCGCAAAAACTTCTCCGGGAAAACAGCGACCTGGCGGAGCGGGCCCGCGTGGCCGAAGCCGCCCTCGCCGCCCGGCCGGCCCCGGAGGATACCGGACCGCTGCGCCAGAAGCTGGCCGAGGTCCGGGATCGGGCGGAACAGGCGGTCCGCGAAAGGCAGGAGCAGGTGGAAAAGACCACCGCCGAGCATAACAACTATGTCGCGGCCCAGGCGCGGGTGGCGACCTTGGAGTCCGAGCTGCGCAACGCCCGGCAGGGAACCGCCGCCCTCGGGGATCTCCAACGCCAGCTGAACGAAGCCCAGGACCGGGCCGGACAGGCGGGCCGGGAAAAGCAGGCCCTCGCGGACAAGGTCACGGCCGAACATAACAGCTATCTTGCAGTCCAGTCCCGCGTCGCGACGCTGGAATCCGACCTGCGCATCGCCCAGCAGGCTTCGGCGGCAGTCGACGAGCTCAAGCAGCAGCTGGCGGTGGCGCAGGACCGCGCGGCGCTCGCGGGCCGGGAAAAACAAGCCCTCGCGGACAAGGTCACGGCCGAGCATAACGGCTACCTTGCGACCCAGTCCCGCGTCGCGACGCTGGAATCCGACCTGCGCAACGCCCAGCAGGCTTCGGCGACAGTCGACGAGCTCAAGCAACAGCTGGCGGTGACGCAGGATCGCGCGGCGCTCGCGGGCCGGGAAAAGCAGGAACTCGCGGACAAGGTCGACGCAGAACACAGCAATTATCTTTCGGCCCAAGCCCGGGTCGCCACCCTGGAGTCGGACCTGCGGGACGCCCGGATGAAATCCATCGTGGCCAGTTCCGCGGCGCTGGACGATCTCAAGCGGCAGCTGGCCGAGGCCAATGCGGCGGTGGAGAAGAACGGGGCGTCCGTGGCCGAGCTTACTGCTGGCAACGACCGGTTGGAAAAGCGGCTCGCCGCCAGCACTGGCACGGCCCAGGAACTCGCCGCCGCGCAGACACAACTGGCCGATCTCAGGCTGAAGCTGGCCGCCGCCCAGCAGCCGGCACCCGAGCTGGCCACGCTCCGCGAGGAAAACAGCCGCTTGCGCCAGGCGGCCGAGGATGTGGCCACGCTGAAGATCAAGTCTGAGCAGCTGGCGCGGGACAACGACCAGCTGGCCGGCTTCATGAACAGCAACCGGCGCGATCTCTCCGCGGCGCAGAGCCGGGTGGCGGAGCTGGAAAAGCAGCTCGAAGAAGCCCGCACCAGCCGGACACGCGGCGGGGATGAGGCCGCCCGGCTCCGGACGGAACTGGCCGAGACGAACCGCGGCGTGGAGCGACTCAACGCGACCGTGGCCGAGCTCACCACCGCCAATGACCGGCTCCAGCAGGACCTGGAAAGCGCCCGCAAATCCACCGCCGCCGCACTCGCGGCGCAATCGCAGGCCGTCAGCGCCGCGCAGCCCGACGCCTACAAGATGGAGATCGGCACGCTGCAGGCCCGCGTCCGCGAACTGGAAGGCCAGATCGAGGATGAGCGCGGCAACGCCGCCAAGGCGGTGGCCACCATGGCCGACCAGCTGACGCGCACCCGCGAAACCAACCGGTCGTTGACCGACGCCAATCGTGCGTTGCTGAGCGCCCGGCAGTCGGAAACGCCCACCGTCAACAAGGATGAGTTTGACCAGCTGCAGTCCCGGGTCCGTGACCTGACCACCGGGGCGGACGAGGTCCGCCGGCAGAACCAGAAGCTGATCGAGGACAACCAGCGGCTCGCCAGCGAGCGCGCCTCGCTCACGCAGCTGCTGGCGGACGCCCGGAAGGTCGCCACGATCCTGCCCGGCCTGTCCGACGAGAAGGCCGCGCTGCAGGAGCGCCTCGAGGCTGTCGGCGCGCAATTGCTCAAGACCCAGCAGGAGATCGACACCCTGCAGCGGGAGAGTGCCGAGGCCACCTCGCGCGCCCTCACCAACCGGCTGGCGGCAGAAAAAGCCGCGGCCGACCTCGCCACCCTCCAGGGCCGCACCACCGAGGCCGAGAAAGCCGCCGAATCCCACACGGCATCCGTCGCCGAGTTGACCGAGGCCAACACGAAACTGGAAAACGAGCGCACCGACCTGCGCCGGAAGGTGACGGCCCTCCAGGCGGACAACAGCCGCCTGGCGCAGGCGAGCGGCACCGTGGAACAGCTGAAGGTGGAGGCTGAGCGCAGCGCACAGCAGAACATCGATTCACTCGCCGCCCAGCTGGCGCAGGCCCGCCGCGACCTGCAAAGCGCCCGTGACGCCAATTCCCGCCTGGTCGAGGGCAACGTTGCCCAGGAGCGCGACCGCGCGCTGGCGGCCAGCCAGCTCCAGCAGCAGAACAGTGCCCTCGCCGCGCGGCTGGTGCAGGCCCAGGGCACGCTTGATCAGATCGCCTCCGCCGCCCGCCTCGGCACACCGGCCTCCGCCCTGGCCTCGGGCATTCCGGCGCCCCTCCCGACCGTGAGCACCGCGGCCTCCGAGCCGGTCGAGGCGCGCATGCACACGGTGACCGAGGGTGATTCGCTTTCGCGCATCAGCATGCGCTACTATGGCACCGCGAACCGCTGGCAGGAGATCTACAATGCCAACCGCGACGTCCTGCAAGGTTCCAGCATCCTGCGCGTCGGGATGCAGCTGCGTATTCCGTAGGGCAGGGCGGATTATCCTTATACCAACGTCCCTTGAAGAATAGACGCTTTAGGTAGGGGCCGTTGCCCTCAACGGCCCTGGTCTCACCGAGGGCGGTTGAGGGCAAACGCCCCTACCGGCTCAGGCACCGCAAAGTCCAAAACAAAAGGGATGTTGGTATTAATCCGCCGCAACGCGTAGGAATAACGCGCCCCATCAAAAAAGGGCACGCCTTGCAGCGTGCCCTTGGAGTCGACTATGACGAAAAGCTCAGGCGACGGCGAAGTGGCCGGCGAGGGCCGGGGCCGGCTCGCTGGTCTGCTTGGCCAGGTGGTTGAAGAACTGATCACGGCGTTCCTGGGCGATCTTGACGTCCTTCGTGCCCAGGGAGCGGCGGATGCGCTCCTTGGTGTAGGGGGTCGGGTAGACCGTGTAATGCAGGAACCACGTTCCGTTGTTGTTCCAGAGGTGGTGGTTGGGGTTCGCTTCACTGATGCGAAGCGAGGCGAGGGTGATGACGTCGGTGGACATGATGCGTGAGCGGTTGATGGTTAGTTAATCGTTCGCGCATCAGGGTTTTTCCCGAAAAACGAAAAGCCGCCTGAGGACATCAGGCGGCTTTTTCGCTTTTTTAGGAGGAGTTTTTTTGTTAGCAGGTTTTACCCCGCTCACATCCGGGTGGCTTGCGCCACTCGAAACCACCGTGATCACTCCTAGACCCGGTTGGCAGAACCGCCTGTTGCCAGACGATCCTTTCCTGATGCAAGGCGAAGAGAACTAATCATCGTGTCCTAGGCCAGAAGATTCTTCGAAAAGTTTCAACCTGCCGGATGTCTTGCGGGAAATGACTGCGCATGGGTGACTTAGAGGCCGGCGGCGAGGGACGTCCGGATGGAAACGTATCAAATATGATACGGAAGGCATTGCACTTTTCCAGTCAGGGGTTGAAAAGAGGCCCATGAACCTGGATAAACGCCGGCGCTTTGAGGAGGAATCGACCGAACACCTGCGCGAGGAGGGCATCTATTGGGAAATGGAAGTGGCGCGGCTCAAGCAGACGATTGCCGTCGCGCTGTTGCGGCAGATCGAGCGCCGGGGCCTGGCCCTCTCGGAACTGGCGCGGACCCTGGAGACGAGCCGGGCCGCGCTGAACCGGATCCTCGACCCGGCGAACACCTCGATCACCCTCACCACCCTGACCCGCACCGCGGCGGCGCTGGGTTGCAAGGTGAAGCTCGAGATCGTCGTGCCGCGCTAAGCCGGCCATCGGAGGGCGCTATTTCGCGTCCGGATGGTCATGCCGGTAGTGCTCGCGCAGCAGATCCCAGCCGAAATCACCTTCGAATTTTCGCCACACGGTGTGGATGTGGTTCGCGCCGTTCTGGGTGTTGTCGTATTCGATGACAAAAGCGGGTCCCTGGATGCGGTAATAATGTCCTTCGCCCGGCTCGAATCCGCCGGCCCAGGCAAAGCGCACCTCCGCCCAGCCGGCGTCCGCGATCTGCCGCATTTCCGTCGCCGCGAGGTCATCCTTCAGCCGGCCGGCATACCAGCCCACCAACGCCTGCAGGCCGGTCTGCTGTCCGGGAGTCAAGGCGGCAAACTCCAGGCCGGCGGGAACGGTGGGTTTAACCTGGCGGTCATTGCCCGTGGTGATCTCGTTGGGCGCGCGGCTCGCGATGACGGCGCGGCGGAGCTGTCCGGGATCGAGGCTCTTGACGAAGGCGCGGCCGAGGTCTTCTTCCTGCGCGAGGGCGCGGCGACCCTGCTGGGGATGCGGGATGCGCACCTCGGCGGGATTGGCGCCGAAGAACATCGGCGTGGCGGACACTTTCTCGCCGTTGAGAACGGTGAAATTGAGCGACAGGTGGTGGCCTTCGGCGCGCCAGCCCCAGGTACCGCGGGACGAGGGCGTCCCAAACACGGTGAAATAATACAGGTCCGGATCGCGCCGTGCGGAACCCTCCATGGCGGCCAGCACCTGTTCGAGCGCGCTGATGGCGTCGGTCTGGAGCAGCGCCCGCCGACTGAGCCCGGCGGCGATGAGATTCCTGGCCAGCTGCCGTTGCTCGTCGGTCATTTCCTTCAGCGGGAGGCCTTGCCTGGCTTGGGGCACATACGCCCAGTTTTCGCGTTCGGCGTGCTCAAGGGGAAAGGTGGCGGCAGCGCGTTGCGACTGGCCGATGGATTGCAGCCAGGCTTGGGCAGCGGCGGCCATGTCGGCACCCGGACGAGGCCCGGGCTGGGCCTGAGCAATGGCCACAGTCAGCGCGAACAGCAGGGCGGGGAAGACCGGTGCGAGACGAGACATATCCGGTTTCTAACGGGAAAGCCGTGCGGTGCAAGCCCCCGGCTTCAGCGGAACTGCCAGCGCAGGGAGAAATTCAACGTCGCGTAAGTAAGGTCTTTGATCGGGGGTATCCCCACCAAATCAAGCGCCAGGTGCTTCGTGAGCGGCACGCTCACCACTGCGGCGGCTAGCGGCACGATGCCGCCGTCGTTGAAATAGTAGTGGTGGGTGAGCCCCGCGATGCCGCCGACCTGCACCCGGCCCAGCGGCCACTGTTTGCCGACGTAGGCGTAGCCGGCGGTGCGGGCGATGCTGTTGCGAAACACCCCGGCCCCGACGAACCACTCGTCGGTGCGATACATCAGGCCGGCACCCGGGGTGTTGTTGGTCAGTTTGGTCTGCGTGGTGTGTTCATGCAGGCTGTAGGCCTGCAGCGAGAGATGCCAGGTCGGCTCGTCGGCGGTGACCCCGACCGCCAGCAGGAACAGGGCGGCCGATAGCAGGGTGTGGCGCATGGTGAATCTCTGGCTGGCGGTTCAGCTTTCGCGACAGAAAAAATGCCGGGCTGTGGTCCTGCCTTGAGCAATCGATCAGGGCCGAACCATACGACCGCGTCACGCCCTTGGCCTTGGCGGCGGAGTCAGGCATGGCCATCGGAGTGATGGGGACAGTTCAGGCCACCTGTTCAGCCGGTTGGACGCGGGCAAGCTCCTTGCCATAAGTGCGCTCCACTTCCCGCAGGTCGTAGGTGGCCTGCAGGTTGAGCCAGTTGCGCGGATCGACTTGAAAGAACCGGCCAAGCCGGGCGGCGGTGTCGGCCGTGATGGAACGCCGGCCAGCCAGAATTTCGCTCAGGCGGCTCTGCGGGATGCCGGTGGACTTGGCGGCAGCCAGTTGGGTGATGCCCATGGGTGCGAAAAATTCGTCGCGCAGGATGAGGCCGGGGTGGGTGAGTGCGGTGGGTTTGCTCATGGTTGGTGTCCTTAATGATAGTCGGTGATTTCCACCTGCTCAGCGTCTGTTCCGGTCCAGGTAAAACAGATGCGCCACTGGTCGTTGATGCGGATGCCATGTTGGCCGGCCCGGTCGCCGCGGAGCGATTCGAGCCGGTTGCCGGGTCGAACGCGCAGGAAGGCGAGTTCCACGGCGGCATCGATGAGTTGTAATTTGATAAGCGCCCGCTTCTGGATGTCGGGGCGAAACCGGCGTGAACGGGAGCCCTGCCAGAGCTTCTCCGTCTCGTCGCTGGCGAAGCTCTTGATCACCCGGTCAATCTGTGCAGAATGGATTATACGTCAACCGGATAATTGAGGGCGGACGGAAGTCGCCAGTTCCCAAGCAAAAGGCCGGGCGAAGGGCCCGGCCTTGACGGAGATATCGTGGACGCTTGCTTACGACAGTGTTACGCCTTTGGCCTTCGCGGCGCGGAGGAGGGCGTCGGCCATGTCGGAGGGGGTGACGGCGACCTCGATGCCGCATTCCTTGAAAACGGCGATCTTGGCGGCGGCGGTATCCTCGGCGCCGCCGACGATGGCGCCGGCGTGGCCCATGCGGCGGCCGGCAGGGGCGGTCGCGCCCGCGATGAAGCCGGCGACGGGCTTCTGGCAGTTCGCCTTGATCCAGCGCGCGGCCTCGACCTCGGCGTTGCCGCCGATTTCGCCGATCATGATGATGCCGTGCGTCTCGGGGTCGTCGTTGAACAGCTTGATCACATCGAGGTGGTTCGTGCCGTTGACCGGGTCGCCCCCGATGCCGACACAGGTGGTCTGGCCGATGTTTTTCGAGGTCAGCTGGAAGACGGCCTCGTAGGTGAGGGTGCCGGAGCGGGAGACGACGCCGACGTGGCCCTGCTGGTGAATGTAGCCGGGGGCGATGCCGATGCGGCAGCCGCCGGCTGAATCCTGGCCGGCGCCGGGCGTCACGATGCCGGGGCAGTTCGGGCCGAGGAGACGGGTCTTGCTGCCTTGCATGGCGCGTTTCACGCGGATCATGTCCTTGATCGGAATGCCCTCCGTGATGGCGACCGCCAGATCGAGCCGGGCGTCCACGCACTCGAGGATGGCGTCAGCGGCGAACGGCGGCGGGACAAAGATGACCGAGACCGAGGCGCCGGTGGCCTTGGCGGCGTCGGCGACCGAGTTGTAGATCGGCACCTTGTGCTTGCCGTGTTCGAAAAATTGTCCGCCCTTGCCCGGGGTGACACCGGCGACGACCTGCGTGCCGTAGTCGAGGGAGAGCTTGGCGTGGCGGCCACCGAAGTCACCGGTGATGCCTTGGACGATGATCTTCGTTGCGGGAGTGATGAGAATGCTCATTTTGGAAAGTAGTGGGTAGCGAGTAGCAAGTAGTGAGTAGGTTGGGGAAGCAGGGGAGGGCGGTGGCGGGTGGTGAGTGGTTTTCCGTATGCGCTCCATCCACTTCTCGCTGCTCGCTCCTTTTAGTGGCTTACGCCACCAGCTTGACGATCTTCTGCGCGGCGTCGGCCATGGTGTCGCCGGAGACCAGCGCGAGGCCGGCGGCGGCGAGGGTGGCCTTGCCGGCGGCGACGTTGTTGCCCTCGAGACGGACGACGAGGGGGAGCTTCAGGCCGACTTCCTTCACGGCGGCCACGATCCCCGTGGCGATCACGTTGCAGTCCATGATGCCGCCAAAAATATTCACGAGGATCCCTTTCACGTTCGGGTCGCCGAGGATGATCTTGAAGGCGGCGATGACCTGTTCCTTGGAGGCGCCGCCGCCCACGTCGAGGAAGTTGGCCGGGGTGCCGCCGTAGTGCTGGATGATGTCCATCGTGCTCATGGCGAGGCCGGCGCCGTTGACCAGGCAGGCGATGTTGCCGTCCAGGGCGATGTAGCTCAGGGAGTGCTTCGAGGCCTCGATCTCCTTCGGGTCCTCCTCGTTGAGGTCGCGCAGGGCGACGATCTCGGGGTGGCGATAGAGGGCGTTGGCGTCGAACGAGACCTTGGCGTCGAGCGCGAGGACCTCGCCCGTCGGCGTGGTGATGAGCGGGTTGACCTCGATCATGGCCGCGTCGGTCTCCCAGAACGCGGTATAAAGGTTGCGGATAAGCCGGGCGGCGTTCTTCGCCTCGGCGCCGGCGAAGCCGAGCTTCGTGATGAGCTCGCGCACCTGGAAGTCAGCGAGGCCGTAAGCGGGATCGACGAGAATGCGGATAAGTTTCTCCGGCGTGTCGTGAGCGACCTTCTCGATTTCGACGCCGCCTTCCGTCGAGGCGACGATGACCGGCTTCGAGCTGTTCCGGTCGAGAAGAATGGCGAGATAGTATTCCTTTTTGATGTCGCTCGCGACGGTGAAGTAGATCGTCTGCACCTTGCGGCCAGCGGGGCCGGTCTGGACGGTGACGAGGGTGTTGCCGAGCATCTTGGCGGCGACTTCCTTGGCGTCGGCCTTGGTCTTGCAGAACTTGACGCCGCCCTTGTAGCCGTCGGTGAAGGTGCCCTTGCCGCGGCCGCCGGCGTGAATCTGGGACTTCACCATCGTGGGCCCATCGGGCAGCTGTGACAGCGCGTTGATGAACTCTTCCGGAGTAGTGGCGACGGCGCCCTTGGGGACGGGCACGCCGAATTTTTCAAACAAAGCCTTGGCCTGATATTCGTGGATGTTCATGCGGGGAAAGGTGACCTTAGCATTTGTCAGAAAGCGCGACCGAAAGACACGAAAAAAGCGGCCGGCATGACACATATTCGCCGCTTTGCCCGGTGCTTATGATGTCTCAGGGGTTGCCTTATGGCGGCTGGATTGCAGCATCGCCGCCATGCAATCGCACGAGCTGCTCAAGGAGGTGTTGAAGAAGACGAGCGCCAAACAAATCGCGGCGGACATGGGTCTGTCCCTTTCACTCATCTACAAGTGGGCCGAGCCGCCGGTCGACGAGACCGGCAGCGGCGCCAACAACCCACTTGATCGCATCGAGCAACTGCTGCGCATCACCAACGACGAGCGCATCGCGCAATGGGTGTGTGAGCGCAGCGGCGGCTTCTTCATTCACAACCCGAAGGCCAAACCGCATCCCTTTCAGCTCATCCCCTCCACCAACAGCATCGTGCAGGAGTTCGCGGACATGCTCGGTGTCATCGCCGGGGCCGCGGCGGATAACCAGATCACCAAGGACGAGGCCAAGGCCATCCGTCGGCGCTGGGAGGATTTGAAATCGGTGACGGAAGGCTTTGTGCGGAATTGCGAGGAGGGCAATTTCGCCAAGTTGAAGGACGAGGCGGAGCGAGCGGAGAAATCCGCTGCGGCCAAACTGTGACTGTAGGGCGGGATCGCTGATCCCGCCTTCGTGCCACCAGCCGTGTTCGAGGCGGGATCAGCGATCCCGCCCCACAGTTCACTTCTTCAACTGCCCGGGGATAAAATCCTCACGCACGGCCTTCGCCAGCAGGTCGGGTGGCAGCAGGCCCTGGCCGATGAGGAAGTCGTTGAAGGCCTGACGGTCGAACTTGGCCCCGAGGGTGATCTCGGTGGCCGTGCGCAATTCCATCAACCGGGTGTAGCCGTAGAAATAAGCGGTGGCCTGGCCGGGTGAGCGGAAGGTGTAGCGATCCACCTCCTGCGTGGCCATGCCGACGGAGAGGCACACTTCCTCAGTGAGAATCTGCAAGGCGCGTTCGCGGCTGATGAGGCCGAGGTTGAGCATGGGGTCGAGGAAGGCGCGGGCGGCGCGCTGGAGGCGGGCCTGCAGGGCAATGAGCTGGCCGTCGATCGGCTCGTAGGGTTTGGCCTCGGCCTCGGCGTAGAGCGCCCAGCCCTCGACGTTGACGCTGTTGAAAGCGAACAGGCTGCGCGCGAGCGACACGCCCCGCTCGACCATGGCAGCAAACTGCAGGTCGTGGCCCGGTCGGCCTTCATGCGCTGAGAGCGTCCACGCGGCAGCCTTGTAGGTGAAGTCATCGTAGCCGGCCTGCTTGCCGCTGGCGTCAGGGGTGCTGGTGGAAAGCACGAAGGTGCCTTGCTCGCTCTTGGCGCCGATGAGCGGCGGCGGCTGGAAATGCGGCGCGGGACTCGCGGCGTTTTCGGCGTCGGAGGCCAGGCGCATGAGCATGGGGCGGTCGGGCAGCGTGAGGATCTTTTCGCGGCGGATGATCTCATCGAGCTGGGTGATGATCTCGCGGTAGTAGGGCTCGGTCTGCTCCTTGGTGAGCTGGTCCTTCTTAAGGGCCTTGATCACGGCGCGATAGTCGGTGTCCGTGAAGCCGTGCTGCTTGGCGACCAGCGGGGCAAGGGTCCGCATCTCATTGCGGATCTCGGCATACGCGAGCTGGGCCTTTTTCATCAGTTCCTGCGGGGGAATGTCGAGGCCAACCTGCTTGAGGTTGTCGGCGTAGAGTTCGGCGGGGATGCGGAAATCCGTGCGCGCTTTCGGCAGCACGGTGGCGCGGACCCACGCCTCATAGTCCTTGAGTTGGGCGTCAAAGGCATCGAGCGCGGCCGGGGCGCCCTCGAGTTTGTCGAGGCCGTATTTTGCGTAGAGCTGGCGGATGCCGGTGGCGAAGCGCGGGAAGCCGGCGAGATTTTTCTCAAGCTGCTCCTTGAAGGGCGGGAGCAGCGTGGGGTCGGCGACTTTCTCCAAGTAGCGGGCCTTGGCCAACTCGCCGACTGACTGCGTGCCGGGCTCGAGGCCGGTGTAGCGGCGCAGGCGTATGACCGCGGCGGCGCGGCGCTCAGGCGCGACCTGGTCCTGCAGGAGACCGAACTCGCCAAAGAAAATGAGGCGGCCGATGTCGGTGTAGGGCAGGACAAGGCGGCGGTTGAGTGCGTTGCTCTCGAGCTGGTCGTGGACGCTTTGCACGAGAATCTCGAGGTCCTGCCGAACCAGCGGATCGGTTTCGACATCGCGCCGCTTGGAGAGTTCGCCGCGGGCGGCGATCAGCAGCGCGCGGGCGCGCTCATCAGCCCCGGGCGTGAGATCCGCGATCTTGTCGTCATAACCCTTCACCCCGGTCTGGGAGGCAAACTCAGGGCTGATTTTCGCGAGGGCGTCGACTGCCACCTGCGCATGTTCGTTGCTCTTGGCGATCCAGGCAGGGGTGTCGGCGGTCCCGGCAACAACCGGGCTGGCGAACAACGTGCCACCGAGCAGGAGCGCGATGAGGCGGACTGAAAAACGGGCGGGGATGTAACGGTGCATGGGGAAAAGAATTACTTCACTCAGTCATTCTGAACGCAGTGAAGAATCCATCGGCACAACCGCCAGCGATCATCATGATGGATTCTTCGCTGCGCTCAGAATGACATGCTTGGTGGGCTTTGTTGGTTTACAGCAGTTGCTTGGCCAGGAAAGCTGATTGCGCGGCGGCCAGCTCGATCAGACCCTTTTGTGACAGGCCGAGGAGCTGCTGGAGCTGCGCGTGGGAAAAGGTGGATTCCTCGCCGCTGCTCTGCACCTCGACGAACTGGCCGCGGCCGGTCATGACGACATTCGCGTCCACCTCCGCGTCCTTGTCCTCGAGGTAATTCAGGTCGAGCAGCGCCTCGCCCTTGAACAGGCCGACGCTGACGGCGGCGACGGAATCGGTGAGCGGGTTCTCGAGGATTTTTTTGGCATCGAGCAATTTTTGAATGGCGAGCCGGGCGGCGAGGTAGGCGCCGGTGATCGAAGCGGTGCGCGTGCCGCCGTCGGCCTGGAGCACATCGCAGTCGATCCACAGGGTGTGTTCACCGAGTTTTTCGAGGTCGAGGATGGCGCGGAGTGAGCGGCCGATGAGGCGTTGGATCTCGACGGTGCGGCCGTCGATCCTGCCCTTGGTGATGTCGCGCGGCTTCCGGTCGAGCGTGCTGTAGGGCAGCATCGAGTATTCGGCGGTGAGCCAGCCGCCCTTGACACCCTGTTGCTTCATCCACGAGGGCACCTTGGCCTCGATGGTGGCGGCGCAAATGACGCGGGTGGCGCCGAACCCCAGCAGCACGGAGCCGGAGGCGTGGGGCGCAACATTGACCTCAATGGTGAGGGGGCGGAGTTGGTCGGCACTGCGGCCGTCGAAGCGGGGGGCGGGCATGAAAATCAGGCAGGATGCTCGTCATCCTTGGGCGCCACTTCGGAGGGGGGCTTGTCGGAGATCCTGTGGCTGGTGGCCTT
>JBKJTZ010000151.1:0-34615 GCA_046590295.1 Lacunisphaera sp.
CGCGCGATCGCGTGGTTCACCTGGTAGCTCACGATGGAGGTGAGGATCATGAGCACGCGCATGACGAAGATCCACACCAGGTAGTCGGCCTTGAACTCGGGTCCCACGGCCAGCGCGATGAACGAGATGAGCGCCACGCCCGTGACGCCGTACGTCTCGAAGCCGTCGGCCGTCGGGCCGACCGAGTCGCCGGCGTTGTCACCCACGCAGTCGGCGATCACGCCGGGATTGCGCGCGTCGTCTTCTTTGATCTTGAAGACGATCTTCATGAGGTCGGCGCCGATGTCGGCGATCTTGGTGAAGATGCCGCCGCAGATGCGGAGGACAGAGGCGCCGAGGGACTCGCCGATGGCGAAGCCGATGAAGCAGGGACCGGCGAGATCGCCCGGCAGGAACGCCAGAATGCAGATCATGAAGAACAGCTCGATGGCGACGAGGAGCAGGCCGACGCTCATGCCGGACTTCAGCGGGATGAGGAGCGTGGCGAGCGGGTTGCCCTTCAGCGCGGAGAAGGCGGTGCGGGAGTTGGCGACCGTGTTGATGCGGATGCCGAACCAGGCGACGCCGTAGCTGCCGAGGATGCCGAGCACCGAGGCCGCCAGAATCATGAGGACGTGCATCACCGACATGTGCGAGAGCACGCGGAAGTAGTAGGCCATGCAGACGGCGATGAGCAGCCACAGCGCGGCGAGGAACTTGCCCTGCTGGAAAAGGTAGGTCTTGCAGGTTTCCCAGATGATCTGGGAGACGTCACCCATCGACTGGTGGACCGGCAAGTTCTTCGTCTGGATGTATTGCATCCAGCCGTAGATCATGCCGAACACGCAGACCACGAGGCCCAGCATGAGGACGTTCTGGCCGCTCAGCGCGCCGTTCAGGAACGACACGGACTTGAGGTCGGGGATCTTGATGTCGGCTTCGCTGGCGAAGGCGGGGGTGGTGCAGGCGGCCAGGGTCAAAGCCAGGGCGCCCAGTTTCTGCCAAGGGGTGATTTTAAGCATTTTCCGGGGTTGGTTGGGTTGTCGTTAAGGCGCGCAAGTTGCCAAACGCCCCGGGACGAAGCCAGTCTATTCCAACCGCAACCGGGCCAAACGGTTGACGTCTTAGCTGGCTTAATCATGGCTGCCAGTATCGCTTAATCTCCGCCCCATGCCGCTGCTGGAAATCAACGACCTCGTGAAGACCTATCCCCGCCCGGGGGGTGGCGGCCGGCAGGCGGTGGTGGACGTGCGGGCGTTCACGCTGGAGGCTGGAGCGCAGCTGGCCCTGCGCGGCGAGAGCGGCACGGGCAAGACGACCTTCCTTAACCTCATCGCCGGCATTCTGGCACCCGATCGCGGCACCATCTGGCTCGACGGCCGGGCGGCGACGCAGCTCGGCGAGGCCGGCCGCGACCGGCTGCGGGCGGCGACCATCGGGTATATTTTCCAGACCTTCAACCTGCTCCAGGGGCACACGGTCCTGGAAAACGTCGAGTTCGGTATGGCCTTCGGCCGCGGGGTGGACCGGGCGCACGCGGAGGCGCTGCTCCGGCGCGTGGGGCTGGGCGACCGGCTCGGGCATTTCCCGCGCCAGCTCTCGACCGGCCAGCAGCAGCGCGTGGCCGTGGCCCGCGCGCTGGCGAACCGGCCGAAGCTCGTGCTCGCCGACGAGCCGACCGGCAACCTTGACCGCCGCAATGCCCGGGAGGCGATCGCGCTCATCCGCGAGGTCTGCCACGAGACCGGCGCCGCGCTGCTGCTGGTGAGCCATGATGAGCGCGTGCTGGCGGCGTTTGAGCACATGCAGGATTTTGGGGCGATGAACCGGGCGCTGGTCACGGCTGCGCCGTGAAAGCTCCAACCTCCAGCCTCCAAGCTCCAATGCAACACCAGACTCCAAACCTCCAAAGACCAGCCGACCGGCCTGGGTTATCTGCTTTTGGGTTGGGCCATGCTCTGGAGGTTGGCGGTTGGGGGTTGGAGCTTTTAAAATTGTCATGATGATTTTGAACCTCATCTACCGTTCTCTCCGCCAGCACGCGCTGGCCACGTTCGTGACGGCCGCCGGCATCGCGCTCGCCGCCGGGCTGCTGCTGACGGTGTGGGTGGTGAAGACCCAGGCGTCGGCCGTGTTCGCCGCGACCAATTCCGGTTTCGACGCGGTGCTGGGCGCGCGCGGCTCCAAGCTTCAGCTCGTGCTCAACGCCATCTTCCACCTCGAGGCCTCGCCCGGCAACCTCGAGGCGAAGGACTTTGAGATGATCCGCCGCCACCCGGCGGTGAAGACGGCCATCCCGCTGGCGCTGGGCGACAGCCACCAGGGCTGGCGGATTGCCGGCACGACCCCGGCGCTTTTCTCCGACATGGAGTATCTGCCGGGCCGGCGCTATGCGGTCGGGCCCGGTGGCCGGTTTTTTGCGCTGGGCCAGACCGAGGCCGTCGTCGGCAGCTACGTCGCGCAGCGGCTCGGCTGGAAGGTCGGCAGCCATTTTCATCCGCATCACGGGCTGAGCGCGGAGGGCGGACATGAGCACGACGAGGATTACACGGTGGTCGGCATCCTGGAGCCCACCAACACGCCGGTGGACCGCGTCATCTGGATTCCGTTGGAAGGCGTGCAGACCATGAGCGGCCACAATCCGCTGGCGGCCACCGAACTGAGCGCGGTGCTCATCCAGTTGCGCGCGCCGGGGGCCGGGCTGATGTTGAACAGTCAGCTCAACGCCTCGGGCGGCCGGCTGACGTTCGCCTATCCCATCGGCAGCATCGTGGCCGAGCTGTTCAACAAGATTGGTTGGATGGACCGCGTGCTGACCCTCATCGCGTGGCTTGTCGCGGTGCTGGCGTCGGGCTCGGTGCTCGTGAGCATCTACAACTCGATGAGCGCGCGGGCGCGCGACATCGCCATTTTGCGGGCGCTCGGGGCGCGGCGGCGCACGGTGTTCGGCGCCGTGGTCGGCGAGGCGGCCGTGATCGGGGTGCTCGGCGCGGCGGCGGGCTACGGGGTGTTCGCGGCGCTGGCCGTGGCCGTGGCGTCCATCGTGCGGGCGCAGACCGGCGTGGTGCTCGAGCCGTGGCAGTGGAACCCGGTCTTCTGGTGGGCCCCGGCGACCTTCACCGGCCTGTGCGCCCTCGGCGGCCTGGTCCCCGCCGTCAAGGCCTACCGCGTCCCGGTGGCGGAGACCATCGCGCCGGTGTCGTGAGCGTGGCGGCGATCGGTGGGGCCGCCGCTTGCGGATGAGCCAGGCGGTATCCTTGTCAGCTGCGGTTTGACAGAACCAGCTGGTTGGTTTTGCTGCAGTCAATGTCCCGCCGTTCCGAACAGCCGCTGATCCGCGCCACCGCCTTGGTGGCCATCCTCTGCGTGCTGGCCCTGGCTGGGTTCACCGCCAGCCCCGGGTGGCATGCCGGATTGCATGGCCCGGAGACGGCGAACGCAGACCATGGTGCCCCGGTCGGTGACGCCGGGCATGTTTGCGCCGTGACCCTTTTTGCCGGCGGGGTGGAAGCTCTGCTGGTATTTTGTCTGATGCCGCCGGTGTGGCTTTCGGCCCGCGGCAGCGTGGCGCGGGCGACCGATGAGGTCGCCGTGGCGCGGCCCCGTTACTGGCTCGTGCCGTCGCACGCGCCCCCGGCGGCCTGAGTAGACCCGCCCCGTCTCCCGCCCCGCGTTATCCGCAGGGTGCGTTCCACTCGTCTTGTCCGGGCCGCAGCCTGATTGCGCGCCGGGGCAATCTTCAACCCAGCTTCGTCATGTTTTTCCGCATTCCTTCCCTTGTCCTGATCCTCGCGTTCGCGGCTACAACCGTGCGCGCCCAAACCATCACCCACGAGGGCGATCCCATCCAACTCGAAACATTCGTCGCCACGGCCAGCCCGCTCACGCGGGCGGCTGACGAGATCGCCCAGCCGACCAGCGTGCTCGCCGGCCAGTCACTCACCCAACGGCGCCAAGGGACCCTCGGTGAAACGCTGTCCGGCCTGCCCGGAGTTGACTCCACCTATTTTGGTCCCGGCGCCAGCCGGCCGGTCGTTCGCGGGCTCGGCGGAGACCGCATCCGTGTGCTCAGGGGTGGCATCGGCACCATCGATGCCTCGGTGGTGAGTCCCGATCACGCCGTGAGTCTGGAGCCCTTGCTGATCGATCGTGTTGAGATTGTGCGTGGCCCGGCCGCGTTGCTTTACGGCGGCGGCGCCATCGGCGGCTTGATCAACGTCATTGATGGACGCATCCCGGAAACGCTGCCTGACGCCCGGCTGACCGGCCGTGTTGAGGTGCGCGGCGATTCTGCCGCCGGCGAACGGGCTGCGGCGGGGGTGTTCAAGGGCGCCGCCGGTCGCTGGGCGTGGCGGCTCGACGGTTTCCGGCGCAAGACTGACGATGTGAAAATCCCCGGGCTCGGGCCGACCGCAGCCCGGGCGCAGGAGATGATGGCCAACGGTGAGACCGTCTCCGTCGGCACGTTGCTCAACAGCCAGACCGGAACCAGCGGGGGCGGGGCGGGCTTGAGTTACCTCGGCGCGACCGGGCATTTCGGCGTGGCTTACAGCGGCTTCGATTCACTCTACGGCACTGTGGTGGAGCCGGACGTGAGGATCGACCTGCGGCAACGCCGATGGGACCTGCAGGGTGCATGGCTCCAGCCCGCCGGTCTGCTGCGCGCGGCCAAGTTCCGGCTGGGTCTCGCCGATTACCGGCATGATGAGCTGGAGGGAACGGAAATTGGCACGCGTTTCACCAACCGGGGCTACGAGGGCCGCGCCGAGCTGTTGCACGAAAGGATCGGGCCGATGGAGGGGGCGCTCGGTTTTCAGTCGGCGCGCAGCGATTTCGCGGCGAGCGGCGAGGAAGCGTTTCTCCCGTCGACGGTGACGCAGAGCCATGCGCTGTTCCTCTACGAGGAGGTGGTGACAGGTCCGGTCACATGGCAGCTGGGTGCGCGCGGTGAGCGGCAGACCATCACGCCCGGGGCGGGGAGCGGCTTCGCGTCGCGCCGTGATGCGCTCGCCACCTTCACCGGCGGGGCGGTCTGGAGGTTGAACGACGACTATGCGCTCGCGGTTTCGCTGTCAGCCAACGAGCGCGCGCCGAATGCCCAGGAGCTGTTCGCTGACGGTCCGCACGCCGGCACCGGCGTCTACGAGGTGGGAGATCCGGCGCTGGGCCGGGAGAAATCCACCGGGATCGACCTGAGCCTGCGCAAGCGGCGGGGCTTCGTCACCGGCGAGCTCAGCCTGTTTGTGAACCGGTTCACCGGCTACATCTTCGAGCAGGACACCGGTGCGGTCGATGCCGACGACGGGTTGCCGGTCTTCAGGTTCGTCCAGCGGGATGCACGGCTTTATGGCGGCGAACTGGAACTCAAGCTTCACGTCCACGAGACAAAGTCCGCTGCGGTCGTCGTGCGGATGGTGGCCGACATGGTGCGCGCGACCAACACCACCGCCGGCACGCCGCTACCCCGTATCACTCCGGTGCGCTACGGCGCTGCGTTCGACTGGAAGTCCGGACCGTGGTCGGGCACGGTGGAACTGCGGCGCGTCGAGGGCCAGGACCGGATTGCACCGGTCGAGACCGCCACCGCCGGCTATGAATTGTGGAATGTCGGTGCCGCACGACGCTTCGAATTCGGCCGGATCAAGGGCGAGCTGTTTCTGCGCGGCACCAACCTTCTGAACGAGACGGCGCGGGTGCATGCTTCGTTCCTCAAAGACATTGCACCGCTCCCCGGCCGGAACATTTCCGCAGGGTGGCGGATGGATTTCTGAGGTTCCTTCGCCGGGTCCATGCTTCAAAGGTTTTGACGAACGGACCGGGGGAGCTAGGTTGGCGACGTCATGTTCTCCTACCTTGATCCCCGCCGGCTGATATTTGCCCTATTGCTCGGCAGCACGCTGGTGCTGCGCGCAGCAGACGTCCCGAAGGCCGGCGGTTACGAGGCGGTGGGTTTTGACCGGCTGGCCTCCTACACCTTCACGCCGCCGGACTACGATGCGAGCGTGCCGAATGCCAAGCCGCCGTCGGGCGCGGACCAGATTCCCGCCGCGGTCAAGGCGTTCGACGGGAAGAAGGTCGCCGTAACAGGCTACATGCTGCCCACCAAGATGGACAAGGGCCTCGTGGTGGAATTCCTGTTGGTGAAGGACGCGATGATGTGCTGCTACGGCGTGATGCCCAAGGTCAACGAGTGGGTCGTCGTGAAGATGACCGGCGCCGGCGTGAAGCCGCTGATGGACCTCCCGATCACTTTCGACGGCACGCTGCGCGTCGGCGAGATGTATGAGAACGGATACCTGACGGGCGTCTACCTGCTCGAGGGCGACCGGATGGCGGCGGGGAAGGGGTGAGGTGTGGCTGCGGTTTCCAGCCGCAGGGTCGGGATTTTCTCATCGGCTGGAAGCCGATGCCACGTGAGTCCGCGCCCTACCGCGAGATATCCTGCTGCGTGAGGACCTTGAAGCCGCTGGTGTTGAGCGCGCTGGTGGCGATTTCGTTGTCCTCGACGCTGAGCACGAGGGCGGCACGGCCGCGGGGCCGCATCAGAAACGCGTAGGCGTAATGAATGTTCACCTCGACGGTGAGCAGGGCGCGGAGCACGGCGCCGAGCTGCGACTCGTTGGGAAACTCGACGGCGATCACCTCGCACTCGGTGAAGAAGAAATTGTTGGCCGCCATCAGCTCACGGGCCCGGTCCGGGTCGTCGACGATCATCCGGTCGAGGGCGGTGTCGGTCTGGTCGATGGTGGTCATCGCCATGATGTGGATGTTGTGCTTGGCGAGCAGGCCGACGAGGTCACCCAAGCGGCCGACCCGGTTCTCGATGAACACGGAGAACTGTTTCACGGGATCGGCGGCGACAGGTGCGGCGGTGTCGGACATACGCGTTGGGGGCAAGCTAGCCCCGGCCCGCGGCCCGGTCAATGCCGCCGTGCATGAGCCCGGGCTTGTCTGGGCCCGGCCACGCCCTACCGTGGTCCGATGACCCCGACCGATTCACAGGCCCGCACGACCCGCCGCGCGCAGCAGGGCGCCCGGCTGGTGCGGCGCGGCATCGGGCTGAACGCCGGACTCGCGGTGGTGAAGCTCGCCGGCGGGATCTTCGGCCACACCTATGCGCTGATCGCAGATGCGGCCGAGTCGATGCTCGACATCCTGTCCTCGACGCTGGTGTGGCTGGGTTTTCAGGTGGCCGCTCGGCCCCCGGACGCCGACCATCCCTACGGCCACGGTAAGGCCGAGTCGCTGGCGGGACTGGCAGTCGCGCTGTTCATCTTTGCGATGGCGGGTTGGGTGGCGTGGCACGCCGTGCATAACATCCTCACGCCCCACCAGGGCCCGGCATGGTGGACGCTGCTGTTGCTGGCCGGGGTGGTGGCGGTAAAGGCGAATTTTTCCCGCCGGTTGCGGGTGGCGGGGGCGGCGGTGGGCAGCACGGCGCTGGGCATCGAGGCGCTGCACCACTGGACGGATGCGGTGACCTCCGCGGCGGCCTTCGTCGGCATTGCCATCGCGATCTGGGGCGGGCCGGGCTGGGAGACGGCCGACGACTGGGCAGCGCTCTTCGCCTGCGTCATCATCGCGTTCAACGGCGTGGGCATGCTCCTCCGGGCGCTGGGCGAGGTGATGGACACCGCGCTGCCGCAGACCCAGGAAAACGAGGTGCGCGCCCTCGCGCTGGCGGTGCCGGGCGTGCGTTCCCTCCATAAGGTCCGCATGCGCAAGAGCGGGCTCAGCCTGCTCGTGGACATCCAGGTGCAGGTGGACGGCAACCTCACCGTGCGCGAGGGGCACGACATCGCCCACGCGGTGAAGGACGCGCTGCTCGCCTCCGTGGCGCACGGCATCGACGACGTCACGGTGCACATCGAGCCGGCGGTCAAGGCGTCCGGCCCCTGATTGGGGGTTGAAAGCCCGGGGGCATTGTGGCGGATTGGCGCCGTGCCTTGGTCCCTGTGTCGCCTCCCGGTTTGCTGCCTCATTTGGCTGGCGGGGACCGTGTCGGGACCGGCGCAGACCGGCAGCGCCCGCCCGGCCAGCGACGCCGAGCCGCCACTGGCAACGGCGACCGACTCGGAGCTGCCTGACGGTGACGAGGTCTGGGAAACCGCCCGCCAGACGCTCGCCCACGCGAAAACGGAGGCGGAGGCGCTACCCGCCCTCGTCACGGTGGTGAACCTGCAGCGCCGCCGCGGGGATTACCCCGACGGTCTGGCCGCCGCGCGCGACGGGCTGGTCCGCGCCCGCCGGCTGGGGGACCTCGGCCTGCAGATTGATTTTCTCTACCTGCTTGGCCGGCTCTACTGGAACCTCACCGATTATCCTCAGTCGCTGGAAAACCACCTGGAGGAGCTGCGGCTCGCGCAGCGGCACGGGAACGCCTCGGTACTGGCCCGCACGCACGGCGGGCTGGGCCTGACCTACCAGCGCTTCGGCCGCAACGAGGACGCGTTGCAGCATTTCCGGCTCGGTCTGGAGTTTGCCGCCAAGGCGGGGGACGTCCGCATCCGCTCCAGCCTGCTTAACAGTCTCGGCAACTATTACCTCGGCCTCGGCAACCTGGACCAGGCCGCGACCATCCACGAGCAGGCGTTGAAGCTCCGCGAGACCTACAACAACCGCCGGGCCATCGCCGAGTCGCTCACCAACCTCGGGCTCATCGCTGACGCGCGGGGCGACACGGCGAAGGCGCTCGACTACCTGCAGCGGGCGCTGACGACCTTTGAGATCCTTAAATACCGGCGCTACATCGCCAACACCCACCGCCGCCTCGCGCTCGTGCTGCGCAAGGCCGGGCGCACGGACGAGGCGCTCGCCCACCTGCAGACGGCCCTGCCGCTCGCCGAGACGCTGGCAAGCGCGGAGGTTTACGCCGAGATATACCAGGAACTGGCCCTGACGAGCGAAGCGCGGGGGGACCTGGCAGCGGCGCTTGACTACCAGCGGAAACAGGCCGCCGCGACCGAGCAGATGCGCGGGGACCAGGACCGGTTGCGGATGAGCGAGCTGCGCGCCCGCTACGGCACCGAACAGCGCGAGCTGGAAATCGCCCTGCTCAAGCGCGACCAGGAGCTGCAGACCGCCGAGATCAGCCGCCGGCGTTCCCAGTTGATCACCGTCGCGACGATTTTGGCCGGCGGCCTGCTCCTGCTGGGCGCCGTCATCATGCTGCAGCGTTTCCGGTTGCGGGCGGAGCGGCGCCTGCACGCCGTGACCGAGCACGCCCGCGAGCGGGCCGAGGGCGCCGAACGCCTGAAGTCGCGCCTGCTGCAGATTGCCTCGCACGACCTGAAGGTGCCGCTCACCGCGCTGAACGCCACGGCGGGTCTGATCGGGCGCAACCCGACGGACGAGCCGGCGGTCCGCCGCCTGGCCGGCAGCATCCAGGCGGACACGGCACGCATGCGCAGCCTCGTGCGCGATTTCCTGGACGCGGCGGCGATGGAGGATGGCAACCTGCAGCTGCACACCGCCGAACACGACCTGGGTGAGATCGCCCGCAGCGCGGTCACGAGCCTGGGGCCGGTGGCGGCGGCCAAGGGACAGAAGCTGGCTTTGGCGTCCGCGCCGTCGCCGCTGTCGCGCGTCAAGGCCGACGGTGAGCGGCTCCGCCAGGTGTTCGACAACCTGATCGGCAACGCCCTGAAGTTCACGCCGCCAGGCGGGGACGTCACGGTCGTGCTGGGTGAGTCCGGCGGCTGGGTTTTTGCCGAGGTGCGCGACAGCGGCCCGGGCCTGGGCCCGTCGGATTTCGCAAAGATTTTTTCGCCCTACCAGTCGCTCTCGGCGCAGCCGACGGGCGAGGATGAGGACTCGACCGGCCTCGGCCTGTTCATCGCGCGGGAGCTGCTCACTTTGCAAGGCGGGCGGCTGGAGGTGCAGTCGCAGCCCGGTTGCGGCGCGGTGTTCCGGGTGAACCTGCCGGCGGCCTGATCAGCCCAGCCCGTTGCGCAGGCACCACCGGACGAGCATCGGCACGTCGTGCAGGCCGAGCTTGGCCAGGATGCGCGCCCGATGTTTCTCGACGGTGCGCGTGCTGAGCCCGAGTTGGTCGGCGACCTCCTTGGAAACGAGGCCGCGCGCGACCAGGCGCACGACCTCCTGCTCACGTTCGGAGAGGACGTCGGCGCCGGCGCGCGGCAGCGCGGGTTCGCTGGCCAGGGAGGACGGCACCGGCGGCGGTACGGTGGCGGAGAAAAACATGCCGCCGTCGAGCACACATTGGACGGCGCGGTCGATCTGCTCGAGCGGGGAGTTCTTGTCCACAAAGCCGGCGACCCCAAGTGAGACGAGCTCGGCCGGCAGCTGCGCCTCGGGGTGGGCGGTGAGGATGACCACCTTCGTGGTGAAGCCGCGCTTGCGGAGGGCGCGCACGATGTCGCGCCCGTCCATGTCGCGCAGATAGAGGTCGGCGATCAGCAGGTCGGGCGGCGCAGCAAGGCAGGCGTCGAGCGCCTCCTGGCCGTCGCCGAAGTCCAGCAGCTCCCGCGGCTGGAAGCGGCGTTGGAGGGCGTCCTTGAGCAGCCCGCGAAAAGTCGCCGTATCATCGACGAGGACGAACCGCAGGGAGGTGGGGGCGGGGACGGACATGACGCGATCCCAGCACACGCATGTCCGCGCGCACTGCAAGTCCGGGCTCAATTACGTAGAACTACGCCATGGCCGGGGCGAGTCTCCGCCCTAGGCGGCCGGGTCATTAACCGCTAATTTTGATCCGACCTACGCCGGGCTTCAGCTGCCCGGCCGCCGGGTTTGCCCTCCCGCCCACCACCCCTGCATGATATTTCTCCGCCGCTTCCTGCCCAGCCTGCTCCTGGGCCTGGCCGCCATTACCCTGGCGGCGGCCCAGCCGCCGCCCGCGCACGGCAGTTTCCCCTTCACCAGCGGCGGGCACAAGCTGACGGTGTGGTATCACCGGCCGGCGGCGGCGACCGCGGAGGCGCCGGTGGTGTTTGTCATCCACGGGGTCGGCCGCAACGCGGAGGAATACCTCAACGATTGGGTCGCACTCGCCGAGGAGAAGAAGTTTCTGCTGGTCGTGCCGGAATTCTCCAAGGCGGAGTTTCCCGGCGAGGAGGCGTTCAACTCCGGCAACCTCTTCGACGCGACCGGGCGGCTGCGGCCGCCCGAGCAATGGTCGTTCAGCATGATCGAGCCGCTGTTCGACGCGGTGCGCATCCGGCTGGGCAGCACCCGGAACGACTACCTGCTCTACGGCCATTCGGCCGGCGCGCAGTTTGTGCAGCGGTTCCTGTATTTTGTGCCGGAGGCGCGGGTCTCCCGGGTCATCGCCGCCAACGCCGGCTGGTACATGCTGCCCTCGTTCGCCGCGGACTTTCCCTACGGCCTCAAGGGCACGCCCGCGGACCCCACGGCGCTGCGCACGGCCTTTGCGCGTCCGGTGGTCGTGCTGCTGGGCGAGGCGGATACCGACCCGAATCATGCCGCATTGCGTCATAGCCCGGAAGCCGATGCCCAAGGGCTTTACCGATTTGCCCGCGGACAATATTTTTTCGCCTGCGCCCGGACCGAGGCGGAGGCCGTCAAGACGGCCTTCAACTGGACCCTCGCCACGGCTCCCGGCATTGCGCATTCCAACAAGGGCATGGCACCCTTCGCCGTCCGCCAACTTTTTCCCGAGTGATCCTGCCCATCCAACCCGACCCATCATGAGCAACCAAGCCCACCCCGCCCATCGCAAATTCGGTGCCGCCTTCCTGGCGGCCACCTTGTTCGCCCTGAACCTGACCGCCCAGCAAGTTGCCGCCCCGGCCGCCCGTGAACCGGATGCGGTCGTCCAGCTTGAGCGTTTCACGGTCACAGGCTCGAATATCAAGCGGCTCGATTCCGAGAAAACCCTGCCCGTCACGGTGCTCGATCGCGACGCCATGGAACTGCGCGACGCGGCCCAATCCTCCGACCTCCTCATGGCCCTGCCGCAGGTGACCGGGCTGCCGGGCAACGAGACCGCGACCCTTGGTGCCACGGCCCGCGGCGACAACGCCACCGTCTCGCTCCGCGGCATCCCGTCCAGCAATACGCTGGTCCTGCTGAACGGGCGCCGGGTCGCCCCGCACCCGATCAGCCAGTCCGAGGCCGGCGTGCCGACGCTCTCGACCAATGTCAATCAGCTGCCCAACCGCGGCCTGGAGCGGGTCGACGTGCTGCGCGACGGCGCCTCCTCCATCTACGGCACCGATGCGGTCGCTGGCGTCATCAACTACATCACCCGCCGGGATTACCGCGGCACCGAGCTGCAGTTGCGCTTCGGCGAGACCAATTATCATGACGGCCGGGACTACCGCGCCACGCTCACCCACGGCTTCGACTTCGCCAACGAGAAGGGGCACGGCGTCATCACCGTGGATTATTACAACCGGGCGGTGATGTATGCCCGCGACCGCGACTTCGCCGCCGAGGCCGACATGACCTACCGGGCGCCGGCGCCGTGGAACGTCGCCACCAACACCACCTTCAACGCCCGCTCCGCCACGACCCAATTCGGCAACTACCTGCTCGGCACCATCACCGCGACGGATGCCTACGGCAACGTCACCGGTTTCGCCGGTGCGCGTCCGGCCGGCGTGCCCTCGACGCTCGCCGCCACTTCCGGCGCCTTCTTCCTCGCGCCCAACGGCACCGGCGGGGTGTCGTTCCTTACCTCGACCCCGAGCCGCATCGGGGTGACCCATGACTACTACTGGAACAACAACGCCTACCGGGTCATCCAGCCCGAGGCCAAGCGCACGAATGTCTTCATCAGCGGAGATTACGAACTGTCGCCGCGCCTCACGGCCTTCGGCGATGCCAGCTATTACCGCTCGAACGCGCTGACCTTTCGCGAACCCGACGGCATCACGCAGAGCACCGACGGCTTCATCATCGTGCCCGCGACCAACCCGTGGAATCCCTTCGGCACCCGCTACTGGTCCGCTACCGGGGCGCCCAACACCGACGGCACGCCGCGGCTCACCGGCACACCCTCCGCCGTCTCCATTTCCAACAAGCGCCTCAGTGACCTGAAAGACCGCACGGCCACGGTCACGAACACCATCTTTCGTGGCGTCGCCGGCCTGCGCGGCAAACTCTTCGACACCTGGTCCTGGGAGAGCGCCGTGCTCTATTCCGGCGCCACCGTGACCGACAATGAGGCCGGTCCGAGCCGCAAGAGCCTGCTCAGGGCCGCGATCAACCAGACCGATCCGGCGCTCGCCTTCAATCCGTTCACCCGCACCTTTGCCGTGCAGAACGGCACGCTGGTCGTCACCGGGGACTATGTGAATCCCGAGAGCGTGCAGAACACGTTCCGCTCGCAGTTCATCCGCAAGGGCGTAACCACCCTGGGCAGCGGCGACTTCCGCGCCTCCGGCGACCTCTATCGCATCTGGGGTGGCAATGTCATCGGAGCGGCCTTCGGCACGGAATACCGTTATGAGGGCTACGACGACACCCGCCCGCCCTACGCCGGTCTGAATCCCCCCGGTTCGGGCCTCGATCCGCTCAGCAACGACTTCCTCGGCTTCTCCCCCAACTCCGACACGCACGGCACCCGCCGCGTGGCCGCCCTCTATGTCGAGACGGTCGTGCCGCTGGTGGGCGGCAAGTTCCGCCTGCCCCTCGTCCACTCGCTGGAGGTTTCCGCCTCGGCCCGCTATGAGAATTATTCCGACTTCGGTAGCACCACGAAGCCCAAGTACGGCGCCAACTGGCGCCCGCTGCCCTGGATCATGGTCCGCGGCTCCGTCAACAAGGGGTTCCATGCGCCCAACCTCGCCCAGCTCTTCACCGGCACGCTCATCCGCACGGTCACCGGCAGCACCGACACCTACCGCAGCCCGGTCACCGGCCTGGTGACGGACGGCCCGTCCAACCGCCGCAGCGTGGCCTCGGGCAATCCCGACCTGCGCCCCGAGGAGTCCAAGGGCAAGTCCGCCGGCATCGTGATCGAGGTGCCGAAGGTCAAGGGGCTTTCTCTCGGCGTCGACTACTGGGAGATCGCCCAGACCGACGTGATCGCGTCCTCCGGCTCGATCGCCGACGACAACCAGGCGCTGAACGCCGCGACCCAGGCCGCGCTCGCCGCCGGCCAGACCATCGCAAACATCGACCTCGGCTCGGGCACGGCCAGTTACCTCGGTGACCCCGCCGTGGTCCGCCTGCCGGTCACGCAGACCGACCGCGATTTCTTCGCCACCTACAACGCCACCCGCACGCCGGCCAACCAGAAGGCGGTGGTCGGCGCGATCGACATCCTGCGGGTCAGCTATTTTAACAAGTCGTCGGAGTTCGTGAACGGCCTCGACTTCGACCTGACTTACCGGTTCCCGAAGCTGGCGATCGGCAACTTCACGTTCAACACGACGTGGACAAAGCTTATTGACTTCCACGCCTACAACTCCGCCACCGCGTCGCGCACCGACCTGCTCTGGACCAACTCGGCCGCCGTGGGCGGCGCCTCCCCAAAATGGCGCGGCACGACCTCGCTCAGCTGGCGGCGCAAGGCGTGGAGCGCCGGCGTTTCCGCCTATTACATTGGCAACTACAGCGACGCGGGTGCGACGACCACCCAGTCCATCGCCGATTCGCTGGGCAACCCGAGCTACATTGTGCCGGTGTTAACCAACGGCAGCACGGTCTACCGGTACCGCGTCAGCGACTCGATCACCTACAATGCGAACATCTCCTATCGCATCACCACCAAGAGCAAGTGGCTGAACGACACCACGGTCCGCCTGGGCGTCATCAACGTGCTCAACGCGAAGCCGCCGCTGTCGAGCGACTCCCGCGGTTACGACCCTTCGCTCTACAACCTGATGGCTCGTGGCCAGTCCTGGTCGATCCAGCTGACCAAGAAGCTCTGAGCTAGCCTTCCCTGCCGGGTGCGGTCCTGCACCCGGAACCGCCGGTCATGACAATGCCCCTTGTTTTTCGGCGCCCTGCCTGCCGGCTGGGCCTGCTTCTGGTTGTCGCGTCGACGATGGCCACGGCCGGAGTCCCGGTCCGGGTCGAGCCCGTGGCCGGCGCCCACGGCATGGTCGTCGCCGGACACCCGCAGGCGGCGCAGGCGGGCGTTGCCGTGCTACAGGCCGGTGGTAACGCGATCGACGCCGCCGTCGCCGTCTCGCTCGCCCTCGGGGTGGCCGAGCCCTACGGCTCGGGTCTCGGCGGAAAGCTCATGCTGCTTTATTATGAGGCGGCCACGGGCAAAACCCATGCGGTCGACGCCATGGACACCGCCGGCTCGCTGGACGTGGCGGCCTACCAGCGCCGGCCTGACGAGGACCACCGCTACGGCTACGGCTCGGTTTGCGTGCCCGGCCTCGCCGCCGGTCTGTGGGCCGCGCACGGCAAATGGGGCCGGTTGCCCTGGGCGGACAATGTCGCGCCGGCCATCCGGCTGGCGCGCGACGGATTTGAGATTCTGCCGAAGACGCGCGATTTCTTCGCCGAGCAGGAGAAAAAGCTCCGGCGCGGCGACGCCGAGATCGCGCGGCTCTACCTGCCGGGCGGCCAACTGCCCGCGGTCGGCTCGAGGCTCGCGAATGAGGATCTGGCCTGCACCTTGGAGTTGCTGGCGTTGCACGGCCGCGATGGTTTCTATCGCGGCCCGGTGGCGGCGGCCATCGTCGCGGCGAGCCAGCAGGGCGGGGGCGTGATCACCCGCGACGATTTGTCCGGTTACGAGGCGCGTGTGGTCGAGCCCATCGGCATCGACTTCCGCGGCTACCGCATCCTCTCGGGACCGCCGCCGACCAGCGGCGCGGCGCTGTTCCTCACCATCATGAAGGCGCTGGAGGATGAGACCTTCGCCGGCGGGTCGCTCCGTTCGGCTGTAAACCTCGACAAGCTCGGCCGGGTGTGGCGCGAGGTGCAGCCGCTCGTGCAGCGCGGCATCGCCGACGCCGCGGAGTCGTTGTTCTTTTTCGAGAAGATGGTCGCGCCGGACTCCATCGCGGAAATCCGCGCGAAGGCCCGCGCCGGCGCGCCGCCGGCCGCGAAGGCCGCGCGGTGGGACGACAGCGGCTCGTCCGACAGCGTGATGGCGGCCACGACGCATTTCCTCGTCGCGGACGCCGCGGGCAACCTCGTCTGCGCCACGCAGTCGCAGAGCCTGCATTTCGGTGCCGGCGTCGTGCCGCCCGGCACGGGCGTCGTGCTCAACGACTCGATGAGCAACTTCGCCTACAATGATCCGGGCAGCCCCAATTACGTCGCCCCCGGCAAGCGTCCGCGCAGCACCATCGCGCCGACCCTCGTTTTCCGCGGCGGGCGGCCGGTGCTGGCCATCGGCATCCCCGGGGCCTCGCGCATCCCGACCGCGTTGCTGCAGGCGCTGCTCGACCGGCTCGCGCTGGCGCGCCCGCTGGCCGAGGCCATCGGCGACACGCGCGTGCACTTCGACCGCAACTGGCGGCGCGACGACGAGGAGTCCATCGAGGCGGAGCGTTCGCTCCCGGAGGCTGAGGTCGCGGCGCTGCGCCGGCTCGGCTGGAAGGTGGAACTGACCGAAGCCCCCGGCACCGGCCGGATGTTCGGTGGCATCAACGCCATCGAGGTGCATCCCGGCGGCGGTTACACGGGCTACGCCGATCCGCGCCGCACGAACGTGGCGATCGCTCCCTGAACGGGCCGGCGCCTCCTAGCACGATGAACCGACTCCAGGCTCGCGGCCCCACCGCCACCGGCCTATGCACAGCCGGCAATGAGCTCCGCTCGCCCCCTCGGCGTCGGCGGAAAATTACCCCATGAACACGGATGAATCTTCTCCGGCTTTCGGCTGGCGCCAGCGCATCGGCCTGGTGCTCGGTCCGGCGGCGCTCCTCGCCACGTTGCTCCTGCCCGCTCCCGCGGGCCTGAGTGCCGCCGGCTGGCACACGGCGGGGGCCGCGGTGCTGCTGGCGGTTTTCTGGATCTGCGAATGCATCCCGATCCCGGCCACGGCGCTGCTGCCGCTGGTGTTGTTTCCGGCCATGCGTCTGGGCGACATCAAGGACACCGCCGCGCCCTACGCGCACCCGATCGTCTTCCTGTTCCTCGGCGGCTTCATCATCGCGCTGGCGATGCAGCGCTGCAATCTGCACCGGCGGATTGCGATCAACCTGGTCGGCGCGATGGGCACGCAGCCGAAGCGCATCATCGCCGGGTTCCTGCTGGCCTCGGCGCTGGTCAGCATGTGGGTCAGCAACACCGCCACCGCGTTGATGATGCTGCCCATCGCCCTGTCGGTGGTGCAACTGCTCCCGGCCGGCGCCAAGGGCGCGCCGGCCTTCACCGCGGCGCTGGTGCTCTCCGTGGCCTATGGCGCGACGACCGGCGGCATGGGCACGCTGATCGGCACCCCGCCCAACGCGCTGCTCGCCGCCTACCTCAGCAAGGTCTATCACACCGAGATCGGCTTTGGCCAATGGATGCTGCTCGGTGTGCCGATCGTTTTGGTGACGCTGCCGGTGGTGTATCTCGTGCTCACACGGATCTCATTCAGGCTGGAGAGCGGCGAACTGCCGGGTTTCCGGGATCTGCTCGCCCGCGAAAAGGCCGTCATGGGCGGCTTCAGCCGCGCGGAGAAAATCGTCACCACGGTCTTCGCCCTCACGGCGATCGGCTGGATCTGCCAGCCGCTGCTGGCGCGGGTGGCGCCGCTGGTCACGGACACTACCATCGGCATGACCGGCGCGCTGCTGCTTTTCTTCATTCCCGCCGACGCCCGGCGGGGTGGGTTCATCATGGACTGGACCACGGCCAACCGGCTGCCCTGGGCGGTGCTGCTGCTCTTCGGCGGCGGGCTCAGCCTGGCAGGCAACATCGAGAAGCACGGGCTCTCCCGCTACCTCGGCGACCTGTGCAACGGGCTGCAGGGCGCGCCGATGCTGCTGACGCTGGCCGTCATCTGCTTCGGCATCCTCATGCTGACGGAGCTGACGAGCAACACGGCCACGGCCGCGACCTTTTTGCCGATCGCGGGCGCCGTGGCGCTCACCTTCGGACAAAATCCCCTGCTGTTTCTCATCCCGGTGGCGCTGGCCGCCAATTGCTCCTACATGATGCCCGTGGGCACGCCGCCCAACGCCATCGTGTTCGGCAGCGGCCGGGTGACCCTGCCCGAGATGGCCAAGGCGGGCATGTGGATGAATGTCCTGCTCGTCCCCATCATCCTTGGTCTGGTCCTGCTGCTCGGCCCGCTGGTGTTCGGCATCCAGGCGGACGTGATTCCCGCCTGGGCTAAATGATCAGGCCTATCCTCATAGCCTTGGTCATCCCCGGCCGAATCCGTCCCGCGGCGGCGCCCGGTCCCTGGGCGGGGCGGAGGCTATTTGAAATGTTCCGCGACCTTCCACCCGGCAAAGACCCCCAGCACACTGCCGAGGCTGCTGACCAGAAAGCAGCCGAAGAATTCCAGCCCGAGCAGGACGCCGAGATACCAGAACGCATAGCCAAAGATCATCGTGCCGGCAAAAATGCAGAGCTTGACCATGCGGGCAGCCTGCCCGGCGGAAATCGATAGGCGAGCCGCATTAGGGGGCGGGCTAATCCTGAACGGAATTTCACTTTTATCAACCGGCCGGCCCGGTCTTTCCCGTTTACTCGCCGGGCCCGGTCAGATACTTTCACCGGCATGAAGATCAACTCCAAGCCCCTGAGCAAAAACGTCCACCTGCTGCGGTGGGTGAAGAAGATGGCGGAGCTCTGCCAGCCCGATGCCATCCACTGGATCGACGGCTCGCAGCGGGAGTATGACGCCTTGTGCGCGCAGATGGTGCAGGGCGGGACCTTCATCAAACTGAACCGGAAGAAGTGGCCGGGCTGTTACCTCGCACGCTCGGACGCCAGCGACGTGGCGCGGGTCGAGGACCGGACCTTCATCTGCAGCCAGTCGAAGGCCGCCGCCGGCCCGACCAACAACTGGGTCAATCCCTACGAGATGAAGAAGACCCTGCGCGGCCTCTTCAAGGGCTGTATGAAGGGCCGCACGATGTATGTGCTGCCGTTCAGCATGGGCCCGCTGGATTCGCCCATGGCCCAGATCGGCGTACAGCTGACCGACTCGCCCTACGCGGTGGCCAACATGCGCATCATGGCCCGCATCGGCAAAAAAGTCTTCGCGCTCATTGACAAGGACAAGAAGCGCGTCGTGCCCTGCGTGCATTCGGTCGGCGCCCCGCTCAAGAAGGGCCAGAAGGACGTCGCCTGGCCCTGCAACAAGGAAAAGTATATCGTCCACTTCCCCGAAACCCGCGAGATCTGGTCCTACGGCTCCGGCTACGGCGGCAACGCCCTCCTCGGCAAAAAGTGCTTCGCCCTGCGCATCGCCTCCGCCATGGCCCGCGACGAAGGCTGGATGGCCGAGCACATGCTCATCCTCGGCGCCGAGAATCCCGCCGGCAAGAAGACCTACGTGGCCGCTGCCTTCCCCAGCGCCTGCGGCAAGACCAACTTCGCCATGATGATCCCCCCGCCGGCCTTCGCCAAGAAGGGCTGGAAGGTGTGGACCGTCGGCGACGACATCGCCTGGATCAAACCCGACGCCAACGGCCGACTCCGGGCCATCAACCCTGAGGCCGGATTTTTCGGCGTCGCGCCCGGCACCGGCCATCACACCAATCCCAACGCCATGAAGGCGCTGGCGAAGAACACCATCTTCACCAACGTCGCGCTCACCGACGACCATGGGGTCTGGTGGGAAGGCATGACCGAGCAACCCCCGGCCCACGCCATCGACTGGCAGGGCAGGGACTGGACCCCCGCCCTCGGCAAGGAGACCGGCGCCAAGGCCGCGCATCCGAACGCCCGCTTCACCGCCCCGGCCAGCCAGTGCCCGACGATGGACAGCGAATGGGAAAACCCCGAGGGCGTGCCGATCCATGCCATCGTCTTCGGCGGCCGCCGCGCGAGCACGATGCCCTTGGTCTATCAGGCCTTCAACTGGTCGAGCGGCGTCTATGTGGGCGCCACGATGGGATCCGAGATGACCGCCGCCGCCGCCGGCACGATCGGCAAGGTCCGGCGCGACCCGATGGCCATGCTGCCATTCTGCGGCTACAACATGGGCGACTATTTCCGGCACTGGATCAACATGCAGCGCAGCCTCAGCGAGACGCCGCGCATCTTCCACGTGAACTGGTTCCGCAAGGATCCGGACGGCAAGTTTATCTGGCCGGGCTTTTCGGAAAACATGCGCGTGCTCAAGTGGATCGTCGACCGCGTCCGCGCCGGCGGCAAAGCCAAGGAGACACCGATCGGCTGGGTGCCCCGCTACACTGATATCGAGTGGCAGGGCTTGGATTTTTCGAAGGAGAAGTTCGATGCCCTGCAGGCCTTCGACCGCACCGCCTGGCGGCAGGAAGTTCTCGGCCACGAGGAGCTCTTCATCGACCTGCACTCCCATCTTCCCAAGGAAATGATGTTCGAGCGCGAGTTACTCATCTGCAGAATGTAAACAGTTGTCTACCAATATAATATATTATATTTACAGGTAATAAATGATATACCCTATTTATACATAGGGGAATACACCTATATAATTGACGAAATGGCGGGGGAGTGGGAAGATAGGTCCGTGAGCCACCCCGTGCATCTTTGGAAAAACACCACCCAATGGGGCTACAAGTGCGCTTTGATGGTGGTCGGCCTGTTCAGTGCGACCCTGATCCAAGCCCAAGTAATCACGGAATCATTCAAGAACTCGACGGCGCCGGGCTGGGTGTTCGCGGGCGTTAACTACACGCCCAACTTGACCTCGGGAACGGCCGGGGCGGATGGCAACGCGGTGGGCGATGGCTGGCTGCGTCTCACCAGCACCGGTGGCAATCAGGCGACCAGCGCCTATTACGATACGTCCTTCACGGCGGCGGGATCCACGGTCTTTGCGAAATTTGATTTCGAATCCTACGGCGGCAGTGGGGCGGACGGTATCACTTTCTTCCTCTTTGATGGCGCTGTCCCGTTCAGCGTGGGCGCCAACGGCGGCTCGATCGGTTATGCCCAGAAGACCATCGCCGGCGGCGGCGGCTCGAATCAAAACGGTCTGGCCGGCGGTTACCTCGGCGTCGCGATCGACGAATATGGCAATTTCTCCTCGGCCTCCGAAGGCCGCGTCGGCGGCCTGAATGGCACCACCGGCCGGGTGCCCGATGCCATCGCCGTGCGCGGTCCCGGCAGCGGGCTCAACGGCTACGCCTACCTTGGCGGCACCGACACGCTGGCCCAGTCCATCGATACCGTCGCGCGGCCGACCCAGACCAACACGGTCCAGCTGCTCATCACTGCCACCAACCAGCTGACGGTCACCCTGCAGCAGGGTGGGGTCAGTCCCCAGACGGTCCTGCAGATGGATCTCTCAGGTTATGCCCGGCCGGACACGCTGAAATTTGGCTTCTCCTCCGGCACCGGCGGCGCGAACAACTTCCATGACGTCCGCAACCTGAACGTCACAACCCTCACCGCCAGCCTCTGGTCGAACGGCGCGGCGAACGGCCTGTGGGGCACCAACACCAACTGGAACCCCGCCGTGGTGCCGACCGTCGGGTCCGACATCCTGTTCGACAACACCTACGTCGGCTCGGCCCAGACCATCAACACCGGGGCCAACCGCAACGTGCGCTCGCTGTCCTTTGACGCCCCGTTCGCTTATACGCTCAACAACAACACGCTCACCTTCGACAGCCAGGGCGTGGCGGGTTTCTCCGGCATCGCCGTCACGCAGACGCGCGGCACCGCCACCAACACCATCAACTCGGCCATCGCGCTCAACAACGACATCTTTGTCCGCAACAACTCGACCGGCACGCTGAATCTCAACGGCACGGTCGCCACCAACGGACGCACCGTCACCCTCGACGGCACGGGGCCGGCCACGAACCTCACCGGCGTCGTCTCCGGCACCGGGGCGGTCATCAAGAACGACTCCGGCACCGTCACGCTTTCCGGCGCCAACACGTATTCTGGCGGCACCACGCTCAACAACGGCACGCTGAACGCCAACCACGCCACCGCGCTCGGCTCTGCGGGCGTGACCCTGGCCGGCGGCACGCTCGCCTCCACCAACAGCTCCGCGGTGGCCAACACCATCGCCCTCACCGGCAGCGCGGGCCTCGGCAACCTGACCACCTCGGGCACGCTCACGCAGACCGGCAGCAACACCCTGACGATGACCAACGCCACGCAGTCCGGCGCGGTCAACCTCTCCAGCACCGGCACCGGCCAGACCCTGACCGTCCAGGTGGACAGCGGCACCAGCGCCATCAACGGGGCGATCGCCAACGGCGGCGCCGGCGCCGGCAACCTGACCAAGACCGGGTCGGGCATCCTCACCTTGGGCGGCAACAATACCTTTACCGGCACCACGACCATTACCGGCGGGGTGGTTCAGCTTGGGGCCAGCGACCGCCTGGCGGACACCAGCGCTTTGAACATCGGGTCATCCGGCGCGTTCAATCTCGCCGGGTTCTCCGAGAAAATCGGCACGCTCACCGCTAATGATGGCGCCACCCTTAATTTTGGTTCCACCAGCGGCGCAAACACCTTCATTTTCGGCACCTATGTCGCGCCGGCCAGCGGCGTGATGGTCGTGAACAACTGGGAAAGCGGCCTGGACAAGCTGGCCTCGACCGTGGGCGGGCAGAATGTCAGCACCATTTATATCTCCGGCTATGGCGTGGCTCAGGAAGCGGGTTCCACCTCCGCCATGGGTGGCTCCTACGGCAATGCCTTTTTGCTCACGCCGATTGCCACCCCTTACAAGGAGTGGAATGGCAGCAGCAGCTCCACCTGGAGCACCAATGGAAATTGGACCGCCGCCAACGAACCCACCTCCACCCAGGTGGCGCTTTTCGACTCCCTCGGCATCGCCCGCCCGAACGTCACCCTGAACGCCAGCTATACCATCGCCGGCATCACTTTCGGCAATTCCGCGGGCGCATCCAGCGCCGCCTACAACATCACCGGCGCCAACACGCTTACCTTGTCAGGCACGGTGCCCTTTATCCAGCAGCAGAATAATTTTCAGGATCAGACCATCGGCATTTCCGGCCTCGTGCTCGGCAGCAACACGGTCGCCGACGTGACCGGTTCCAAGAACCTGATCATCAGCTCGGCCATCAGCGGCACCAAGAACCTGATCAAGGACGGCACCGGCGCGGGCAAGCTGATCCTTTCCGGCAACAACACCTATTCGGGCGGCCTCTATGTCAATAACGGCATCGTGCAGGCTGCCTCCAACAGCGCGCTCGGCACGGGCACCACGTCCATCGCCGGCGGGGCCTCCTTGGAGTTGTCGGGCGGAATCAGCGCCTCGAACAGCATTTCCGTGACGGGCAACGGAGTGGGTGGCAACGGCGCCATCCGCAACGTCAGCGGCAGCAACACGCTCTCCGGCACGATCACGGAAACCGGCGCCAGCACCTTCGCGGCCGACACGGGCACGACACTCAACCTGACCGGCAACCTGACCGGCACGAACACCGCCACCACCTTCGCGGGTGCGGGCAACATCAACGTGGCCCGCATCACGACCGGCACGGGTGACGTCACCATCAACAACACCGGCACCCTCACCTACAACGGCGGCGGCACCGCCAACACCAACACGGGCACGACCACGCTCAATTCCGGCACGCTGATCCTCGCCAAGAACGCCGGCACCAACGCCCTCGCCGGCAACCTCACCGTCAACGCCGGCACGGTGCAGCTGAACGCATCCAGCCAGATTGCCGACTCCGCCTCCGTCACCCTGGCCGGCACCGGCACCCTCAATCTCAACAACCAGTCCGAGACCCTCGGCCAGCTGCTCAGCACCAGCGGCAGCACGACCGTCGCCCTCGGCACCGGCACCCTCACGCTCACGGGCTCGAACAACAACAATTCCAACTATGCCGGCGCGATCACCGGCGGGGCCGGCAGCAGCCTCGTGGTCTCCGGCACCGGCAAGGTCTCTCTCTCCGGCAGCGGCACCGGCTTCAGCGGCTCGACCAATGTCACCGGCGGCACCCTCAATGTCAGCGGCGCCAACACCGTGCTCGGCAGCGGTGCCGTCAGCGTCAGCAGCGTGGGCAACCTCCAGCTGCAGGGCGGCATCAGCCTGGCCAATGCCGTCTCAATCAACGGCACCGGCACCTCGGGCAACGGCGCCATCGAGAACTTCGCCAGCAACAACACCCTCTCCGGCGCCCTCACGCTGGCCGGCGCCAGCCGGGTGCAGTCCACCGCCGGCACCCTCACGCTGGCCGGCAACGTCGCCCTCGGGGCCAACGGCCTCAATGCCGGGGGCCGCGGCAACATCACCCAGACCGGGGTCATTTCCGGCACCGGCGGCCTCACCAAGGACGGCACGGGCACCCTGCTCCTCTCCGGCGCGAACACCTACACCGGCGACACGACGATCAGCTCCGGCACGCTGCGACTCGGCGCCAACGAGCGCATCGCCAACGCCTCCGCCGTCTCGGTCGCCTCCGGCGCCACCTTCGATGTCAACAGCATGACCGAGACCATCGGCTCGATCGCCGGCGCCGGCAACGTGATGATCGGCACGGGCCAGCTCATCGCCGGCGGCAACAATGCCAGCACGACCTTCAGCGGCAGCCTCTCGGGCACCGGCAGCTTCTCCAAGACGGGCACCGGCACCACGACCATCGCCAGCAACCTCGGCTTCGGCGGCAACCTGAACCTCGCGGCGGGCGCGCTCCAGTTCGACGTCGACAACGCCTTCACCGGCACCACGACGATCAGCGGCGGCACGCTCCGGCTCTCCAGCAGCAACCTGACCATGGCCAGCCTGAACATCACGGGCAACACCACCATCGATTTCGCCGGCACCACGAGCTCGCTCAACGTGACCAACCTGAACATCAACGCCGGGGTCACCGTCACCATCCTGAACTGGCAGAACGCGGCCGACTATTTCTTCGCCCAGAACTGGACCGGCGCCGTGTTCAACACGACGGGCGCCACCCCGATGAACCAGGTGGTTTTCAACGGCTTCACGGGCGGCAACACCAAGTGGCAGGGTTACGATCGCCAGATCACGCCCGTGCCCGAGCCCTCGACCTACGGGGCCATTTTCCTCGGCGCCACCCTGGCGGCCCTCGGTTTCCGCCGCTGGCGGCGCGCGGCCGCGCCCTCCCGCCGCTGAGCCGGACGGGCCGTCGCCCCCGGTGGCGCCGGCAATATCTTGCCGAAACAAATTCCCGTCGCATGGTTCCAAGGGTCATGCGCCGATTGCTTTTTCTTCTGGTGGGCCTCCTTCTCGCCGCCGCCGCGCGGGCTGGTGATCCGCCGCGTCCGGCCACTGCGGAGGAGGTGGCCCTTTTCCAGGCCGCCATAAAAAACAGCAGCCCGGACACGGAGCACTGGGCCTACACCGAGGCCACGACCCGGCAGGGCTCCATGGCGGGTGCCCGCGGCGAAACCATGGTGCGCTTCGACCCGTCGCAGCCCTATGCGGACCAGTTCACGCCGCTGCAGGTCGACGGCAAGCCGCCGACGGAGAAGCACCTCAAGGACTTCCGCCGGCGCGGGGAAAAGCGTGGTGAGCGGGTGGCCCGGGCGGCGGAGGCGGCGAAGAATCCGGCCTATGTGGCGCCGCCGCAACCGATCCATATCGGCGGAACCAATGTGATCCCGGACCTGGAGCATCCGCTCGTGGCCGCCGTGGAGGAAGACCGGGTGATTTTCGAGGTCCCGGTGTCCAGCCCGCGCAAGGACATACCCGTGGACAAGTTCCAGGTGCTCGTGATGGTCAACCGCGAGACCCGCCTGATCGAGCGGGTCGCCTTTCATCTCCGCGAGTCCTTCCGGGTGAAACTGATCGCCAAGGTGAAGGCCGGGGAGGCCAGCATGGATTTCACCGTCGTGGATCCGAAGTTCGGGCCCGTGGTGACGAGCCTGCGCGGCGACGGCAGCGGATCGTTGCTGCTGATCCCCGTCAGCGGCACCTACGTGCGCACCCGCACGGACTGGAAGCGGGTGAAGTCCTACGACGAGCGCCTGCAGGTGAAGATCGGCCCGCTGCAGCTGCTGGATTTTTAGGCGGAGTAATTTATTCTTTCATGCTGAGCGCAGCTCAGGAGGACAAGGCCTGAAGCAAAGGTCGGTAAGACACGGATAGCTGACTGGCAGAAAAATCCCGGATTGCCTGCGGGCGGGCGGCGCGCATCTTGCTGGCCAATGTCCACGCCCCCGCCCCCGGATGCCGTGCATAGCGAGGAGTTCCTCCGCCTGCTCATGCGCCGCCAGCTGAAACTGTCCGTGGCCTGTGCGGCCGCGTTTCTCGTCGGCCTCATCGGCCTGCCCTTGCTCAACTACTACGCCCCGGCGCTCATGGCGACGCGCGTGGGCGGCTTCACCCTCAGCTGGCTCCTGCTGGGCGTGCTGTGCTTCCCGCTGGTGTGGACCGTATCTTATTTCTTCATCCGCCGCTCCATCTGGCTGGAGGAGGACGAGGTCCGCGCCGTGCTGGAAAACCGGAAGGACCACTGACCCATGTCACCCCTGCAACTGATCGCGGCGGGCGGAATCCTGGGCGGGGTGGACCCGTGGATCCTCGGTTTTTCCTTCGTCACCGTGGCGGTGACCATCTGGATGGGTTTCCGGTCGGCCCGGACCTCGAAGACCGCCAGTGACTTCTTTGTGGCCGGCCGCTCGGTGTCGGTCGGGTGGAACGCCTCGGCCATCTCCGGCGAATACCTCTCGGCCGCCTCCTTCATGGGCGTGGCGGGCATGGTGATGTCGAGCGGCTACGACGCGCTGTGGTATCCGGTCTGCTACGCGTGCGGCTACCTCTTCCTGCTGCTGTTCATCGCCGGGCCGCTGCGCCGCTTCGGGGCCTACACGATCCCGGATTTCGCCGAGGGCCGGTTCGACTCGCCGCTGTTCCGCAAGATCGCCGTGTGCTTTGTGCTGTTCATCGGGTTCTTTTACACGATGCCGCAGATGAAGGGGGCGGGCACGACGCTGGCCTACATTTTTCCCGGCCTGCCGTATTGGGTGGGCGTGGCCCTGGTCGGCGCGGTCATCACGCTCAACGTCGCCCTTGGGGGCATGAAGGGCATCACGCTGGTGCAGGCCTTCCAATATTGGATCAAGATGTTCGCGATCAGCGTGCCGGTCTTCGTGCTGATGGCGGTCTATGGCTCCTACGGCGCGCACCTCGGGGCCAATGACGGCCGCGGGCCCTCGGCCGCGCCCACGGAGGCGGTAGCCGGCCTCGCGGGAGCCGGTTTCGGGGTCAGCGACCCCGGCGACAAGGTCGAACGCCAGCCGCTCGGGGCCAAGGCGCCGGCCGACACCCCGTGGATCTCCCCCTTCGGACCGCTCACGACCAAGGCGGCGAAGGCCGCCGGCCTGTCCGACGCGGAGGCCCGGCCTTATTCCCTGCTCTACACCTACTCCCTCATCATCGCGCTCGTGTGTGGCACGGCGGGCCTGCCGCATATCTTGGTGCGGTTCTACACCAATCCTGACGGCGTCGCCGCCAAACGCACGACGATGTGGGTGATGATCCTCATCGGGGTGTTTTATGTCTTCCCGCCGGTCTTCGGCGTCATCGGGCGCAACCTGCTGCCCGAACTCTACGCGGCCACCGGCGCCAAGGGCACCGACAAGATCGTGCTCGAGCTGCCGCGCGCCATCGGCGGCGTGTGGGGGAGCATCTTGAGCGGCATCACGTGCGCGGGGGCGTTCGCCGCCTTCATGAGCACCTTCAGCGGCCTGTTGGTTTCGATGACGGGGGCGCTGGCGCATGACGTCTACGGCCGGATGCTGCGGCCGAAGTCGACGCCCGAGCAGCGGATGCGGATGTTCAAGATCTCGGCCGTCGTCATCGGCGGCGTGGCCATCGGGCTCGGCACCCAGGTCGAGCAGCTGCAGATCAATTTCATGGTCGGCCAGGCCTTCGCCATCGCGGCGGCGAGTTATTTTCCGCTGCTCTTCATGAGCGTGTGGTGGCGCGGCATGACGATGACCGGCGCCGCCACCGGCATGCTCGGCGGCGGGCTGGCGGCGCTCGCCTGCACGACGATCATCAACGTCAGCGACCTGAAGATGGTGGACCTGGCGGCCTTCTGGAAAGCCAACCCGCTCGCCCGCATCCTCTGCGAGCAGCCGGCGATCTGGACCGTGCCGCTCGCCATCGGCCTGATGATTGTCGTCTCGAAGCTGACCGCGGCCAAGGTGCCGGCGGACGTCCGGATGAAGATGCTCGTCCTGCACGCACCGGAAAAGCTCGGCCTCAAGCAGGAATACATCCAGGAGCACAGTCACGGCGCCGGGCACTGAGCTAGTTCAGTGCTTCGGTAATCCCAGAAGCGTCTTTGCAACAGCAAAGCCATCTCGGATTAACTCTGAGTCGGCCAGATGACTTCAAGTCATGGTAGCGAAACGACCATGGCGATGGGGCTGTCAGGAAATCTTGTTCGATGTGCTTGCCGTCGTGAAGCAACACAAGCCGATGCTCGCGTGCGGTATAAAGCCACTCGAACAGCAGGTCGTTCATCCCATCATCACGCCACCCATATGCGCGAAGCGGTTGGTGTCCCTGAGCAGCTCAACCAGTGCGCGATATCCTTTTGGCTTCCTGTCGGGTCGGAGGTGATCGCGAACGATACTTTCGATAAGCACTTGGCCTTCGCGAGCGAGAGAAGCCAATTGATTGTTTTTTGTGCCGGACCAGCTCGGGCGAGCAAGTAAACTCCAGGCCGATTCGGTTTCTCGGATAATCCGCTCGACAAAATCTCCGAATGCCGGATTGAGCGACTCGCCTGCCAGCTCGTCCTCGACGATTTTGGCCAAAGAGAAAAGATGCTCGTAGTTCGCTATTCCTGCATGGCGTGATGAAAGATATTCAGAAGCCGTGCCCCTTATTGTGCCAAGGAAGGACTGGGCCAAAGCAGCGATGTCTACGCCATCCCACTTCAATCCTCCAGGGCCCGAATAATACAATTCATCGGTGTGCTTGTGCCATACTTTGGAGAAAATGGCGGAGCTAATCTCGTTAGTCATCGGCATGCCCGAGGGACGGGAGATGCCGGAGCCGAAGAAACAGAGCAGGCGCATGGGGTGATTCGCTCGATCAGGGCTTGCGTTCACTGCGCATCGTCTTGGGCGAACGAGCCAGATGATACACCGCGGCTATCACCAAGAGATCGCCCTCGATTACGTAAAACACGCCATAGGGAAAGCGACGCAGCAAAATTCTCCGATAGTCGAGAAATACGGTCGGGCCGGATTCTGGCAACGAAGCGATTCGCTCCAAGGCCTCATCGAATCGGTTCAGGAAATTGGAGCCCAGTCCCGGCGCCTGCCGCTCATACCAGACGTAGGCTTCGGCCAGATGCGTCTCGGCCAGTCGGCGGACGATGATCCTGTGCCTCACGGCTGGCCGAGGATGCGTGATCTCACTTCAGTCCACGGCGAACCCTCGCGAGGATTGCGCCGGATGGCTTCACGCTCGACACGCAACTCCGCTTGTTGGGCTGGGGTGAGGGTCAGTTCCACGCCATTGGTCGCAAGCTGGTCCCACAATTCGCCGACCAACTGAAGTTTTTCGGCCGGGGTAAGGCTGTCGATGACGGGCTGAATAGCCGGGCTCATGGCGGTATCCTAGCCGCGCCGACGAAATGAGCAAGCGGTGTTTCGTGGCGGTATCGCCGACAAGTAACGCAGCGGCGAATCGGCCAGAAACTCAACCAGTGATCGAGGGCGACGGCAGCGGCGCGGGGATTTGGGTTTCTTGGTGCCATCGGCACTCAGGCAAAGAGCGAGACACGGGGCAAGGATTACATCGGCGCTGACGCCAAAGAGCTTAGAGGAGGTCGCCGATTTCCATATCGGCGACAATCCGCGTCGGTGTGGAAACCGACGCCCACCTTACTCCTCGTCCGGTGGCGTGAAGCCGCGGCGCATGACGTTCTCCGCGACCAGCCGCGGAAACAGGAAGTTCTCGAGGTATTCCCGGCCGCCGGCCTTGGTGCCGCCGCCGGACATCTTGAAGCCGCCGAACGGATGCCTTTCCACGATGGCGCCGGTGCAGCCGCGGTTGAGATAAAGGTTGCCGACATGCATTTCCTCCCGGGCGCGTTCGAGGGTGCGCGGGCTCCGCGAGAAGATGCCGGCGGTGAGCGCGTAGTCGGAGGCGTTGACCATCGCAAAGGCCTCGTCGAGGTCCTTCGCCTTGAGGATGGCGAGCACCGGACCGAAGATTTCCTCGCGCACGATGGTGTGTTCGACCTGGCAGCCGGTGAACACGGTCGGCGGGACGTAGTAGCCGCCGCTGGCGATCACCTCGGGGGCGAGGGTGGCCTGCCAGGCGAGCTTGCTCTCCTTCTTGCCGGCCTCGATGTAGCCGAGGATGGATTTCTGCGCGGCCTCGTCGATGACGGGATTGACGATCGTGCCGGGGTGCACGGGGTCGCCGACCGGGAAACTGGGGCAGGCGGCCAGGAAGCGCTCGACAAACTTGTCGTAGACGCCCTCGAGCACGATGAGGCGGGAGAGCGCCGAGCACTTCTGGCCGGCGTAGCCGAACGCGCTGTAGAGTGCGCCGGGGATCGCCTCGTCGAGGTCGGCGTCGTTGTCGATGATCAGGGCGTTCTTGCCGCCCATCTCGCAGACGACCTTCTTGAGGTTGAGCTGGCCCGGGAGCGTCTTGCCCGCGGTCGCGTAGATGTCGCAGCCGACGGAGCGCGAGCCGGTGAACGCGATGAAATCAATCTGCGGGTGCGCCACGAGATGAGCGCCGGCGTCGGCGCCGGAGCAGGGCAGGAAGTGCAGGGCGCCGGCGGGCACGCCGGCCTCCATCATGACCTCCATCAGCAGGGCGCCGATGATCGAGGTCTGGCGCGCCGGCTTGATGATCATGCAATTGCCGGCGACGAGCGGTGCGACGGTGAGGCCGGTGAGGATCGCCAGGGGAAAATTCCATGGGGCGACGGAGACGCCCACGCCGCGGGGCGTCCACTGCTGCGTGCACTTCTCGCCGGGGACGGCCTGCGTGACGACGGGCTTGGCCAGCTTGACCATCTCGATCGCGTAGAAACGCAGAAAGTCGATCGCCTCGGAGAGGTCGCCGTCGGCCTCGACCCAGGGCTTGCCCGCCTCGAGGATGAGGAGCGAGTTGATCTCCAGGCGGCGCGACTCCATGAGGTCGGCGGCGCGCAGCAAAATGGCGGCGCGGTCCGCGACGGGCGTGGCGCGCCACTTGGGAAAATAGGCGACCGAGGCGGCGACGGCGGCCTCGGCGTCCGCGACGGTGCCCTTGGCCCAGTAGCCGACGACCTGCGCGGGGCGCGCGGGATTGACGGAGGGCAGGTAGGGGCGGTCGGTGATCCGCTTGCCGTCAATGATGACGGGCCACTTCCGACCGAGCTTGGTCGCCTCGTAATCCTGGAGCGCGGCCCGCTGCTTCTCCCGGTTGGCGGCGAGGGTGAAGTCCATGTTGGCGGCGTTGCGGAATGTGCCCGGTGGCCGCGGCGGGCGGGCGAGGGGCTCAGGCGCGCCGGCGATGGCGTCGACCGGATTGCCCAGCAGCTGCTCCTTGGTGGCCTCGCCCATGTTCTTGATGCGGAGGAAACCCTCGTTCGAGGTGTTCTCGAGCAGGCGGCGGACCAGATAGGCCATGCCGGGCAGGAGTTCGCCGATGGCGCAATATTCGCGGACGCGGTGGCCCATCTGCAGGAGCGCGGCCTTCAATTCGTCGGCCATGCCGTAGAGGGCCTGGAACTCGTAGGCCTTCGGGCTGATGCCAAGGCGCTCGGCCTGGGCGATGGCGTGGGCGCAGGAACGGACGTTATGCGACGCGAAGTTCGGTGTGATGAGATCGATGTTCTCGAGGAGGAACAGCGTGAGCTTCTCGTAGTTGGCATCGGACTCGGGCTTTTTCTGCCAGACCGGGACCGGCCAGTCGCGCTGCTGGGCGATGATGGTCTCGTAGTCCCAGTAGGCGCCCTTGACCAGGCGGACGTTAAGCGGGCGGTGGTGCTTGCGCGCCCAGGCGACGAGGTCGCGCAGATCGGCCTCGCAGTCGCGGAGGTAGGCCTGCACGGCGATGCCGATGACGGGTTTTTGGGCGAACTCCGGTTCCTCGAAGATGGACTTGAAGAGCTGCAGGGTGAGGTCCTTCAGCTTGTAGCTCTCCATGTCAAAGTTGATCAGCGCACCGACCTCGGCGGCGCGGCGGAGAATCGGGCGCAGCCGCTCCTTGAGCGCGGCGATGGAATTCTCGGGATCGGCGGGGTGGACGTCGGGCGTGAGCGCCGAGACCTTGACGGAAAGATTGAGGCGGGGCAGGGGACCGGCCGGTCCGAGGTCGGAGAAGCAGGGCGCCGGCTCCTTCGCGTAAAACTTCGAGACCGAGTCGAGGATCTCGAGGTTGCGCTGCAGGAACACGTCGGCCTCGGCGTCGTTGACGACCGTCTCGCCGAGCAGGTCGATGGTCGTGGCGAGGCCCAGCTTGGTGTTCTTCCGGATCTGCTTGATCAGGTCCTCGCCGGTCTCACCGGCGACAAACTGGCCGGCCATGTCAACGATCTGGGCCTTGACCGGGGTGGCGACGAGCGCGGGCGCGAACGAGGACGCGGCGAGGCCGGCCTTGAGCGCGGGGTTGAGGGCCACGGCTTTGTCGCCGAGGTATTCCTGCAGATGGCGGACAATCTCGGCGGAGGAGTTGAGGGAGGGCAGGACGTCGACAAAGCGGAAGAGCTGGGTCTTGAAGACCGGATCCTTCATCGACCATTCCATGAGGCGCGCATAGGCACCCTTCTTGGAAAACAGCGCCGGGGGCGGCTGCTGGTCCATGAGGGCGAAGAGCTGTTCGCCCTTGGCGCGGATGGCGGATTCGATTTTCGGATCGGGGGTGAGGAAAGCAGACATGGGGGGATGGTTCGCGGGAGTTTTGTCCGGTGTCATAATTAGGCAAGGGCGGCCCGGTAGGCCAAATGGAGCAATACGCCGACTTATCAGGACCTTTAGTCTTTGGTCTCCCGGGGTGCGTGCGACTTTGGGGAGGGGTAGGGATAATGTAAGGGTTATAGGCTTGGCGGACGGGGCTTTGCGTGGCAGGAGGTTTCTGCAACTCCGCCGCAGGAAGCCGTGTTCTTAGCATGAATGAAGAACCTACAGTGCACACCACCACGCCGGGCCTGAAGGCTCCGATCGATTTCACCACGTTCATGCGCAACTACCAAGACATGGTCTATTCCACCGCCGTGCGTCTCATTGGCAACGAGACGCAGGCGGAGGACATTGCTCAGGAAGTCTTCATCAAGGCGTACGAACATTTCGACAACCTGAGCACCAGCGTTTCCGCGGGTGGCTGGCTGAAGACCGTGGCGACCAACCTGTCGATCAACCACATCCAGCGCTACAAGAAGCGCTGGAGTTTCTTCTCCGACCTTGCCCATCAGGACGCCGAGGGCGGCGAGAAGGAGGTCGAGTTCGCCGCCCCCGACACGTTTTTCTCCGGGGTGGATTCCGCCGAGCGTCGCGAATGGGTCGAGCAGGCGCTCGCCAAGCTGCCCGACCACCAGCGCGTGCCCCTGACCTTGTATCACTTCGAGGACATGCCCTACGATGAGATCGCGAAACGCCTGCGGGTTTCGCTCAGCAAGGTGAAGACCGACATCCTCCGTGGTCGCGAGGCCCTGGCCAAGGTCCTTGTCCGCAGCGGCGGGGCCGACGAACAATTTCAAAACTGAGGAGCCGCCATGAAAAAAATGACTCCTGACGAACTCGAGCAATTCATCCACCGCGAGCTGCGGTCGCTGCCGGCCCGCCCGGCCCCGCCGGGCTTCGCGGCGCGCTTTGAGACGGCGCTTCAGGCCCGCACGAAGGTGGACGCCTTGGCCCCGGAACAGCTCGAGCAGCTGGTCCACCGCGAACTCCGCTCGCTGCCCGTGCGCCGCGCCCCGCGCACGCTCGAGGCGCGCGTCCTGTCCGCGCTCGAGCACCAGGCGGCCATCGCCTGGTACCACAAGTCATGGAGTCACTGGCCGGCGGCGATCCGCGCGGCCTTCCTCGCCCTCGCGACCGGCGTCACGGGTGCTGTGCTCACGGCATTCTATCTGGTGTTCAACGGCGTCGCGACGGACACCCTCATCGCGCAGGCCGGCGCCAAGCTTGGCCTCCTTACCCGGATGTATCATGTGGCCGCCTGGGTGGTCGAATTCGGTGCCAACCTCTTCAGCAGCATTCCGCCCCTCTGGCTCTATGGCGGTCTGGCGTTGGTCGGAGCACTCTATGCCACTTTTTTTGGTCTGGGCGCCGCCGCCTACCGCACACTTTACCGTCACAACTGATCTTACTTACCGCCCATGAAGTCGAAGCCCACCCCGTTCCTATCCCTCCTCTGGCCCGCGCTGGCCTTGGCCCTGGCCACTTTGCCGGCGCTCCATGCCCAGGAGAAGACGCCGCCCGCCATCCCGGCAACGCCGGAGCAGGCGGCCCCGGTCCTGCGTTCGCTGGAGGCGGACCAACCCGCCCCGTCGACCGATGCACCTGCAGCCGATGACACAAAGGTTGAGGAGAAAGAGGTGGGCACGACCACCGAAACGGCCCAACCCGCGCCGGAGAAGAAGTCGGCGAAGCGGGTTGGGCCGTTTCGGTGGTCGTGCCCACCTCTTTCTCCTCAACCTTTGTGTCATCGGCTGCAGGT
>JBKJTZ010000040.1:0-2521 GCA_046590295.1 Lacunisphaera sp.
GAACTCGATTCCCGTGCCCAAGGAGGATGCCGACCTCGCGATGGACGCGGCGGCCTGCATCGGCTGTGGCGCCTGCGTGGCGGCGTGCAAGAACGCCAGCGCCATGCTCTTTGTCGCCGCCAAGGTCTCGCACCTCGGGCTCATGCCGCAGGGCCAGCCGGAGCGCGACCAGCGTGTGCTGGCGATGGTGCAGACGATGGATGAGGCGGGCTTCGGCAACTGTACCAACCAATACGAATGCAGTGCCGTTTGTCCGAAGAACATCACGCATGACTTCATCGCGCGCATGAACCGCGATTACATGAAGGCGCTCTTCAAGACCCGTTTCCGGCCGGTTTCCGCCGCCGCGGGTGGCGCGGGCTGAACCACCAGCCAAGGAGAATTCAGGCGCGGCCGGCGGCCGCGCCTTTTGTTTTTACTCAGGCAGTTGCGCGATTCTGTAACTTTTCGGGCGGAGCCGGGTTCTCATGTTATCAACCAACGCTTACAATGAAAACCGCCCTTACTTCCCTCGTCACCGCCACCCTCCTGGGTATTGCGTCCTTCGCGAGCGGCCGCCACTTCGACGCCGCCGATTTCACCGCCATCCTGTTCGCCACTGGCCTCGTTGCCTGGACGGTCGAGCAATACAGCCGCACTCCGCGCCTGCTGACCTTGAACCGCGCCGTCCGCTTCCCGGTCGCGCTGGTTCGCGGGCAGGCGCTCAGCCCGTCCGCCCGGCTGGCGGCCTGAAACCAAAATAATTCCGACCTGACCCAGCGGCTCCGGGGCGACCCGGCAGCCGCATTTTATTTGCCGGTCACGGGCACCGAGCCCGAGCGGGTGAGCGAACCCTTGTCCGTGGTTTCGCCGTAGAGCCGGATCAGCAGTTCAGTATCCACCCGGTAGGAAGCGCGGCCCGCGGCGACGGCCTCGGCGATCACGCGCTCCGCCGCCGAACCCGCCAAGACCAGAGGGGAGACTTTGCCGGTGGCCCGCTGCGCGGGGGCCGCCATGGGCTCGGTGTCGCGCGTCGTGCCCACCAACGTGCCGTTCAGGAAAACCTTATGATCCACCTGGGCCAGCAGGTAGGAGGCGATGTTGGGGTTGACGAGGTTCCAGGACACCGCCACGGAGCCGTCGGCGGCGCGCTTGATGTCGGTCAGCTCGACCCCCAGTCCGACTGCGGTCACCCCGCGGTTAAAGGAGGAGCAGCCGGCCAGGGTAAGCACACAGGCGGCAAGCAGCAGGGGGGTGAGCAGTTTCTTCATCGGGCCGGATTGTGCGCCCCCGGGCTGGCGCGGCAAGTTTACTCGTCCTTGGCCTTGGCTTTCTTTTTAGCGGCCGCCCCGCCCAGTTCGAACTGGGCGATCACCCCGACGGCGGCGAGGGTGAGGATGGCGGGAAACATCCAGCCATTGTTATCGATCAGCACCGGCATCTCGGCGGGATGCTGGAAATAATACAGCCAATCCATCCGGCTCGTGAAATACGACAGGGCCAGGATCGCCCGCAGCGACCCGAGCAGCGCGGTTGAGAGCATGATGAGCACCCGCTGCATCTTGACCGCGAGGAAGCCGCCGATGAGGCCGACGACGCAGCCCGTCAGCAGGGCGACCATGTGATTGTAATTTGCGAGCAGTAAAATGCCCAAGGTCGCCCCGAAAAGGAATCCCGCCACAAAGACCGCGGCGATATACATGAGCCAGAGGAGCCCCGCTCCCAGCAGGCCGCCGAGGACCAGGCCGAAGACCTCCCCGGAGGGACCCAGGCCGAGCGCGGTCCCCGCGGCCTGGCCGAGCACGACGCCGGTCACCCCGCCCAGCACCGCGAGGGTGAGCTTGAAGATGCGGTAGCCAAAAAAGCAGTCGAGCACCCCCCACGCGAGGGCGCCGGCTGAGATCCATGGATAAAGTTCGGCGTCAATACGCATGGTGCGAACACAAGACCGGGCGCCCCCGCTGGCAACCTACTTTGCGAGAAACAGCGGCGCCCCCGGCCCCATCGGGATGCCCAGGGTGATCCATCCGACCAGCAGCAGGAGCCAAGCGATCGTGAACACGATGGAATAGGGCAGCATGGTGGCGATCATCGTGCCGATGCCCGCCTTGGCGTCGTATTTCTGGGCAAAGGTCAGGATGAGGGGGAAGTAGCTCATGAGTGGCGTGATGATGTTGGTCACGCTGTCGCCGATCCGGAACGCCCCCTGCACCAGCTCGGGCGAGTAGCCCAGCAGCATGAACATGGGCACGAACACCGGGGCCAGCAGCGCCCATTTCGCCGACGCGCTCGAAACGAGCAGGTTCACCAGCGCGGCGAACAGCACGAGCGCGGCCATCAGCAGGATGGGCAGGTCTTGGAGGCCGAGGTGGGCGATCAGCTCGGCGCCGCTGACCGCGGTGATGATGCCGAGGTTGGTCCAGTTGAAGTAGGCGATGAACTGGGCGGCAAAGAAGGCCAGCACGATGAACGAGGCCATCGATTTCATCGTGGCGGTCATGCCCGCCATGACGTCGTGGTCGTTGCGGATCGTGCGCGCGCC
>JBKJTZ010000077.1:0-19009 GCA_046590295.1 Lacunisphaera sp.
CCGGTCGCGTTGGATGTTTTCCTTGCGATACGGGTTGTCCATCTCATCGACCGACTCGACCGTTAGCAGGTGCACCGGAACCCCGAGCAGCTTCCCGCATTCCTCCTCGATGGTGACTATTGCGAGGCCGGGATGTTCGGGGAAAGTGGCGATCAGATCCACGTCGCTGCCCGGCGTGGTATCGCCCCGGGCGACAGAGCCGAAGATTTCCAGCCGGGTGATGCCATGCTGGCGGCAGAAGGGAGCCAGCCGGCGGGTGATTTCAGCCAAGGAGGGCGGCAGCGCCGTCCCCCGCGGTTGCGAGGGCAACGGCGGGGGCAAGACCAAGTCCGGAGCGCGGCTGGCGCCCGGGTGCAACTTGGAGTTGGCCGTTGAACGATTCATCGCAGGTAAGGTAGCCCGGCGCGGGTCTGAATCCAAGGCGTAAGTAGGTGCGGGTGACGGGGCAGACTGCAGTGGTGAGACCGCAGAGGATCGGCCGGGTTGCGCGGGTTCACTCCGCGGCTGGAATGCAGGCAATAGTTGCATGCATTCCACTGTCCTCGCTTTGCCCGAGAAATACAGCGCCGGCAGCGCACACCTACCCCCGGTCGTGTGCGCTCACGGGATGACCTCTCAGAGGATTTGCAACGGCCAGATGCCAGCGCGCTCCGTGACCCAAGTCACCGTGCCGGTCGTCGTTTCGATGGTGATGTGATTTGAAGTCTCCCGGATTTCAGCACAAGACCGAATCACCTCTTGCCGCACAGGCGAAGGGCCCGGGGCTGGGGGCGGCCGGAGCCCCCAGTTAGCACCGCCTGCCACCGGGGCGGGACGGGGCGTGGCAGCGCATCGGAATCCGATGTGCGGAGCTCCGGCGACTCCCTGCCACGACCGTGCAAGCCCCCAGACCATCCCCCTCCACAGCCAAGGGATCGTGTTTGTGTCGTATTCGCGCGGCTGCGCCCTCCGCCGCCCGTCGGCGACCACCCCGGACCAGCGCGGGTGGTCGGGGCCGGACGCGACCGATGGAGCCGCAGGCGGAGCGGGCGCGAGCGCCAGCGGGCCGGCCCCGATCTTCCGCGCGTCGTTCCGGAACCGCCCGGCCATCGGGGAACACTATTCCGCCGGCCGCAGCTTGGCGGAGGCCGGCGGGAGGGTGTTCCGGTGCCGGCCAGCCCTCGCTGGAAAAATCACCATTCCTGATTTCAATACAGTTTCTTGTCTTCCTCCTTGCCCCAAGGCTTCGATTCCTGGACCCAAGTTCTCACCGACTGGGGCGTCAGCCGGGCGTTTCGCCAGATCCTTGGACCGCGTTGTTTGGAATCCCGACCAGAATTGGCTGTGCCGCTCGTGATGGAAATCAGCGCCGCACTCCGGGAAAGGCTGCTCACGCGCCGGGCGGGACAAGTGGCGTTAATTCAAGATACGGTCATCGAACCGGCCCACGAACAAGCCGGTGGTGCCGACTACCAAACTTTGCGGGAATCCATGGAAGCCGCCCAGGAAAACTATCTGGCGATCTACAGCCGGTGCCGAGACCCAGAAACGCCCAGTTTTGTCGCCGCGCGCGAGGCCATGGAGCTACAGCAAGCAGAGTATAAGAAATTTTGCGAGCAGCTGGCCCCGGCGGTCACTCGATCACGCGATCAGGCCGTCGCTGATTTTTGGAAGGCCCAACCGGCGACCGGTGTCCCGGACGCCATTTTTGCCGATGCCGCTCCGCACCTGTCAGTCTCGCGGCTGGCGCGCATTCATCCGCCGTGGTGGGGCTTGTTTCTTGGACGCTTGCAAAAAATGTTGGCGACCGGGCACCCGGCCCGGGGTTACCTGCTCGATGCCATGCCCCGTCTGCGGGTGGAGGCAAAAAAGAAAACCCTCGATGGCGTGATCGCCGAGTGGCGCGCCGCCCACGCCGACCGATGGGGTTGGTATCGCCCGGTTCATCACCAGATGCTCGCGCAGCGCAGCGCTGAATACGCCGACCAACTGACCCGTTGGATGGACTCGACGGCACCCGGTTATCGAACCAATCCGTCCCAGCGCCACGAACTGCACACCGCTTTGGCCAACTGCCTGATTCAGGCCGACCCGTGCTACTTCCCAATGCCGGCCGGTCCGGATAGTTGGGCCTTTGGCGTGCATGGTCGCAATTAAAGTGACGCTCCGATTGGCGTGGTTCCGGGAACTGGCCGCACACTAGTCAGGGGTAGTGTGCGCTACCGAGGCTCCGCAATCCTTCCGGCATTGGTCAAGATGGCGGCATGGTATCAGATACTATCGTTGACGTCCCGGTCGCCCGCTTCGCCGCATCCAGTGCGGCCAGCCGGCGCCTAAACGCCTGCAATGGGGTTTCCCCGGGTAGGATAAACGCGGATGCCGGGACGGCGGCTTTTCGACTTGCTGTAGGTAGCAAGGGCGTCGCGGACGATTCTGCGGATGCGAGAGCGACTGCTAGTTCAGGCGCGGTGGACAAGTTCGATGCGAGGTCTGGCATTCGTGGCCTTCTGCGCTTGGCCGGTTTGTGGCCCAGCTCGCGGTTCAGCCACAGCCGCAGGGTCTCCTGCGCGATCTCGATGCCGACTGCTTTGAGCCCCCGAGCCAGAGTCTCCACTGATTTGCCTGACTGGCGCAGGCGGAGTAATTCCGCCCGGTGCGGCTCCAGCAATATGGTCGCCCGGTTCTTCGGCCAACTGGCACGCTCGACCGCCTCCGCCAGAGTAGGCGGAATCCTGGGGGTGGTCGTGGAGTGCATCGGGAGCGACATGGGAGTGAGGTGGGAACGATATGTGTGGCGATGCAGTGGCGCAAGTGAAGCGCCCCGGGCGCACTCTAAGCGAAAGCGCTTAGACGTTGGTGTCCTCTCTTATTCTTTTGTTTTGGTTTTTCTAGTTTGGGTAGGTTCTTTGGTTCATGGTTTGAGTATTGGGTTAGTTTGGTTGGTAGGCTTTTTGAGATTTAGTTTTGGTTCTTTGGTTGAGTGTTTTCTTTTTGATTCATTGGTTGGTTGGGTAATTGGTTTCTTGGGTGGTTTGGATGTTGGTTGGCTGATGGCTGGAGGTGCCGAATGCTGACGATCCGCACCTGCAAGGCCTTCAGCAAAGCCCTCGGCGAATACCTCCGCCAAGCCGACTACTATTCCGAGAACATGAAGGTCGAGGGCGAGTGCTACGGCCGGCTTTGCCAGGCCGTCGGGCTCGGCGAGACCAAATACATCACCGACGAGGCTTTTGCCCGGGTCGCCAGCAACCACCACGCCCTGACCGGCGAGCAGCTATCCGAGCGCATGAAGGATGGGCGCCGGGCTGGCTACGACGCCGTGTTCAACGCGCCGAAGTCGGTTTCCATTCAAACCTTCCTCGGCGGCGACGAGCGCCTGATCCAGGCCCATGAAACGGCCGTCCATGAGGCCCTCCGGGAGTTGGAGGCCGCGGCCTGCCACCAGCACGGACAGGGAATCAACAAGCGCTATGTCACCAGCGGCAAAATCGCCGCTGCGGTCTTCCGGCACGGCGAAAGTCGAGCCCTCGACCCGCACCTGCATTCTCATGTTTTCATCTTCAATGTGACTCAGGACGCGTCCGGTCGGCTGCTCGCCCTCGAGTCTTCGGTCATCTTCGAACGGACCAAATACCTGACGGAAGTTTACCGCAACGCCCTCGCCCGCGAAGTGCATCAGCTGGGCTACGTGATCGAGCGCCGCGACCGCGGCTTCGAATTGGCCGGAATATCTTCGGATTTGCTCGAACGCTTCTCGAAACGCGCCCAGGAGCGCGATGCTGCCATCAAGGTCCGCGAGGCCGAACTGGGCCGGGAACTGACCCATGACGAAATCGCCGTCCTCGTCCGCGAAAACCGCGCCGAGAAGCAATATGAGTTAACGCCGGAGGAAGTGCGGCAACGTCAGCTGGCCCAAGTGAACGACAGTGAACTTGGGCAGCTGCAGGCCCTCAAATCCGGGGCACCGGGCTCCGCACCCCACGAGATCGTTAATCTAAACGACGCTATTGGTCACGCCGCCGAGCATCTTTTCGAGCGCCGGACGGTCGTTTCCGAACAGGAGTTTACCGCCGCGGTCCTCCGCGAGGCGTATGGGGCGTATTCGTTGACGGAGGTGAAGGCCGCGATTGCGGCCGACCGCCGGCTGCTGCGCGCGCAGGGGCAGGTTTCTACGCAGGCCGCCTTGGACCTCGAACGCAGCCTCATCGCCCAACTCAACGCCGGGGTCGGATACCATGACGGCGGTATGGGCTACGTGACTTACGCTGAAAGCGGCCACCTTAGAGGCGAACAGCGACAGGCCGTGGAGCGGGTGCTGGATTCAAATGACCGGGTCACCGTCCTGCGTGGTCGGGCCGGCACGGGAAAGACCCAGACCTTGGCCACCCTGATCGAGGGGGTTACGCGGTTCGACTGCCACGTCGCCTGCTTTGCCCCCAGCACGCAGGCCGTGGAAATCTTGCGTGAGGACGGCCAGCGGCAGGTTGCGGCGGGTCGCGCCAGTGCCGGCCGGGTCTTGGGGGCCACCCATACCGTGCAGCGCCTGCTGGTGGACGAAACCCTTCAGCAGTCGCTCCGGCGAAGCGTGCTGGTCGTCGATGAATACGGTCTCCTCTCAACTCGCCATTTGACGCAGCTGGTAGACATCGCCGAAAAGCAGAAGGCTCGGTTGCTCCTCGTCGGCGATTCTGGTCAGCACAAGAGTGTCGAAGCCGGTGACGCCGCCCGTATCATCGAGCGGGAGTCGCGGGTCCGGGTGGTCACTTTAAGCGAAGTTCATCGGCAAGCAGTCAACCCCGCCTACAAGGCCGCAGCGGAGGATCTGGCGGCGGGCCGCGTGGCCGCCGGACTCAAGCGACTGGACCGGATGAGTGCCGTCGTCGAAATCGAATCCCCAGCTCAACGCCGCCAGCAAATGGTCGAGGAGTGGCTACAGGCGCAGAAGGTAACCAAGCTGGTGCGCACGGCTTCCGGCCAGACCGAGCGCGCCAAGACCGCCTTGATGGTCGCCCCCACCTGGGCTGAAATCGACCAGTTAAACCTTATCGCCCGGCACCGGCTGCGGGCGGACAGGAAAATTACCGGAGCCGAGCAATCGTTTGTGTCCCTGCGCGCGAAGGACTGGACCCGCGCCCAGCAAAAAGACCTTCGCAACTATCAGCCCGGTGACGTGCTGGTGGCCCATAAAACGACGAAGCATTTTGCGAAGGGCGAGGAATTGCGCATCGTGCGCAAAGAGCAGGGCCGGTTGGTCGTCACGAGCCCGACCGGTGAACAGGCGGTTTCCGTCCGGCAGTCTGGGCTCGCTTGGACCGTTTGCGAGGAGCGGGCGACTCCGGTGGCAGCCGGCGACCGCCTGCGCCTGCGGTCCATCGGGCAAATCCAAACTCCGGCTGGCCAGATCAGCCGACTCGCCAACGGCGCCACGGTGACGGTCCAATCGGTCAATGCAGTCGGGCAACTGGTGTTGGCGGATAATTCCACGCTACTGACGCGGCAGGTGGCCTATGGCTATGCGCTCACTTCCCATGCCGCTCAAGGTGTCACGGTGGACAAGGTGTTTTTGGCCGGAGCGGCATCCCGCGAAGGACTGTATGTTTCGGCGACCCGGGGCCGCGAGTCGGTCCGCATCTTCGTGCCGGACCGGCGGGAATTCCTCGATGCGGCCGGCCTGCGTTCCGAGGCCCGCACCTCGGCCTTGGAATTCACCCGCCATTTGCACCTGCGCGAAGGGCTGTTGACCCACTTGGCCCGGGCCTGGGGTTATCTCGACCACGTGCGCACCCAAGTCACCGCTTTTCTTACCCTCCATCCTGAGCGCTCCTTCGTGGCGCCCCCCGAGGTTCATCAAATTCCCGTGCGGCCAAAACCGCCCCGACTCCAACCCGCTCAGGCGGATTATTCACCAAGTGAGCGTCCGGCGGAAACCCCGCAGCAAGGCGTGCGGATGCGGCTATGAGTCTCAAGCCCAAGCTCCCCGGTGGCGAAACCCCCAATCCGGTTGATACGGGATGCCTGGATTCCCGTGAAGTTCCCAGCGTCTGCCTGCGGATCGAGTCCGCCCGCCAGCGCATCGCCGTGCCTTATGCATTGCTGCTCCGCGTCGAGATTTCTGAGGATGAGACCCGGTGTGAAATCGCATTCGCCACCCATACTGTCACCGTGCATGGAAGACATCTCCGCGGGGTTTATGTAGCGGTGAGCCAGGGGCATGCCATGCAAATCCGGGTCGAGGACTCGGCCAAGTTTCTCGACGGCGAGCTTTACTTTGGCCCGATGATCACCGGGATTCAAATCGAATCCCTCGACGAATCTGGACGTGCTAGGCGATAGTCCCGTTCGTGCGCTCGGTGTAGTGTGTGGCGAGCGGCACGATTCCCCGGCGGTGCCCTCGTAGTGTTAACTCGCTGCGTGGCTTTCGTGGAAAATTACAGGAGAGATCGCAACGAGAACAAGCGTGGGGCAAACGTGAGCTGCAGCACCAGCGGGCAAGTCACGATCGTGTGATTTCGCGCAAACCAAAGCATCATTGGTTCTGGGTGATGAACCCTAGCTGAGCCGGCTTGACGGAAAGTCGTCCAAAGGACTTTCTCCGTGCTCAAGCAGCGAGTGGTTGCCCAGCCGTGGGACAAAACACGGCGGTCACGTTAAATACATAACAATTCAGCGATAGACGGACACCGGTGGGCCAACCGGTGCCCGCAGAGGAATTTCCTATGAGGACATTAGCCCATGCATGTGCGCTGCTATGCACTTTCGGACTTGGTGCGTCGCTGGCGGCGCAAACCGTATCAGATACTGGAAAATCTCTGGAAGAGGCGCGGAAGCTGCGCACCGATGCTGCGGCTGCAGTTGCCGGCGGTGAGATCGCGCCGGAGATTGCCCTCAATCAGCTCCGGGCCGGCAATTCTCTTACTGGACTCAAGCTCGACACAGAGGCGGACTTTGCCGTCGCAGCGCTGGACGTGGGCCGACGGCTCCTCGTGGCCCGCAAGCCGGTGGAGGCGGAGGCCTTTTTCCACGCGGCCGAGGCGTCGCTTGGTCTGGTCATTGCGCGCACCCCTGATAGCGCCGCCCGGGACAAGGCACAATACCTGGAGATCCGCGCGCTAATCCGCACCAGCTACCTGAACAAACTGGCCGAAGGGAAAGCCGACCTCCAGGACGCGCTCAAACTGGCGCCGGGCGACAAGCGGTTGCAGCAGATGCGCCGTCTGCTGCCGGCCGACCCTGCCGCCACCCTGAGTAATCACAAGGAACAGCCCGCCCGGGGCTAAATCACCATGCGCTTACTTGTTCTTGTTTCCATCATTCTGAGTCTGGCCCGGCCGCTGGAAGCGGCGGAGCAACTGGTCACCGTCACCCCTCAGACCTTAGGAGGCTGGCAGATCGTTGGGACGGATCGGGACCAGATGGCCAAAGTGCAACAACTCATCCTGCCGGACAACGCGCAGTTGAGCCGGCTGTTTTCCGACCAGGCCGTGATCCTGCATCTGGTGTCCCGGCCGGTGTTTTCCCAGGAAAGTGCCCGATGGCCGCTTATCGGGGTTGGACCGCTGGCGCTGGCCTTGGTCAAGCAGGATGGGCTGGGCCGGCTGGTGCTCGTGACCGACGAAACCACCGCGCACGACTTACCTTGGTCTGTGTCCTTGGAACAGCTGGAAGTCGCGGTCGATTTGATCGTAGCTTACGATCCTCTCGCCGGAGCCGGATTGATTGGCTTCCAGGATCAATTGCAGGAATTCGCGATGCCGGCTTCCGCCAAACCAGTCGAGGTCTGGCTCGGCGCGGGGGCAGGTTCATCCTGGCCCTTGGACCACATGGAAGTGTTGTTGTTGAGCGAGGGCACGCAGGAAAATGGCCAATCCATTTCCGATGCGGAATCCCGGCAGAGAGCGCTCAAGGGCAGGCTAAAGTCGGCCTTGGGTGAGCTTCTGGCCGATGGTGGTTCAGGTGGCGGCTCTGGATACGGTTCTGGCAGTTCGGCCGATCCGGATGGCGTTGCCGCGGGCAAACCCGGTTCGGGCCCCGCGCTGGAAATTTTCACGCCACCCTCGGTGCGGCGGGCCACGGTCATCGAGCTGGTGCGGGCCACGGTCGTGCGCAACACCGGCAAGTAACGGAGCCTGCCCCAAGTGAAAAAACTACTCATCTCCCTCTTCCTGCTATCGGCGGTGCGGCTGCTGGCGGTCAGTCCGGTGCCCTATACCGAAACCGTAAGTTTTTCCTTCAAGATTTCGGGCACCGGCAGCGCCAGCATGAACCTCTACGACGAAAGCGGTTCGCAATACATCTTGGCCACCGCGAGCGGATCCACCATCGAGTCTGCCATGGCCGCGGCCAACCTGCGCCCTGGCAAGACCTATTCGCTCGAATTCTGGGGCGACGGCCCGCCGGACTATCTGATGAGTTTTGTCCCGCCGACCGGCTATAGCGTCTACGTTAATGGCGTGCAGACCGATCTGGTCGGACAGTCTCCTGGCAGCGGCTGGTTTCTGCATTATTATACGGTGGAAATCCGCCCGACGAGTTCCACCGGCGGCGGCATGTGGGGCAATTTTAGCGGCGTTTCGCTGGGCAAGTCCATCACTTGGGAAGTGGGCTTGGGCGATCTGCGCACGGGCCGCAGTGCCGGTAGCATCCTGTTCAAGGAGTTGGATCTGGCCAACAGCCCGGCCAGCCGGAGCCGGCTCTACTACGCGGCGCCTCCGGCTAATGTCGGCCAGATTGTGGTGATTAAGGACGGCCCATCCAACCAGACCTTGCGCCAGATCGTGACCCCCATCGGGTTCACCGACATTGTGGACGACGCGAGTGGTAATTTCTATACGATAAAATTCTATTTCTGGAACCAGGTCGCCAGTTGGAACGGCACCCTGTATACGTTCACGGGCTCACCTTGGAAAACCATCAAGGTGGAATCTCCGGCCAATAATGAGCTCAAAATCACCGAGACCGAGGGGTCGGTGGTGCGGGTTTCCCTTCTGAAAGGAAGCGGTTCTACCTCCAACACCGGCGGCACGATATCCTATGCGGGCAACAATACGCTGCACACCTTTACCTCCGGCGGAACCCTGTCGGTCGGCAGCGCGCTTTCGGGAGTTTCCTGGCTGGTGGTGGGCGGAGGTGGTGGTGGTGGCTCGCACAATAACGGCGGTGGTGGTGGCGGCGGTAGCGTCGAATACCTCACCGGGCAGAGCCTGGCGGCCACCAACTACACGGTGGTTGTCGGCGCTGGGGGCGCAGCCGACACCAACGGAAGCAATTCCACTTTCAATGGCACCACCGCTTACGGTGGTGGGCATGGGGCTTCGGCCAGCGCCGGCTCCGCGGCTACGTCCGGTGGCTCGGGTGGCGGCGGTTGGACCAATGGCGGCGGAGCCGGCGCCGGCAGTGGCTCCAACGTCAGGGCTGGCGGCGGTGGAGACAATGGCGGGTCCGCCTGGCAGGGTGGCGGTGGTGGTGGCGCCGATTCCTCGCAGAACCAATCGCAGGGTGGTGGCACATACACCGGCGGAGCCGGACTAGCAAATTCCATCACTGGAAGCGCAATTTACTATGCTGGCGGGGGCGGCGGTGGATCTTCCGGCGGAACGCCCATGAGCGGGGGCCTTGGTGGTGGCGGCGCCGGAGGCACTGCCGGTAGCACATCCGGCGTCGCAGGCGGCGCCAACACCGGCGGTGGCGGCGGCGGGAGTGCAACCTCAACCGCCGGTTCTGGCGGAGCCGGCGGCTCCGGGGTCGTGATTGTGCGCTACCCAACCCCTACCATGACTTGGACCCTGCAGGAAGGAAACAGCACCAATTGCGTGCGCACGACGGTTCAGACCATTACATTTCCGGCCAGCGGGCAGCGTGATGCCGTGGCGGCGGTTTACACTACTACTGGAACCTATGCCTCGCCGACCAATACCCTCGTCGCCAAAACCAAATACCATTACGTGAATCAAAGTTGGGGCGGTGAGGAGTTGGAGAGCAGCACGGCTGATCCTGATGCCAGTAATCCCAGCGAGCGCACCACCACCTACACTTACCACACAACAAGTTCGAACAAGGGCAACTATCGCCTGGTGAAATCCGTCACCGCCCCGACCGGCGGCTGGACCGCCTACGAATACTACGATGACTGGGACCGCCGCGGTCGCGTCAAATACCAGTTTCAGCCCTGGCTGGATGCTCCGTCGGCGGCCAGCAGCGCCTCGACCACCACGGGCCGCGTCATCTACCACGAATACACCACCGACTGGACCGGCCGTTACACCCGGCCGACCTTGCGGGAAGAACGCATCAACAACACGGTCACCGGCAAGACCACCTGGACGCATGGCGACAACACCGGCTCAGGGGAGCCGCGCGCTTACGCGACGATTCGATCCTACCGCGATGCCTCCAACTACCATACTGATTATGTCGAAAACTACCGCGCGGATGCGGATCCGGATTTTGCCGGGCGGCCTTACATGTCGCAGGGAGCCAACCTGACCCAAGTCTCCACGAGCATTAGTCGCGGCACTTTCAATACGACGACCAAGGCCTTCGTCGTCGGATCCAGCGGCGATCACTGGCGCGAGCTCAAGTTCAACGGTTCCCTGAGCAGTGGGGCAGCCGGGTCCACGCTCGCGACGGGCTTTGATGGCCAGGCTTGTTCCTGGGTCTACATGATTCCCAACCAAACCACCATGGATGTCACCATCCGCATTGCCCAGGGCTACGTCTATCGCACTGAGACGTGGGTCTGGACGGGCAGCGGCGGCACTGACGGTTTTCACCTGGTGACCAGCGAGGACTTCGACTATGATGCCACCGGTAATCTTACCCAGCGCTGGGCGCACCATAATGGCGCCTTGACGGGCTATACTTATACAAATGGCCGGCTCACGAGCACGACCGATCCGACCGGCACGGAGACGCAATTCACCTACGACGAAATCGGCCGCGTCGCCACCTCGGTCAAAAAGGGGGCCTCGGCGGGCACCTACGCCGCCCAAAGCGACATCACCACGACCTATACCTATGACGGGGCCAACCACGTCACCCAAACGGTGACTGGCAGTTCACCCTCTTTGACCGCCAGCAGCGCCTACGACCTCGCGGGTCGGTTGAGCAGCACAACGGCACCCGGCAGCTATACCACCAGTTACGACTACACGATTGGTCCCCGCACGAGCAAAGTCACTCTGCCGGGCGGAGCCTACCAGACCACCGAAAATTATTATGATGGCCAGCCGAAGAGCCTGACCGGGACGGCTGTTGTTGCCCAGGCGGCCACCTTCGCGCGCGATGGCACGTCCGGCCTAATCACCCGCACGGTCAAGTTTGGCGGCTCCACGACCGCCTTGGTTGACACCACCACCGACTGGCTCGGTCGGCCCGTTACCGAGGTGAAGCCCAGCCCGACGGGCAGCGGCAACGTCACCAGTAGTTGGTTCTACAACGGCGCCAACCAGCTCTATAAATTCACCCAGCCCGGCCTCGCCAACCAGCTCTATACCTATGACACCCTCGGCAGTCTTGTCCGCGAGGGCCTCGATATCGGGGCCAACGGCACGCTCGACCTGGCCAGCAGCGACCGCATCACCGACCATGCCTGGACTTTCTTCACCGCCAGCAGCAACTGGTGGCGCCGGCAGACCACCAGCACCTACGCCACGACCAGCAGCGGCACCGCCACCTCGCTCGGCAAGTCCGAGACCCAGCTCACCGGCCTACCCACCAACCGCTTATCCCGCACCGATACGACCGACATCTTCGGCAACGTCACCTCGCAGTTCGTCGATGTGAATCGCTCCGGCAAATTGGTCACGACCACCACCGACGCGCCCGACTCCACGACCGACGCCGTGTCCATCGCCTACAACGGCCTGCCCGTTTCCTCGCGCAGCACCGCCAACCTCACCACCACCTTCGGTTACGATGCCCTCGGCCGGCAGACGACCTCCGTCGATCCCCGCACCGGCACCACCACCAAGGCCTACGTCTCCGGCACCAGCCAGGTCGCCACCGTCACCGACCCCGCCAGCATCGTGCAGGCCACCTACACGTATGATTCCGCCGGCCGCGTCAGCAGCGTGAAGGACGCCCTCAACAAATACGCCTACACGAGCTACACCACCCGCGGCGAAGTCTACCGCCAATGGGGCGACACCACCTATCCCGTGGAGTATGGCTACGACAACTGGGGCCGGCGCACCACGATGAAGACCTACCGCGGCGGCACCGGCTGGACCGGCTCCACCTGGCCGGGTTCGCCCGGCACGCCGGATGTCACCAAGTGGATTTTTGACGAACCGACTGGATTGCTTAAGGAGAAATACGACGCTGCGAATCTCGACGCCAACGCCGACCCTATCTCCGGGGCGAAGAAGGTTTCTTACACTTACACCCAAGCCGGCCAGCTCGCCACCCGCACCTGGGCCCGTGGCACGGTGACGACCTACGGTTATTCCTCGACCACCGCGGAACGGCTGACCGTGGACTACTCTGACTCCACGCCCGACCTGACCTACACCTACAACCGCCTCGGCCACGCGGCCACGGTGACAGATGTCACCGGCACACGCACCTTCAACTACAGCCTGTCGGGCACCCTTGAGCTCCAAAACGAAATCCTCGGCACGAGCAGCGGGGATTTTTGTGGCGACAGACGCATCACCCGCGGCTACGACACGGCCACAGGCGTCGTGGGCCGCTACAAACGGCTCTCGGTCGGCAGCTCCACCAATGCCTATGCCGATTACGACCTCAGCTACGGCTTCGATGGTTACGGGCGGCTCAATTCCTCCTATGTTTTCAACTACACCTACCTGGCGAATTCGCACCTGATCCAGTCCGTGGCCTATTCCGGCTGGAACTACACCGACACCCGCGCTTACGACGCCACCCACGACTGGACAGACAGCCGCACGACGACAATCAGTTCCACCACCAAGGCGGCCTTCGCCTATGCGCAGGATAACCTGGGTCGGGTCTCCTCCGTGGCCAAGACCGGTGAAATCTACAATCGCTATGGCAATGGCACCGAGGGTCTGAAGATCTACTACGGTTACGACGACCGTTCACAGTTGACCAGTGAGGTCACCAAGATCGGCACAAGTTCCACCGTGCTGACCGGCCGCGACGATGCCTACGCTTTCGACAACCTCGGCAACCGTTCCAGCACCGCCGGCACGACCCACAACAGCAACACGGCGAACTACACCACCAACGCCCTCAACCAATACACCCAGCGCACGGTGCCAGGCGTTTTCGATGTGGCGGGGGCTGCTGGCTCCGGGACCACTGTCACGGTGAACAGCTCGTCCACGGGTGTAACGAGGCACGGGGAGTATTTCTTCAAGGGACACGGCCTGTCCAACAGCCCCAATGCAGTCTTCTCAACCCTGGTAGTGAGCGACGGCACGACGACGACCAATATCGGGGCATTTCTCGCGGGCACCCCGGAAGCGTTTATCTATGACGACGACGGCAACCTGCTCTCGGATGGGCGCTGGGACTGCACCTACGACGCCGAAAACCGACTTGTCTCGATGCAGACCCACACGGCGCTGTCGCCATCACCCTTGGCCAATGCCGATGCGCGGAGGATTGAATTCAAGAACGACTACCTCGGCCGCCGGGTCCAGAAAACCGTTCGTGGTGGTTGGAACGGCAGCACCTTCACAACCGTCATCCTCGACCTGAAAAATCTTTATGACGGGTGGAACCTGCTCTTCGAGTTTAACGCTGCGTCGAGTCTGGCTAAGGTGCGGGCCCACATCTGGGGCCTCGATGTCTCCGGCACCTTGCAAGGCGCGGGTGGCGTGGGCGGGCTGCTCTACACTTATGATTTCGATAATGCCATCGCTCTGCTGCCCATGTATGATGCGATGGGCAACAACCACGGCATGATCAAGGCCACCGACGGATCCCTCGCCGCCGTCTACGAGTATGATGCCTTCGGCAACACCCTGCGCGAGAGCGGCACATATGCCGCCACCAACCCCTGGCGCTTTTCGACCAAATACACCGACGTCGAGACCGGATTGGTCTACTACGGCCTAAGATACTACAGTCCCACCCTGGGGAGGTTCATCAACAAGGACCCCATCGAGGAGCAGGGGGGGCTGAACCTTTACGGCTTCGTTGGAAACAATGGCGTCAACAAATGGGACTACTTAGGCATGGACCCCTTGAGTGAATGGATGGAAGAGAACGGGCTTTCCCCTTCACAGGACACTGGCACCCTCCCTCCTGCGGGTGGCTATGCCCTAGACCCGAATGCAGGAAATTATGCTTATGAGGTCAACGAGGGGATGTTCCAAGGCGACGGAGCATGGGATCAATTGTCGATGTGGGAAGTAGAGCGATATGGAGTGCTCAATTTTAACGCTATGGAAGGAGTCAGCTTCATGGGTCAAGCGGAGCAAACGATGGCATCCCATGCGAACTATCTCTACAACGGTGGGAGCTCCTTAGGCTTCGGGACGATACACGGGGGAATGACGGATCGGCATGGATGGTTTCCCGGCATGCGGGTCACAGACGATGGGAAAATAGTCGCGACCAGTGTTACCATTTACGCCCCTTACTTCCATGATGATGACTCACCACAGCCGGCTAATTTCCCGAAAGATGATGATGTTCCCGATGGAGGGTTTCATCCGACCGCGGAAAGTGAGGCGCGAGCCTGGGATAATTCGCATCGCTCAGTTACCACCGATCAGGACCGATTTAACGCGATTACAAATAACTTCGGCAACCAGCTCAGGACTTACCGGGGTCTAGAGGAAGCAGCGACGGCTGCAGGCCAAGGCGCTCGGGCGGGACTCACCGGCGCACCCGGTAGAGGTCTTCTCCAAATGGTCGTGGGAACTGCAGCAACGGTGAAAGGAGTTGTGGCGAGAGATCCTTACAGTATGGCTGGTGGCATTACTTTATTTAATTTCGGACTAACGAACTACATGGGCGGACTTGTTTACGGGCCAGATTTCAATGGAGCGCCCTTACTCCCGGAAATGGACGAGGTTCATATCATCGAAGCCTATGGCAAAAAGATGAGAAAAGAGCCCTGAACCAGCTAGAGGGAGGCACCAGAAATATGATCATTATCTTATATCTTTTGATTCTGTATTCGCTCCTATCTACCTATTTAAAATTACACGGAAAGGGTAGAGCGGCAATCGAGTTTCAGCATCGAATAGGAGCTCAAATTCAGGCCAGCCGCTTGCTGAAATCCACTAAGGAGTTCAACGCGATATTGCTGGTCGGAATAGTCGGCGATATCGTCCTTATTGCGTGGAGAGTTTACGAGTGGCTTTAAATGAACCCACGCGCCAACCAGGCACTGGATCAAAAGCCAGTAGGCTGCTTTTCCAGCCGAGTTGATGGTGGTCGCGGCGGGCTGACTTCTAAAAAACACAGTTCCTGGGTGATCGCAGTGCAATATCAGGGTAGCCGCTACTCGGTGCCACCCGAGCACGTCGGCGCCAAGGTCGCCGTGCTCGCGGCCGGGGGCAGCATCAGCATCCGGGTCGGCGAAGTGCTCGGCGCTGAGCATGGCCCGGCGCCGAAGCCGCGCAGTTGCGTGATCGCCCCGGCCCACCTGCAGGCGATGTGGCAGCGCACGGTGAGCAAGGCCACCGCCGAGCGCCACGCGCCACCGCCCCGCTGTGAAGTGAACCGCACAAGCCAACCAAAGCACGGTGAAGACCAGCGTGCCAAAAGATGAAATAATCGTCACTGAGCACCTTCTCGGTTATGAACCTCCTGAAGCGGAGAAAAGTTTACCTACTCAAACTAAACACCCCAGTGACTTGCTCTCCTCGTGCCACTTGTCCTTGGTCAACCGGAGAGAAACCCGCAGCCGATTTAATCTGCGATGAGACCGTCCAGAACTGAAGTAGGGATGCGAGTGCCCAAGCTATGTTGCGATCAAGCTGGGCATTTGCGCCGCCGCGCCACAATCCCGCTAAAACCCCAAATTTGGGTATTCTAAATTCTCGACATGAGTGATGGTTTGGGTTGCCACCAGGTTGCCAGGAATCCTGTTTTGGCCTTCACTTTGCTGCGCGGCACTGCATCTTAATTGTTGTTCTAAAAAACTAATCCTCAACTAAGTCTGCGTGATCTTGCGACTTAGCTTCAAGCGGGGAACCGGGTTCGAATCCCTCCCTCTCCGCCAATTTCGATTGTTAGCGAACCGGCGGGCGATCCATTAAAATCGCCCGCAACTCGCTGAGGACAAGAGTGCAACGTGGGGCGGAGGATTTTACGCAATCGCGGTCGGTTCGTTTTCTCGTGGAAAAAGAGGCAAGAAAAACGCACGCGCGCGAGGCTCGTGTGCGCAGCCGTTAAAATCTTCCCGTTGATTTTGCGGAGAGCTCTGAGAAAATATCGGCAACTAAAAACCACGCCCGCAACAGGTAAAAATGCCCGCTGCCGACGATCAACCGGAGATTTCTCATGCCGACCAATTCCCCCTCTGCTGCCCTCATTTCCACCGCTTCCTTGCCGGTAGGAATCTACGCCCGCGTCTCGACCAGTAACCAGGTCGGCGGGCGCTTCGACTCCTGCGAAAGCCAAGGCGCCTACTGCCGCGACTATCTGGCGAAGCACGCCGCCGCCGAAGGCTGGCACGAATTCATGTCCTTCACGGATGCGGCCTACTCCGGGGCCAATATGAACCGGCCGGGCATGCAGGCCATCATGCGCCAGATTGAACTGGGGGCGATTAAGGTCGTGCTCATCTTCAAGCTCGAGCGCGTGCTCCGCAGCACCAATGAATGGGCGCCCTTCCGCGCCTTCCTCAAGAAGCACGCCTGCCGGCTGGTGAGTGCGACCGAGGACATTTCCGAAGAGACCCCCTCGGGGCGGCTCAAGAACAACATCGTGATGAGCGTGAACGAATATGAGCGCGACAACACCTCCGAGAAAATCCACCTCAAGCTCGTCGAGCAGGCCAAGCGCGGGATGTGGACCGGCGGCAACGTGCCCTACGGCTACACCTACGACACCGAGGCGCAGGGACTGAAGCCGCTGGCCGAGGAGGCCGCCGTGCTCCATCGCATCTACGAACAGGCGGCGCAGCTCGTCTCTCTGACCGATATCGCCAACGTCCTCAATGATGAGGGTATCCGCACGCGGGCGCGGGTCCGGCAGCGCCGGGACGGCACCAAGTATAACATCGGCCAAAAGCGCTTCCGCACGGACATCCTCCGCCGGCTGATCCTGCGCCCCCTCTACGTCGGCCGGGTCCGGATGCATGGCATCGAATACCCCGGGCAGCACGAGGCCATTGTGAGCGCCGACCTGTGGGAGCGGGCTAACGCGGTCGTGCGCCGCTCCCTCCAACCGGCGCGCAGCCGGCTGCGCGCCCGGGACAAGCATTTCCATGTGCTCAAGGGGATCGCGGTCTGCGGGTGCTGCGGCCGGGCCATGATTCCCAACGCCAGCGGCAAGCGCAGCGCTTCCGGCCAACTCTACCGGTATTACACCTGCGGCTATGCCCACAAGGAACGCTCGGACGCCCGGTGCGCGGTCCGACACGTTTCCGCTCCAGCCTTGGAAACCGCCATCGTTGGCTTTCTGGGACAATGCAGCCTGCATCCCGATATCATTCAAGCCACACTGGGCAGCTCTCGGCGGCGGAATGACAGTGAACGTGCGCCCCTGCGGGCGCGCTTGAGTGAACTGGACCGCACCCTTGGGGACCTGGCCCAGCAGTTGCGTCACTGTGCGCAGGCCATCGCCCGCGGCGGCATTGACTTTCTCTCGGCGGAACTGCGCGAGGAGGCCGCCGCTTTGCAGGAAAAGAGACAGGGGCTCCTCGTCGAACGCGAGCAGGTCCGGCAGGATTTGACCGCCTGCGAACAGAAGTCGCTCGACCCCGAGCGCGTCCGCCGTTCGCTGGCGCGTTTCAGCGAGCTGCTGCCCACGCTGACGCTGGCCCAGCAGCGTGACCTGCTGCTGCTCTTCCTCGAACGCGTCGAAATCTGCCCTGCCACGAAAACGGCTCCGTTGCCCGGCGCGAAGCATTTTGAATTACGGCTCAAGGTGCGGGTCGCCCGATTGGTCGAGGGGATGGAAGAAAGGCTGGTCATCGATGCCCGGGATCGGCCGGCGGTGCCGGCCGGCTCGGTCCGGCCGCTCGTGTTGCAAGCGGAAGTGACCATGCTGCCGACTGGCGGGGTGGAATTGCTGGCACCCTTCACCTACACCCTGTCCGCCCCGAGAAAGCCCGCCGCACCTCGAACCAAACCGGTCCAGCACCCGCTGCACCGCGCCCGCGCGTGGCAACGGCGTTTGGCAGCGGAGTCCGGCCTTAACCGGGTCAAGTTGGCGAAGGAGGAGGGTCTCACGCCCGGGGCCATCACCCATCACATGAAGCTGCTCCAACTGGCGCCCGACATTCAGGAACAGCTCCTGAATGTCACGGCGCCAGAGGACCTGCGCCGGTTCAGCCTGAACCGGATGAAGGCCTTGGCCGAGTTGTCGGCCGAGGAGCAGCGGCGGCTGTTTGCCGCGGTGCAACCAGGGCCGAGCGCGCACTTTTGATTTTGCTGCCGGCTCGATGAACGTGGTCCCGCTGGCCTCTAGAACGTCACCCGCAGGCCCAGCGTGAAACTGCGCCCGGGCAGCGGGGCGATGTCCTTGAGGAAGGAAGTGCTCACTCGGGCGTCCTCATTCGAGAGATTCGAGCCACGAACGAACAATTCCCACCCCGCTCGCGCCAACATGAAACGATAGCTGACATCAGCTCCGATGAGGGTGTAACCGGCGGTCTCGGTTTCACCGAAGGCCGCCCGATCCTGTCGGAAAGAGTGTCGCACACTGACTCCGGCACTCCAGGGATCCCGTGCATACCGCAGGGCGAGGCCCGCGCGCAACGGCGGTATCCGCGGTAACGATTCGTCATCCGTCGTCTGTTGAGCATGCACATAGTCGGCCGTAACGTCGAGGTGCAGCCGTTCGGTCTGCCGGTCCAGCAGATGTAGCACCAATTCAGCCTCGCCCCCGTAGAAAAGCGCGTCTTTGGCGATAAACTGGTAGATTG
>JBKJTZ010000165.1:0-11895 GCA_046590295.1 Lacunisphaera sp.
TTCGACGTCAGCGGCGTGATCTTTAACAATGCGTTCAATCGCGTGGTCGCGGTCACCTATGATGCGGAGCGGCCCACGACTGTCTGGCTGGACCAGAATTTTGCCAAGTTGCAGCGCAGCTTCGATGCCACGTTTCCCGATACGCTGATAAGCATCGCCGAGGCCTCGGACGACAATACCACGCTGTTGATCCGCTCCTTTGGCGATCGGTTTCCGGGCACGTATTACCTCTTCAACCAAAAGAAAGGCACGCTCGAGAAGCTCGCCGACCTCAAGCCCAACCTGAAGCCGGAGCAGCTGGCACCGGTGCACCCGATAACTTATCAAGCCCGCGATGGGCTGGTGATCCGCGGCTATCTCACGTTGCCGGCGGGCCGTGAGCCCAAGGACCTGCCGTTGATTGTTCATCCCCATGGCGGACCCTATGGCCCCCGTGACTCCTGGGGCTATAATCCCGAAGTTCAGTTTTATGCCAATCGCGGGTTCGCGGTCCTGCAGATGAATTTTCGGGGTTCGGGTGGACTCGGTGACTGGTTTGAGCGCTGCGGCTACAAGAAATGGGGCTTGGAAATGCAGGACGATATTTCAGACGGCGTGAAGTGGACGGTGGCGCAGGGCATCGCCGATCCCCGGCGCGTCGTTATTTCCGGAGCCAGTTATGGGGGCTATGCGGCCATGGCCGGTCTGGTCTACACACCGGAGTTATATTGTGCCGGCATCAATTATGTCGGCGTCACGGACATCATGATGCTCGTGGACAATCCGGACCTCGGCATGACGGACGCCCGGAACGGCGAGTGGTGGCGCCGCACCCGGATCGGAGATCCCTACAAGGACAAGGAGCGTCTAAAAGCCACGTCCCCCATGAATTTTGCTGACCGGGTGAAGGTTCCGTTGCTCATGGCCTACGGGGAAAATGATCCGCGGGTGGAAATCGCCCACGGCAGCAGCCTGGTCCGCGCGCTAAAGGCCGCCGGTCGGGTGGAAGGGCGCGATTTTTGGTTCATCACCGAAAAATATGAGGGCCATGGCTTCCGGAAGGAGGAGAAGCGCATCGCGTTTTACCAGCGGATCGACGAGTTCCTGAAAACGCAGGTCTTGGCGGCGCGACGCTTGCCAGAGGTTCATCTTGGCCCATTGAATATCCTCGGCCACCCGGCCGAGAAATCCCCCTAGTCCCAAACGGCCGGCGTCTGGTCTCACTCCATCCTGACCGGCTTGACGCGGCAACGCTGGTTGACGCCCTCGACTTCCATCCAGAAGGTGCCGAATGACGCCGGAAATATTTTCACCTTGGGCGACTTCAGGGGCGGAGCATAAACATAGCTGTCATCGTTGACCTGGGTCCATTGCTGCCCGTTTTCCAGCCGGAAGAGGGTGCGCTTTTCCCAACCGGTGAAGTCACCTTTGATCCGGGATTCCAGGGCGTCTGACTTGTCGGGCTTGTTGTTGGTGCGCTGCAGGGTGATCAGCGCGGCGACCCATTCCGGGGCGGTTTTCCTGGGCTTGTCCGGTTTCGCTTCCTGTGGTTCCGCCTGTTTTTTCGCCATCACCACGTGGCCGCTCTTGTAGCGCTCCACCAAGGCTTCCAGGCGGGAGAGTTCCTCGGGCGACAGCTTTGGCAAGCCGGCAGACTGCAGCTCATCGGGTGTCAGGGTCTTGGCGAAATCGCCTTCGGCGGCCCGCAGCGCCGGCGCGAACATCAACAGGCAGCAGAGGGTAGGGACGTGGATTTTGATGCCTCCATGCAGCAAGGGAATTGTTGCGCTGGCAACGGCAAAGCCGGTCGGTCTCAGGCTGTCTTCACCGCCCAGGCAGCTTGGTTGGCCTGCCAGTCCAAGGTTGGAAATCCCTTGGCGGGTGCCCGCCGTCCAAGAATTTTCGGTAGCCGGTAAACCCGGCTGCGACGAACCGCCACGCCGTCCGTCAGGGTGACATGGCTGATCGCCACCTGGCCGATGCCACGCACCGCGATGCGCAATCGGGCTTCGTGCGTGTCGACCGGCACGGTGAATTCGCGCTTCAGCTTGCTGTGCGGCCGGGCGGAGTGGGCGCGAAACTCGAGCGTGAACCGGGCCGCCAGCTCGCGCCAAGCGCCGCTCGCGTCCTGCTGTTCCACCACCACCTGCTGTGCCGCCGGGGCAAAGTTATGCACCATGAACTGCAGTTGCCACACCCCGCACACCGGCGTGGCCCCGCTGATGATCGCAGGATTGCGCGTCGCGCGCTTCAGCCAGTCCCGCCAGCCGGCCAGTCGCTTTTCGTCCGCCGCCAGCATCGCCTGATTTTGGCCAGACCCCTGCGGATCGCGTGACCGGACCCACATGGCCCGCGCGGCCTTCCGGCCGGCTTGCAGTTTGGGGGCGAAATCCCGGGCCTGTTTGCCGGCCCGCTTCAGGGAAAGAACGACACCGGAGGCATCGCCTTTGGCGAGCAGCCTCCGCCAAAGGAAAACGTCGCGCGCGGCCTGGCGCACGAAAACATCGCGTTGCGCGAGGTACAGCCGGAATGCAAGGCTGGCGGCCAGCGCCTTGGGCCACGCGTCCGCCGCCACCCGGGCGAAAAACCGTTCCTCAGCCTCGTAGGGTTTGAGGCTCTCCTGGCCGGCGAAAACATCCCAGCGGTCGTTGATCTGCCCACGCGAGTAGCCGGCGAAGGCTTTTTCATCAGCGGCGAGCAGGGTCCGCGCGAGGGGACGCGCCGGCCTGGCCCCAAAGACGCGCTCGAGGCCGCGGGCGAGCATGGCGGTCGCATCGTCCTGGGCGGGTTCCAGCCACAGATTCGCGGCCGCGGCATCAACCAAGGTGGTCGATTCCAGCGCGAGGCGGGAGGGCTCCCACGAGGTCACCAGGAATCCGTCGGCCCCGACCCGCTGGCAGCGCTCCCACCAGGAGCGAATATTGGCCAGCCGGTCGCCAAACACGGGCAGCGGCTCGTGGCGGAACACCCCGTTCATCGGACAACCGTAATAGGCGATGCCTTGCTGCTTGAGGGCCGGTTGCAGGTCGCGTTCGGCGAAGTTGAATGCTTCCACCCGGGGCTTTTTGGCGAAGGGGTAATAATACCAGTCGTAGGCCGTGAGCCCGCGCGGCAGCAGCGGGATGGCCTCAGGCACGAAATAAAGCATGTCGGCCCACAGGCCCATCGACAGGTTGAACCGCCCGCACAAGGCATGCAGCCGGCTCACATGGCCCGCGAAGTGTCCGCCGAGGCCGAGCCGCGCGACCTCCTCGCGGCAGCGCGGGCATTTTCCGAGGTCGAGGGATTCATCCAGCCCGACGTGCACCTTGCCGGCGGTGCAGTAGGGCGCCAGGTCGCGCAACAGCTTCTCCGCCACCTCGAGCGTGCGCGGATGCAGCGGACACACCTGGCCGGTCTCCTGGGGCCGGCCGCGTTCGTCGCGCAGTTCGTTCAGGTCGCGCCAATCCGGGTGCCGGAGGAGATACTGGGTATGGCCGAGCAGATTGATGATCGGCACCACCCGGATGCCGTTTTGCGCCGCGGCCAGCACGAGTTCACCGAGTTCCTGGTAGGTGTAGGCATCGTCCCGGCCGACGCCGGGCAGGCCGGGGTAGTGGACGGCATTTTCCAGGTGCAGGTAAAGCTCCCCGTAGCCCCACGCGGCGTAGCGCGGGAGGAGGGATTTGAGAAAATCCAGCCGCTCAATCTGCCGGGCCAGGTCCCATTGGAAGGCGCGAATCATGCGGCGTCTCGCGCGCGGGCCGTGCTCAGCCCCGCTTCTGCTTGATGAGCTGCTCGAGCTTGACGATGTCGGCGGCAAAGCCGCGGATGCCCTCGGCGGTCTTCTCCGTGGCCATGGCGTCCTCGTTGAAGGCGAGGCGGAAGCCTTTTTCGTCGAAGGTGACTTTCTTCACCTCGGAGGCCTTGGCCTTGACCGGGTCGAGCCGGCGGGCAAACGGCTCGGTGGCGGCCTTGAGCTCGCCGAGGAGCCCAGGACTGATGGTGAGCAGGTCGCAGCCGGCGAGCTCGATGATCTCGCCCTTGTTGCGGAACGAGGCCCCCATGACCTCGGTGGCGTGGCCGAACTTCTTGTAGTAGGTGTAGATCTCGGTGACCGACTGCACGCCGGGATCCTCGGCGGGCGCGTAGTCCTTGCCGGTGCTCTTCTTGTACCAGTCGAGAATGCGACCGACGAACGGCGAGATGAGCTGCACCTTCGCCTCGGCGCAGGCGACGGCCTGGGCGAACGAGAAGAGGAGGGTCAGGTTGCAGTTGATCTTTTCCTGCTGCAGCAGCTCGGCGGCCTTGATGCCCTCCCAAGTGGCGGCGAGCTTGATGAGGATGCGTTCGCGCGGGATGCCGGCCTTCTCGTAGAGGGCGATGATCTCGCGGGCCTTGGCGATGGAGCCGTCGCGGTCGAACGAAAGGCGGGCGTCCACCTCGGTCGACACGCGGCCGGGGACGATCTGGAGGATTTCGCCGCCAAACAGCACGAGCAGCCGGTCGATGACCTGCCCGGTGGTCGCGGACGCGCCCGCGTCCTTCATCGCCTGGTCAACCAGATGCGAGTAGCCGGGCATGGCCGCGGCCTTCAGGATGAGGCTAGGATTCGTCGTCGCATCCTGGGGCGCGTATTCCTTCATGCTGGCGAAGTCGCCGGTATCGGCGACGACCTGGGTGAATTGCTTGAGCTGGTCCAGTTGGCTGGGGGTGTTCATGAAAGCAGGGTTGGTTGGGAGGATAAAATGGCCGGATGCGCCCGCAAATAGTTTCGCATCCACTCGAGGCCGCCGGCCTCGCTGTCAAAGGCGCCGTCGAGCTGCGACTCGAAGGCCGCGTCGAGCGCGCGCTTGAACTGTGGTCCCGGGGCCAGGTCGAGGGCGACGAGGTGCCGGCCGAGCAGAATGGCCCGGGGGGCCTCGTGTTCCACGGCCAGCCGGCGGGCGATGTGGCGCAGGTGCTCGAGCCGCACTTCCGTCTGCTGGGAGATCAGCGGCGGGCGGCCGAGGTGGTCGGATTGCATCACGGCGATCAGCTGGTCGATGGTCGCGGGCTCGATCTTGCGGGCCAGCCGGCGGACGGTGGTGTCGCGGGCCTTCAGCGCCCCCTGGTGATGCAGGAGGTGGTTCACCACCAGCGGCCGCACCTGGGCGATCAACCCGAGCGGTGCGCCGAGGCGCTGCAGGAAGGTTTCCGTCAGCGGGCCGCCGGCGGCCTCGTGCTCGGGGCTGGTCCAGCGCAGCTTGCCGCGGCGCATCGCCTGCTTGGTGGTGGTGGCCTTGCCGAAGTCGTGGGCGAGCACGCTGAACGAGAGCACGCGCCGGGCCTCGACGGGGCTGTTGCGCCAGGTGTCCAGCGTCACCAGGGCGTTGAGGCAGTGGCCGGTGTGCACAAACACATCGCCCTCGGGATGCCATTCCGGCTCCTGCGGCATGCCGTCGAGGGCGGCGATCTCGGGAAAGTGCCTCAGCCAACCACTCTGTTTCAGCACAACGAGGCCGGCCGAGGGTTTGACCGCCTTGGTCGCCCACTTGTCCCACTCGCCCCACACGCGCTCCACGGGGAGTTCCGCGAAACTGTCGCTGATCGAGTCGCACAGCGCGGCCGTCTCCGGCGCCAGGGTCAGCTCGAAGCGCGCGGCGAACTGGAACGCCCGCAGCACCCGCAGCGGATCCTCGACGAAGGCCGGACCGGTGTGGCGCAGCAGTTTCTTCCGCAGGTCGCCCACGCCGCCATGGAAATCCAGCACCCGGTCCGCGAACGGATCATAGGCCATCGCATTGATCGTGAAGTCCCGTCGGGCCGCCGCCTCGGCCTCGGTCAGCGCCGGATCGGGTGCGACGGCAAAACCGCGGTGGCCGGCGCCGGTCTTGGACTCGCGGCGGGGCAGGCTGAAATCGTACTCGGCGCCCTCCAGCCGGACCTTCAGCACGCCAAAGCTTCGTCCGACGACATCGGTCGGGCCGAACGGCGCCAGGGCCCGCCCCATCGCCTCGTAATCGAGCCCGTAGACCTCGATATCAAAATCCTTCGGCACCAGCCCGAGCTTCCAGTCGCGCACGCAGCCCCCGACCAGCAGCGGCCGGCCGCCTGCGGTGCGCAGGGCGGTCAGGGTGGCGAGCAGGGGCGGCGGGATGTTCATGTTTCGGTTCGGCGCCAGGCAGTCCAGGTCAGCAGCAGCCAGCCGATCAGCAGCAGGAGACCACCTAAGGGCGTGACCGGCCATAAAAACCTGCCGGGACCGCCCAAGGCCAGCCAGTAAAGCGAGCCCGAGAAGAGCAACACCCCGCCCACCCAGCACAGGGCGATTTTTCCCGCGGCGGGCCGGGGCCAATTGGCCAGGGCGATCAGCGCGACCGCGTGCACGAGCTGGTAGAGCACGCCCGTTTTCCAGTTTTCCAGCTGGCCGGCCGAGGCGAGGGCATTTTTCAAACCGTGGGCGCCAAAGGCCCCGAGGGCCACGCCGGTGAATCCGAGGAGACCGGCGGCGATCATGATGGTTTGGTGCGTTGGCCTCATGCCAGCAGTGTGCCGACATCAAGGGTGAAAACAAACATGGTTTGCAGCCGGCGGATTTTAGGTTTCGTGGTTGGGCCTGGTCTGGAGGCAGCGCTGTAAACCGCAGGTTGGGAGCGATTAAACCCGTCGCCCGCCTTGATCTGAGAATGTGAAAGGTTGGGTGTTGACAGGGTAGGGCGAAATCCTTCCCTTTGGCCCCTTTCCGCATGAAAACCTATCTGGCCAAGAATGAAACCAAGCAACCAGCCAAGTGGCATCTGATCGATGCCGAGGGCAAGGTGCTGGGTCGTCTCGCCGTCAAAGCCGCGAACCTCCTGCGCGGTCGGCACAAGCCCACTTACACGCCCCATGTCGACACCGGCGACTTCGTGGTCGTCCTCAACGCGAACAAGGTCGTCCTCACCGGCAAGAAGGAAGAGACCACCGAATACATGACGTTCTCCGGCTATGTCGGCGGCGAAAAGTATCGCAAGCTCGCCGACGTGCGCACCAAGAAGCCCGAGTTCATCATCATGCAGGCCGTCAAGGGCATGCTCCCGCGGAACCGCCTCGCGGCCAAGATGCTGACCAAGCTCCGGGTTTTCCCCGGCGCGACCCACACGCATGAGGCCCAGAATCCCGTCCCCCTAAAGTAATCCATGAGCGCTGAAACCTCCGTCTATCTCGGCACCGGCCGCCGCAAGTCCGCCACGGCCCGCGTGCGCCTTATCGCTGGCACCGGCCAGCTTTCGGTCAACGACCGCAAGTTCGAATCCTATTTCACCCACGACAACTTCGTGAAGCGCGCCGTCGCCCCGCTCGTCACGGCCGACCAGAAGGACAAGTTCGACGTCATCGTGAACGTCGCGGGCAGCGGCATCAGCGCCCAGTCCGGCGCCGTGGCCCACGGCATCGCCCGTGCCCTCCTCAAGTTCAATCCCGAGCTCCGCGTCACCCTCAAGAAGGCCGGTCACCTCACCCGTGATCCGCGCGAGAAAGAGCGCAAGAAGGCCGGCCAGCCCGGCGCCCGCAAGCGCTTCCAGTTCTCCAAGCGTTAATCGCCCGGACTGGATCAACGACTCACCCGCAGCGGAGCGCCCCCCGGCCTCCGCTGCTTTTTTTTCGGGTCACGAAACTTCTCGATTCCCCCGCGGGAATTCATAATTCTACCTCCCCCTGCAATGAATGTCGGCATCGTCGGTGCGTCGGGTTACTCCGGCGAAGTTCTGGTCAAACTCCTCCTCGGTCATCCGCAGGTCAAGCTGGGCGCGGTCACCTCGCGCCAGCACGCGGGCAAACCCGTCGCCGCGCTCATTCCGTCCCTGCGCGGCACCGCCGCCGGGCAGCTGAAGTTCACCGACTCCGATGCCGCCGCGCTCGCCGCGCGCGCGGATATCGCCGTCTGGTTCCTCGCGCTGCCCCATGGCGCCGCCGCGGACTTTGCCCAGGCCCTCGTGCCGGCCGGCCGCAAGGTGATCGACCTCAGCGCCGACTTCCGCATCGCCGACCTCGCGACCTACGAAAAATACTACGGCGCGCACCATGCGCCCGGGCTGCTGCCCTCCGCCGGCTATGTCCTGCCCGAGCTGGCCGATCCGCACTGGCCGGCGCGGATCAAGCTCGCCGCCGCCCCCGGCTGCTACCCGACGAGCACCCTGGTGCCGCTCCGGCCGTTGCTCCAGGCCGGCATCGTGAGCCGCGAGCACATCGTGGTGAACTCCTTCAGCGGGATCAGCGGGGCCGGCAAGAAGGTGGAGGAACAGTTCCTCTACGTCGAACGCACCGAGAGCGCCAAGGCTTACGGCCTCACCCAGCACCGGCACCTTGCCGAGATCGAGGAGCAGCTTTCCGTCGCCACCGGGGTGAAGGTCATCGTGCAGTTCAACCCGCACCTCGCCCCGATGCGCCGGGGCATCGCCACGACCATCACGGTGCCGGCGGCCCCGGGCGCCACGATCGAGACGCTCTACGCCACCTGGCGCGCGGCCTACGCCGGCCGGCCCTTCATCGCGATTTTGCCCTCCGGCGAGACCCCCGACACCGCCCACGTCACCGGCACCAACCGTGTCGATATCTCCGCCGTGCACGACGCCCGCACGGGCAATTTCGTGCTCACCTCCGCCCTCGACAACCTCATGAAGGGCGCCAGCGGCCAGGCGGTGCAGATCATGAACCTGTGGTGCGGCTTCCCCGAGACCGCCGGGCTCGCCTGAGGCCCGCCCGCGCGCCGCGCCGAATCCAGTTATCACCCCTCATGATCCCACTGACTGTTACCCTTGATAGCGCCGGTATCACCGATGTGCCCGGCTTCGAGTGCGCGGGCGTGCCCTGCGACATCCGCGAAAAACACGACCTCAAGCGCCTCGACCTCGCGTTGCTGTTCTCCCTGCGACCCTGCACCGCCGCCGGCACCTTCACGACCAACGCCGTCAAGGCCGCGCCCGTGCTGCTTTGCCAGAAGCACCTCGCCGACGGCGGGCCGTTCCATGGCATCGTCGCCAATTCCGGCAACGCCAATGCCTGCACCGGCCCCGAGGGCCTGCGCGACGCGCAGCTGACCGCCCAGCGCATCGCCGCTTCGCTGAACCTCAAGCCCGCCTCGTTCTTCGTCTGCTCGACCGGCCGCATCGGCCAGCCGCTGCCCATGCCGCGGCTCCTCAAGGGCCTCGAGCGCACCGTCAGCGAGAAGGGCCGCACCGCCGACCACGGCCACAAGGCCGCCAGTGCCATCCTCACCTCCGACACGAAACCCAAGACCGTCACGGTGAGCTTCACCTACGATGGCAAGAAGCACTTCGTCGCGGGCATCGCCAAGGGTGCCGGCATGATCCAGCCGAACATGGCCACGATGCTGGCGTTCCTTGCGACGGACTTCTCCGTGCCACGCAGCTTTCTCCAGAAGACGCTCTCGGAGGCGGTCGGCGGGACCTTCAACTGCATCACGGTGGATGGCGACATGAGCACCAACGACACCGTGCTCATACTGGCCAACGGCCATTCCGGCGTCAGCGTGGGCGACAAGAGCCCGCGCGAGCTGCGGGTGCTGTTCGCCGAGGCGGTCTGGAAGGCCTGCGAGGCGCTGGCTGAGAAGATCGTCTCGGACGGCGAAAAGATCACCAAGGTCGTCGAGCTCAAGGTCAATGGCGCCGCCTCGTCCGATGACGCGGAGAAGATCGCCCGGGCGATCGGCAACTCGCTCCTCGTGAAATCCTCCTGGTATGGCGAGGACCCCAACTGGGGCCGCCTGGCGGACGCCGCCGGCTACGCCGGGGCGAAGCTGGTCGAGGCCAAGCTGGACATCCTTTACAACGACACCCCGGCCATGATGGCCGGCAAGCCGCAGCCCGACCTGAAGCCGAAATGGAAGGAGATCGTGAAGGCCCGCCGCTTCACCATCACGCTCAACCTGCACCTGGGGAAGGCCACGTTCCGCCTGCTCGCCTCCGATCTCACCGAGGGCTACGTGAACTACAACAAGAGCGAGTGATCCGGCCGCGCCTCCGCCGCGGGTTCGCGCTCAATAATCGCTTGCACTGGCGCGCGCTTCGCCTCCACATTTTGGGCAAATTTCCCATGACCGGCCGCGGAGTTTCGCGGCCGGCTCGGTAGATAAACCAACGCTGCAAATTCATGCTCCCATTCAACCATAAGATCCTGTTCGTCGGCTACGGCGCCGTCGCCGAGTGCACCCTGCCCATCCTCTTCAAGCACCTCAAGGTGCCCGCGAAGAACGTCACCGTGATGGACTTCGAGGACCGCGCCGAGAAGCTCAAGCAGTGGACCCGCAAGGGCGTCCACTTTGTGCGCGACCGCGTGACCGAGGGCAACATGGCCGGCCTGCTGGCCAAGCACCTCGGGCCCGGCGACATCCTGATCGACCTGGCCTGGAACATCGACGCCTGCGAGATCCTGCAGTGGTGCCACGACCGCGGCGTGCGCTACATCAACACCTCGACCGAGCTTTGGGACCCCTACGCGAGCGGCGCCAACGCGCATCCGACGACCAAGACGCTTTATCACCGCCACATGAACCTGCGCCGGATGCTCGCCGGCTGGAAGACCAAGGGCCCGACCGCCGTCATCGAGCACGGCGCCAACCCCGGCCTCATCTCGCACTTCGTCAAGCAGGGCCTCATCGACATCGGCACCAGGCTGATCAAGGACAAGAAGGCCACCGGCGCCAAGGCCGAGAAGATCGCCGGCCTGATCGCGACCCGCCAGTTCAACGTCCTGGCCCAGACTCTGGGCGTGAAGGTCATCCACTGCTCCGAGCGCGACACCCAGATCACCGACCAGCCCAAGCAGGTCGACGAATTCGTCAACACCTGGAGCATCGAGGGCTTCCGCGAGGAAGGCACCACCACCGCCGAGATGGGCTGGGGCACGCACGAGAAGACCCTGCCGAAAAACGCTTTCGAGCACAAAGAAGGGCCGAAGAACCAGATCTGCCTTGCCCAGATGGGCATGAACACCTGGGTCCGCACCTTCGTGCCCAACTGGAACATCCTTGGCATGGTCGTCCGCCACGGCGAGGCCTTCACCATCTCCGACAAGCTCACCGTCTGGAAGGGCGGCAAGGCCGTCTATCGCCCGACGATGCACTACGCCTACTGCCCGTGCGACGAGGCCATCGCCTCGCTCAACGAGATGCGCGGCTACAATTACAAGCTGAACGAGAACCAGCGCATCATGAACGATGAAATCACCGCGGGTTCCGACGTCCTCGGCGCGCTCATCATGGGCCACGACTACAACTCGTGGTGGGTCGGCTCCGACCTCAGCATCGAGGAGTCCCGCCGCCTCGTCCCGCACCAGAACGCCACCACCATGCAGGTCGCGATCTCGGTCGTCGCCGCGACGATGTGGATGATCGAGAATCCCGAGGAAGGGGTCACCGTCCCCGACGAGATGCCGCACGACTACGTCCTAAAGGTCGCGAAGCCCTACCTCGGCAAGTGGATCTCCCAGGCCTATGATTGGACGCCACTCAAGAACCGCGACACGACCTTCGACGGCTACAACAAGCCCGACCTGGACCGGAAGGATCCGTGGCAGTTCAAGAACTTCCTCGTGACGGACGCCGGGTAACGGTCCCCCGATGATCACCAAAACGCGGCTCCAGGAACTCGCCCGGCAACACGGCACCCCGCTGTTCGTCATCGACCATGACGCGCTGCGGAAGGCCTACCGGGAGTTCCGGAAGCACCTGCCGCGCGTCCAGGCCTACTACGCGGTCAAGGCCAACCCCGACCCGCAGATCGTCCGCACCCTCTTCAAGGAGGGGGCGAGCTTCGACGTCGCCTCGATGCCGGAGTTCATGATTGTCTACGCCAACATCAAAAAGATGCCGGCGAAGCAGCGCCAGCAGTGGATCTGGGACAAGATCATCTACGCCAACCCGACCAAGCCGACCGACACGCTTGAGCAGCTGAACAA
>JBKJTZ010000123.1:0-3674 GCA_046590295.1 Lacunisphaera sp.
CGCTTCATGAAGAGGTCGGGGATCCAGTTCGCCGTGTTCATGTCGTGGGTGCGGCGGCGGTCGTCCCCCGTGTTGCGGCGGAGCTCGAGGAACTCGAAGATGTCGTTGTGCCAGGACTCGAGGTAGGCGCAGCCGGAGCCCTTGCGCTTGCCGCCCTGGTTGACGGCGACGAGCTGGTCGTTGTGGAGCTTCAGGAAGGGGATGACGCCCTGGGACTCGCCGTTGGTGCCGGCGATGTGCGCGCCGGTGCCGCGGACGGAGGTCCAGGAGCCGCCGAGGCCGCCGGCCCACTTGGAGAGCTGGGCGTTTTCCGCGATGCCGCGGTACATGATGCCCTCGAGCGAGTCGTCGACGTAGTAGAGGTAGCAGGACGACAGTTGGGAGTGGAGGGTGCCGGAGTTGAAGAGGGTCGGGGTGCTGCTGCAGAAGCGGCGGCTCTTGTAGAGGTCGTAGAGGCGGACGGCCCAATCCTCGCGGTGCTTCTTCTTTTCGTCGAAGAAGAGGCCCATGGCGACGCGCATCCAGAAGAACTGGGGTGTCTCGAGGCGCTTGGAGCGCTTGCCGGTCTTGTCGATGATGAGGTAGCGGTCGTAGACGGTCTGGACGCCGAGGAAGTCGAACTCGAGGTCGGCGGACGGGTCGAGGGCGGCGGCGATCTTCTCGAGGTCGTATTCCTTGAGGCGGGGGGAGAGGCGCTTGATAGCGATGCCGTGGTCGATGTAGCGGGCGAAGGCCTGCTGGTGGGCGCGCTTGAGGGCGCCGATGCCGTCGGTGACGATGTCCCAGCCGAGGACCTCCTCGTAGATGTAGCTGAGCTGGATGCGGCCGGCGAACTTGGCGAAGTCGGCATCCTTCTCGATCAGGGTCTTGGCGTTGAGGATGATCGTGTTGTTGAGGTCGCCGAGCGCGATGTTGTCGAACAGGGCGCGGCGGAGCTCGGCCTCGATCTCGTCGGAGGTCAGGCAGAGGTCGAGGCCGATGGCGGCGAACTCGATGCGCTTCTTCAGGTCGAGGCCGTCCCAGAGGTAGGTGGTGCCGTCGGCCTTGGCCACGACGACCATGGTGTTCTGCTGGAGGGGGGCGGGGTCGGCCTTGGTGGCCTCGCCCTCGGGGGCGGCGGCGCGGGCGGCCTGGCGGTGGGCGCGGTAAAGGATGTAGTCCTCGGCGACCTTGTAGTGGCCGGACTTCATGAGCTCCTCCTGCACCATGTCCTGGACCTCCTCGATGTGGAGGAAGGCCTGCTTGACGGCGGCGGCGCGCTCGGTGATGGCGCGGGTGATGGCCGAGGCGGGGGCGGGGTCCTTCTGGAGGGAGAGGAAGGCCTTGCGGATGGCGATCTCGATCTTCAGCTCGTTCCACGGCACGACCTGGTGGTTGCGGCGGATGAGGCGGACGGTGACGCCGTGCGTTTCGCGGGCGAGATTGAGCTTGGAGGCGCGCTTGAGCAGGAGGCTCTTGGCGACGTCGTGGGCGTTGTTGTCGACGAGGGTCTTTTCGATGAGCACGTAGAGATCGTGGAGGGAGAGGCGGATCGGGCCGCGCTCGAGGGCTTTCTTGGTGAGGTTGCCGGCGACCTCGCGCGTGACGTCCGCGACGAACCGCTGGTTCTTCTCGTTGAAAATGTCCTTCTCGCCCCGGGCGAGCATGAGGTTGGACAGCGAGCGGCCGACGGTGTCGGCGACCTCGCTGAGATCGAAACGCTCCTCGCCATGCGGGCAGAGCACCTGCACCTCCGGTACGGGCACCTCCTCCTCGCGGAGGACGTCGCGCCAGTTATAGTTGGGCTTCTGGTCGGGGGGGGTTACGCTAAGTTTCTTGAGCGCAAGGTCTTGGGCGATCGTGGGGTTGCTCATAGGAAAAAAGTGGCCGGGTGGGGTGAGAGAGGAAGAGGCAGGAGGCGGGAGGCGGCGATCCCGCCCTACAAATTACAGTTCGTCGTCGCTGGAGCCGTGAAGCGCGGAGGATTTCTGATACTCGGTGACGCGACCCTCGAAGAAGTTCTGCTCCTTCTTGATGTCCATCATCTCGGCGAGCCATGGCAGGGGGTTCTTCACGCCCGGGCTCAGCACGGCCAGGCCGCAGCCCTCGAGCCGGCGGTCGGCGATGTAGTCGATGTAGGTCAGGAACTCGTCGATCGAGAGGCCGACCGCGTTGACGGGCAGGCAGTCGCGGATGAAGTCCTTCTCCAGCAGGATGCCCTCGGCCATGGTCGAGCGGAGCTCCTCCTTGAATTCCGGGGTCCAGATCTCGCGGTTCTCCTCGATGAGGTCCATGAAGAGGTTCCGGAAGAGCTCGATGTGGTTGGACTCGTCGCGGAGGGTGTAGCGGAACATCTGGCCGATGCCGGGGAACTTGTTCTGGCGGTAAAGGGAGAGGACCATGCCGAAGAGGCCGTAGAACTGGGTGCCTTCCATGACCTGGCCGAAGACGAAGATGTTTTTCGCGAGGAGCTGCTTGTTCTCGAGCTTGGTCATGTCGAGGTCGCGGCGGAGGTCCTGGGAGACCTTGTTGACGAACTCGTTCTTCTTCGTGATCGACTTCACGTCCTCGAACATGGCCTCGCACTCGTGCGGGTTGATGCCGAGGGAGGAGATCATGTAGAGCAGCGAGTCGGCGTGGATGTTCTCCTCGTGGGCATGGCGGCCGAGGACAAGCTTGAGCTCGGGGGCCGTCACGATCTCGCGGACGACGTGCTGGATGTTGTCGCCGACGATGCCCTCGGCGGCCGAGAAGTAGCCGATGCCCATGCGGATGATCCAGCGCTCGATGTCGGAGACGTGCGCGGTGTCGCGCCACTGCTCGATGTCCTTGCCCATCGGGACATCCTCGGGCTCCCAGTGGTTCGCCTTCATCGTCTTGTAAAGATCGTAGGCCCACTGGAACTTCAGCGGCAAAATGTTGAAGTAGGGGACCTGGCGGCCGTTGATGACTTTCTTGGCGGCGAAGGCGGCTTCGGCTTTGTCTTGATCGAGGACGAAGGTCTTGGTTCCGACGGTGAATGATTTGTGCATGGCTAACGCAGGAAGAGAACTGAAACTTGGGATAAAAGCGGTGTGAGTCCCGTGGTCTAGCGACGGCAGAAAGACCTTGGCGACCTAAAGTTGCCAAAACTTCCTGACACGTTGTCGACCACCACAGGATGTGGATGCCCGGAACCTTGACCACAACTAATGGGAACCGACCCAAACTCCGTCAAATAGATTAAAGGACGATTCTTGAAATTTTCCGTAATTTTTGTGGTGGACAACATCCCGCCGGCCGCGCGCGGCAAAATATTTTTCCGCGGCGGGGTCGGTCGGGGCGTTTTCCCTCTGTGCCGCGAGAAACCGGGCGGGGGTCCACGGGTGCAAATATTTTCTTGACGCGAAAATTTCGAGCGAGCGGATGGACCGGAAAATAATTTTCGAGGGAAATTTCACTCCACGCGGGACACAGGACCGGTCGATTCCGTCACCGCCGGGTGGCGGGTCAGTTTGGTGGGACGATATTTCAGGCCATGGCAGGTCGGGGTTCACTCCCGGCCTGCCGCGCTCGCTTTCGGGCATATCATGCCAGTTATACCAACGTCCCTTGAAGCATAGACGCTTTAGGTAGGGGCCGTTGCCCTCAACGGCCCTGGTCTCACCGAGGGCGGTTGAGGGCAACCGCCCCTACCGGCTCAGGCACCGCAAAGT
>JBKJTZ010000055.1:0-6935 GCA_046590295.1 Lacunisphaera sp.
TTTCAGAGAAATATCCGTCTGCCCTTCGGGCAGAGCGACTCTGTCGCGGTTAGCCCCGACGAGGTCGGCCCGACAGGGCGCATGTTTCACACCTCTGAGTGTGAAATATGCGGGCTAGAGCCGACCAGTTCTCGAAGTATCACGCGTGTCCGGCTTGGATAATCGTGAAGGCCTTGGACAAATTCTGCGCAATGCCGTTGTCCGGCCGCGCGGTGAAATATCGGATCAATTTTCGCCTGTGCCGAATTCACCTTGGTGACATTGGCCGGTGTATTCCAGCTCAGCCTGAGCGGTTTGGGTGCTGCGGGTGGAATTTCCCACTTTCCCGGTCTGGCTCCCATCCCGGGAAAATGGGTCGCAGGCCAAATTCCGAGGCGACGGTCGGTCCGGGTTGCCGGCGGCTAGGCGGCCAGGCCGGCGGCGAGCGCCAGCGCGCTCTTCGCCCGGTTCATGATGTAGAGGTGGTAGCCGGGGGCGCCGTTGGCCAGAAGGCCGCGGATCTGGGTCAGCGCCCAGTCGAGGCCGATCATCTCGACGACCTCGGCGTTCTCGGCGGCGACTTCCAGCCGGGTCACGAGTTGGGGCGGCAAATGGGCGCCGCACATCTCGGTGAACCGCCGAACCTGCTTGAGCGAGAGCACGGGCATTATGCCGGGCACGATCGGCACGGTGATGCCGGCGGCCCGGCATTTTTCCACAAAGCGGTAATAGACGGCGTTGTCGAAAAAGAGCTGCGTGGTGATGAACGCCGCGCCGGCATCCACCTTGCGCCGGAGTTGGGTCAGGTCCGCCTCGAGCGACGGCGCCTCGGGGTGTTTTTCCGGATAGCCGGCCACGCCGAGGCAGAAATCGGCGTGGCGCGCCTTGAGGAGGGCGACGAGTTCGTTGGCGTGGCTGAGTCCGTCCTCGGCGGTTTGAAACCGGGTGTCACCCTTCGGCGGGTCGCCGCGCAGGGTCATGATGTTGCGATAACCGTCACCGTGCAGCTGGTCGGCGATGCCAGCGAGGTCGGCGCGAGAGTGGCCGACGCAGGTGAGGTGCGGCATGACCGTGAAGCCGAAATCCCGCTTCAGCATGGCGCTGGCCTTCGCGGTCCGGTCGCGGGTGGTGCCGCCGGCGCCGTAGGTCACGGAGACGAAATCGGGCGCGATGCTCTTGAGCGCGGCGGCAGTCAGCCGCAGGGTCTCCATGCCGGCGTCATCCTTCGGCGGAAAAAACTCCAGCGAGCGCACGGTGCACTTCGTGGCGAAGAGTTCGGAGATGGGGCGATCGGCGGTCATGCGGACATCAATGCATCTGAATTCGATGATATGATGTAAAGCCAAGACTGCGTCCTAGCCCGCGGGAGCGGCGGCCTCGCGGGCCTTCTCGGTCTTGAGGCGCAGCTGGCCGCACGCGGCGTCGATGGCATGCCCTTTCTCCCGGCGGAGCGTCACCGACACGCCGCCGTCATCGAGCACGCGGGCAAACTTTTCCTGCCGGGTCAGGCTCGGACGCTTCCACGGCAGGCCCTCGACGGTGTTGTAGGGGATGAGGTTTACGTGGGCGTGGAGGTCCCACGCGATGTCGCGGAGCTTCTGGGCCTGGTCGAGCGAGTCGTTGATCTCCTCGATCAAGATGAACTCCAGCGTGACCATCCGGCCCTGCTTCTGCGAAAACTCCTTCACCGCCGGCAGCAGGTCCGCGAGCGGGTATTTCTTGTTCACCGGCATGATCTGCTCGCGGACCTCGTCGGTGGAGCCGTGGAGCGAGATGGCGAGGCGGATGCCGAGCTTCTCGTCGGCGAGCTGGAGGATCCGCGGCACGAGGCCGGAGGTGGACAGGGTGATGCGGCGCGCCCCGAAACCGAGGCCCCATTCGGCGTTCACAATGGTCAGGGCGCGGATGATGGCGTCATAGTTGTGCAGCGGCTCGCCCATGCCCATGACCACGATGTTGTCGAACGAGGCCAGCTCGGCGCGGGCGCGCGGCGTGCGGGCGTCCTCCTGCCGGCAGACCTGGATGAGCTGGTGCACGATCTCGCCGGCGGAGAGGTTGCGCTTCAGGCCTTCAAGGCCGGAGGCGCAGAACTTGCAGCCCATGGCGCAGCCGACCTGCGTGGAGATGCAGATGGTCTTGCGGGAGTTCTCCTGGCCGACGCCCAGCTGCGGGGCGCGGATGATGACAGTCTCGATGAGGGACCGGTCGCCGAGCTCGAGCAGGAGCTTGTCGGTGACGTCCTCGGACTGCTTGGTGAGCACGAAGGCGGTCGGGTCGAGCGTGAAGGTCCCGGCCAGCCACGCGCGCAGCGGGCGGGAGAGGTTGGTCATCTCGTCCCAGGTGCGAACCCGCTTCTTGTAGAGCCACTCCATGATCTGGCGCGCGCGGAAACCCTCGTGCCCGTGCTCGGTGAGCAGGGTGGTGAGCGACTCGAGGGTCTCGCCGTGGAGGGACGGCTGGGCGGGCGTGAACTTCATGCGGGCGGAAATGTCTTGGACAGGATTGGGCGGAATGAACAGGGTTAAAGCCAAGCATGAATCTCATCCACCGGCACATCTTCGCCAACGTCGTGCTGACGTGCGGGGCGGCCGTGGGGCTCTTCGCCTTTGTGCTGATGATCGGGAACGCCTTGAAGGACCTGCTGGGTCTGATGCTGTCGGGCCAGCTGGCCTTCGATACCTTTGTCCGCCTGATCGGGCTGCTGGTGCCGTTCGTGGTGTCGTATGCGCTGCCGATGGGCATGCTGACGGGCATCTTGCTGGTGCTGGGGCGGATGTCGTCCGACCGCGAGATCACGGCGCTGCGCGCCTCGGGGCTGAGCGTGGCGTGGCTGTCGGCGCCGATCCTGTTCTTTGCGCTGCTCGGGGTGGCGCTCGCGGCGCTGATCAATTTCCAGTTCATGCCGGTCGCGCGGCTGGCCTACCAGCGCGAGCTGGCCGAGTCGGTGCGGGCCAACCCGCTCAGCTTTATCGTGCCGAAGACCTTCATCCACGATTTCCCCGACCGGGTGATCTATGTCGGGGAAAAGAAGGGCGAGGTGCTGAAGGAAATCTGGATCTGGGAGCTCGACAAGCAGAGGCGCGTGCTGCACTCGGGCCGGGCCGAGTCGGGTCGGATTGATTTCGACGAGACGACTAACAAGCTCGTGCTGGCCCTGAACCACCTGGCAGCCGAGGTGCATGACAAGAATGACCCCGAGGACCCCGCCAAGGTCCGCAGCGGCGGGGCCTCCGACCGGGCGACCTTTGACCTGCCTCTCGACCGCATCACGGGCGAAAGGGCCGTGCAGAAAAAATTGAAATGGTTCACCTTTCCCCAGCTCGTCGCGGAGTGGCGCCGGCTGAACCAGCCCGATCCGACGGTGCCGACGGCGGAGCGGGAGCTGCGGCTGATGCGCGTGCAGATCATCATCCACGAAAAGTTCGCCACGGCGTTCTCGGTGCTGTCGTTCGCACTGATTGCGATCCCGCTGGGCATCAAGGTCTCGCGCAAGGAGACCTCGGCCAACCTGGGCATCGGCCTCGCCCTGGCGCTGGGCTATTATTTCGCGACCATCGTGGTGGGGTGGTTTGACAACTCGCCGGCCTTGCGGCCCGACCTCCTGATGTGGCTGCCCAACCTGGCGTTTCAATCGCTCGGGCTCTGGATGTTTTACAAGGTGGACCGCTCCCAGACTGACTGAATCATGACCACCGGACCACTGGGTTCAGAGTTTTACAACCTTCTGCCGTGGCGGATTTTCTTGGTAACTAGCGATCTTGGCCCGCCGTCTCTGGGAATGTGCATGATGCGCCTCCAATTCCATGGCCGATGAACCGTTCGACCTGCCTGCTTGCCTTGATCGCGTGCGCCGCCGCGACCAGGTGGCCTCGCGCCAGCTCGTCGAGCACCTTTACCCGCTCGTCATCCGCATCGTGCGGTCCCATCTTCCGCGCCGCGTCGCCGAGGAAGACCTCGCCCAGGACATCTTTCTGAAAATGTTCACCCGCCTCGCACAATACCAGGGCAACGTCCCGTTCCCGCACTGGGTCTCCCGGATCGCGGTCACGACGTGCATCGACCAGCTCCGCGCCCAGAAGCGCCGGCCGGAGTTCCGTTGGGCCGACCTGTCCGAGACCGAGGCCGAGGTGCTTGATCACGTCCTCACCGACGAGCGCGATGTGACGCCCGGCGACGCCCTCGCGGCGCGCGAGCTCGTGCACAAGCTGCTCGGCCAGCTCAAGCCCGACGACCGCCTCGTCATCCAGCTGCTCGACCTCGACCAGAAGACCATCGCGGAGATCAGCGCGCTGACCGGCTGGAACCAGACCCTCGTCAAGGTGCGGGCCTTCCGGGCCAGACGGAAATTGCGAAAACTTTTTCAGGAACTACAAAGCAAGGAGAAGTCATGAACCCTATTGATCACCAATGGCAGAAACTCACCGCCCTCGCGCGCTCGGCCCCCGTCGAGCCCGTCGGCGTGCCGTTCGGCTTCGCCACGCGCGTGGCCGCCACGGCGGCGACCGCCCCGGCCGCGGGCCCGTGGGCGGCCTTTGAACGCCTCGGCCTGCGCGGCCTGATGGTCGCGGCGGCCTTTGGCGTGGCCTCGGTGGCGCTCAATTACTCCGCCCTTGTGACGGAACAGACCGACCTCTACGCCACCGGCACGACCGACACCGTGGTCGAGCTGCTGGACATCTCGTGAACATGAACAAGCCCTGGCAGGTCATCTTGGTATTGATCGGGATTTTCGCCGCGGGCGGCGTGGCGGGCGGATTCGTCACGCTGCGCGTCTGCCGCGACAAACTCGCGAACCGGCCCGTGCCCGAGGAATGGGCGCCCCGGCACCTGAAGCGCCTGAACGAGCACCTGGCGCTGACCCCGGAGCAGCACGAACTGATCCGCCCCATCGTGCGGCGCAACATGGAGCTGCTGAACCGGATTCGGAACAGTTCCATGGCCGAGACCAAGACCGTGGTGGAAAACATGCAGCGGGAAATCAGCGAGAAGCTGACCCCGGCGCAACGCATCCAGTTTGAGCAGATGAACCGGGAGCTGCGGGAGGCGCGCGAAGGCCGGGAGAAGACGGAACGGGCCAAGCGGGGCAATCGTTCCGAGGACGGTTCCCGGCCGCCGAAGGACCGGGCTCCGGGGGAGAAACCACCCCCGCCCGACAAGCCGCCGGGCAACTGATCCACGGCCACCACCGGACGCCCGCCAGGCGTCCGTTTTTATTTTGGTTGTCAGGGCAGGGGGGCGACCTACGTTCCGCCTTGGCCAGGCGCCATGCATGCGCAGGCGCGTGAACCCCGCCAGGGCCGGAAGGCAGCAACGGTGACGACGTCCTGCCAGTGCCGTGGATTGCCTGGCCACTTTCTTTTTCCAGCGTGGAACGGCGGAAAGATTGCAGGGCGGAAAGAAAAGGGAAACGCGGGCTGGATTTTTCAGCGCTTCAGCCTTTCAGTCATTCCGTCCTTCATGTCTTCCGCCTACCAAGTCATCGCCCGCAAATGGCGCCCGCAGACCTTCGATGATGTCGTCGGGCAGGACCATGTGGTCCGGACGCTGAAGAACGCCATCGCCCGCAACCGCATTGCGCACGCCTACCTGCTGGTCGGCCCGCGCGGCACGGGCAAGACGAGCACCGCGCGCATCTTTGCCAAGGCCCTCAACGTCACCAACGGCCCAAAGGCCGACTTTGACGTCAACGATCCCATCGCCCAGTCGATCGCCGACGGCCGTTGTCTCGACGTGATCGAGTTCGACGCCGCGTCCAACACCCAGGTGGACAAGATCCGCGAATTCGTCATCGACTCGGTGGCCTACGCCCCGGCGGAGGGTAAATACAAGGTCTATATCATCGACGAGGTGCACATGCTGTCGTCGAGCTCGTTCAATGCGCTGCTCAAGACGCTGGAGGAGCCGCCCGCGCATGTGAAGTTCATCTTCGCCACGACAGACCCGCAGAAGGTGCCCGCGACCGTGATCTCGCGGTGCCAGCGCTTCGACCTCAAGCCCATCTCGAGCGAGCTCATTGTCCAGCGGCTGAAGAAGATCGCCCTGGCCGAGAAGATCAAGGTGAGCGACGCCGCCCTGGCCAGCATCGCCCGCATGGCCGACGGCGGCATGCGCGACGCCCAGTCCAGCTTCGACCAGATGATCTCCTTCTGCGGCGCCGACATTGGTGAGGCCGACGTGCTCGACGTCTACGGCCTCGTGGCCGAGGCGAAAATCGCCGCGCTGGCCGCCGCGCTGGCCGCCGGCGACCACCGGAAGATCGTGGCCATCGTGGACGATTGCGACGAGAACGGCCGCGACCTTTACCGGTTGCTCGTTGACGTGCAGACGCACGTGCGCGACGCCCTCCTCGACTCCATCGCCCAGGGCGGCACCAGCGAGCGGCTTGGCGCGCCGATGACGACGGAGCAGCTCACGCGCCTGCTCGACGGACTCCGCGAGGGCGAGTCCGGCGTGAAGCACGGCCTGTCGGAGAAGATCAATTTTGAGGTCGCGTTGCTCAAGGCCGTCGAGGCCAGCCGCGCGCGGGCCATCGACTCGCTGATCAAGGATATCGCGACCATGGCGGACAGCCTCCCGGAGGACGGCTCAAAAAAAAACGGCTGACGGGCGCGCCTGAAGGGACGGAGGCGGGAGGCGGGAGGCGGGAGGCGGGAGACAAGGCAAGTGAGGAAGATGACGCGCCGCCGAGTGAGATCGCCGCCGAAGCCCCGGCCGGACCTTCCGCGGAAGAGGAAGCGGCGCTCCTCGCGCAGGAGCGCGAGATGGGCATCGTCACCCCGGCGCTGGAGCACATGGAAGGGCCGGAGGAGGTGAAGAGCGACCTGCCACCGCTGGATGATCTGGTGAACCGCATTCCCGCGCCGACCCGGGCGTTGATGGAGGAGTTGTTCCGCGCCCGCTTCGTGACGGTGAAGCGGATGCCAAAGTCGGCGCTGAAGTCGTAGGAAAATCCACGG
>JBKJTZ010000072.1:0-36564 GCA_046590295.1 Lacunisphaera sp.
TGACGGATGCAATTTTGCTGGTAGTCGATTTTAGCAAAGTTCACCGCTGACCGCAGATTGCTCCTCCAATGTTTGCCGACGATGAGACCAGTCCGGCGTTTGTCTTGGACGTATCTCAGCCATTTGCCGGCGTTGGGTGGGATGACGTTGTTCCGGAACGATGCCTTCTTGGCGACCGTCGCCGGCACTTCCACAATATTTCTATCGAGCTGAATGTTTGACCACTTCAGCCGCGACGCTTCTTCAACGCGAATGCCACAAAACCCAACAAGGACGAAAACCACCAGCCGATCATCCCAACCCAACACGAGACACGCGTGTAAGAGCTTCTCGAAATCGGCTGGAGTGAGGACGTGGGGCTTTTTGAAGAGAAGGGTAGGACGGTCTATCTTCTCCACGGGGTTCGATTTCAAGTAATCCCGCTTCACGGCGAAATTGAACAACACGCTGAGATTGCGGAGAAGGTTACGCTTGGTCGTGGACGAGACGTGTTTGTTAGTCTGGTAAACGTAGTCCGTGATGAGTTGGCGTGAAACGGCTCCAATCTTTCGGTCGTCACCGAGGAACTTCATGAACTGACCAGAGACTTGCCTCATCGCTCGGTCGTAGAGTTGAGACCTTCCAGCTTGGAGTTTCTCCCTCAAGAATTCTTCGACCAACGCGGAGAGCTTCATTTGCCCTACCATTGAACCATGTTGGCTGAGGTAGCACGTCACGGCATCCGTGAGCGATATTCCAAGGGGGCGAAGCCGTTCAAAGTTGTAGAGGACTTCAGCCTTCCGTTCCCACAGCTCGCCAATGGGGATGGGGGTCGCGTTACGTTCATTCAAGTATCGTTCCGCGTCCGAACGGTCACGGAAAAACCGTCGTTGCTTCCGTCCGTCTCCATCGATTCCGAGATAGACGGAATGACCGACGATGATTCCGTTGCGTTTTTGCGGTGAGATTTGAGTCACGCAAACTGGACCCGATTTCCCCGTCAGGGAGTCAACCCCAGATTATGCCAACCAAAATGCCAACTCGACCAACTCAGCCCCTCCCAATATTCGCGAGCCGTTCCATTACTTCGCCGTCACAACGCTACGGGCTTTGAGAGTGACGGGGCGTCAGAGATCAAGGCCGTGGTGCGTTTCGGTGATGATATAGTCGACCACGGCTTTGAGATCTTTGGTGCGGTTGTAAACCTCAACCTGCCGGTCGGCGCCGGTGCCGAGCCGCATGATCTGGTGGACGTAGTCGACCTCCTCGCGCGACCCGAGGTCATCCACCACGTCATCAATGAATTCGAGCAGCTCCATGATGAGGTCGCGGGTGGGCACCTCCTCGGACTTGCCGAAATCGATCATCTTGCCGTTGATGCCGTAGCGCGAGGCGCGCCAGCGGTTTTCGTTGATCAGCCGGGCGCGATAGGTGCGGAACCCCAGGTTTTTCCGGTGCAGAAAGTAGAGCTTGGCGATGACGGCCTGGATGATGGCGGCGAGGCAGATGGTCTCGTCCACCCGCATCGGGATGTCGCAGACGCGAAACTCCAGCGTGTTAAAAACCGGGTGAAGGCGCACGTCCCACCAGATCTTTTTGGCGTTGTCGATGCAGCCGGTCTTGATGAGCAGGTTGACGTAGCCGTCGAACTCCTCGACCGACTCGAACAGGTCGGGGATGCCGGTGCGCGGAAAACGCTGGAAGACCTGCAGGCGGTAGGAGGCGAAGCCGGTGTTGCGACCGACCCAGAACGGCGAGTTGGTCGACAGGGCGAAGATGTGCGGCAGGAAATAACGCGCGGTGTTCTGCAGCTGGATCGCCGTCTCGCGGTCGGGCATGCCGATATGGACATGGAGGCCGAAGATGAGGTTGGCGCGGGCGACCTGCTGGAGGTCGTTGAGCACGCCCTGGTAACGTTCACCGGCGGAGATCTTTTGGTCGATCCAGTGGGAGAACGGGTGGGTGCCCGCGGCCGCGACCCGGAGGCCGGATTTTTGCGCCAGCCCCGCCAGATCCCGGCGCAGGCGGGTGACGCTGCGGCGCGCATCGGTGATGTCCTCGCAGATGTCGGTGCCGACCTCGACGACCGACTGGTGCAGTTCGGGCCGCACCCGCTCATGCAAGATGACCTTACCGTCCTCGAGGATCTGCTCGATGTGCGACTTGAGCTCGCGCGTGACCGGATCGACGATCTGGAACTCCTCCTCGATCCCGAGGGTGAATTTATGGTTTTTTTTGGCGGCCATGGGATGGTGGGGCTGGGGGAGGGTCGGCCTCCCGGCCGACCGCGGCCGGTCAGGAGACCGGCCCTCCATAAGGGGGTGAACAAAATATAGCGGGCCCGCGAGCCCTCGGGAAGACTGGCGCCATGCGCCTCATTTCTTCTTCGGCAAGGCCGCGGGCGCGCCGGTCTTGACGGCACCCTGGACGTAGCCGCCCCAGATGGTGTTGTTCTGGCCGGGCTGGTTCGCCTTGGCCTTGCGAACGAGCATTTTCGCGGCGGCCTCGACGACCCAGGCGAAGTTGTCCTCGCCGACGGACTTGCGGTCGGCATCGGGCGCGGGGTTGCAGAAGTCGATCGCGTAGGGCACGCCGCCGCTGACGCCAAACTCCACGGTGTTGAACTCGTAGCCGAGGGCGTGGTTGAGCGTGAGCACGTCGCGCTCGATGCGGGCGAGCAGCTCGGGCGAGCCGGGCGGGCGGTCCACGACATAGCGCAGGTGATGCGGGTTGCGCGGCTCGTAGGGCATGATGCGGACATCGGTGCCGCCGATGCAGTAGCAGCGGTAGTAGTCGTCGAAATGCACCTCGGACTGCAGGAGCATGACCAGCTGGCCGGTCTCGTTGTAGGCCTTGAAGAACTCGTCGCGGTCGCGGACCTTGTAGACGTTTTTCCAGCCGCCGCCGGAGTGCGGCTTGAAATAGGCCGGCCAGCCGATGTGGTTGAAGATGCCGTCCCAGTCGAGGGGATAGGCCAGGTTGGAGAACGACTCGGCGGAGCAGTCGGCCGGATGGTCCTTCGAGGGCAGGATGACGGTCTTCGGCACGGCGACGCCCAGCTTGGTCGCGAGGCAGTTGTTGAAGAACTTCTCGTCGGCCGACCACCAGAACGGGTTGTTGACGACGGCGGTGCCGTTGAGGGCGGCGTTCTTGAGGTAGGCGCGGAAGAAGGGGACGTCCTGCGAGATCCGGTCGAGGATGACGGCGTAGCGGGTGGGCTCGCCCTGCGCGACCTGGTTGATGACGACCTCCTCGGCGGTGATGCCGGGTTCGTTCATCGCGTTGATGCGCTCGATGAGCGCCGTGGGGAAACTGCGTTCCTTGCCGTGGAGAATGCCGATTTTCTTCATGATCCGAGTTTGCCGCGTTTCCGGGAAAAAGTGGAGAGGAATCATGCCGCCAGAGGGGAGAAAGTCGGTCCTGGCGACCGCGGGAGCCAGAAAAACCCTTGGCTTCACCCGATGCGGCCGCTAGCACCCGGCGACCCAGCCCATGCCGCTCCCGCCCCAGACCCTTTCCCCGCTCCGCCTGCACCGCCAGTTCCATTCGCGGGGGCTGCGCAACAAGCGCGACATCGTCGTGTGGCTGCCGCCGGGCTACGGGTTGTCGCGCCGGCGTCATCCGGTGGTGTATTTTCAGGATGGGCAGAACATCTTTGATCCCCTGATGGCCTTTTTGGGCAACGCCTGGCATGCGGGCGAGCGCGCCACGGAACTCATCGGCGCCCACCGGATCACCGCCCCGATCATGGTCGGCATCTACAACACCGGCTTCAACCGCATGAACGAATATGCGCCGACGCCGTCCGAATTTTCCGGCTGGGACGGCGAGCCGTGTACCAGCAACGGGGGCGCCAAGCGCTACGCGAAGTTCGTCGCGACCGAGCTGAAGCCGTTCATTGACTCGCACTATCTCACGCTGCCCGGCCCGCGGCACACCGCGATCGTAGGCTCCTCGATGGGCGGACTGGTGGCGCTGTATTTCGCGTTGTGGCATCCCCGGGTGTTCGGCCAGGTCGCCGCGCTGTCGCCGTCGCTGTGGTGGGACAGCCGCGTGGTTTTTCAGGATTTCGCCAAGCTCCGCAAGAAACCCGCCGTCCGTCTCTGGTTCGACATGGGCACGGCGGAACCGGGCTGGGAGGCCGCCCGGCTGTTTCGCGACACGCTCACCGGCAAGGGCTGGCGGGATGGCCACGATCTCGCCTACCGCGAAGTCGCCGGCGCCGAGCACACCGAGCACGCCTGGGCCGCCCGCATCGGCGACGTGCTCAAATGGATGCTGCCGCGGAAGGGGAAGTAGGCCGGGGAAGCTCTGGGTTCGACAAGGGCGAAATCGCTGATCCCGCCCTACCGTTCAGATATAATACATCTCCGCCGGATTCTTCGTGCGGAGCTTATCGAGGGTGTAGCCCTTGGTCTTGTCCGCGAGGCTGGCGGCAATCTCGGTCCAGACCTGCTTGAGCCGCCGGCCGCTGCGGCCCGCGAAATTGCCGCTCAGGTGCAGGCAGCCGCCCTCGACCGCCAGCAAAATGTCGTGGAGCGAAATTTCCTCCGGCGCGCGCGCCAGGATGTAGCCGCCCTGGTTGCCGCGCCGGCTGGTGATCAACCCGTGCGTGCGGAGTTTGCCCAGGATCTGCGCGAGGAAATTGGCCGGCACGGCCTCGATGCGGGCCAGGTGATCGATCTGGGCGAGTTCGCCCGAGCCGTGCAGCCGCGCCAGCTCCGCCATGACCCGGCAGGCATAATCGACTTTGACGGAAATTTTCATGGGCAAGGCAAGCTAGCCGGGCCGCCCTGCCGGGCAACCTTTTTGACTGAGGAAGTCATGATGGGTAGGGTCGGGTCGGCGCAGGTCGCCGGGCCGCAATCTCCGGCACGCCGGCCAGCGGCGGCCCTACAAATATACTCAAGCTACTCCCTCAGATGACATAGTCCCCGTTCTCCGCTTTCACGACCTCGCGGGGCGGGTGCAGCATGCCGGCGGCGACCGTGGCATTGGTGCCGGGCTCGATCAAGATGAAGGAGCCGGTGAGCCGGTTGTTGGCGTAGCCGTCGAACACGAGCGGCCTGGCGGCGCGCAGGCGGATCTGGCCGAGGTCGTTCACGGCGAGCTCCGCGGGCTCCGGCTCGGTGTCGAAGGTGCTAAGGTTGAGCCGGTGGGTGAGTTCCGTGACCACGACCTGCACGGTCTGGGTCGTGTGCTTGAGGAAATATTTTTTCCCGCGCTGGAGCGCCCGTGGGTGCATCCAGCAGACCTCGGCCTGCAGGTCGGTGCTGGCGCCGGGCAGGTCGTCGAGGCCGATGAGCATCGAGCCACGGCTGATGTCGATGTCGTGCTCGAGCACGAGGGTGACCGACTGCGGACAGAAAGCCTCCTCGACCGGGCCGTCGTAGGTCCAGATCTGCTGCACCGTCGTCGTGATGCCCGCGGGCAGGGCGAGGACCTTCTGGCCGGGACGGATGATGCCGCCGGCGATCTGGCCGCTGAAGCCGCGGAAATCGTGCAGTGCGGGATTCGTCGGGTGGTTCGGCCGGTTCACCCACTGCACGGGGAAGCGGAAGCCGCTGAGGTTCCAGTCGCTCGCGATGTGCACGGCCTCGAGGTGGCCGAGCAGCGTCGGGCCGACATACCACGGCGTGTGCGCCGAGGGCACGACGACGTTGTCGCCGTTAAGCGCGCTGAGCGGGATAAACTTCACGTCCTTGATGCCGAGGCGGGGCAGGAATTCCTCGAATTGCGCGCGGATTTCCGCGAAGCGCGCCTCGCTCCAGCTGACGAGGTCCATCTTGTTGATGGCGACAACGAGGTGGGGGATGCGCAGCAGCGCGGCCAGCGCGGTGTGGCGGCGGCTTTGTTCGATGACGCCGGTGCGCGCGTCGACGAGGATGATGGACAGGTTGGCCGACGAGGCGCCGGTCACCATGTTGCGCGTGTATTGGACGTGGCCCGGGGTGTCGGCGATGATGAACTTGCGGCGCGGCGTGGCGAAGTAGCGGTAGGCGACGTCGATCGTGATGCCCTGCTCGCGTTCGGCGCGGAGGCCGTCGGTGAGGTTGGCGAGGTTGATCTGGCCGCCGCCGGTGATGTCAGCCGAGCGCTCGAGCGCCTCGATCTGGTCCTCCATCAGGGACTTTGAATCGTAGAGCAGGCGGCCGATGAGCGTGGACTTGCCGTCGTCGACGCTGCCGCAGGTGTTGAAGCGGAGGATGTCGACGGGGACCGTCACGGGCGGGGCGGAAAGGGTGTCTTCGGTGAACATTCAGAAATAACCCGCCTTCTTGCGGTCCTCCATGGCGGCCTCGGAGGTCCGGTCGTCGGCGCGCGAGCCGCGCTCGGTGACCCGCGCGGCGGCGATCTCAGCGATGATGTCATCGACATCCCGGGCCGGTGATTCGACCAGGCCCGTGCTGATGATGTCGCCGATGGTGCGCACGCGGACGGTGAGTTCCCGCACCTCCTCGTTCGCGCGCGGCGGGATGAGCCGGTTGACCGGCAGCCACTGGCCGCCGCGCCGGACGGCCTGGCGCTGATGCGTGAAATAGATCGACGGGACCTCCAGCCCTTCACGCTTGATGTATTCCCAGACATCCATCTCGGTCCAGTTGCTCAGCGGGAAGACGCGCATGTTCTCGCCGGGGTTGAGCCGGCCGTTGTAGAGGTTCCAGATCTCGGGCCGCTGGTTCTTCGGGTCCCACTGGCCGAAGCTGTCGCGGAAGCTGAAGAAGCGCTCCTTGGCGCGGGCCTTCTCCTCGTCACGCCGCGCGCCGCCGATGCAGCAGTCGAAGCGAAACTCCTCGATGGCCGCCAGCAGCACGGGGATCTGCAGCCGGTTGCGGCTGATCTCACCTGGCGTGGGCTGGGCGATGCCCTTGGCGATGGCTTCCTCGACGGTGCGGATGATCAGCCTGGCCCCGAGTTGCTGCGCGCGGCGGTCGCGGAACTCGTTCAGCTCGGGAAAATGGTGGCCGGTGTCGACGTTGAGCAGCGGGAGTGGCAACTCGGAGGGGCGGAACGCCTTTTCCGCAAGCCGCAGGAGGCAGATGGAATCCTTGCCGCCGGAAAAAAGCAGGGCCGGCCGTTCGAACTCGCCGGCGACCTCGCGCATGATGTGGATCGCCTCGGTTTCGAGGTGCTGCAGATGGTCGAGATGGTAGGAGGGCATGGAAATGGAGGCGGGACTATCAGTCCTGTAAGATCAGGGCGGCGCGGCCGGAAACCCGCGGGACTGAGGGTCCCGCCTCCAGGAAAAGGGGGCGCACTTCTGTCATGGCTGCGGTTTAATCAGGCGTTGACCGCCTGTTTGCCCCAGGCGGCGTGCAGGCCGCACTCGCGCTTTTCGTCGGCCTTGGCCGGGTCGAAGTAATCCCACTCGTTGGGCAGCTGGTGCGCCGCGAGGTAAGCCTCGAGGTCGGCGTCGGTGGCATGGAAGAAAGGGCTGAGCTTCAGCGCGCCGAAATTCTGGTCGAGCGACACGATATCGAGCCCGGCGCGGTTGGGATTCTGCCCGGCGCGCAGCGCGGTGATCCACACGGTCGGCGCGAGCTCGCGCATGCCGCGCTGGAAGGGCTCAAGCTTCATCAGCGCGCTGAATTGCTTCAGGCCCGCCTCGTCCTCGGTCGTCGGGATGGGTCCGTGCAGGGCGTCACGATGGGCGGGGGTGAGGCGCGGCAGGAACGGCTTGAGGTTGAGGTGGAGGCGTGCGCGGAGGGCCTCCGCGTGCCGGTAGGTGGCGGGACGGTTGTAGCCGTGGTCGACCCAGAGCACCGGCAGGTCGGGCTGAACCCGGGTGGCGACATGCAGAATGGCGGCCTCATAGGGGCGGAAGTTGGTCGACACGATGGCGCGGCCGCCGGCCCGGGCGACGGCCCAGCGGACGATTTCCAGCGGTGACTGCCCGCGCAGTTCGCGGTTCCAGTTCGTGAGATCGGTGGTGGTCATGAGAGCGGAGTGGCGGGGGCGGCCTCCCCGGCCGCGCGCACCGGGGTTTGTTCGGGCCACAAGATCCGCGAACAAAAGTCACCGAAGCGCTCCCCGGGGCGGCGTTCGTCGCGCCAGCGCGTGAACAGCGGACGCAGCTCGGCCTCGATCTCAGCCTCCTTCACCACGTCCTTGAACACCCGGTTGAGTCGCGTGCCCGCCTCGTTGCCGCCGAGCCAGAGCTGGTAACGGCCGGGGGCCTTGCCGACGAAGGCGATCTCGGCCATGTAGGGGCGGGCGCAGCCGTTGGGGCAGCCGGTGGAACGGATGATGATCTCCTCGCGACCGAGCCCGAGCTCGGCCCCGAGCTTCTCGATGCGGTCGATGAGGCCGGGCAGCATGCGCTCCGACTCGGCGAGCGCGAGACCACACGTCGGGAGCGCGGGGCAGGCCATCGCGGCGGCGTGCAGGCGCGTCGTTTGGTTCTCCACCTTGACGCCGTGCGTGGCGAGCAGGGCGGTGACGCCGGCGCGGTCGGCAACCGGCACGTTGGCCAAAATGACATTCTGGTTGGCGGAGAGCCGGAATTCCAGGTGTGGAAATTTTTCCGCGACCGCGCGCAGGGCGGTTTTCAGGGCGTGCCCCGGCCCATCCTTGATGCGGCCGGTCTCGACGAAGAGGGTGAGGAACTGCGTGCCGTCCACCGCCCGCTGCCAGCCGTAAAGGTCGCCCATGGAGGTGAACGCGTAGGCGCGCGCCGGCGCGATCGTCACCCCGGAACGGCGGCTGATCTCGGCGCGGACAAAGTCCACGCCGCGTTCCTCGACGACATACTTGAAGCGGGCATGCTTGCGGTTCTCGCGGTCGCCGAAATCACGGAAGGTCGTGAGCACGGCCCGGGCCGTCGCGACCACGTTTTCCGGCGCGACCAAGCCGATCACGTCCGCGAGCCGCGGGAAGGTCTGCACGTTGCCGTGGCTGCGGCCCATGCCGCCGCCGACCGCGACGTTGTAGCCGATGAGGCGGTCGTCCTCGACGATGGCGATGAAACCGAGGTCGTTGGTGAAGACGTCCATGTCGTTCACCGGCGGCACCACGAAGGAGATCTTGAATTTGCGCGGCAGGTAGGTCTGGCCGTAAAGGGGATCGACGAAGTCCTTGTGCACGGGGTCGGACAGGTCGAGCTGGACGTTGTCTATCCAGATGGCGTTGTAGGCCGGCGTGATCGGCGCCAGGGCGTAGGCGGTGCGCAGCGCGTCGGCGTAGACCTCCTCGCGGGCCTTGGTCGTCGCCGGGGTCGGCGAGGCGGTGACGTTGCGGTTGACGTCGCCGCAGGCGGCGAGGGTCGAAAGCAGCGAGGCATGGATCTGCCGGATGAGCGGCCCGAGGCCGGACTTCACGACGCCGTGAAACTGGAGGCATTGCCGCGTGGTGATGCGCAGGGTGTTGTTGCCGTGCTGCGTCGCGAGATCGTCGAACACGATCCATTGCTTCGCCGTCATGACGCCGCCGGGGATCCGGCTGCGGATCATCATGATGTACTTTTTCGCGGTCTTCCGCAGGTCGCGGTCGTCCTGCTGGTAGATGCCGTGGAATTTCGTGAACTGGGTATCGTCATCCGAAAAGCGGTCGGTGGTCGGATCGGCCAAAGTGGCCGCAATCCCACCCGCGAGGGTGGGGTCGTTCTGCTTGAGGACTTCGTTCTTGCTGACGGTGGCGGTGGTTGGGACGGACATGACTGAGAGAATGCTTGCTTCCTCGTTAAACGGGGTAAAGTCTAAATGTTGTCATATTGACTAAAGAACTTATGTTAGAATCAGTAAAGTCAAATAATGGGTTTGTCTGGCTCGTTGGAGCCGGGCCGGGTGCGTCTGATCTTATTACAGTGCGGGGACTAAGGTTGCTCCAGCAGGCCGGGGCCGTGGTGTGCGATGACCTGGTAAATCGGGAGTTGCTCCAGCATTGCCTGCAGGATTGCGAGCTGCACTTTGTCGGCAAGCGCGCCGGTCGCCACAGCGCTTCCCAGGGTCAAATCAACGCGCTGCTGGTGGCGCTGGCCAGCGCCGGGAAACAGGTGGTGCGGCTCAAGGGCGGTGATCCGCTCATCTTCGGACGCGCCGGCGAGGAGATGCAGGCCCTGCGCGAGGCCGGCGTCCCCTATGAGATCGTCCCGGGGGTGACCGCCGCCACGGCAGCCAGCGCCGCCGCCGGACTGCCGCTGACGCACCGCGATGTTTCCTCGGCCGTCGTTTTTGTCACCGGTCACCAGTGCGCGGCCAACACCAACGCGCTCGACTGGGGTGCGCTTGCGCGGCTCCGCGCGACACTTTGTTTCTACATGGGCGTGCGCCGCCTGCCGGAAATCGCGCGCAACCTGCGCCTGCATGGCATGGCGGATGACATGCCGCTCGCCGTCATCCGCGAGGCTTCGTCGCCGACCCAGCAGATCCTCACCGGCACCCTGCTTGATGCCACGGAACTCACCGCCGGCCTCACCGGCCAGCCCGCCCTCGTCGTCGTCGGCGAGGTTGTCCGCCTCGCTTCATTCGCCGCTTCCATCCCGGCCCTGCAGACGCAGGCGCGCCACCCCGCTTCCGCTCATGTCCTTGTCTGATTTTTTCCAGAAATTCCTTTCCGCCATCCGCCGTCGCTGGGCCGATGTCATCGCGAGCGACCTGGCCGCCGGCCGCGACCTCGAGCCAGAGCTGCCGGCCTCGGCCTTTGTGCGGCTGGAAGGCAAACCGCCCCGCCTCGCCCGTCAGGCCGGCGGCACGGCCGTACGCCAGCGGTCCGCCAGAATATCCGGCAGCAGCGGGTGATCACCGACCAGCGCGGTCGGATGAGTCTGCAGCGCCGGATGCTTTCCCTCGGCGGCTCGGCAGATCTGGGCCACGTCGCCTTCCGGCCCGGCATGCCGCCCCGGGGACAGGAACTGGAGCGCCACGACCACGCGGTCCTGGTTCCAAGGAGCAGTGTCCAATAATCCGGCCAGCAGCGGCTCGTTGAAATCATAGTCCGGCGCGGGCCGGCGCTCCATGCTGCACGGCGCGACGGCGGCGACCCGCGCGCCAAGTTTGGCGGCGACCTGGCGGGCCAGCGCATTGCGCACGGCGGTAACCGCTTGCACCGGGCTGCCGTGATCCACCAGCGCGACCCGCACGGAGGATTCTGGTGGGAGCGGGCTTGCTCGCGACAGGACAGCGAGCTCCGCCACCACGTTATCCGCCAAGATCTGGGCCAACCGGTCGTCCCCGTCAGCGAAAAGTGGCGGCGCGACCGCGACCTTCAGCGCCGGATGCCTGGCCCGCAGCCGCACGAGCTGTTCCGGAATGTATTCTGTCAGCGCCCGGCTCGGGCCGAAAAACAGCGGGACGATCGTGAACCTGTCCTGGCCGGCCGCGAGGTGGCGCTCCAGCCCGGGCACCAGCAGGCTCGCCGGCCATCCGCCGAGCTGCGCCGGGTCGATCGCGGACGAATGCAGCAGTGACACCGGTTCCACCGCCTGGCCGAGCCGGGCGCCGAGCCGGGCGGCCAGCTGGCGCAGGGCCAGCGTGGCGGCGGGCTCGAGCGAACCGTTGTCAACGAGCAGGGTCAGCGGCCCGGCGGGCATCAGGCTCAGGGTTCCAGGCCGGCGACGTTCACGTCCTTGTCGAACTCGACGGCGAATTTGACCGTGAGCTCGCGCTTCTCGCCGGGCTTGAGGTCAAGCGTCCACTTGAGGGCACCCTCGTCCGTGGGCTTAACTTCCTTGGTGTCGGGCGAGCTGAGCTTCACGACGATCTTCTCGTTGCGCGCGAGCGGGACCTGGTCGACGACGATCACCTTTTCGGTCGTCCGCTTGTTGTTCTGGATCGTGATGAGGTATTCGTAGGTGATGCGGCGGCCGGAATTGGTCAGGCCGGTGTCCTCGGCGAAGCGGTTCACGCGCTTGTGCTTCACGCTGATGCCCTCGTCGGCGCCGAGCGCGAGGTCGAACTTCTCGCCCGGCATCACGGTGCGGACGGCGCTGGTGGCGACAAAGGTGCCGTCGAGGAACACGTTCATCTGGCCGGCGAGCAGCGGGAACTCGGAGTTGTTGTAGACCTTGGCCGTCAGGTAGGCGGTCGTCAGACGCTTCGGCACCGTGAGGTATTCCGGGTTCGCGGCAAACTTGACGGCGGTGATCGGCACCTTCTGCGGGGAGTTGTCGCTCGGGACGGAGGAGGAGACGGTGAGCTTGAACGACGCGCTGGTCGCGCCGGCCTCCATCGTTGCGGAGGCCATCTCGGCGTCCTTCATTTCCAGGGGAGCGTCGCTGGTCATGGCCTGCATGTTGGCGGCGCCGGGGGCCATCACGGACTTGGCGGCGTAGTCGCGCCGCCGGCCTTCCTCGGCGGCCTGCCGCGCCATCGGGTTGAAGATATCCAGGTTCCACGCGCCGAGCACGGGCGCCGCGCCGCCGAGGCCGGGCCGGGCGGTCGAAAGCGTGAGCATGACATCCTTCCAATCCTCGCCGGTGCTCTGGCGGACGATGCCGAAATAGCCGAGGGCCACGGCGCGCTCGGAGCTGAGCACCCGGGCGTCGTAGCTGGGCGACCAGCTGGCGCCGGGGACGGTGTAGGCGAGGGCGACATCGAGCGAGCCGGCCTGCGCGGCCGCAACGCGGACGGTGACGGTCTTGTAACTGCGGCCGCCGGCGCCGCGCAGCTCGTTGAGCTGGTTCTGCGCCGTGGTGATCTTCACCTGCAGCTCCTCGCGGGCTTCGTCGAGGGCCGCGATCTCGGTGGTGATCTTGGCGCGCTGCTCGACCAGAAAGGTCATGGCGTTCGCCAGGTCGGCGACGGCGGGGCGGGGGACGTCCTCGGCCGGCGGGGCGGTGAGGGCGGTCTCCATCCGGTCGAGCGTGCCGCGCTGCGTCTGCAGCAGGCCGGTGCGGTCGTCGAGCCCGCGCCTCTGCTTGCCGTAGCCCTTGAGCAGGTCCTCGAGCTCCTTCACCCGGGTGTTGGGCGTGAAGTCCACGTAGGTCTGCTTCGCGCTGACGTCGAGGATGGTGGCGGCCGCCGTGCCCTTGCCGCTGACCTGAAGCGAGCGCTCGTTGAGGGTCTCGGGCAGGTTGGCAAACACCAGCTCGGTGGTGCCGCCCGCCAGCTCGACGCCGGCGGTGCGCGTGACGACGGCGCGGTCGGTGTAGACGGTGACGGCGGTGATGGTGGAATTGACCGGCGCGGCGGAAAGCGCGACGGGCAGCAGGGTGAGGAGCAACAGGCGGAATGATTTCATGGGAGGGAGGGGAGGGATGGTGCGGATACTACGCGGGACGGGGAAGTTTCTTAGGGGCAGCGCGGGCCGTCCCGGGGGTTGGGAACGGTGTTTACGAAAAATTTCCTCCTGGGGCCGGCAGCCAACCACGGCCCAACCGGTGCGGCAACCCGGATTTGTGTGGGCCCGGGCGGGCCGGATCCCCCAACAGATCGACGCGCCGAAAAATGCGCCCCCTCTGACGCCGCCGGGCTCAACGGTCCGCGATCAGGTCGAGCACGTCCCCGATCTTGCGGTGGGACTCCAACGGGTGGCGGAGCCGGTAGTTCCGGTTGAGCTTGTAGCGGTTGCGCTGGCCCTCCCGGCTGCGGGTGAGCACGCCCTCCTCCTCCAGGGCCGTGACAATGGCGTGCACGGCGCGCTCCGTGATGCCCACCTGCCGGGCGACCTCCCGCAGGGTGATGTCCTCGTTCTGCGCCAGGCACACCAGTACATGGGTGTGGTTGGTCAGGAACGTCCAGCCGGGGGCGGGGGAGTCGGGGGCGGCCATGGGGGCAGATTGACCGGGGCCAGAGGACCTTACAAGAACTCTTAATAATGAAGTTGACTTCATGTTTTATTCTTCAATCAAGGCGTCCGTCCCATGGACCTCCTGCAATCCCTCCTCCACAGCCTGCTCTCGCCGATGGTGCTCGCGTTCCTGCTGGGCATTATTGCCACGCTGGTCCGCAGCGACCTGAAGATCCCGGAGCAGCTCTACACCGCCCTGACGGTCTACCTCCTTTTCGCCATCGGGCTGAAGGGCGGCGCCAAGCTCGACGGGGTGGGGTTGGCCGATTTCGCCCGCCCGCTGGCGGCGGCGGTGGCGCTGTGCCTGGCCATCCCGGTCTGGACGTTCGCCATCGGTCAACGGCTGGGCCGCCTGGCCCCGGCGGATGCCGCGGCCCTGGCCGCCCACTATGGGTCGGTGTCCGTGGTGACCTTTGGCGCCTGCCTGGCTTTCCTCGACACGCGCGGCGTGGCGCATGAGGCTTTTCTGCCGGCGCTGCTCGCGGTGATGGAAATCCCGGCCATCATCATTGCGCTCTACCTGGCGGGGATCGCCCGGAACCGGATGTTGCTTCGCCCGCTGGGCGCAACCGGCATCGTGCCGGCCCCCTTGCCCGGTTTCCGCCCCGGCGTGCTGCGGGAACTGCTGACCGGCAAGGGCATCATTTTGCTCCTGGGCGGCATGGTGATCGGCCTGCTGTCGGGAAAAAAGGGCTTTGAGCAGATCGGCCCGCTTTTCGACACGCCCTTCCGCGGGGTGCTCACGCTGTTCCTCCTCGAGATCGGCCTCGTCACCGGCCGGCGGCTCGGCGACCTGAAGACCGCCGGGGTTTTCGTCAGCGGGTTTGCGATCATCATGCCTTTTCTGCACGGCCTGCTGGGGGTCTGGCTGGGTCAATGGGCCGGGCTCGGGCTCGGCGGCGCGACGGCGCTTGGGACGCTGGCCGCCAGCGCCTCCTACATCGCGGCACCGGCCGCCGTGCGGGTGGCGCTGCCTGAGGCCAATCCGGCGCTCTATCTCACCTCCGCTCTGGCCATCACGTTTCCGTTCAATGTCGTGATCGGCATTCCCGCCTATTTCACGTTTGCCCGCTGGCTGTTTGCCGCCACCTGAGGCGAAAAGTTTCGACCGGGAGGGGCCCGACGGCAACAATGGGACCATGCCCAAGCTCGCCGGACAGGTCATCATCATCACGGGTGCCTCGGCCGGCATCGGCGCCGAGACCGCCCGCCGGCTGGTGCGCGGCGGGGCGAAGGTGGTCATCTTTGCCCGGCGGGCCGACTCCCTGCTCGCGCTGGCCGGGGAACTCGATCCGACGGGCGCGGGCGTCCTCGCCGTGCCGGGCGACGTGACCAGCGACGCCGACCGCCGGCGGCTCGTCGCCGGCGCGCTCGAGAAATTCGGCCGCATCGACGGCCTCGTGAACAATGCCGGCTACGGCACGCGCGGCCCGGTCGAGATCGTGCCGGTCGATGCCATCCGGAAAAATTTCGAGACAAATTTGTTCTCCCTCATCGCCCTGACGCAGCTCGTGCTGCCGCATCTGCGCGAGCGGGGCGACGGCTGCATTGTCAACATCGGCTCCGTTGCCGGCAAGATCGCCCGCCCGCTGTCGAGCATCTATGATTCCACCAAGCACGCGCTCGAGGCCATCACCGACGGCCTCCGCGGCGAATTGAAACCCTTCGGCGTCCGGGTGACGCTCATCCGGCCAGGCTACATCGTCACCGAGTTCATCGACGCCGCGAGCAGGGCCTCCGACCAGTACACCGATCACGCCGGCGCGTACACCCCTTATCTCGCGGGCTTCCGCGTCGGCTACCAGAAGCTGCGCCGCGTCGCCGGCGCGCCCGACGACATTGCCCGGCTGGTTGAGCGGGCCCTGACCTCCGATAATCCCGCGCCGCGCTACAGCGGGCCCTGGCACGCGAAATTCTTCCTGTTCCTGAAATGGCTGCTGCCGGACCGGCTGCTGCAGTTTATCGTGCGGCTGAGGAAATGACCCCATGCCGACCCAAAAACCATCCCGTCCCCGGCTCGCGCTCACCGGCTTCATCGCCGCCGCCTTCGCGGCCGGCGCCATCGGCTCGGCGGCCACCTTCCCGGCGGTGCGCGCCTGGTATCCGCTGCTGGCCAAGCCCGGTTGGAACCCGCCCGACTGGATTTTCGGCCCGATGTGGACCACCCTCTACGTGCTGATGGGCATCGCGGCCTGGCGGGCCTGGCGAACCGGCGTGCCGGCGGCCTCCGCGGTGGTGAGGATCTACTTCGTCCAACTCGGCCTCAACGCCCTCTGGTCCGTCCTCTTCTTCGGCCTGAGGCATCCGGCGTGGGCGTTGATCGACATCGCGGTCCTGTGGTTGCTGCTGGTCTGGTTGCAACGCGGACTCTGGCGGATCGACCGGGCGGCGGGCTGGCTGTGGCTGCCCTACTTGCTCTGGGTCAGCTTCGCCGCGGCGCTGAACGCGGCGATCGTAAGGCTGAACTAAACGCCCCAAAGTCAGCCGGCGTGGAGGAAGCCGTGCAGCCGCGCCGCGAACTTCCCGCCGAAGCCCGGCACCTCGCCGATCTGCGTCGCGCTCGCGCCGCGCAATTTCTCGATCGAGCCGAAGTGGGCGAGCAGTGACGCCTTGCGCTTCGGGCCGAGTCCGGGGCAGTCGTCGAGGATGCTCTCCTTGATTTTCCGCGAGCGGAGGTCGGCGTTGTAGGTGTTGGCGAAGCGATGGGCCTCGTCCCGGAGGCGCTGCAGCAGGCCGAGTCCGGGATGGCCGAGGGGCAGGTTGAGCGGCTTGCGGTCGTCGGGGAAGATGATCGTCTCCGCCTTCTTGGCCAGGCCGATGACGGCCGGCGGCAGGCACTCCAGGCCGACGAAGGCCTTCAGCGCCGCACCGACCTGGCCCCGGCCGCCGTCGATGACGATGAGGTCGGGGAATTTTTTTCGCTCCGCGATGAGCCGGCGGTAGCGGCGGGCGACGACCTCCTCCATCGCCCGGAAGTCGTCGTTGCCGATGAAACTCTTGATCGCAAAACGCCGGTATTGGTCCTTGTCCGGCCGGCCGTCGGTGAAGTGCACCATGGAGGCGACGACAAATGTCCCGCTGATGTGCGAGATGTCGAAGCACTCCATGTGCACCGGCGGCGTCTCGAGTCCCAGGGCCGACTGCAGCTCCTTCAGCGCGGCCTGGCTGGGACGCAGCTGGGTGAAGTCGCGGGTGAACTTCCGCGTGCGCTCCAGCGTGCGCTCCAGCGCGAGCACGACGTCGCGCAACTCGGCGGCCTTCTCGAACTCCTGCTTGGCCGCGCGCGCCGACATCTCGGTGCGGAGCGAGGCCAGCCACTCGCGGCTCTTGCCGTCGAGGAAGTCGCAGGCCGCGGCGACACGCTCGCCGTATTCGGCGGCGGTCACGATGTTGGGCCAGCCGTAGAGCTCGGCGCGCACATCGTCGTAGAGCTGCCAGGTGCCGTCGGGCAGTGGTCTCGGGTTGGTGTCATTGAGGAGCACGCCGAACTTCTGGCGCATGGTCGCGAGGGTCTTGCGCAGCAGCCCCGAATGGGCGAAGGGCCCGAAGTAGCGCGAGCGGGCGTCCTTCTTGAAGCGCGTGAGGATAAACCGCGGCAGCGTGGCCTCGGGGTCGAGCCGGACGAGGAGGAAGCGCTTGTCGTCGGTGAAGTCGGTGTTGTATTTCGGCCGCCACTGCTTGATCAGCTTGCCCTCGAGCAGCAGCGCCTCGGGCTCCGACTTGACCTCGAGGATCTCAAAGTCGGTGATCATCTCGATCAGGGTGCGGATCTTCGGCTGGTGGCGCAGGGCCCGGTCGCGGCCGGCCTGGAAGTAGGTGGAGACGCGTTTCTTCAGGCTCTTGGCCTTGCCGACGTAGATGATGCGGCCAAGCCGGTCCTTCATCAGGTAGACGCCCGGCCCGTCCGGTAGGGCGCGGACTTTTTCACGGAGAGTTTCAGAATGGTTGGCCACAAAGAGGCGCGAAAAGGCGCAAAAATCAGACGAAGGGATCGGACATCAGGTATTTCTTAACGTGCAGAACGGGCGAACCGAAATTGATGAGCAGGCCTGTTTCGATCCGGCTGGAGCGCAGGTAACCCAAAAGCTGGGCCACCTGCTCGTCAACGACGGCACGCACAGCTTTCAATTCCACGATCAGTCGACGCTCCACGAAAAGATCGGCGGAATATTCACCCAGCACAGTGCCGTCCTCATCCATCACGGCAAGAGGGTGCTGCTGTTCCACTTTGAGCCCCTGCTTGCGCAGGCGGTGGGCGAGGGCGTTCTCATAGATTTTCTCCAAATGCCCCTGCTTATGATAGCGATGGATGGCAAAACTGGTTTCACGAACGAGGTCGCATAGCTGGTTGATATGGTCGAATTTCACGGGTCGGCTCCTTTTTGTGGTTTCTTGTGCATTTTTGTGGCGACCAAAATAGTGGTGGTGTGGCATTCGTGGCCACGCAGAGGCGCAAAAATGCACCAAAACCCGGGCGGGGCAATGCCGCAGCACCCGGGCGGAGCCGGGTCCGCCGGAAGGCCCATCCCCCGGCTGGCATTTTGCCAAAAACAGGCTACGTTCCGCCCCCACACCCCGTATGGCCATCCCGGAATCGTCGACCCCGCGCCGCGCCGCGCCGCGCTATGAATTGCTCACGCTGGGCGACGAGCTCCTGCTCGGGCTGACGGCCAACGGCCACCTGACCTGGATCGGGGGCGAACTCGGCCGCCGCGGCGTGCAGCTCGCCCGCAATGTCACCATCTCCGACGAGGCGCCCGCCATCGCCGCCCAGTTCCGCGAGAGCTGGGCCCAGGCTGACGTGCTCATCACCACCGGCGGACTCGGGCCGACCTGCGACGACCGCACGCGGGACGTGCTGGCGGCGGCCCTGGGCCAGGCGCTGGTGTTTGATCCCGCCATCGAGATCGCGATCAAGGACCGTTTTGCCAAGTTCGGGCGCACGCCCACCGCCAACAATCTCAAGCAGGCCTACCGGTTCGAGCGCGGCGAGGTGCTGCCCAACGCCAATGGCACCGCGCCAGGTCTCTGGGTCGAGCAGGACGGCAAGGTGCTCATCATGCTGCCCGGCCCGCCCAACGAGCTCCGCCCGATGTTCACCGAGCAGGTGCTGCCCCGTCTGACCAGGCTCCGGCTCCTCGCGGCCACCGAGGCCTACATCCAGCTCCGCACGGCCGGGGTCGGCGAATCGGCGCTCGAGACCGCCTTCCAGCCGCTCTTCGACCGCCACCCGGGACTGGGCATCGCGTTCTGTGCCCACCTCGGCCAGGTGGATTGCCGCATCAGCTCGCCCGACGGCCAATACGCCATGGACATCCTCCGCGCCCTCGCCGCCGACGGCGCCGCGCTGCTCGGCGAGGACTTTGTGTGCTACGGCCACGACAGCATGGCGAAGGTGGTCGGCGACCAGCTGCGCGCCCAGCATCGCACGCTGGCCGTCGCCGAGTCCTGCACCGGCGGGCTCCTGGCCAACTCCTTCACCGACGTGTGCGGCGCCTCCAAGTTTTTCCAGGGCGGCATCGTCTCCTACAGCAACGACTCCAAGATGCTCCTGCTCGACTGCCCCGAGTGCCTGCTCTCGCAGCACGGGGCGGTCAGCGCCGAGTGCGCCGTGGCCATGGCCACCGGCGTGGCGGAAAAGCTGGGGGCCGACTACGGCGTGGCCATCACGGGGTTTGCCGGCCCGACCGGCGGCGTGGGCGATAATCCCGTCGGCACCATCTATGTCGGCCTGCACACGCCCGGCGGCTGCTGGTCGAAGAAGCTCACCTATCCCGGCCCGCGCTGCGCCGTGAAGGAGCGCGCCGTGACCGCCGCCATCGACTGGCTGCGCCGCGAGGTCGTGAAGGAGGCGCAGCGCGCCACGCTGCCGCTGGCGAACTGAGAGGGTCGGGCGAATCTTCCGGATGCGCCGTGAGGGACGACCCACCCGCCCGAACTTTTTTCGTGCGCTTTTGCGCTTTTCGTGGGCAAATCCCCGCCCATGCCCGCCGCCCCAAACTTCGCGTTCCTCTGCGGGCCCGACGACTTTATCGTCCACCGCCTCGGCGCGGAGCGCTTCGCGGCGGCGGCGGCCAACGCCGACGAATTCTCGCGCGAGATCATCAGCGGGTTCGCCGCCAATGTGGCGGAGGTCGAGACGGCGGTGAACCGTTTCCGCGACGCCGTGCAGACCGTCCCGCTGTTCGGCGGCCAACGTGTCGTCTGGTTCAAGGACATTAATTTCCTCGCCGACACCGTGACCGGCCGGGCCGAGGGCACGCTCGCGCAGGTGGCCGCGCTGCAGGAGTTGCTGGAGAAGGTGAAAGCCGACGAGGTCGCCATCGTCATCACCGCGGCCCCGGTCGACCGCCGCCGCTCTTTTCCGAAATGGTGCGAGGCCCACGCCGACTTCACGCTCGCGGGCGGCGATGGGGAGGCCGCCGGCGAGGCCCTGGCCGGAGTCGCCCGGGAGGAGGCGCGGAACTGCGGCGCGAGCTTCGCGGACGGCGCGCTCGAACTCCTGCTGGCCAAGATCGGCCCCAACACCCGGCTGCTCACCGAGGAGACGCGCAAGCTCGCGACCTACGCCGGCGAGGGCGCGGTCATCGAGGCGGCGCACATCGACGAGCTGACGCCGAACTTCGCCGAGGGGGACTTCTTCGAGTCCGCGGAAAAATTCTTCGCCGGCGACCTGCGCGGCACCATCGCGGCGCTGGAACGCCATTTTTTCAACGGGGGCGATGCGCGGCCCATCCTCAGCGCGTTGCAGAACCGCAACCGCATCCTCATCCAGTGCCGCGTGCTGCTCGATGCCGGCGACCTGCGCCCGCCGTCGGAGCGGTTTGGCTTCGACAAGGCGGCCTGGCTCCGCGCCACGGAGGCCTACGCGCGGCACTTCGGCGGCGACACGGAAAAAAGCTCGTACCAGATTTTCACGCAGAACCAGTGGTACGCCGGCAAGCTGGTCAGTTCCGGCCGGATGCCCCTGTTGCGCCGGCTGATCGACAACCAGCTGGAGTTCATCGCCACCTTCGAGGCCATCATCCGCCGGCCCAACGACCAGGCCACCGTCCTGCGCGAGATGGCGGTGCGCTGCCTGGGTTGAATCGAGAGGGCCGTGGCCTGAGGCGAGAGGCGAGAAGCGGGAGGACGGGCCGTTGTTCTCGCCCGACTGGCAGGGATTCACCTCCAACCTCAAGCCTCGCGCCTCAGACCTTCCTCCGGCTCCTCTTTTCCATTGGCAACCTCCGGGGCCTGCCCTAACGGTTGCGCCGCCGTGAAACCGTCCGACGCCCCCGCCGAACCCATCCCCAATGTCCTCGCCGGGCGCTATGCCTCGCCGGCGATGCAGGAGATCTGGTCGGCCCACGGGCGCATTTTGCTCGAGCGCGATTTCTGGATCGCCGTCATGAAGGCGCAGCGCGACCTCGGCGTCGCCATCCCCGCCGAGGCCATCAAGGATTACGAGCGGGTGCGGACTGACATCGACGTCGCCCGCATCGCGGCGCGCGAGCGCGTCACCCTGCACGACGTGAAGGCGCGCCTCGAGGAATTTTCCGACCTGGCCAAGCGCCAGTTCATCCACCTCGGCCTGACCAGCCGCGACCTCACGGAGAACGTCGAGCAGCTGCAGGTGGCCCGCGGGCTCCAGCTCGTGCGGTTCAAGGTCGCGGCCGCGCTCCTGGCGCTGGCGAGGCAGGCGGCGAAGCACCGCGACCTGATGATCACCGGCCGCACGCACAACGTCCCGGCGCAGCCGACCACGCTCGGCAAGCGGCTCGCGATGTTCGGCCAGGAATTGCAGATCGCCCAGGCGCGGCTCGAGGAGCTTATCGCCCGCTATCCGGTGCGCGGGCTCAAGGGCGCCGTCGGCACGCAGCTCGACCAGCTCACGCTCCTCGGCGGCGACACGGCCAAGGTGGACCAGCTGGAGGCGCGCATCGTCAAACACCTCGGCTTCAAGTCCTCCCTCTCGGCCGTCGGGCAGGTTTACCCGCGCTCGCTGGACTTCGACGTGGTCAGCGCGCTGCACCAGGTTGGCGCGGCCGGGGCGAGTTGCGCCGTGACGCTGCGGCTCATGGCCGGCGCCGGGTTGCTGACGGAGGGTTTTCAGGAAGGTCAGGTGGGCTCCTCCGCGATGCCCCACAAGGTCAACGCGCGGAACTGCGAGCGCGTTTGCGGCTTCTCCACCATCTTGTCGGGCTACGTCACGATGACGGCGAACCTCGCCGGCCACCAGTGGAACGAGGGTGACGTGTCGTGCTCGGTCGTGCGGCGCGTGGCGCTGCCGGATGCCTTCTTCGCGCTCGACGGCCTGCTCGAGACCTTGCTCACGGTGCTGCGCCAGATGGAGGTTTTTCCCGCGGCCATCGCCGCGGAGAACGCGCGCAATCTGCCGTTTCTGGCCACGACCACGATCCTGATGGAGGCGGTGAAGGCCGGCGCCGGCCGCGAGACCGCGCACGAGGCCATCAAGGTACACGCCCTCGCCGCGGCCAAGGCCCTGCGCTCCGGCGGCGACGCCGACCTGCTCGGCCGGCTCGCCGGCGACAAGCGCGTCGGTCTCAGCAAAAAGAAATTGTCCGACGTCCTCGCGCAAAGCGAACGCTTCGTCGGGGCCGCCCCGCATCAGGTCGACGCGTTCGTCGCCACCGTCAACCCCCTCGCCCGGTTGCACAAGGGCGCCGCCGACTACCGGCCCGGGAAGCTGCTGTAGGCCGGTAGGGCGCGGACTCCGTTCCACGCCGCAACAATCCACGAGTAGGGCTGGATCACCACGGGTGCTGCGCACCCCTCGCGTTGACGGGCGTAGGAGCTAAAAATCCCGTTTTCCCCCCTCGGGGAGATTTAGTTTGCATCCCCCTAGGGCGAGGCCTTTCGTTTCCGGTTCCTTTCGTTGTTTTAACAGCTTGCTATAAACCACCCACACCATGGCAGAACTAGTTGGAAATTGTCTCATCAGCCAATCTGGCGGCCCGACCGCCGTCATCAACGCGAGTGTCGCAGGCGTTGTCGCCGAAGCTCTTAACCATTCCTGCATTGAGGAAATCTACGGTTCACTGAATGGCGTGCTCGGCCTCCTCAACGAGGATTTTGTCGACCTCGCCGCCGAGTCCCAGCAGGCCATCCGCGGCCTCCGTTACACCCCCGGCGCCGCCCTCGGCACCTGCCGCGCCAAACTGAAAAAGCCCGCCGATTTCGAGCGCGTGCTCGAGGTCTTCAAGGCGCACAACATCCGGTACTATTTTCACATCGGTGACGCCGACTCCCAGGAGACCGCCGCCAAGCTTGGCGAGCTCGCGACCGCGCAGGCCTACGAGCTGCGCATCATCGGCATCCCGAAGACGATCGAGAACGACATGCCGGCGACCGACCACTGCCCCGGCTACGGCAGCGCCCTCAAGTACATCGGCGCCACGGTCAAGGAGCTCGCGCTCGACGCCGACGCCATGGGCCAGGGCGACCTCGTCACCATTGTCGAGGTCATGGGCCGCAATTCCGGCTGGCTCGCCGCCGGTGCCTCGCTGGCCAAGCGCCGCGACCACCCGAATGATCCGCCGCACCTCGTCTATGTTCCGGAGGTTGCCTTCTCCAACGAGAAGTTCCTCGAGGATGTCCGCCGCATCCTCAAGCGGGAGAAGCACTGCGTCATCGTCGCCAGCGAGGGCTTGGTCGACAAGGACGGCAACTATGTCTCCGTCGAGACCAGCGCCACCGATGCGGCCGGCCACGCCCAGCTCGGCGGCGTCGGCGAGTTCATGAAGGATCTCATCGAGTCGCAGCTCGGCGTGAAGTCCCGCGTCGCGCGCCTCGGTGTCGCCCAGCGCGCCGCCGCCCATATCGCCTCGAAGACCGACGCCGATGAGGCCGCCCTCGTCGGCACGGCCGCGGTCAAGGCCGCGGTCAACGGCGAGTCCGGCAAACTCGTCACGCTCGTGCGCGGCGACGGGGACAATTACACTTGCGAGACCGGCCTCTCGGCCCTGACGGATGTCGTCGGCAACCTGAAGAAGCTGCCCAAGGAGTGGGTCAACGAGGACGGCGTCAGCCTGAACTTCCAGTTCTTCCGCTACGCCACGCCGTTGATCCAGGGTGAGATCACCATCCCCTACGACAACGGCCTGCCGGCCTACGCCAAGCTCGGCAAGGAAGGCGTCAACAAGTCGTTGGCCGGCTACGAGTCGGTCTGACCTGTAGGGCCGCCGCTGGCCGGTGTGCCGCCCCTCTTTCAAGCCGGTCCGCGCGGACCGGCTTTTTCTTTGCGCGATAGAGAAGGATCGCCGTATCCCGCCTTTTGGAGGGCCCGGCTCCCGCTGAGCCGCGGCGTACGAAGCAAAGGCAAACTCCCGCAAAAACGCGGAGAGTAGGGCAAGATCCCCACGGCAGGCAACGGAGTGAATAAAGCTCCATGGCCGATCCATTTATTAGCCACCAAGAGGCATAAAAATAATTTTTTCTTGGGACGAAAATCTCCCGCGCGCCTATTGGTGCCGGGCGAACTTCGCCGCCCAGCGGATTTCCGTGGGTTCGTGGCTAAACCGCCTTTGGTTGCAAGGGGGGACTTCTGAATCCCGCCGCCTCGGCTGGATACCGCGCCTGTTCGGGTTACGCCCCATAGCGGCGAGGTGGCGGGCGGGCTACCGTGTGCACCGAGAGAGCTGGCTGTTGCCCGCCCCCGCCGCCCACTACCGCCATGAAGACCATCCGCCTCACCCTTGTCCTTCCACTCACCGTGCTGGCGCTCACCGCCTGCAGCAAGGCCGCCCAGGAAAAGCCGGCTCCCGCGCCCCCGGTTGTGGCCGCCCCCGTGCCGGCCCCGGTCGCGCCGGCGGTGCCAGGGTCCACCGCCACCGATGAGCAGATGAAGGCCTTTACCTACGAGCAGCGGGCCGGTTTCAAGCATCTTGTGACTGAACTAACCGCCGGCGGAGCCGCCACCGTCGTCGAATTGAACCGGGGCTACAACGAGATGCTGGCCAAGCCGGCCCGCCGCGCCGCGATGGCTGCGCTCGCCAAGGCCGCCGCAGATTTCACCGGGCAGGCCCGCGCGCTCGACAATGTCTCCGCCGACACCTGGGAGTCGGTCAAGGAAGCCCTCGTCACGTGCTGGCGGAACTACGACGGCGCCCTCGCCAAGGTGCGGGAAACCAAGGACTAAAATCCCGATTCCCGACCCGCGGACTTCATTCGCGCGCGCTTCGCTGGGGCGAAGTATGGTGGGCCCGCTGGGATTCGAACCCAGAACCAAGGGATTATGAGTCCCCTGCTCTGACCATTGAGCTACAGGCCCCTGCGGCGACTTTGTCGCGATTAAGTGATGGGTGACAAGTGAGAAGGAGACACCGAGTCACCGAGAACTGAAACCTGAAATCTGAGACCTGAATCATACCAAACTCATTTCCAGAGCGCGAACCGGCTGACGACGGCGGATCGTCCCACGCCGCTTGTGCTTTCCGGGAAAGTGGGGATGTTGGTTTCGTGGCCTACCTCAAGACCATCCTCACCTACCACCTGCCGTCACAGGCGGAGGTGGACCGGAGCCTGCTCGAGTCTTACGGCATCACGGTTAATCTCCTCAACGCCCACACGACCCGCAATGAACTCGGGACCCCTTTCTACATCCAACTCCAGGTGCCGGACGAAGAGGTCGACGGAGCCGTCGCCATCATCCGGCGGTTCCAGCCTGAACGCTTCGGATCGCCGGAGAAGGTTCGGCAGATCGAACGGGAATTGCGCGGCCTTTGGGTCTGGATCGTGCTCATCGGCCTGCTCGCCGTCGCGGCGTATCTCTGGTTGATGCGCTGAGGGCAACGGACCGCGAGAGTTTCAGTCGTGTCTTCCGGTGGTTTTTGGGCTAGGGACACCCCATGCGTTTCCTTTTCCTGCTGCTCCTTCTGACCACGGCGGCGGCGGCGGAGAAATCCTGCGTGTTCTGCGAGATCATCGCCGGCAAGCGCCAGCAGGAGGGGATGGTCTACCGCGGCGACCAGGTCCTCGCGTTCCTGAGCATCGGGCCGCGCAATCCCGGACACGTGTTGATCGTCCCGCGGGTCCATGCGGAGGATTTTATGGCGATACCGGCCGGCACGATGCACGCGATGACCGGCGTCGCGAAAAGGATCGCCCAGGCGATCCGGCGCACCGACCTCAAGATGGAAGGATTTGTCCTGCAGATGAACACCGGCAAGGCGGCCGGCCAGTCGGTCTTCCACGCCCACCTGCACATCATCCCGCGCTTTGCGGCGGAGGCGCCACCGAAAAGCCCGGAGGATCACGTCTCGATGGAAATGCTCGCCCCGGTGGCCGCCAAGATCCGGGCGGCGCTGGCGGACGGGAAATAGCTGATTGGGCGATTTTCGTCCTTCAATTCTCAGGATTCAGCGGGAGCAAGTGCCCGATTCCAGTGCGAGAAATGACCATTGAACGATTTCAGGCCCGATAGAAACCAGGCTCGCCGCCGGGCCCCGGGTGGCTAGGATTACGGCATGAGCACCCCCATCATCGCCCAGAAGTCCCCGTATCCCGTCAACGTCGAGGCCGGCAAGACCTATGCCTGGTGCGCCTGCGGCGGCAGCAAGACCCAGCCGTTTTGCGACGGCTCGCACAAGGGCACGGGGATGGCGCCAAAGATGTTCAAGGCCGAGACCACGGGCACGGTCTACTTTTGCGGCTGCAAACACTCCAAGGCCGGTGCCATCTGTGACGGCACGCACAAGACGGTGTAGGACGAAGGCTGAAACCTGAGACTTGAGACTTGAATGCAGGGAGCCGGGAGTGGCGATTGGCGCATCGCCGGAATCGGTGTAAGGGTAGGGGTTCACGCATGATGATCTCACTGCAGCAACCGCCGACCCGCCACGGATGCCGGAACGCCCCAGCCGGGAACCATGGCTGAGGCCTGCTCCATTCTGGTCACCGGTGCCACCGGCTACGTGGGCGGCCGGCTGGCGTCTCGCCTGCTGGAGGCGGGGCACCGGGTGCGCTGCCTGGTGCGCGATCCGTCGCGGCTGGAGGGCCGCTCTTGGGTGGACCGCGTCGAAGTCGTGCAGGGTGACATGTTTGATCCGGGCTCACTAATACCGGCGATGCACGGGGTGGAAGCGGTCTATTACCTCGTCCACAGTCTGGGTGGGGGGAGCGATTTTCACGAACGGGACCTGACGGCGGCGCGCAATTGCGGCGAGGCCGCCAAGGTGGCGGGCGTGAAGCGGATCATCTATCTCGGCGGGCTGGGCGACCCACAGGCCGAGTTGTCGGCCCACCTGCGCTCCCGGCAGGAGACCGGCGCGGCCCTGCGCGAGGCGGGAGTGCCGGTGACGGAGTTTCGCGCCGCGGTGATCGTCGGATCAGGCAGCCTGTCCTTCGAGATGATCCGCTACCTGACCGAACGCCTGCCGGTGATGATCTGCCCGAAGTGGGTGTTCACCCGCACCCAGCCCATCGCGATCCGGAACGTGCTGGATTACCTCGTCGCAGCGGTCGCCTCGCCCGCCAGCATCGGCCGCACGGTGGAGATCGGTGGCCGGGACATCGTGACCTACGCGGAAATGATGATGGGATACGCCCGGGCCCGCGGCCTGACCCGTCGACTGCTCGCCGTCCCGGTGCTGACGCCGCGGTTGTCCTCCTACTGGGTTCACCTCGTCACCCCCATCCCCGCCAACATCGCCCAGCCGCTGATCAAGGGGCTCGGCAATGAGGTCATCGTGCGCGACGGGTCCGCGAAGGAGTTGTTTCCCGAAATCCAACCCCTGGACTACGCCACGGCGGTCGGTCTGGCGCTGCAGAAGCTGGAGGCGAGCGCCGTCGAAACGGTGTGGAGCGACGCGCTGACATCGAGCCAGGGGGAACGGACGCCGGTAGCTCTGGTCACGCGTGAGGGCATGATCATGGAACTGCGGCAGCGGACGGTGGCCGCCGGGGTGGACGCCGTTTTCCGGAGTTTCACCGGCCTGGGCGGACAGCGCGGCTGGCTGTTCTGGAACTGGGCCTGGCAGGTGAGGGGAATGGTCGACCGGCTCATCGGCGGGGTGGGCATGCGCCGGGGCCGGCGCGACCCGGAAAACCTCCGGGTGGGCGATTCCCTCGACTTCTGGCGCGTCGAGATTGTGCAGCCGGGGAAAATGATCCGGCTCCGCGCGGAGATGAAGGTGCCGGGGCGGGCCTGGCTGGAGTTCGAGGCCCGGGCCGAGTCCGAAAACCGGACCCTGCTCCTCCAGACCGCGATCTTTGAACCCAAGGGTCTCCCCGGTCTGATCTACTGGTATGCGCTCTACCCGGTCCACCTGTTGATCTTCCGCGGGATGATCCGGGCGCTCGCGGCGGCCGCGGAGGGAAAAGTAGCCTCGGCCTGACTCACCATGATTCACACCCTCAGCCGCACGCAGTTCATTCCCGCCGATCCGGCCCGTGTGTGGGAGTTTTTCTCCGCGCCGCAAAATCTCAAAGCGCTCACGCCGCCGGAGATGGAATTTGAAATAATGGGCGAGCCGGCACCCATGTATGCCGGTCAGCTCATCGCCTACCGCATCCGCGTGGCGCCGGGGATCCGGCTCGGCTGGCTCACGGAGATCCGGCAGATGCAGGCGGGCGCCTACTTCGTCGACGAGCAACGCCGTGGCCCCTATCGCCTCTGGTATCATGAGCACCGCTTCGTGCCCCGCGACGGCGGCGTGGAGATATCGGATCGGGTGACCTACGCGCTGCCGTTTGGTCCGCTGGGCGACCTCGTGCATGCGGTCTGGGTCCGCCGCCAGCTCAAACATATTTTCGACTACCGTCGCGGCGCGGTGGAGCGGCTATTTGTTCCGCCGCCGGCCGGACCCGCGGCGTGAGCCCTCAGTTCGACTTGAAATCCAGCGCCTCGAGTTCGCTCAGGTGGAACGGGGCGCTGGCGATGGTTTCCTGCAGCTTCTCCAGCGCCTCGGGCAAGGTGGCTACATCGCAGGTCGCGGCGCCGTCGTCGGTGTCGTGGAGCTGCACCGCCCAGGTGGTCGCGGCGCCGTCGTGCATGACCTCGAACAGCGAACCGTAGAGGTAGTTGCCGGGCAGGCCGTGGTGCGGGCCGGTGCCGGTCACGAGCACCAGGCTGTGCACCGGATCGTGGATGTCGGGTGCGGCGCCGTGGTGCTTGCGGTGGTGGATGGGGCGGCCGACGGTCGTGAGGCGGAACGTTTCAGCCTTCGCGCGCAACGCCCCCGGCAGCGAGGCCAGGTAGCGGTCAAAGATGGCGGCGTTGGCCTCGAGTTCCCCGGGCTTGATGGTCCCGGCGACGAGGGCGTCGAGGTTCGCGGCGTGAAAACGCGGCCGGCGCGCCAGTTCGCGGACGGTGGCGTGGCCGTCCTTGTGGTCGGCCGAGGCGTAGACCTGGTGCGCGGCATAGAGCCGGCGGAGCGATTCCTGGTAGGTCGGCGTGAACGGCACGGCCCCGACGGGGCTGGCCTCGATCATATCAAGGACTGACTGATCAAACTGCGCATTGGGGTCGAGCGACATGCCGGCAATCCTTGGCAGGCAAATGATTCACTACGAGATTCATTTGCCGGAATCGCCAGCAGTTGCCGGTTGCAGGCCTTGGTTAATGGTCCCAACCAGTAACGATTGAGACTTACCCAAAGCAGAGACGTTGCTTGGGCAGGGGGAATCCTCCGGCCGTCGCCCAAGCCCTGGCCGGCGGGCCGGATGAGCCGTTCGGCCCCAGCGGCTCGAACGGGACGACGCACCCTGCCGCAACGCCCGCGGATAGTCACTTCCATGGGAAAGCCCCAATAATTGCCCGCGTCCGGGCGGTGGAGTTCCCGTGTCAGGTGTACGCCCCATTGGGAAGCGAACGGCCGGCTGCTATCCTGCGGCCATGAATCCACTATTGCTCATCATCGTCCTGCTCCTGCTTTTCGGTGGCGGCGGTTTCTACGTCGGCGGCCCGGCCTTCGGCGGCGGCGGGGCGGGCCTGATTTTGGTTATTTGTATCGTCATTTACCTGATGGGGGGTTTCCGGTCGCGGAAGTAAGCCAGGCCCCGGTGCAGCCGGGCATAAAACTTTTATTTAGCACCATGCCTTCTTTTGAAAAGCGCCGGTTCGCCCCGGAGAAATCGGCCGGCGTACTGCGGGTCCTGCGCGGTGCCGGACTGACCATCGGGCTCGTGGCCCTGCTGGCGGGGTGTGCGAATTCCCCGTTGTGGACGCGTTCGTCGACCAGCCCGACCGCCGAGCAGTATCAGGCCGGGCGGCGGTAATAGCCGTAACCCGACCCGCAGAAGACATCACGGGATGAAGGAAAGGCGGAGCCAGGAATCCTTCCGCGTTACCGCGATTGGTCTTCCCCGGTTCAGTTGAAACCCGGCGCGTCCGGCTCGCTCAGGTGGAGCGGGGAGCTGCCGGCCGTTCGACCACGGGCGTCATGACCCGCCGGAGGCGCCAGGGGAGGCGGGCCGGAAGGAGCGGGGCGGAAAAAAGCCCGTCAGCAAGGTCGACCGGAAACCGAGGGCGCGCAAGCCGGCCCGGCGGCGGTGCAGAAAACCGAGGGGACGACGGCGCGAGGCGCCGGCCCAGGGGGGCGCACTGCCTAGGATGAGTGTGGCTTGGACCATATCGGTTTGCCGGTCTCGGCCGGCTTGGCGTGCGGCCCGGTGTGGTGCGGCACCTGCGGGGCGCGGGCGTCTTGCTTCCGCTGCGCGCGATTAAGGGCTTTCTGATCCGGGACGGCCGGTGAAAAGACGTGCTCCCCGGCGGCGATCGCGACGGGCTCAACCGGAGGGCGGGCGGTGACGAGGGCCGCGGTCTTTTCCGCCTGGTGCGTGGCCCGGGCCGCCCGGGCCGTGGCGTCCGTCTCGACGGATGCGGCTTTCGCCGTGAGCTGTTGCTCGGCGGCCAGCCAGGTCTCGGTTTCCTGCCCGGCGGGACTGCCGTGTTCGTGCCAGAGTTGGAAGGCGCGCTTGGAAATTTCGTCGTGCGAGGGGTTATTCATGTGGCGGAAAGCTTACCGCGTGCGACCGTCGGCGGGTAGTAGGCCATCACCCCATCCGGCCGTTCCGACGGACCGCAGTCGCAAGGATTAGCACGTGGAAACACGGACGAGCGGAGATCCGGAAAATCGGGTTTACGCTCGGGTTATGGTTAAACGTTCTTGGTTATTTGGCCGAACCTATAGCTAATAACACTCAACCAATAACCGCGGGCTGGTGACAGCCCGCCTATCCATGAAGAAGACTTTCCTGTTCAAGGACCCGGCGAAGGACGACCAGCGGGTCATCGAGGCCATCAAGCACGACGTCCGCAAGTATGCCAAGCGCGAGCGGCGGAAGCCGCTGCCGGAGGGGTTCGACCTGTGGGAGTTGCAATGCCGGGTCGGGCCCGAGGCGGCGCGGTCCGAGGGCCGGGCGTTCAAGGAGGTCCCCGCGGCGATTGACGCGGTGGCCGCGGCCGAAGGCGCGACCGCAGTCTATGTCGAGATCATCGCCGTGGCGGCGAAGTGGCCGGCGCGGTTGGCCCCGCCCCCTGCGGCGTCGGAGGATGGAGGGCCGGGGGGAGGCCGCGCCGCAGGGGGAGACCTGACAGAAGAGGTTTGTCACCAAAAGCACTGAAGACGCAAAGATCAGGGCACGTTTTGGGCGGAGCAAGTCCCGGCGTAACTCCGGCCCGGGGTTCACGTCTTGCCTGCATCCCGTGCCGCGTCTTCCGTCACCCTTGCTCCGCGTGAAATCCTTGTGCCTGGTCCTCTGCGTGCTGTTGTCCGCGCTGGCGCCCGCCGGCCTGCGCGCGCATGCCCTGACGATCACCCAGGTGCGGGTGTCGCTCGAGGCACCGGGACGCGCGGAGGTGAGCATCCATCTCGATCTCACCCCATGGTTCGGGCCCGAGGCTTATCATGCCTTGTCCCTGGAAAACGCCCAAACCCAGCGGGCGGCGGTCGAGCGATTGCTGCCGGACATCCGCGCCGGGTTGCAGCTCTACGGGGGCAGACTTCAGCTGGCGGAGGAATTCACGGGCTGCACGCTGCCGCGCGGATCACTGGATGATTTCCGCGACATCGCGACCGACAAGTATACCGTCCTGCATTTCAGCGCGGCTCTGCCGGCGGACGGAGCGCCGTTGCAGCTGGCCGTGCCCTACGACACGCGGGTGCCGCACCCGGTGTCCTTCACGGTGCAGATCCCGGCGACGGGGCTGGTCGAGACGAGCCTGGTGGAGGAGAGCGGGGGGCTGAGCGAACCGTTCGATTGGGCGGCCGTCGCGGGTGGGGGCGCCCGCGCTCCAGGCCAGGCGGTCCCGGGGTCCGGGTCGGGTGGGCGCGAATTCGCTGCCTATCTCCAGGCGGGATTCCGGCACATTGTGCCGATCGGGGCGGACCACATGCTGTTCGTGCTGGGTTTGTTTTTCCTCGGGCTCACCTGGCGCAAGCTGCTGGCGCAGACGACGGTGTTCACGATCGCCCATGCGACCACCCTCTACCTGGCGACCCAGGGAATCTTCCACCTGTCCGGCCGCTGGGTGGAGCCGGCCATTGCGCTGTCGATCGGGTTCATCGCGCTGGAAAACGTGTGGTCGCCCAGGCTGAATCCCGGCCGGCTGGCCATCGTTTTCTTTTTCGGCCTGGTGCACGGCCTGGGCTTCGCGAACAGCCTGCAGGAGCTGCCGCTGCCGCGGCAGGATTTCCTGGTGGCGCTCCTGGGTTTCAACCTCGGGGTCGATCTCGGCCAGCTCGCCGTCATCGGGACAGCGTTTCTTGCCGTGGGCTGGTGGCGCGAGCGCGAGTGGTTCCGCGCGAGGGTGGCGGTGCCGTGCTCGCTGGCGATCGCCGCGGTCGGGCTCGTCTGGGCCGGGCAGCGGATCGTCCATTACTGGTGGTGAGGCGGGCGGCTCGTAAACCCTGGGGGGAGATGGGTCGGGGGTAAACCCCGACCGACCAACGGGTGGTTGTTGGCGGAAAATCAAACGGACCAGCCCAGGCCGGTTGCAACGCACGCCCAGCCTTGGGCAAGAAGTGAACAGCCAGAGGGCGACTTTGGGAGGACAATGGGATAAACCAATTCGGCCCGAATCACTCGTGCCGGCCAACCACCCACGGAGATTACCCCCATGAATGTCAAAGTACACCTGGACTACGCCGAATATGACCCCCTGAAGCGGACCGCCGAGGCCTACGGCTGCGAGGTCGAGGACGTCGTTTATACTGCCATCAACGAATACATGCTGCGCCTGGGCAATTTCAATGGTCAGTGCGGCCCGGAGTGCAAGAAGACGCACACGGATTTCGCCGCCATGCGCGGCGAGGTGCTCAACACCAAGCAGGCACGGAAGGACAACCTGCCGCGCTGGGCGGACAGCGCCGGCAGCGCACACAATTACGAGGGCTTTCCCCCCGACGCGCCGGCCAAGAGCAAGATGGGAAGATTCTGACCAAGGGTCGGCCCTGGCGGCGGCGCCCGGCCTTGGTGTCCGCTTGCGTCACCCGTTCGATTGGGCCCGACTGGCGGCGTGAACGAAGCCCTGGCCATCGAGTGCCCGCATTGCGGCGAATCCTTCACGCTCGCCTTTGACGTGTCGGAAGGCAGCGCCGCATTCACCGTGGACTGCGAGGTGTGCTGCCGGCCGATGAATCTCTCCGTGCAGGTTGGCGACGATGGCGGCATCGCGGGTCTGGAGATCGCGGCGGAGTAGGCGGCACGCGGTGCCGCCGGTTATTGGGCCGACCCAACCACAGCTGTCCATTAACCAACCACGGCCGTGCTCGCGGCCTTCGCCTCGGCTTTCTTCATCATCTCGTCCACGACCACGGCGGTGGTCAGGTCGCAACCGACATTCGTCGCGGTGCGGCACATGTCGAGGATGCGGTCGGTGCCGAGGATGATGCCGATGCCCTCAGCCGGGATGCCGAAGGTGATGAGCAGGCCGGCGATGAGCGGCAGGGAGCCACCGGGGATGGCAGCGACGGCCACCGCGCTCAGGACGGAAAGCAGGAGCAGCGTGACCTGCTGGCCAAGGCTGAGGTCCACCCCGAACACCTGCGCGACAAACAGCACAACGCAGCCCTCGTAGAGCGCGGTGCCGCTCATGTTCATGGTGGTGCCCAGCGGCAGCACGAAGCCGGCGACGCTCGGGGTGACATGGAGCTTCTCCCGCGCATTCTGCAGCGCCGCGGGCAGGGTGGCGTTGCTGGAACTGGTGGAGAACGCGGTCACGATCACCTCCTCGACCGCCCGGAAATAGGCGCGGGGCGACCATTTGGTCCACAACTTGAGCCAGAGGCTCATGGTGCCGAACAAGTGCAGGGCCATGACTCCGATGCAGCCGAGCACGAACACGCCGAGCGCCACGATGATATCGAGGCCGGACTTGACGAGGATGCTGTAGATGAGGCAAGGCACGGCGTAAGGCGCGAGCCGGAGCGCGAGGTGCACGATGCCGGTCATCAATTCGGTCACCAGTTCCAGGGTGCTTTGCAGGCGCAGGCGTTTGTCGTCCGGCAGGCTCATCCCGACCAGACCGACCAGAATGGCGAACAGGATAAGAGGCAGGACATCGCCGATGCGGGTCGTGCTCTGGCCGACGACGGCGCCGAACAAGTTCGCCGGCATGAACATCTCGACGATGACGGCCAACGACAGGCCGGTCTGGCCCGCCTGCGTCTGCAGGTGCTGCTGGGCGGCCGAGCCGAACTCCGCCATGAGCCGGGCCTTGGTGTCGGCGTCGATGTGGTCGCCGGGGGCGAGGGTGTTCATCATCAACAACCCGAGGCCGACGCCGATGGCCATGTTGAAGAAGAACAGCGAAAAGGTGCGGCCAGCCAGAGGCCCGAGTTTCTTCGGATCACCCAGTTGCACGACGCCGGTGGCCAGCGAGGCGAACACCAGCGGGATGACGACGAAGAACAACAGGCGCAGGAAAACGCGGCCGAAGGGGTCGAGCAGCACGGTGGAAACGCCGCGCATCATTTCCAGCAGCGTGGCGGAGGACTTGATGCCTACCTGGACCAGCAGCATCTGCAGGAACTCCGGGATGGGCACATGGGGACCGGCGAGAAGCGTGATGACGCCGAGGATTATGCCGATGACCAGACCGCGCAAAATACGGTTGGCCAGTTTGTCGGAGGAGGTACCGGACATAGGGGTGAAGCGCACAGTAGGTGGAGAGAGAGGCATGTCGAACCTGAACTCCCTCCGCCCGGGACCGGGGGGACAAATGTAACCACCTCGTGAGTTGAAGGTTAAATCTCGCGGCCGGCCAAAAGCATTGCCCAAGGGAATGAGGGCCGTAAGGTCATTTTTTCACGCATGAACGAACTACTCGGCATCACCTTGGAGGCCATCATCATTGGCGCGCTGGTGCTCGCCAACGGCTTCTTCGTGGCGGCCGAATTCGCGCTCGTCAAGGTGCGGTCCAGCCAGCTCCGGCCGCTGCTCAAGACGGGTGGCTGGCGGGTGAAGTTTGCCCTCAAGGCCACCGAGCATCTCGACGCCGCCCTTTCCGCCACGCAGCTGGGTATCACCCTGGCCAGCCTGGGCCTCGGTTGGGTGGGTGAGCCGTTTCTCGCCCACCGGTTGGAGCCGCTCCTGGCGCGTTGGGGCATCACCGACCCGGTCACGGTGTCGTCCATTGCCTTTGCCATGGCCTTCGCGGTGATCACCTTCCTGCACATCATTTTCGGTGAACTCGCTCCGAAGTCGCTCGCCATTCAGCGGGCCAAGGCCGTGTCGCTCTGGGTCGCGGCGCCGCTGCTGGTGTTCTATTATATTTTTTATCCGTTCATCCGTTCCCTCAACGGCCTGGCCAACCTGTTTCTGCGCTGGGCGGGACTCGGGCCCGCCACGGAAGGCGAGCACGCCTTCAGCTCGGACGAGCTCGAATACGTCTTCAGCCACGCCCGGCATGCGCATCCGGGCGACGCCCTGATCAACAAGCTCATGGTCCAGTCGTTGCGCGCCCGCCAGACCCAGGCCCAGCTCATCATGCGCCCGCGCGACCAGGTCGTCGCCCTCTGGACGGACAAGCCGCTGGCCGAGAACCTCCGCACCGCCCAGACCAGCGGGCACAGCCGGTTTCCCGTCTGCTCGGGCTCGCTCGACCAGGTCAAGGGCCTGCTCCTGGTGCGCGAATGGCTCTGGCAGATCAGCGCGCTCGGCCCCGACACCCCGTTCGAGCCGCTCATCCGGCGGGCGGTGGAATTTGAACTCACCACGCCGCTGCACACCATGATCGAGCGCTTCCGCATCTCGCGCAGCCACCTTGCCGTGGTGCTCGACGAAAAGCGCGCCCTGGCGGGCATCGTGACCTTTGAGGACGTGCTGGAGGAGATCGTCGGCGATATCCGCGACGAATTCGACATCGAGAGCGGCCCCATTTACGAGCGAACGGCCCACTCCATCGTGGTCAGCGGCACGCTCACGATGCGCGAACTGCAGGCGGAGACCGGCTGGCCGCTGGAATTCCAGTCCCGCGAGACGGTGGCGACCTGGACCATGCGGCTTTTCGGCCGCCTGCCCAAGCGCGGGGACACGCTGACGGTGGGGGAATACCGCCTGAACGTGCTCGAGGCCAACGCCGAGCGCCCGCGCCGCGTGAAGATCGAGCGCGCCACCGGCGACACGCACCCGCCGATGTGAGCGGAGAAGCGTAATCCTGAGGCCTGAAAAAAGGCGGCCGGTGCCGGGGCCGGAACCGGATCCAAGAAGGAGCACGGGAGTGGTAGGGGCCGTTGCTCTCAACGGCCCTCGTCCGGAAGGCCAGTAAGGGGCAACGGTCCCGGCCTATGTCCGTATATCATACCAACGTCCCTTGAAGAATAGACGCTTTAGGTAGGGGCCGTTGCCCTCAACGGCCCTGGTCTCACCGAGGGCGGTTGAGGGCAACCGCCCCTACCGGCTCAGGCACCGCAAAGT
>JBKJTZ010000085.1:0-16360 GCA_046590295.1 Lacunisphaera sp.
CTCGCCGCCGCTCTCGTCCTTGAACTTGCGGTTCACGGCCAGGCTGAACTGGCAGATGGCGGTGCCCTTCGGCGTGACCCGGAGTTCCGGATCGCGCGTCAGGTTGCCGATGAGCATCACTTTGTTGAGATTGGCCATGGTGGGGGGGGCGGCGCGAAAACGCTTAGGCGTTCTCGACGAGCGCGCGGTAGACGCTGTCATTGAGCCGCAGGCGCTCGTGCAACTGGGCGGGGGCGGAGCCGGGGGCGGTGAAGCTCACCTGCACGTAGACGCCGCCGGGGAACTTGTCGTCGGTGACGCGGGCGAACTCGCGACGGCCGAGATTCTCGACGGCGGTGACCTCGCCCTCGACGGCGGTGATTTCCTTCTTCACGCCCTCGATGAGCTGGTCGACGGAGTCTTCCTTGCCGCGGTTGTCGAGGATGAGGGTGGCTTTGTAGTTACGCTTGGTCTGGGTCATGGTGGTCACGGCGATTGAGTTGGTTCATGGCTTCGGCGGGCCCGCGGTTGATGAGCAGGCGGAGGCCGTCCACGAATGGGTTCAGTTTTTGGTCGATGATTTGGGTTTGTTCTGTGGTAAATTTTCCTAGCACGAAGTCCTTGATATCCATCTCCGCCGGGCGCGGCGCGTTGATGCCGAGCCGGTAGCGGACGAAGCCGCCGCCGAGGTGCTCGAGCAGGCTGGCGACGCCGTTGTGGCCGCCGGCACTGCCGGTGACGGACACCTTCACGCGCCCCGTGTCGATCGTGAGATCGTCGTAGGCCACGATGAGGTCGCTGACGGCGGCCTTATGGAAGTCGAGCAGCGCGCGCAGGGCGCGGCCGCTTTCATTCATGAAGGTCGCCGGCTTGACCAGCAGGCGGGTGACACCGGGGCGGACATCCCAGCGGGCGGTCGCGGCCTCGAAGTGGGATTCATTCTTCCACTTCAAGCCCTCGGACGCCGCCAGCGCCTCCACCACGGTGAAACCGAGGTTATGGCGGGTGGCGGCGTATTCTCGCCCGGGGTTGCCCAGTCCAGCGATCAGCGTGACGGACATGACTCAAAGAACAGCGTGCAAAACGGCCCGCCCGCGAACGGACGGCCCGTGGACTGAGATTACTTCTTGGCCGGGGCGGCGGCGGGCTTGGCGCCCGCAGCCGGAGCGGCGGCCTTCGCATCGCCCTTGGCGGGCGCGGCGGCGGCGGCACCAGGCGCAGCAGCGGCGGCACCGTCGGCGGGTGCGGCGGCGGCACCGTCCGCGGGTGCGACGACGGCGGCGACGGTCTCGACCACTTCCTCGGCGGGCGGCGGCACGCAGATGACGACGGCCTGGTTCTTGTCGTCGAGGAACTCGACGCCGGTGATGGGCTTGAGTTCGCTGACGTGGATGGTCTCGCCGACCTTGAGCTCGGTGATGTCGACCTCAATGTAGGCCGGCAGGTCCCGCGGCAGGCAGCGGATGCGCAGGCGATGGGAGGCGGTCTCGAGGATGCCGCCCTCGGTCTTCACGCCAAAGGCCTCGCCGATGGTGTGGATGGTCACGTTGATGATCATCTTCTCGTTTTCCTTCACTTCCTGGAGGTCGAGATGGAGATACTTGTCCGTGATCGGGTCGCGCTGGATTTCCTGGAGGAAGGAGAGCGCCGGGGAGCCGGCTTCGCGCTTCAGCTCGATGAGGGCGGCGCTGCCGCGGATTTCCTTGAGGAGCTTGACGAACTCCGGGGCGTTGACCGCCAGGCTCTCGGGCTTCGTGTGCTTGCCGTAGAGGATGGCCGGGATTTTTTCGGCCTTGCGGAGGCGGCGGGAAGCGCTGCGGCCGGTGCCTTGGCGCGTGCTGACAGTAAGTTGGTATTTCTTCATGGTTTCGTTCCCCCTGTGACTCCGGAATTGGAGGCAGGCGTAATGGAAAAGAGGGTCGAGTTGAATGAGCGCGTGGGGCCGATGCAACCAAAACTTTGAAACGCATCCCAATTTCCCTGTTTTTACACGACAGAGGGATTGACAAGCATTCAAGCGCATCTCTTTTTGGCCGTTCGATTGGTAAATTGCCTGGTAGCTCAGTGGTAGAGCAGGTGACTGTTAATCACTTGGTCGTTGGTTCGATCCCAACCCGGGCAGCCATTTTCATGGCCCAGAGAGGCTTCTGCACGTTGCGAAGGTCCGGTGCCCGCGATTTCTACGTCGCCACCGGCCACGGTCTCAACCACCGTCAGCCTGCCGGGGCCCCGCGGAGCGACTTGGACGACTGAACCAGCAAATCAAATTGAGCATCGAGGACCACGCCCACCAGACGCCGATCTCCCGGCGCCAGCCCGACACCCGCGCACGATGATCAAGAAGTTTTTCAAATCGGCCAAAATGGCCGAGTTCGACGACCTGACCGAAATGGCCGGCGAGCGCATCTCGGGCATCGGCCAGAAAGTCCGGGCCAATCTGATCCCACCGCTGTTGCGGAGCCTGCCGGCCTACGACCGCACCTGGCTGCGGTCCGATCTGATGGCAGGACTGGTGATCGCCGCCATAACCATCCCCCAGGCCATCGCATTCGCGCTCCTGATCGGCATCCCGGTGACCGCCGTGATCACCGGCGCCATCGTGGGCACCGTGCTCTGCTCACTCTACTGTTCGTCGCAGCACCTGGTTTTCGGTCCGACCAACACGATCAGCATCATTCTGGCGGGCGGCCTGGTCACCCTGGCGAACGAGCCGCTGGGCGCGCTGCAAAAAGTGCTCCTCATCGGCTTCCTCATGGGCGCCATCCAGCTCCTGGCCGGGCTCGCGAACTTCGGCAAGGTCACGCAGTTTGTCTCCCGCTCGGTCATCGTGGGCTACACCACCGCCGTCGGCATCCTCATTGCCACCGGGCAGCTCGGCAACCTGTTCGGCATCGCCCGGGGGCCGGAGGTCAGCCTCCCCGGCACGCTGCAGCATCTGGCCACCAGCGTCCTCACCTTCGATTTCGACCGCCTGACCGCCGTCATCGGCCTCGGCAGCCTGCTGCTCATCAGCTGGCTCCGCCGCTGGCGGCCCCGCTGGCCCGACGGATTGTTCACGCTGGTGCTCGCCGGCCTCCTGACCTGGGGCTTTGATCTCGACCAGCACGGGGTGCGGCTGGTGCGCGACCTCGGCGAAATTTCTCAGGCCATGCCTTTCTTCACCGGGTTCCCCCTGAACGCTGCGGGCCTGGCCGTGCTCCCCAGCCTCACCAGCTTCGCGATCGCGGCGGCCCTCCTCGGCATGCTGGAGTCCGTCACCATCGCGAAGAGTCTCGCCACCCAGAGCGGCCAGCGCATTGATCCCAACCAGGAGCTGATCGGCATGGGTCTGGGCAACCTGCTCAGTGCCGGCTTCGGGGCCATGCCGGGCTCCGCCTCCTTTCTGCGCAGCGCCGCCGGTCAGCAGGCCGGGGCCCGCACCCAGTGGGCCGTGATCGCGGGCAGCGGCATCGTGCTGCTGGTGTTGCTGGCGCTGGCCCCGTTGCTCGCCTACATCCCCATCGCCGCGATCGCCGCCTATCTCATCACCATCGCCATCCGGCTCTTCCAACCGGCGCAGATCTTCATCGTGCGCCGGGCGACCCGGGCCGATGCCATGGTCTTCTGGGTCACGCTGATCGCGGCCCTCTTCCTGAAGCTGGACACCGCCATCTTCACCGGCGTCGGCATTTCCCTCGTGCTGTTCCTCCAGAAGGCCAGCGCCCCGAGCCTGCTTGAACACGCCTTCGACGACCAGGGCCAGCTCGCGGAGATCGCTGCCCCGGCCGACCGCAACCACCCCCAGGTTTCGATCGTGCACGTCGAGGGCAACCTGTTCTTCGGCGCCGCGGACATCTTTCAGGATGGCGTCCGCCGGCTGGCCGAGGATCCCAACGTCCGCGTCTTCATCCTGCGCATGAAGAACGCCCGCCACCTCGACGCCACGACGGTCATGGCCCTTTCCCAGTTGCTGGACTACCTGCACTCGCAGCACCGGCACCTGCTGATCTCCGGCGTCCACGGCGACGTCGCCGCCGTGCTCAAGCGCAGCGGCGTGGCGGACAAGATCGGCCTGGAAAACCTTTTCCCAGCCGAGGAAAACCCCACGCTCGCCACCAAGAAGGCGCTGCAGCGCGCGCAGGCCCTCATCGGCGTCAAGCCCGAGCTGCGCGTCTATTACCAGCAGCCGGTGGCGGACAAGTGAGGTGAGCGACCCGCGGTTCGGCGCCGGGCCTCAGAACAGGATCACGCCCCGGGCCAGCGGCGGCGCCGGCACCCCGAGGAGGTGCGCCAGCGTCGGGGCCAGGTCGTCCAGGCCCACGCGCCCGGTCCGCACCCCGGCCGGCACGCCGGCCCCAAACCAGACCAACGGCACATGCGTGTCGTAATCGTACGGCGAACCATGCGTGCTGCCGGGATTGATCCGGTCGATGAAAAAGGGCTGGAGGACGGCCACCACATCCGGGCTGCGCGGCGGAAAAAAGCTCAGCCGCATCGCCTCGCCGATGCGGTCCAAGGGCGCCGGATCGAGCAGGCGCGTGCGGGTGTAGGCGGCCGCGACAACCGGCAGGGCGACCAGGGCGTCACGCAAAGCCGACTCGACGACTGCGGGGGCGACCTGCTTTTGGCTCAGCGCCGCAGGATTCAGATGATAGCCCAGGCCGTCGCGCGCGGCCCAGCGCTCATCCCCGGCGAGCGGTCCGAATTTCGCGTCGAGCGCGGCGAAGACCGCCTGGTCGAGGTCCGCCCCCTTGACCCGGCCAGCCGGCAAGCCGCGGGCCGCGGCCTGGATCCTTTCCGGCAACGGGGCCACCCCATGATCGGCCGTCAGCACGATGGTGCAATGTTGCAGGCCGACCTTCTCGTCCAGAAACTGAAAGAGATCCGCCAGCGTGCGATCGAGCCGGATGATCGAGTCCATCACCTCATGGCTGTCGGGTCCGTAGGCGTGGCCGATCTTGTCCGGCTGGGAAAATCCGATGGCCAGCAGGTCGGGCGCTCCATCGGGTTGGCCGAGCTTTTCCTGCCCGATCACCTCGCGGGCCATCGCGGCCACCAGGTCGTTGTCCCAGGGCGCGTGGTCATACGCCTCGTAGAAATCCTTGGATATCTCCTGCTTCCCCCCGTCGATCCGCTTGGGAAAAGTGCGCGTCAGGCCGTATTCACTCGACTCCCCGGGGGCATCATCGGGTCCCTGCACCTTTTCATATTCCGCCGGATCGAGGAGGCGCGTCCATGCGTGCCCAAAATGTTGTTCCACGAACTTGGTCGCGTTGAAGTCCGCGAAATAGCCGGGCAGCTCCGCGCGGTAAAAGGTCGTCGTAACCACCCGGCCCGACTCGGTCCAATAGGCGGCGTCCGCCAGCTTGCCGGTCATGAGGATCGCGGCTCGGTCCTTGTCGGCCACGCCGTAAACCTTGGACGCCGCCCCGTGACGCAGCTTCAGCTGGTCACCCACCGTGCTCGCCTGCAGCGGCCGCGGCGAGCGGCCGGTCTTCGCCTCGAGGATGCCGCCCGGTGAGCGCACCGTCCGCGGCGCCATGCCGACGAGCGGCGCCTCACGGTCCTCCACACAGTTGACCTGCTCCAAGGCCGGCCAGGTGCGGAGGAGCCAGTCGTTGGCGATGATGCCGTTCTGGTCCGCATGCACCCCGGTGAGCATGAGGGCGTGGCCCGGGCCGGTCTTGGTGATGGAGTGCCGGTAGTGATTGTCCGTGAAGCTCAGTCCGCCCTGGGTCAGGCGATCGAAGCCACCTTCGCCAAAATACGGCGCGAATCTTTCGAGGTAATCGGCCCGCAGCTGGTCGATGCTGATCACGACCACCAGGTCGGGAGCGGCGGCGGCGTGGCCGGTGGCGGCGGTCGCTATCAGCCAGACCAGGCACACGGACCGGCAACGTGAGGGAATAAACATTTGCAGCATGAGTAAGGGGTCCTGGGTCGATGCCCCGGACGGCAATAGATTGTTCCATCAAGAATGGGCGGACGGGCGGGGGCAAAGAAAATCCCCGACCGGCGGGCCGCGCGCCGGTGGCCGGGGAATATAAATCCGCCCCTCATCTAATAAATCATTGTCACGGAGTCATAGTTATCAAAGCTCGCCCCCAACATGCGCCCCCGGAAGAAAGTCTCCCAGACCCAACTGGCCAAGGACCTGGGGGTTTCCCAAGCCCTCGTCTCGCTCGCGTTGAACGGCCGCAGCGTCGGCATCAATCCCGAGACCTACAAGCGCATCTGGGAGCGCGCTGTCAGCCTGGGCTACCTGCCGAAGGGCATGCGGGTCGACGCCACCCCCGACTCCGCGCGCGTCCGGCAGATCGGTTTCATTCTGCGCGCCCCGCTGCGGCTGTATATTCCCAGCACCTATTTCGGCCATGTGCAGCATGGCCTGCACCAGGAGCTTGAGGCCCGCGGCTACCGGGCGGTCTATCTCGGCGCCGAAGACGAACTCACCCCGGAGAAACTGCAAAAGCTGCTCCATCCCAGCCACAACATTGGCGGCGTGGTGCTGCTCGGCGAGGTGGCCCAGCCGTTCCTGGAGGAGGTGAACCGGCTCACGCCGCGCGTGGTCGCGGTGTCGGCGCGTTATCCCGGACTCTGCCATTCCGTGCTGGGCAACGAGACGGAGGGGCTCCAGTTGATCGTGCGGCACCTGTTCAACCTCGGCCACCAGCGCATCGGGTGGCTGGGCGGAAACTCCGCGCTCGGCCGCCATGATGCGCGTCTCGCTGCCCTGCGCATCGCCCTGGGCCAGCTCGGCCTGAAACTGGATCCCCGTTACACCATCGTGCTCAAGGACGCCGACCGGGCGGAGGGCGCCGAAGCCATCCATGGGCTGATGAAATTCGCGCGGCGCGCCGACTTTCCCACGGCCTTTGCCACCTACAATACCGGCATGGCCGCGGGTGCCGCCATGGCCCTGCAACGCGAAGGCTGGAAGGTGCCGGGTGATCTCAGCCTGGCCTCCGCCGACGTATCCCGCCTCAGCGTGGAGGGCGCGTTGCGCATCACCGGCGCCGGTGCCGGCCCGGACAAGCTGGGCGAGGCCGCCGCCCGCCTCGTGCTGGGCGAGGGCGTGCCGGCCGAGGGTTTTACCGATCTGGTACTCCCCGCCCCCCTGATCATCGGCAACTCGACGGGGCCCGCCCCATAACCCCCGCCCCCGCCGGCCGGCCAGGGTCAGGGCGGAATATAATGCTTGGATTTTCATAATTATTATATTTGACTGAACCCAGCCCCTTCACCCCCGCCCCATGACACCCTACGATTACGCCGTCCTCGCTTTCTATTTCGTCTTCATGCTGGTCATCAGCTTCGTTTTCCGACGATTCATCACGAACGTCAGCGACTATTTCCGCAGCGGCGGTCAGGTGCTGTGGTGGATGGCCGGCGGCTCGGCCTTCATGGTTTCCTTCAGTGCCTGGACTTTCACCGGGGCCGCCAGTCGCGCCTATGAGGACGGTTGGCCGATCATGATCATCTACGTCGGCAATGCCATTGGGTTCTTTGTCAACGCCGCCTGGTTCGGCCCGAAGATCCGTCAATTGCGGGTGGTCACCGGCATGGAAGCCGTCCGCCAGCGTTTCGGCCGCGCCAGCGAACAGACCTTCACTTGGATCACGCTGCCGTTGCAGATGCTGACGGCCGGCATCTGGCTTTATGGCCTTGGGGTCTTCTTCTCCGCCGCCTTTGATATCGACGTGCAGCTGACGATCTTTGTCACCGGTCTCACCGTGCTGCTGATCTCGCTGCTCGGCGGCAGTTGGGCCGTGCTGGCCAGTGATTTCATCCAGGTGCTCATTTTGATGCCCGTGACCATTGTCACCTTGTTCTTGGCGATCGCGCATGTCGGCGGCTGGTCGATCGCCATGGAGCACTTGTCGAAAACCTCGCTGAACATCGACAAGCTGATGACCGACGACTTCCTGCTGTTCTGGTGCATTGCCATCATCTTCAAACAATTCCTCTCCACAAACAATCTGCACGACGCGTCGCGCTACCTCTGCGTCAAGGATGGCACGCATGCCCGCAAGGCCGCGATTCTGGGCGGCTCGCTCTTCCTCCTGGGTATCTTCCTGTGGTTCATCCCGCCGATGCTGGCCAGAATCACCCATCCCGACCTCGCCGCCACCTTCCCCACCCTCGGCCAACCTTCCGAAGGCTCCTTTTTCGCCATCGCCCAAGCCGTCTTCCCCGTCGGCATGATCGGTCTGCTGGTGAGCGGCATCTTTGCCGCCACGATGTCATCCATGGATGCCGGCCTGAACAAGAATGCCGGTGTCTTCATCAAGAATTTCTACCAGCCCATCCTCCGGCCGGACGCGACGGACCAGGAACTCCTCCGCGCCGGCAAATACACGACCGTGGCCCTGGGCTTTGCGGTCATCATGGTCGCCATCTTCTACACCACGCTGAAAAACCTCACCCTCTTCGAGCTCATGGTGAAATTTCAGGTCCTCGTTTCCCTCCCTTACGTCGTGCCGCTGGTGCTCGGCCTCGTCATCCGCCGCACCCCGGGCTGGACCGGTTGGTCGGCTGTCATCATCTGCTTCGTCACCAGTTTCCTGACCGACCGCTACCTCAACATCGCGTGGGCCGCGCAGAAGTTCGGCGTCATTGACGACGTCACCAACTGGGAGCGCCAGAACTGGGAACAGGGCGTCGGCGTCTTCACGATTTCCGGCGCCGGTCTGGCCTGGTTCCTCATCGCCCGGCTGTTCTACAAGAATGAATCGGCGAAACAGAAGGCCTCCATCGAATTGATGTGCACCAACCTCGCCACGCCCGTGGACTACGCCAAGGAAGAGATGGCCGCCACGGACGACAAACAGTCCTGGCTCATCGGCTGGCTCTGCCTCCCCTATGGCGTGGCGGTCTGCTGCATGGCCTTCATCCCCAACCCGCTGGTCGGCCGCCTGTCCTTCCTCTTCTGCGGCGGCGTCGTGATTCTCATCGGCTGGCTCCTCGTGAAACAGGCCCGGGCCAAACCCGCCGCGGCGCCGGCCGGTTAATCTCCCGCCGCCGACTCCCCCATTCACCCGCCCGCCCCCCGCCATGTCTGCCTCCCGTGGAAAGCTCGTGCTGCTCCCGCCTCACCGGGTCTGGCGCACTTATCAGGGTGGGCACAGCCTGGACGCCCTCGCCGGTGCCGCCAACCCGGCCGACACCCACTTTCCCGAGGACTGGGTTGCCTCCACCACCCGCGCCGTCAACGCCGGTCGTGAGTCCGTCCGCGAAGGCGTCTCCCCGGTCGTCGTGGGCGGCGCGACCCACGACTTCGCCACGCTGCTCGCCGGCGACCCGGACTATTTCCTCGGCGCCAAGCACGCCGCCCGCTTCGGCGCGCACCCGCAGCTCCTCGTCAAGCTGCTCGACCCGGCCATCCGCCTGCATTTTCAGGCCCACCCGACGGCCGACTTTGCCCGCCGCTTCCTGGGCGCCCCGAGCGGCAAGACCGAGGCCTACCACATCCTCGCCACGCGCCCCGAGATCACGGCGCCCTATATCCATCTCGGTTTCCAGCGGCCCCCGTCGCGCGACGCCCTCCGCCGCATGATCGAGACGCAGGACATCACCGCGCTCGAGTCCTGCTTCGACCGGATCCCGGTCAAGCCCGGCGAAACCTGGCTGGTGCCCGGCGGCGTGCCCCACGCCCTCGGCGAGGGCCTGTTGCTCGTCGAGGTCCAGGAACCGAGCGACCTCGTCGTGCGCTTCGAGTTTGAACGGGGCGGTTACGTGCTGCCCGAGTCCGCCCGCTTCATGAATCGCGGCCTGGAATTCTGCCTCGATGTATTCGACACCAGCGCCTGGCCCGCCAGCCGTATGGCCGTCGAGGCCGCCTGCCCGCCGCGCCGCCACCGCGCGCTCGGTCCGGATTCCTACCAGGACAACCTCATCGGCCCCGAACGCACGCCCTGCTTCTCCCTCCGCCAGTCCCACCTGCGCGGCCCGGTCACCAAGTCCGAAGACTCCGCCCACATCGCCATCGTCACGGACGGCGCCTGCACGGTGACGGTTGGCGGCGAGACCCATCGGATGAAGCGCTGCGATAAATTCTTCTGCCCGGCAGGCCTGGGGCCGGCTCACTTTCAACCGTCTCCGACCGCCACCCTGCTTGAATGCTACCCGCCCGCCCCTCGCGGACCTGACGCTGCCTCCCCCTGATCGTCGCACCGCTCCCACTCCATGTCGCGCCCCGCCTCCCTCCTCACCGCCCTCACACCCCAGGAAATCAAGCATTTCCTGCCGACTCCGCACTGGTCCACGGTGCAGGCTCTGGCCGGTCGTTTCGAAAGTGTGGACACCTCCACCCTGGAGGAGGCCGACTTCCACGCCCGCCTCATGGCGAGCAACCCCGAGGTCCTCGTCACCTGTTGGAAGACCCCGCCGCTGCCCGCGGAGCTCCCGTCCAATCTCCGCTACGTGTGCTATCTCGCGGGCTCGATCAAGAAACACATCCCCCGGGAGCACATCGCCAACGGCCTCATTGTCACCAACTGGGGCGGCTCGATCAGCCGCATCGTGGCGGAATGGGCGCTGTTCCACATCCTTTCCTGCCTGCGGCGCGCCACGCACTGGACCCTGGAAATGCATCGCGAGGGCGGTTGGAAAAACCGCGACTCCGAGACCGCCTCGCTCTACGAACGCCGCGTCGGGCTGCATGGTTTCGGCCTCGTTTCCCGCGAGCTCGTACGCCTGTTGCAGCCGTTCGGTTGCGTCATTTCCGCCTGCGCGCCGGACGTCGATGCCGCCACGGAGGCGCGCTACGGCGTCACCCGCTCGCCGAGTCTGGAGGATTTGTTTTCCCGCAATGACATCATCGTGGAACTCGCGCCGCTCATCCCGGCCACGACCGGGATCGTGACCGAGAAACTCCTGCGGCTCATTCCGCCGGGCGGCGTCTTCGTCAACGTTGGTCGCGGCGCCGTGGTGGATGAGGCCGCCCTGCTCCGCGTCGCCCGGGAAGGCCGCCTCAACGTGGGACTGGACGTGTTCACCGTCGAGCCGCTGCCGGCGGACTCGGGCTTCCGCGGACTCGCCAACGTGACCCTTACGCCCCACCTCGCCGGACCCACCACCGACCGGCGGCGCGACGCCGGCGAATTCGCCCTCAACAATCTCCGCGCCTACGCCGAAAACCGCCCGATGCAGGCCGTCATCGACACCCGCGTCTACGATTCCTCGACCTGACCAATCCGCCATGAAACTCCCCGCCCCCTATCTGCACTGGCAGGACTCCGCCCGCCGCCTCCTGGAACCGCTCGCCGTACTCATGCGGCCGGGCCGCGCCGAGATTCCCATCACCGGCCGCGCCAGCGACCACGATGCGCAGGCCGACCGTCTCGAGAGTTTCGCCCGCCCGCTCACGCTCGCGGCGTTCTGGCTCCAGTCCGCCCCGCGCCCCGAGGATGCGGCCCTGCGCACGCAGCTGACCACCTGGTTCCGCGCCGGGCTCCTCGCCGGGACCGACCCGACCCATCCGCACTACTGGGGGCCCGACGCCAGCTACCACCAGCACCATGTCGAGATGGGCCTGATGACGATCGCGCTGCAACTCGCCGAACGTGAGCTCTGGGCGCCCCTGGCCCCGGCCGAGCAGGCGCAGGTCGCGCGCTGGTTCGCCACCTGCCGCGGCGGCGGCATCGTCAACAACAACCACCTGTTCATGTCGGTGCACATCCTCGAGTTTTTGGGGAAGCACGGCTTCGCGCATCGCACCGACCGCGCCGCCATCACGGCGCACCTTAACCAGCTCGAGACGATGCACCGCGGTGGCGGCTGGTTTGAGGACGGCATCAACCAGGCCTACGACCACTACAACGCCTACGCCTTCCACTTCTACGGCCTGATGTGGTCGCACCTGCACGGGGCCGCCGATCCGGCGCGCACCGCGCGCTGGCGCGGTTGGGCGAAGCTGTTCGTCGCCGACTACCAGCATTTCTTCGCCGCCAGCGGCGAGCACCCGGCCTTCGGGCGCTCCATCACCTACCGCTTCAACTGCCTCAACGTCTTCGGCCTCGCGCTGATCGAGCACTGCACCGACGTCGCGCCCGGCCTCCTGCGCCGGCTCTGCACGCGCAACCTCGACTTCTTCCTCTCGCGCCCGATCTACCAGGAGCAAGGCTGCTTGAACTCCGGCTTCACCGACCGCTTCGACCAGATCGTCGAGCCCTATTCCTGCGCCGCGTCCACCTACTGGGCCGCCAAGGGTTTCACGCCGCTGCTCCTGCCGCCGGACCACGCCTTCTGGAACGACGCGGAGCTACCGCTGCCCGCGGAGCGCGGCTTCGTGCGTGTTATGGCCGCCCCGGGGCTCGTCACGCGCAGTGTCCCGGGTGGCGACATCGAGATCCTCAACGCCGGCTCCATGGTCGGCAATTCGCAGACGCGCTACGGTCCGTGGAAATGGAGCAAGCTCAGCTACCGCACGGGCGTCCATTTCACCTATGCGTTTCCCGAGGCCACCGCCTATTCGTTCGACTCCGCGCTCACGGCCCAGGTCGACGACGGCCGCGTCTTCGGCCGGCATTCAACCGTCGCGGTCGAACTCGACGCCGAGCACCTCGGCTACGCCTACAACTTGGGCTTCAAGGTCGGGCAGGTGAACACCGGCGTGGAGACGTTTGTCTTCTGGCGCGACGGCTGGCTGCTGCACGTGCATCACGTCGAGGCCCGCCAGCCCGTCGTGCTGCGCCTGGGCGGGTTTGCCCTGCCACTGGCGACGGTAGGGGCCGTTACCCTCAACGGCCCTGCCCCCGGCGAGAATCCCCAAGGGCGGTTGGGGGCAACCGCCTCAACCCTCAGTGCCACCTCCTCCGACGGCCGCGGCACCGCGCTCCAGCCCCTGCTTGGTTTCAACACCACCGAATGGGACACCCGTCTCGACGACACCACCGAGCGCCGCCATGTCGCCGCCCCCTATCACGCCACCCCGGTCGCCACGACCAACCGCCAGGCCGGTGCAATCGTGCTCGCCGCGCTGTCCTGGGCCGGCAACGACCGCGCCGCCTCAGTGGCGTGGCGCGTGGTCACCGGGGCCGCCGGCGACTGGAAGCTCAATCACCCGAAACTCGGTGACTGGTCCATCCGTCACTGGTCCTTACCCGCCCTCCCATGAACCGACTCCTGCTCGTTCTCCTGCTCGCTTGCCACGCCGCCTTTGCCGCCGAGAACCCCGCCGCCGTCATCCCGGCCGCCACCCCGCGCACCAACGTCCTCGCCGGCCGGGCCGAGACCTTCCGCGCCTACTGTCTCACCGGGGCGGGCGCCCCGGCCTTCGCCAAGCTCAAGGCCGACCTCGACCGCGAATATCTTGCCCTGCCTTTCCCTGCCGAGCCCGTCACCTACGGCGATCCGTCACCCTCCAAGCGCGATTCCGACAAGGCCGACAAATGGCGCGCCGTCCAGGATGTGTGCGGCCTGATCTCGGGCGTCGCCGAGGCCTCCACCCTCTGCTGGATCGTCACCGGTGAGGAAAAATATCTGGTCAAGGCCCGGGATTTTCTCGTGCGCTCCGCCGCGTGGCACTTCGCCCCCGACTGGAAATCCCGCCCGGTGGTCGGCGCGACCGACATCCATTACAATGACGAGGCCCACTTCCGCCTCTGGCGCAAGCTGCCCCTCGTCTATGACCAGATCCGCGACCGGCTGACACCGGAGGAAAAGCAAACCGTCCTCGCCCACTTCAAGGAACGGGGCCGCCGGTCCTTTGAATGGATCGAACACGAGGGCAACATTTCCCAGATCACGCGCAATTCCATCGCCGCCGACCTCTCCAGCCACCCGGTCCGCTTCATGCCCATGACCGGGCTCACCGCCCTCGCCCTCTGGGACGACCTGCCCGAGGCCCGCGAGTGGTGGGCCTACGCCTACAAGTTTTATCGCGACCAGTTCAGCCCGTGGGGCGGCGACGACGGCGGTTGGGGTGAGGGCAATGCCTATTGGCGCGGCACGTTCGAGCATGCGGCCTTCCAGGACGGGCTCCTCGCCATCGGCGACCCGCTCGCCTACTCCTCCCCCTTCTGGAAGAACTCCCCGTTCTTCGCGCTCTACAACGTCCAGCCTTATATGCACACGACGTTCGGCGACACCTCGAACGCCGGCCACTTCAACCTGGAACCCGTCGTCGCGGACTACATGGAGCACGTCGCCCGCGTCCAGCAGAACGGCTGGTTCCGCGCCTACGCCGATCTCTGCACGGACCAGCGCACCAGGCCGATCGACAAGGGCCTCGATGACCTGAGCCGCACCTACCCGACCGCCGCCGAGTTCCTCGTGCGCAACTTCATCGCCTCGGCCTTTCCGCTGCCCCCGCCCCGGCCGCTCACGGAACTGCCGGCGAACCGTTACTTCGCCGATGTCGGCTGGGTCTCGCTGCACAGCGCCCTCGGCCGGCCGGATGACGACATCCACGTCAGCTTCAAGTCCTCTCCCTACGGCTCCTTCAGCCACAGCCACGCCGACCAAAACAGCTTCATCCTGAACGCCTATGGCGAGGGCCTCGCCATCAATTCCGCCTACCGCGAGTTCCACAACTCCCCGCATCACCGCGACTGGACCCGGCAGACCATCTCCAAGAACACCCTGCTCATCGACGGCCTCGGCCAGAAGGCGCAGAGCAAGGCCGCCACCGGGGCCATCACCCGGTACGAGGAAACCGCGCGCTACGTCCGGACCACCGGCGACGCCACCAAGGCCTACGCCACCCTCCAGCCCAAGGGCCGCGTCAAGCGCGTCACCCGCGACCTCGTCTTCATCGACTTGCGCTACGTCGTCCTGCGCGACCGGGTCGCGCTGTCCGCGCCGGGCAAACTCTCCTGGCTGCTCCACGGTGAAAGCGACCTCCAATGGACCGACGCCACCGCCACCGCCGTCATCCGCGGGAAGAAAGCTACGCTCACCACGCTGCTGATCGCGCCCGGGATCGTCTGGCACGGCACCGTGACGCACCAGTTTCCAGTGCCCGTGGACCCGAAATACGCCAAGGGCGAGGTCGGCGGCTCCTACCTCACGGGCACGTGGCACGACCAGCAGCACCTCACGGTCGAGAGCGCCGGTGCGGCGGCAGACTTCACCGTCTACACCGTGCTCTGGCCGGAACGCGGCACCAGCCCGGCCGTTGTTTCTGCCACATTGAACGCGGGAAACCTCACGGTGTTTCGTCCCGACGGACAGACCGACACGCTCACCCTCACCGATGGCACGACGGTGCTCAAGTGATGTCCGGCGCCCTCCGAAGCATTTTCCTGGCCGCGCTGGCCGCCGGTCCGGGTTTCGCCGCCGCACCCTTCCAGCTGACGCCGGACGAGCTCACCGCGCTGGCAGCCACCGCGCCGCAGGCGCTGACAGCCCCGCTGACGACCGTCACGGACAAGTCCTTTGCCCCGCCCAGCGGCGATCGCCACGATTACGTGAGCTACGCCCGCTATTGGTGGCCCGATCCGGCGAAGCCCGCCGGCCTCCCCTACGTCAGCCGCGACGGCCAACACAACCGCGAGCAAGTCGCCCGCGGCGACCGCCACCGCATCGATGCGCTCGCCGATGCCGTGGGGGCGCTCGCCGCCGCGTGGCACCTGCACCACGATGCCGCCGCTGCGGCCCGTGCCGGCGAATGGCAGCGCGCCTGGTTTGTCACCCCGGTCACCCGGATGAATCCGCAGCTCGAATACGCGCAAGTGCGCCTTGGGCACGGCGGCAACCGCGGCAACGCCTCCGGCGTGCTCGACACCCGCGCTTTCGCCCAGGTGATCGACGGTCTGCGGCTGCTCGAGGACTCGCCCGCGCTGACGGCTGCGGAACACGCCACCATCCGCGCCTGGTTCGCCGACTTTCTCCACTGGCTGACCACGGCCAAGATCGCCGTGGCCGCGCACCAGGCGAAGAACAACCATGGCTCGTGGTTCCTCGCCCAAGCCATCCCCATCGCCCGCTCCGTCGGCCGCGACGACCTCGCCCGGGCCCTGTGCGAGGAGGACAAGGGGCGCATTGCCGACCAGATCCGGCCCGACGGCAGCCAGCCGGACGAGATCCGGCGGCCCGACGGGCTGGGTTACAGCCGCTTCAACCTCGAGGCGCAGTTCCGTATCGTCCGGCTCGCCCGCGGACTCGGCCTCGACCTGTGGAACTACACGGCGCCGAACGGCGCCAGCCTGCGGCAGGCGCTTGATTTCCTGCGGCCCTACAACCGGGCCCCGGAGAAATGGCCGCATACACAGAACGAGAAACTGCCCCAGGGCTTTCTCGATGATCTCGTGAATCAGGCGGCCATCTTCCCACCGGGAAACTAATATCAACGTCCCTTGAAGCATAGACGCTTTAGGTAGGGGCCGTTGCCCTCAACGGCCCTGGTCTCACCGAGGGCGGTTGAGGGCAACCGCCCCTACCGGCTCAGGCACCGCAAAGT
>JBKJTZ010000095.1:0-41938 GCA_046590295.1 Lacunisphaera sp.
GGGACAAACCTTCGAGCAGTTTTGGGACGACGCCAAGACCCGCGATGCGGTGGCCATGCGGATCACTGTGATCGGCGAAGCCGCCGGAAAGGTGTCTCAGGAAACGGCGGCGAAGGCTCCAGAGATTCCTTTTCACCAGATCAGCGGCCTGCGCAACCGTATCGCGCACAATTACGAAAGCGTTGATTTCCGGGAGGTCTGGAAGATCACCCAGCAGGACCTGAAGCCGCTGATCGGCGAGTTGGAGAAATATATCCAGCAGTTAAAGCAAACGCAGACCTTGGCCCAGAAAATCTCCCAGGCTCTGCACTTGAAAATTGACCCGCCGAATCCCGGGCAGGGTCCGCGAATGGGCATGTGATGGTTGGATATGCCGTGGCCCGACCCGCATCGCTTTGGCCGTTTGAGTGCGGAGGGAACACCTCCGCACGCTGCACCAGCCTCATGCTTGCATGGGACCGATACGGTTGCTGACTTGATCAAGGACTGCGCCCAAATGGGGCTGCTCGAGGAATTGCGAGAGAAACTCGACGGCGGTGGCCCGACTGGCAGCCCCAATACGATGCAGGTGGTTCGCGATCTGGTCTATGAGCTGGCCGGGGCTAGGAACCGCGATCTCGCTGTTGACGTGTTGATCCACGCGACCGGCATCGCGGAATTCGACGAACTGACCTTGCGCGCCTACGCGGGCAAGCACGGGCTGTCCCACGAGGGCTTTCGGAAGCAAGTCTTGGCCATGCAACGGCGCCTGAATCTGCCGCGCCGGCCGATGCCCTACAGCGATGCGAACTGACCTGCAGCAACTCGTGGCAGAATTGCCCGGCACCGGCATCGCCCGCGCCAGCCGGCTGGGACTGGCGCTGGGGCCGCAGCTCGATCAGGACAGCTGGCGGCGGCTGGTCGCTCATCTCACCCGCTTGGCCAGAACTACTACCGGCGCACGGCAAACGCTGACCGCCTGGTTGGGAGATGCTCTCGCCTATGGCGAACTCAGCTACCGTGGCCGGACCACCACCTGTGCGAGCGAAGCCGGCCTGGAACCGGGCACGCTGCGCAATGCCAAGATGGTTTGCTGCCGCATCCCTGTGTCATGTCGCCATGACGCCCTGACCTGGACCCATCACTGCGAGGTGGGGCTCGCCTTTGCCGACCCCGGCGAGATCGAACAATGGTTGCGACTTGCCGAAGAGGAGAAGCTAACGACGGGGGATCTGCGTCGGCGCATCCGGGCGCATCTGGCCCGGGCTCGCCGCGGTGTCGTGAAAGCACCGTCGCTGCGTTCGGTCGCTACTTTTCAACTGATGCGGGATTTGCGGGCGACCTGCCGAATGCTCAGGCGGAATCGCGATCATTGGCGGCATTGGTCGCCCGCCGCAGCCCAATCCGCTTTGCAGGAGCTGCGGGATTTGCCGGATTTCGTGGATGAACTGCGGGCGCGGGCCCTCGGCCGGGCAGCCGTGCCGCGCGACCCGCAGGCCAACTAGCCCAGGTCAGTTGCGCGCCGGCACCTTGAGCTTGGTGCGAATGTGGACTTCGACCTCCAATGGATCGTAATAGACAAAATGCCCTACCCGGTGATGCGGGATGCGCCGGAGCTTCGTCCATTCGCGCAGGGTGCGAATGGACGGCTCCCGGTTCTTGGGGAAAACCCCGCTGAGGCGCAGGCCGGTGATGTCGGTGAGTTGGGTTTGGATGTGAGGAGGAGCAGGTAAATCCACACCTTAGCGGCCTCGTCAACTCAGGCCGCCGGCTTCACTTCCATGGCATCCGGTTGCTTCGCTGCCGCGGGCGCGGCGAGGGGCACCACGCCCGGTTGGTCGACCGCGGAGGCCGCAAGCTTGGGCACGATGCTAAAGAACTGCTCGGCCTCTTCCTTACTCTTCAGATCGAGGTAGTGCTTCTTGATGATGCTCTCGGAATTACCCGCCTGGAGTGCTGCCTCGCCGATGGAACGGAATTTGGCGACATGCATCGAAATAAACGTGTGCCGCATCACGTCATGGGTGAGCACAAAACGTTTAGCGATCCGGGCGCGGATCTTTTGCAGGTTCGGAATGATGATCGGGAATTTATCCAGCGGATAGGCCCGAAGCCACGTGGCGAGATTGGGCTGAATAGCAACCCGGCGCAGCTCCTTCACTTTGGACACATCCGGTTCGACCCGAATGACGCCGGTCTCCAAATCGATGTGCTCGGGCTTGAGCCGGAGCATTTCCCCCGTGCGAAGGCAGGGGCGGATGCCGGCAAAAAGGCAGAGCGCGAAATACGGCACCAGCCGACCGTCCTTGAAGCCTTCGAGATAGGTCATCAATTCCTGCGCCTGGACAGCGGAAATGGTTTTGGCCGAGCCCCGCCGGCGGGCGATTCGGTAATACGGGACTTTCTTTATCGGGTTCGTCGCCATCCAGTCCTGCTGTTCGCAGAACTTCAGGAACGTTGAAACCAGCCCGCGCCGGTTGTTGTAAGTCTTCAGGCAGGGCTTACCGCGCTGCAAAAAGGGCGTCAGCTTGGCTGCCGTCAGGTCGGCCACGGTGATACCCGGGAAGGTCTTTTTCAGCGCCGCCATGTGGCGCTTGATCGTCGTCAGCATGGCCGACGAAATCAGGCCCTGCACCTGCTCGGCTTCCTTCACGGCCAGGTAGGCGGTGACGGCCTCGTCCACCGGCTTCTCATGCGTCGGCGGGCGGTAATTGGTCAGCGCAAAATCGAGATGGAACATCAGCGGCTTCGTCTGGCCTTCGAGCCGGCGGAACGCGTCCTCAGCTTCCCGCAATTGCGTGTCGCTCAGGAATGTCATCACCGAGCGCATACCCGCGTTCTGCTGCACGGCCTTTAATTCCAGCACGGATTTCTCGGCGGCGGCCTCGTCCCGGGTTTTGAAATTCCGGCGGATGCGGACGCCGTGCAACCATCCGGTCACGCGCCAGGAGGTTGCTCCGTTGCGGTTTTCGTAGCGGCTGACGGCAAACGTATTTTCGATTTTCATGCTTAGGTTGCCACGTCAACTGGCAACCTAGCTTCGGTGAAAACTTAACTCGCGTTATTCGCGCGGGTTAAATGGCGGAGAGGGAGGGATTCGAACCCCCGGGACCCTTTCGGGCCCACCTGATTTCGAGTCAGGCGCGATCGACCACTCTGCCACCTCTCCGTGAGCAAGGAGCGGGAAAGTAGGCCGCCGCCTCCAAAACGGAAGCCGAAAGTTACTGGGAGACCAAAGACTTGAGCCGGCTCGTAGAGGGTTCTGTGTGGGTTCGGTTTACACAGTTCGACGTGACAGTTGGTGTCATCAAATTAGCTACCGTTTTGACGGCCCCATTTGGACTTATGCCAAACGGACGTGGTTGATGAGGAGAACGACCACCGACCAAACCGACTATCCGACTCGGTTCATTCCCCCACTCGGAAAATACGGAGGTGTTTGTCCCAATCGCCTCAAGACGCAGCCCGACGATACCGACGGAACCCAACGACCCCAAGAGACAGACATCCGAAGAGGATGGTGTAGGTGGAAGTTTCCGGGATGGACGTAAAGTTAAGTTCTAAAATCGGCGGGCTCGTCCCTTCTCGAGAATACAGGTAAATCCAAGTGGTGCTTGAGAAATTTGGCACTGCTCCGCCGGGAGTAAGAGCTACGCTCATATACGAACTCGCACCGCTAATCTGAGATTGGATATAGGCCGTTACGTTCAACGAAGTATATGTGCCGAATGTCGCCGCCTGGGAATCAAGAACACTACCGTAAGCGGGGCGGTTGTTCCAAGTAATTCCGGTTTCAGTCCAAGAGTTATCTGAGACATCATATGCCGTGATCAGTGTGCCTCCGCCGCCGACGATTTGATAGTTAAAGACCTTAAGGACAGCAGAGCTAAGCACTGCGGTGGAAGAGAAGGTGTTCGCAAACTTGAGAAAGGCCATGTTACCGGAAAAGCCAATCTGGCCGGCTGAAGCCATGTAGAACTGTGCGCTCGTGCCGTTGTTGCTATTTACCGACGCGCTTGTTACATCAGAGTCTTCAACGGGATTAATGGTAACAATAACAGCCGACACGACCGCCGGCATCGACGCTAGGCAAATACCAGAGACAACTGTTCGGAAATGTTTTTTCATTCTAGGGGTATTTTTCTGAGCCTCTAATTTGCGCGAAAAACATAACTGTGATTACTGATGTGATACTGGATTATCGAATCACCTAAAACGCCGAGCATTAGTTTATGCCTCTTGCCCACAACTTGAGCAAGGCATTTCACATAACCGACCAAATCGACGACACGCTTCAACGACGACCCACCCCTTGATGGTGAATGTCAGGACGACGGACGGGGTTGATGGCCGAACGCCGGTCACGACGACTTCTGGTGGATAATGAAAAGAGGGGTGACCCTTCCGAATATTCCCGCGCCCTGTGAATCCATTAAGCCGTAGTTCCTTTTCTCACCGGGCTGCCACGCACCGGACACTTCCACGACTGGTCACTTAGTGTTGGTTTCTTTGGATTCGTTATGCAGCTCGAGCAGCTTCTCGATGAGCTTGGCCGGCGGGCAGCTGTGCTTCTGCAGCACAGCATTGGCCCCGGCCTTGATCGCCTTTTCAATTAATTCCATATTCCCACCAGACGTAAAAACCAGAATCGGAATATGGCGTGTATAGTCGCACTCCCGCACAGCCGTGATCAGGTCGACGCCATTGTACTTGGGCATCATCAGATCGGTAATTATCACATCAATCTTTTGCTCTTCCAGGATTTTCAAGGCCTCCTCCGGTGAGCTGACGATCTGGGTCGCGAGGCCGTCCATGGCTAACCTAGCGGCATAGATTTTGCGCGTTGCGGCGTCGTCTTCAATGAAGAGAATGTTGGGCTTGTTTTTCATACGATCCCCGGGGTGAATTGTCCTGTACAAAATTATGTATGTCAGGGGAACCAGGGCTCGTCCATTGTGATTTTGCCAAATGGGTGCATCCCGGTCCGCCCTTCCGCTGCCGGCGGGGATGTCCTGACGGGTTAGACTGACAGCATCGACCAGGGTCGTTCACTTCGACGACTATCCCCCACCTTCAATTTCCGTATAACCGAAGTCTGGATAGATTTTTCAAGACGACGCGGAGATGAGTCAGGTGTCAGTTTCGTCGAGCAACTTTCCTTCATTCCGAAAATGCTACGTCTTCCAGCTGAATTAAATGGCTTGTTTACGTAAATGCCGGCTGTGCTTCCACGGGGCTCCCCACCCGAGTCGGGGACCCGGTCAGCGTCGTCACGATCTCTCGGCGGCGGGCCCATGGTTGATGTTGCCGTGGCCATGGCGGAGCCCTACCCTGACCGCTGTCCAACCCTTGCCCCCATGAATCCGACCGTTCCACCCGCCACCGTGTTGCTCATCGACGATAACCAGGATCTGCTGGCCTTGCTCTCCGAGTCTCTGGAGCCGCATTTCCGGACCGACCTGGCCAGTTCCGTGCAGGAGGCCGAGGCCTTGTTGCTGGTGCGGAAATACAAGGTGATCGTCAGCGACCACAACATGCCGGGGGCGACGGGCTCGCCTTTCTGTCGCGTGTCCGGAAATTATATCCGGACAGCGTGCGGCTGCTCCTGACCAGCCACATGGACACCAAGTTGCTGCAGCAACTGGACGAGGCCTCCCCTCACCGCTATCTGCTCAAGCCGATTTCGGTCACGGAACTGCTCAAGGCCGTGCAGGCCGCCACCCGGCTCCACGACGAGGGGCCGATCGCCGCCTGAGCGCGGCTCAGACGTTCTCGTCCTCGATGCCGTCCAGCGCCCGGCGGTTGTGCGGCAGGTGCTGGGGGAAGAAGAAATAATACAGCATCAGCTGCCAGCTGCGGGAGGAGCGGTAGAGGAGCACGGGGATGATGACCGAGCACGCCAACGCCAGCACGACGGCGGCCCGCCCGCCGAGCACGCCGAAATACCAGAGCAGCGCCACCGGGGTCAGTGCGCCAATGAGGGTGAGGGCGTAGTTCAACGACATGGCCCCAAGGTAAAAGCCCTCGTCCTTCTCATACTTCAGGCCGCAGGCGGGGCAGGCCTCGTTCAACTCAAAGAGCTTGCCGGCCTTGAACAGCGTCCGGCCGCCGCAGTTGGGGCAGCGGTTCGTGAGCCCGCGGGTGATGATCTGGCGTTGGCTGACTTCCATGGGAGAAGAGTAACTAGTAATCGCGCGAGCGAAAGCGCGCACTAAAACAAAGGGCTCGGTCGTATGGGTCCCATGCCCTAAAACAAAAAAGGCGCCCTCGGGCGAAGGCGCCTTTGCAAGGTTACCGCTGCCCGGCCCTCAGGCGCCGAGCTGGTAGCGGGAGAACCGGCGGACCTGCATGTTCTCGCCGAGCTTGGCGATCTTCTCGGTGAGGATGTCCTTGATCATCTTGTCCGGGTTCTTGACGAACGGCTGGTCGAGGAGGCAGACCTGCGAGTAGAACTTCTCGAGCTTGCCCTCGACGATCTTCTGCACGGCGGCCGGCGGCTTGCCGGCGAGCTGCGCCATGGCGATGTCGCGCTCCTTCGTCAGGTCGGCCTCGGGGACTTCCTCGCGGCGGACATAGCTCGGGTTCGCGGCGGCGATCTGCAGGCAGACATCCTGGCAGAAGGTCTTGAACTCGTCGGTCTTGGCGACGAAGTCCGTCTCGCAATTGATCTCCACGAGCACGCCGACCTTGCCCCCGACGTGGATGTAGGAGTGGATCAGGCCGTCCGAGGTGGAGCGGCCGGCCTTCTTGGCGGCGGAGGCGACACCCTTCTTGCGCAGGATCGTCTCGGCCTGCTCCAGGTTGCCCTGGGACTCGTCGAGGGCTTTCTTGCAATCGAGCAATCCGGCGCCGGTTTTTTCGCGGAGCTCCGCGACCATGCTGGCTGTGGTGACTGACATAGTGGTAAAGGGCGTTGAGGATTAGACCTCGTCGGTGGTGACCGCGGACTTCTTGGCGCCGGTGCGGGCCGGGCGCTTCTTGGCGACGGACTTCTCCTCCTCGACCAGGCCCTTCAGGTTCCCGGGCAGCACGACCTGGTCGAGGTCGACCTCGCCGGCGGCATTGATGCCGGACGCGGCGGCCTTGGCCTCGGCGTGGGCGCTGCGGCGGGTCTCACGGTGGGCGAGGCCCTGCGTGATGGCCTCGACGATGGTGTCGATGATGATGCGGACGGACTTGGCCGCGTCGTCGTTGCCCGGGATCGGGTGCGTGAGCTGGGTCGGGTCGGAGTTGGTGTCGACCAGGCCGACGGACGGGATCCCCATGCGCTTGGCCTCGGCCACCGCGATCTCCTCGTAGCTCGTGTCGATGACGAACATCGCGGCCGGCAGGCCGGTGAGGTTGATGATGCCGTCAAAGTTGCGGCTCATGCGGGCCATCTCGCGGCGGATGGCGGACTCCTCCTTGGAGGAGAACTTGCCGAGCTCGCCGCTGGTGTCCATCGCCTGGTATTTTTTGAACTTGGCCAGGGACTTCTTGATGGTCTCGAAATTGGTCAGCGTGCCACCCATCCAGCGGTTGGTCACGTAGGGCATGCCGGTCGCGGCGGCGGCCTCCTTGATCAGCTCCTGCGCCTGGCGCTTGGTGCCGACGAGCAAAATGTCATCGCCGTGGGCGACGAGCTGCTCGATGAACGCGCACGCCTTTTCCAGCGCGGCATGCGTCTTCTCGAGGTCGATGATGGTGATGCCCTGGCGATGGTCGAAAATGTAGGGCTTGGAGCGCGGGTTCCAGCGCTTGGTCTGGTGACCGAGGTGGACGCCGGCATCGAGGAGGTCTTTCGGAGTGATGTTCATGGGATCAATGTCGTAACGGGACACAGGTCGGCCAAATGGGCCGCCTTGCGATCGTGACTGCAGTTAACGGTTGTGGGTTTAAGGAACGGGAAAGGCTGAAAAGACAGACCGGCTCCGCCCTTGGCAAGTCCGATTCCGTCGATTTTTCACCGTGAACACCATCGGCGGCTCGCCCCCACTGTCCCCTTCTTGAAATTTTATCACAATAATCAGCCTTGCAACGATTTAACTCCGCCGGCCGGCCGGCGGAGGTGCAGCCTCCGCTTCCGTCCAACCCTGCCTCATTCTTGGGGAATGGAGGATGAATCCGACCCTCCAGCGAGGCGGAACCCATTTGCCGGCGACCGCCGCCGATTTGGACGGAATGCCGGTATGCCTCATGCGCGACCCCTGGTTTTCGCCCATCCGTGGCATGGACATTCCGCTCTGGCCTTCGTCGGGCCGATTCACCTAGCGTGCCGCCTCATCCATGAAAAACCGCCTGCTCGTCCTCGGTCTGATCCTCAGCATCTGCCTGCCCGTCGTGTCCGCCCTCCGGGCGCAGGAAGCGGAGCACAAGAAGAAGCAGCCGGAAGAGACCGAGCTGGGCAAAACGATGGAGAAGATGAACAGCGCCTGGCGCAAACTCCGCCGGCAGGCCGCGGATCCCGCCAGCAACGAATCCTCCCTCGAGCTGGTCGCCACCATCAAGGCCGGCATGGAGCAGGCCCTGGCCTACCAGCCAGCCCGCGTGGCGGATGTGCCTGTCGCCGACCGGGAGAAGTTCATCGCCGACTACCAGGCCGACATCAAGGCCGCCGGGGAGGCCGTCGCCCAGCTGGAGGCCGCCTTCCAGGCCGGTGACAACGCCGCCGCGGCGGAGCTGATCAAGAAGATTGGCGCCATGCAGAAGGAAGGGCACAAGGAATTCAAGCGGCCGGACTGATGATCCGGGCCGGGCCGACCGGACCGGCGGGACCCCTCGTCGCGCCCGGGCTGGGGCGAAGGCGGATGGTCCCGCCTTTTTCTTTTCAGGGTGGCCAGTCCGTTATATATTACGGTAAGGTTTCTGGACGATTCCCCTGGCCCGACGACAGGGTTTAGCTGTTTCCCCATGTATACCCTCGGTATTGATTACGGCACTAACTCGGTTCGCGCCTTGGTGGTCCGCTGCGCCGATGGCGCGGAACTCGGCACCGCCACCGTCAACTACCCTTCCGGCGCCCAGGGCATTTTGCTCGACCCGCGCGACCACCACCTCGCGCGCCAGCATCCGGGCGATTATCTTTTCGGCCTTGAAAAATCCGTGCGCGCCGCGCTTGCCGCGGCCCGGAAGACCCGCGGCTTCGACGCCGCGCAGGTCGTCGGTCTCGGGGTCGACACCACCGGCTCCAGCCCGATCCCGGTGGACGCCCGCAACGTCCCGCTCGCCCTGCAGACGAAATGGCGGAAGAACCTCCACGCCCAGTGCTGGCTGTGGAAGGACCACACCAGCTGGCGCGAGGCCGCCGAGATCACCCGGCTCGCCGCGCAGCACCGGCCGCAGTTCATCGCCAAGTGCGGCAACATTTATTCCTCCGAGTGGTTCTGGTCCAAGCTCTGGCACTGTCGCAACGTCGCGCCCAAGGTCTTTGCCGCCGCCCATTCCTGGGTCGAGCTGGCCGACTGGATCCCCGCCGTGCTCGCCGGTGTCACCGACCCCCGCGCCGTGCAGCGCGGCATCTGCTGTGCCGGCCACAAGGCGCTCTACTCGGACGACTGGGGCGGCCTGCCCGACAAGGAATTCCTCGCGCTCCTCGACCCCGCGCTCGCCGGCCTGCGCGACCGGCTTTACGACCGGGCCCATGACGCCAGTGCCTCCGCCGGCACCCTCTGTCCGGCATGGGCGAAGAAACTTGGGCTGCCCGCCGGCCTCCCGATCGCCATCGGTGAGATGGACGTTCACTACGGCGCCATCGGCTGCGGCGTCACCGAGGGGACCCTGGTCAAGATCATCGGCACCTCCACCTGCGACTGCGGGGTGGTCTCGATGAAGCAGCCCGTGCCCGACATCCCGGGCATCTGCGGCATCGTCCCCGGGGCGATTTTGCCGGGCTTCCACGGCATCGAGGCCGGCCAGAGCGCGGTCGGCGACATTTTCAAATGGTGGGTCGAGGTCGTGTGCGAAGGCGACGCCGCCCGTCACGCGCGCCTGACCAGGCAGGCCGCCAGGCAAAAGCCCGGTCAAAACGGGCTGCTCGCGCTCGACTGGCAGAACGGCAACCGCACCATCCTCGTCGACCCGCTCCTCACCGGCCTGATTTTGGGCTGCACCCTGCACACGACCCAGGCGGAGATTTACCGCGCGCTGATCGAGGCCACCGCCTTCGGCGCCCGCGCCATCATCGAGCGCCTTCGGGAATACGGCGTGCCCGTCGACCGCGTCATCTGCGCCGGCGGCATCGCGGAGAAAAACCCGCTGCTCATGCAGATCTACGCCGACGTCACCGGCTGCACCATGCTGGTCTCCGGCTCGAACCAGGCCTGCGCGCTCGGCGCGGCCGTCTCCGCCGCCGTGCTGGCCGGTGCGCATCCGGATTTTCCGACGGCACAGCGCCGGATGACCTCCTTGAAAAAAGGCCTCGCCTACCGGCCGAAGCCGGCCGCGCGGAAAACCTACGACCAGCTCTACGGCCTCTACCGGCAGGTGCACGATGCCTTCGGCGGCCTGGACAAGACCGCCGACCTGTCCCGCGTGATGAAGGACCTGCTCGCGCTCAAATAACCCCCTGCCGTCCACCCCCTCGGTCTCGTTCTCATAATCTTTCTCGTTCTCACCTGAGAGAAAGAGGATGTATAAGAGAACGAGAATGAGAACGATCTCCCTTTTCACTCTCAGCCTCACTTTCACTTCCCCATGAAACTCCTCGCCTCCCCGGAAATCTGGTTCGTCTGCGGCTCGCAGCACCTCTACGGCCCCGGTCCGCTCCAGCAGGTCGCCGCCAACGCGGCCAAGGTCGCCAACGCCCTCTCCGCCTCGAAGCAACTGCCGCTGATGACCGTCTTCAAGGCCCTGCTCACCACGCCCGACGAGATCACCAACGTGATGCTCGCCGCCAACAGCGACGCCAACTGCGCCGGCCTCGTCCTGTGGATGCACACCTTCTCGCCGTCAAAGATGTGGATCCGCGGCCTCAGCGTGCTGCAGAAACCCTTCCTGCATCTCCACACCCAGTTCAACCGCGACCTGCCGTGGTCGTCGATCGACATGGATTTCATGAACCTCAACCAGGCCGCGCACGGCGACCGCGAGGCGGGGTTCATCCACACCCGCATGCGCCTCGGCCGCAAGGTGGTCGTCGGCCACTGGACCGACCCCGAGGTCCACGCCCGCATCGGCGCCTGGCAGCGCGCCGTCCGCGCCTGGCATGACTGGCAGGGCGCGAAATTCGTCCGCTTCGGCGACAACATGCGCCAGGTCGCCGTCACCGAGGGCGACAAGGTCGCCGCCGAGATAAAATTTGGTTTCGCCGTGAACACCCACGGCATCGGCGATCTGGTGGGCCGCGTGTCCGACGCCGGCATCGACCAACGGGCGGTCGACCGGCTGTGCGCCGAATACGAAAAGCTCTACGCCGTCGCCAAGGAGCTTCGCCCGGGCGGCCGCCGGCACCAGGAATTGCGCTACAGCGCGCGCCTCGAGCTCGGCATCGGCGCCTTCCTCGGGGAGGGCGGGTACAAGGGCTACACCGACACCTTTGAGGACCTGCACGGCCTGCGCCAGCTGCCGGGCATGGCCACCCAGCGCCTGATGGGCCTGGGCTACGGCTTCGGCGGCGAGGGCGACTGGAAGACCGCTGCGCTCGTGCGCGCCATGAAGGTCATGAACGCCGGCCTCCCCGGCGGCACTTCGTTCATGGAGGACTACACCTATCATCTGTCACCCCAGGGCCATCAGGTGCTCGGCTCGCACATGCTCGAGATCTGTCCGTCCATCGCCGCGGGCAAGCCGGCCGTGGCGATACACCCGTTGGGCATCGGCGGCAAGGAGGACCCCGTGCGCCTTGTGTTCGATGCCCCGGCCGGCGCGGCCCTCAACGCCTCGCTCGTGGACCTCGGCAACCGGTTCCGGCTCATCATCAACGAGGTCACCGCCGTCAAGCCGCCGAAGCTGCCCCGGCTGCCGGTCGCCCGCGCCGTCTGGGAATGCAAGCCCGACTTCAAAACCGCCTGCGCCGCCTGGATCTACGCCGGCGGGGCGCACCACACCGGTTATAGCTACAGTGTCACCACCGAGATGCTCGAGGATTTCGCCACCATCGCCGGCATCGAGACCGTCGTCATCAACGACGACACGACGCTCCCGCAGCTCAAGCAGGACCTCCGCAACAACGAGGTCTATTACCATCTGGCCGGCGGTTTCCGGGCCTGAGCCCTGCAACCACCGTGGCGAGCGGTGAGTAGCGGGTCGCGCGCATCACGGCGCTCCCCTTTTCTACTCGCTACTCACTATCCGCTACTCGCTACTTTCACCGCCATGCTCACCGAACTCAAACGCGAGGCCTACGAGGCCAACCTGCGCCTGCCGCGGCACGGGCTCATCCACCTGACCTTCGGCAACGCCAGCGCGCTCGACCGCGCCAAGGGCATCTTTGCCATCAAGCCCAGCGGCATGGAATACACCCGGCTCAAGCCCAGTGACATGGTGCTCGTCGACCTCGAGGGCAAGAAGGTCGAGGGCAGGCTCCACCCGTCCTCCGACACGGCGACCCACCGCCGGCTCTACCTCGCGTTCAAGACGGTCGGCGGCATCGTGCACACGCACTCGACGCACGCCACGGCCTTCGCCCAGGCCGGCCGCCCCGTCCCCCTCTTCGGTACGACGCACGCGGATTGTTTTTTCGGCGAGATCCCCGTCACCCGGAAGATGACCCTCAAGGAAATCGGCGGCGGCGCCTACGAGTGGGAGACCGGCAATGTCATCGTCGAGCGCTTCCTGAAGGGGAAGCTCGACCCGCTCGACTGTCCCGGCGTGCTCGTCAACCGGCACGCCCCCTTCACCTGGGGCCCGACCGTCGCCAAGGCCGTCGAGGTCGCCGTCGCCGCCGAGTTGTGCGCGCAGCTGGCGCTGCTGTCGCTCCAACTCGAGCCCGGCCTCCGGGCCCTCGAGCCGGAGTTGCTCAGCAAGCATTTCAAACGCAAGCACGGCCCGGGTGCCTATTACGGGCAGTAGGGGCGTTCCTCGTCGGCCGCCCGCGGGCGGCCGGCACCTGTCAGCCGTAGGCCCGGCCCGGCGAAGGCTGAAGCGCCGCCCCTACCCATCGCGTCATATCCCGCAGCAGGGAAGTCTCCCGCCCCGGGGTAAGGATTGACGAAATCCCGCTTCGCCGGTGCATTCACAGGCGGTTGCCCGCTGAATTGCCCCCATGTCGTCGCCCCTTCGTTCCCTTCTCAAGTTCCAGGAAAGCGGCCTGCTGCTGGTCATCCTTGCCCTTGGCCTGCTGCTGACGGTGTTCAGCGGAAAGGTGCGCCTGCCCCAGTTTGAAGTGACGGCGGACGGCGGACGGCAGCGCGTTTTCACGGTCACCGCCGACGGCGACCGCGTGCCGGCCTTTGTCGAGAAGAACAAGTTCTTCAACGCCCAGAACCTCGCCCAGCTCGCCAAGGACACCAGCTTCACCGCCATCATGGCCGTGGGCATGGCCATGGTCATCATCTCCGGCGGCATCGATCTTTCCGTCGGCTCCATCTTCGCCCTCGCCTCGGTGCTTGGCGCCATGGTGCTGCGCCACTACGGGCCCGAGGGCGTCGGGGCCGGCGATCCCTCGACCCTGGGCCTGCTGCTGGGCATCGGCGCCTGCCTCGGCACCGGCGCGCTGTGCGGCCTGCTCAACGGCGGGCTCATCGTCGCGCTGCGCGTGCATCCCTTCATCATCACGCTCGGCGCGATGGCCATCTTGCGCGGCATCGCGTTTGTCGCGACCAAGGGGCAGTCGATCGGCGGCTTCCCGCCGGGGCTGCGCGAGTTCATCCGCTTTGAGGTGGGCGACGGCCTCAGCCTGGTCCCGATGGGCGTGATGCTCCTCGTGCTGCTCGCCGGCTGGATTTTCCTGTCCCGGCTCGCCGCCGGCCGCCGGGTCTACGCCGTCGGCGGCAACGAGCTGGCGGCGCGCTTCAGCGGCATCCGGGTCGAGCGCGTCAAGCTCGGCATCTACCTCCTTTCCGGCCTCACCGCCGGCATCGCCGCCCTCCTCTCGCTCGGCTACTACGGCGCCGCCACCTCGGGCGACGGCCAGGGTTACGAGCTCAACGTCATCGCCGCCGCCGTGGTCGGCGGCGCCAGCCTCAGCGGCGGCCGCGGCTCGGCGCTGGGCGTCGTCCTCGGCGCGCTGATCATCCAGATGATTTCCAGCGGCATCGTCATCCTTGGCATCGACCAGAATTATTCCCAGATCATCATCGGCACCGTCGTCATCGCGGCGGTCGTGCTCGACAACTTCAACACCTGGCTGGCGAAGAAGCGCCTGACGGCCAAGGCCGGATGATTTTATGGCCACAAAAAGGCACAAAAATCCGGAGGCAAATGAAGCCTACATGGCGCCTATAGGCGCGCGGAAAATTTTCTGCAGCCTGCCTAGCCCCATTGTGCCTTTTCGTGGCAACCCATGGCTTGGATCGAATTAGTGCTTAGTAGTGTCAATCTATGGCCAAAAACTCCTTCCTTACTCCAATAACTCTCATGAAAAAAATCCTCCTCCTCCTCGCCGTCTGCGCCTCCGTGGCCTCCGCGGCGCCCCGCCCCATCACCATCGGTCTGGTCGCCAAGTCCCAGGGCAACCCCGTCTTCCAGGCCGCCCGCGTCGGCGCCGAGGATGCCGCCAAGGAACTCAGCGCCAAGCGCGGCCTGAACATCAAGATCGACTGGCGCACCCCCAACGAGGAGGACGCCCAAAAGCAGGCCGAGGCCATCGAGCAGCTCGTGCTCGCCGGCGCCGAGGGCCTGGCCGTCAGCTGCTCCGACGCCAACAAGCTCACCGACGCCATCAACCGCGCCGTCGACAACGGCGTGCCCGTCGCGACCTTCGACTCCGACGCCCCCGCCTCGAAGCGCTTCGTGACCTACGGGGTGGACGACCTTGAATGTGGCATCCAGACGATGGCCGAGCTCGCCAAGGTGATGAAAGGCAAGGGCATCGTCGCCATTCTCGCCGGCAACCCCAACGCTCCGAACCTTCAGCGCCGCGTGCAGGGCGCCAAGCAGGAGGCCACCAAATATCCCGGCATCACGATCCGCGACGTCTATTACCACAAGGAGACGCCGCAGGACTCCGCCGCCAAGGTCGAGCAGGTCATGCAGGCCAACCCCGACATCACCGGCTGGGCCATGATCGGCGGCTGGCCGCTTTTCACCGAGAACGCCCTCAAGTGGCAGCCCGGCACCGTCGCCTGCGTCTCGGTCGACGCCCTGCCCGCCCAGCTCGCCTACATCCGCAGCGGCCACGTGCCGGTGCTGCTCGCCCAACAGTGCTACCAGTGGGGTTACCGTTCGGTCGAGCTGCTCATCGCCAAGATCGTCGACCACCAGAATCCCCCCGCCGTGAAGGAGATCAGCGCGCTGATCCCCGTCACCAAGGACACCGTCGACGAGTTCGCCAAGAACTGGGAGAAGTGGCTGCCGAAGTGAGGCGCGGCGCCTCACTTCGGCAGTAGCCAGTAGTGGGTAGCGAGTAGCGAGCATCCCGCAACGAGCATCCGATCTACTCACTACCCGCTACTCGCTACTAGAAAAATGCCTTTCCTCCAATTCACCGGCATCACCAAGCGCTTCCCCGGCGTGCTCGCGCTCGACGGGGTCGGCTTCACCGTGGAACGCGGCACCTGCCACGCCCTCATCGGGGAGAACGGCGCCGGCAAGAGCACGCTCGGCAAGATCCTTGCCGGCGTGCAGACCGCCGACGGCGGCGAGATGCGGTTGGACGGCAAGGTCATCGCTCCCGACTCGCCCCTGGCCGCCCGCGAACTGGGCATCGCCATGGTGCATCAGGAGCTCGCGTTCTGCCCCAACCTGTCCGTCGCCGAAAACCTCTGCCTCGGTGACCTGCCACGCCATTTCGGCTTCGTCGACCGCACCGAGCTCCGGCAGCGCGCCCGCGCCATGCTCGCCACCATCGGCGCCGACATCGACCCCGACGTCATCATCGGCACGCTTTCCACCGGCCGCGAGCAGCTCGTGCAGATCGCCGCCGCCGTCGGCACCGGGGCCCGGGTCATCGTGATGGACGAGCCGTCCAGCTCCCTCTCCGCGGCCGAGACCGCCGAGCTGTTCAAGCTCGTCCGCGCGCTGAAATCCCGCGGCATCACGCTCATCTACGTCTCGCACCGGCTGGAGGAACTGTTCGCCCTCTGCGACCACATCACCGTCCTGCGCGACGGCCAGCATGTCGCCACCGAGCGCATCGCCGACACCACGCCGCACCGCGTCGTCACGCAGATGATCGGCCGCGAGCTGCTCATCGCCACGCCCAACCACCTCGCGCGCCCGCTCGGCGGCGAGCTGCTCGGGATCGAGGCCCTCGTCTCGCCACGGAAATTTTCCGACATCAGCCTTTCCGTCCGCGCCGGCGAGATCGTCGGTATCGCCGGCATCGTTGGCGCCGGGCGCAGCGAGGTGGTCGAGTCCATCTTCGGCCTCGATCCCGCCGCCACCGGCCGGGTCCGCGTCAAGAATGTCCCGCTGCCCCTCGGCTCGCTCGAGGCTGCCCTTGCCGCCGGCGTGGGCCTCGTCCCCGAGGACCGCAAGCGCCAGGGCCTCGTGCTCGGCCTCAACTGCCGCGAGAACACCTGCCTCGCCGCGCTGCCCGCGCTGACCACCGCCGGCTGGGTCCGCCGCGCCGAGGAGCGCAGCCTCGCCGAGCGCTACACGCAGCGCCTGCGCGTAAAGACACCTTCCATCGAGTCCATCACCGCCGGCCTCAGCGGCGGCAACCAGCAGAAGATCGCCCTCGCCAAGTGGCTCGCCCGCTCCTGCGACGTGCTCCTGATCGACGAGCCGACCCGCGGCGTCGACGTCGGCGCCAAGGCCGAGATCTACCAGCTCCTCGACGAGCTCGCCTGCGAGGGCAAGGCCCTGCTGGTCGTCTCCTCCGAGCTGCCCGAGCTGATCGGCCTCTGCCGCCGGATCCTCGTGATGCGCAACGGCCGCCTCGCCGGCGAAGTCGCCCGCGCCGACTTCAGCGAAGCGACGCTCATGCGCCTGATGGCCGGCGTCGCCGCCGCCTGAGGTAGGGCGGTGAGTCCCACTTGCCGCGCCGTAGGCTTCGCGAAGGCTGGTCACCGCCGCAGCGTCTCCCGGTAGGGGCGGTTGCCCCCCACCGCCCGCGCTTGGGGCAAGCGACCTGCCTCAAGCAAACAACCCGCGCAGGTCTTTCGCCTTCGGCGCAGTCTTCGCCGCCGCCAGCAGCCAGGTCTCCCGATGCTTCAGCACCTGCCCGGGCTTGAGCGTCGCAGCCGGACCCATCGTCTCCATCTCGACCATGAAATTCTTCGGGCCGACATAGAGCGCGAGGTTGGTGCCGAGCGGGTAATTGCCCGCCGGGTCGTAGGCCGAGCGGATCGCAAACAGGAGTTTCTGCGCCGGATCGTGCCGCGCGATGATACCCGCGTCGGCCTTGATCATGCGCTTGTTCTCGCGGCCGGAAGGTTTGAGCACCAACGCGTCCTTCGTGCAGCCAAACTGCGGATCGTCAAAGCCCACGCCGCCGTGCCCGCCGCCCCAGGTGCGGAAGGCGACGATGGTGGCGTGGTCCCAGGAAGAGCCGTCGCCGAGCGGGAGCGTGTAGGTGGTTTTTTTGCCCGGCACGGTGCAGGTCAGGGCCCAGAGGCCGCCGCTCCAGAGCATGTCGCTTTCGTTGCGGAGAAAATGATCGAGCGTGATGCGGCCGTCGGCCGTCGCGGTCACGGTAAAGCCGCGGCGGAGCTTCTGCACCGGGTCGAGCGCCCCGGTCACCGTGAAGCCCCGGGCTGATGCCTTCACGGTGCAGGGCTCGTTGTCGCTGGCGTAAGTCTCCTCCGCCTCATCCGCCCCCGGCCGCGCCGCCCAGAGGCGGTGTCCGCCCATCAGGTCCCACTGACCGCGCCGGTATTTGCCGGGTCGCCAGAGGAGCAGGTTGGTCCCGCCCGGCCGGCCCCAGAACGCGATCCGCGGCCCCATGGCCGTGATCACCACCAAGCGGAGCGACCGCGTCCGCACCTCGATCGCCGCGAGGCCTTCAAAATTGATTCGCTGGATGACCGGCTTGGTTTTCATGGATCGACCGGGATGATTGAGCCCCGGCCGTCGTCACGCAAATAGGTATTGAGCAGGTTTTAAGAGGGAGATTCCCGCCCGCAGGCCCCGCGCGGAGAAAAACCCGTTGACAGATGGCGCAAGCGGAAGCACTTATGCCCTCCCCTTGATGCAGGGTGGAGCAGCCTGGTAGCTCGTCAGGCTCATAACCTGAAGGTCGTTGGTTCAAATCCAACCCCTGCACCCAATTTGAAGTCCGGCGGCCAACCCCGCCGGACTTTTTGTTTTCGTCTATGGAGAAAGATTATCGAGTATACGTTCTGCAGAATAGCGCAGATCGCTATTACATCGGCCTGAGCGAGAATATCGACGTGCGCCTCGCTCAGCATAATGCAGGCCTCTCGAAATGGACCGCCAAATATCGACCTTGGACCCTGATTTGGCAAAGCCCCGCCATGACTCTTTCGTCCGCCCGCCAGCTCGAAAATCTTCTCAAACGCCAGAAAGGCGGCGAAGGTTTCTTCAAACATACCGGGCTGCAAAAGCCCGGCTTATAATCCCGCCTTGGCGGGATCGTTGGTCCCGCTTCAGCGGGACCCAACCCCTGATACCAACGTCCCTTGAAGAATAGATGCTTTAGGTAGGGGCCGTTGCCCTCAACGGCCCTGGTCTCACCGAGGGCGGTTGAGGGCAACCGCCCCTACCGGCTCAGGCACCGCAAAGTCCAGACGTTGGTATTTCTCGTAGGGGCGTCGCGTGACGACACCCGCGGGCGCCGGCAAGCGGCGCCCCTGCAAGTCGACGGAGGCCGGCTCATCCGCCAAACGGATTCATTCCGCCCGGCATTTGGAATTTCTGGTAGTCCGCCGGCGCCTTGAAGGTTGAGTCCGGCTGCGCCCCCGGGGCGATCTTGGTGGCCTCCATCTTGAAGCTCTCCTTGCCTTTGCCGTCGCGGGAGATGACCCGCAGCGGGAAGCCGCCCAAGCCCTTGAGCGCTTGCTCCCACTTGGCGGAAGCGGCCTTGCCGCCCCCGGGGCCGCCCCCGAAAGGATTGCCGCCGCCGCCCATGCCCATGAACACGCCCAGACCGTCGGCCAGCCACATCTCGGTCACGCTGCCTTTGTCCTTTACGAGCACCTGCTGGCACTTGTAGCCCAAAATGGTCTCGGTTTTTCCGGTCTTCTCGATTTCGGCGCTGGACTCCATCTCCTTGACCTTGGCCGCGGCCTCGGGCGGCAGTTTCAATGGCATGACCATGTACATCTGCTGGTCGTGCATGAGCATCGTCATCTCGCGCTTGTTCATGTCCATGATGTTGCTGACGGAGCTGTCGCCGGCGTTCAGGTCCATGCGGACGATGGCGCCCTTCATGGTGTAATCGATGACCTGGCCGCGGTCCTTGCCGCTGGACATGTTGAAGGTGACCTTGCCCTCAAAGCCCTCGGCGGCCGAGGACTGGACAGCAGCGAGCAGCGAGCCCACGGCGAGCAGACGGAGTAGGGAGTTCATGGCCGCGGAGCCTAGCGGTCCGGCGGGCCGATTCAAGCTGTCGTTGAACGGCATTGCCACCGGCGGCAGGCTCCGGAATCCTCCGGGCATGACCTCCGAGTTCAGCATCAGCCGCACGGTCGAGTTCGCGGAGACCGACATGGCGGGGATCATGCACTTTGCCAATTTTTTCCGCTGGATGGAGGCCTGCGAGACGGCCCTCTATCGCTCCCTCAACCTGCCCCTCGTCTCGTTCCTCCCCGGGCAGGTGGTCGGGTGGCCCCGGGTCAATGTGAGCTGTACCTACCGCGCTCCGCTCCGGTTCAACGACACGGTTGAGGTGAAACTTTTCGTCAAGAAGCTCGGCACGCGGTCGGTCGTCTATCATTTCAATTTCCGCCAGGCGGGGGTGCTGTGCGCACACGGTGAGATCACGGCGGTGTGCGTGACGGCTGGCGAGAAGGGCGCGATGGTGTCGGCGCCGATCCCGGCGGAGGTCCGAGCCCTCTTGCAGGTGGCGCCGGAGTCGGCGTGGAAAGGGTAGGGGCGCTTGCCCTCAAGCGCTCGGGTCGTTGGGGGCAACGGCCCCGACCTCAACCGAATCCTATTGGCGTCAATTACCGCGTTACCCCGGCTCCTCACACCGCGTAGGGCGGCTGGGATTGGCCCTTGGCGCTCAACGCGAAAATCTTCACGGCGTCGGCCTTGCCTTTCACGTGGACCTCGCCGAGTTCGCGGGTGGGCGGGTGCACGGGCAACGCCCGGAGCGTCGCCTCGCTGATGATGATGGGGGTGTCGTAGGCGGGCTCCTTCGTCAGCGCCTCCAGGCGCGAGGCCAGGTTTACGCCGTCCCCGATGACGGTATAGTTGAGCCGGGTCTTGGAACCCATGTTGCCGGCGACGACGCGCGCGGTGTTGATGCCGATGCCAAAGGCGAGGGCGGGCCGGCCTTCCGCGAGGAACTCGCGGTTGAGCACCTCCAGCGCCTGCGCCATCTCGCGCGCCGCCGCGACGGCCTGGCCGGCGGAGGCGGGGTCGGCCACGGGCGCGCCGAAAAGCGCCATGATCGCGTCGCCGATGTACTTGTCGATGACCCCGCCGTGCCGTTCGATGATGATGCTCATGCGGTCGAGGTAACGGTTGAGCAGCGCGAGCACGTCGGTGGGGGTCATCTGCTCGCTCAGGCCGGTGAAGTTCCGGAGATCGCAGAAAAGGATGGTCACCTCGCGCTCCTCGCCGCCGAGCTGGATGCCCGCCTGGAGCAGCTGCGTGGCGATCTCGGGCGAGACGACCTTGCCGAGCAGGTCGCGGACCTGGTCGCGCTCGGCGAGACCGGCGGTCATGTGGTTGAAGGCGGTGGCGAGCTGGCCCAGTTCGTCCTCCCGGCGCAGGTCGATGCGGCGGGTGTAATCGCCGGTGGCGACCGCTTCGGTGTGTGCGGCGAGCTGTTGCAGCGGCTGGCTGACCCCGCGGGCGATCCAGAGGGCGGCGATGGTGGCGGCGGCGAGGGCGGCGAGTGAGATGAGCAGCACGACATTCTCCAGTTCCCGGGCCGGGGCGAGCTCGGCGGTGAGGGAGCGCTGGAGCGCGATGCGGACCGGGGCCTCGCCGAGCAGGTCGAGCCGCTGGAAGAGCGTGACGTATTCCTCACCGTTGAGCGTGACGATCTCGCTTTGCAGCGGGCTGTTCTTCGGGGCCCTCCGGTGCCGGGCGACCGCCGCGGCCATGGGGGCATCGAGCGTGGTCGTCAGCACGCGGGGCTGCGGCTCATCCGGGTCGTCGCTGGTGAAGGTGACCTCCAGGCGCGTGGTGCTCTTGATGGCCTCCGCGAACTTGGTGTCGATGGGATAGGCGACGCCGAACCACGCGGCGATGAAGGGTGCGGGGGCGTAGAGCGGAACGACGACGAGCACGTGCAGCCGGTGGTCGAGGTAGGAGTACCCGCTGATCTGCTCCAGGTCACCCGCGGTGGCGTCATGGATCAGGTTCGCGAAGGGGCCGGAGTTTTCCGCCCCGAGGACATCGTCGGTCATCGCGAGCATTTTTCCCTCGGTGGAGAACAGCGTGATGACCGGAGCCTTCACCCGTTCGCTGTAGGTCACCAAGGCGGAGCGCAGCGTGCGCCGGTCGAGGGGGTCTTGCATCATCAGCTGCCGGATCGGATAGTCGCTGCTCATCACCTTGGCGCTGCCGGTGAGGTAGTCGATGCGCTCGGAGAGGTTCTGCTGGAAGAGGCGCGCGCCGGTCTGGAGGCTTTGCTCGATGTGCTCGATGGCGTTGCGCTCGTTGGCCTGGGAGATGAGCAGGTAGACGGCGACCTGCACCAGGGCGATCAACCCGGCCAGCAACAGCAGCAACTGGCTGCTGAACCGACGGAAACGGAAGACACGGAACGCCACGGCCTCAACGATAGCCGCCGGTTTTGCCCGCGGGTCCGCGCCGGATGCGCCGGTCGGCCTTGAGCGTGACGGAGAATTCACGCCGGTTGTCCGGCTGGTCGACGAGGGTGGTTTCCTCGGTCATGGTCACGGTCATGCGGGGATGCCAGAGTTGGAGCCGGTAGCGGCCGGGGGGCGCCGTGACTCGGGCGGCGCCCAGGCCGTCGCTTTTGGCGTAATAAGGCGTCGGCACCACGACGAGGTAGGCGAGCATCCAGTCGTGGATGTTGCAGCCGAGGGTCACCACCCCGGAAACATCGAACACAAACGACTCCGCCTGGCCGGGGTTGTAGAGGGGGAGCTCGAATTTCTTGGCCTTGGAAAGCGAGTAGACGTGGTGCTGCACGGTGTCGCGGTTGGGGAAAACCACGGTCGTCCCCGCCTGCACGATGGTGACGAGGGTGGCGTATTCCTGAGCCTGTTGGGCGATTTCGCCGTGGTAGGCGGGGGCCGGCGGCGGCACCGGCGCGTCGAGCGGGATCAGGCTGACGACGGCATCGGCCACGGCCTCACCCTTGGCGTCCTTGATGAGCACGGTCAGATCGGCGGCATCGCTGCAGGTTGTCGCGGCCAGCGCGAGCATGGCCAGGAGGCGAAGGATGGGTGGCATGGTCATCAGAAGCGGTAATTCAGGCCGAGTCCCCAGGATTTAGTCGGGTAAGTGACGCCGATCTTGTTCACCACAAAGGCGCTGCTGGTGCGCAGTTCCAAGGAGAGGCGCGGGGAAGCCTCGAACGCGAGCGCGAGCGACCACAGGTCGACGGCGGCCTCCACCCGGTAGGAGGCCCAGCCGGGACCGTAGAGATCGGTCACGGCCCAGGGGTTGGCGTTGTAGTAGGTGGCGGCGACCGGGCCAAAGCCCCCGGACAAGGCCTTGGCCCAGACTGGCCACGCCGCGTTGGCCACGATGGTGCCGGTCAGGCGGCCGGCACGGCCGGTCAATCGCCAGCGGTCATTGATGTCCCAGTTGGCTTCGGCAGACCAAGTGCGCTGCTGGAGGGCAAAAAGGGTGCTGCTGGCATCGTGCTTGAGCCACTGGCCGGCGACGGCCACCTGCAGGGCGGGGCCAACCCGCTTGGACAACCGGAGGGTGGCGTCGGTGGTCCAGCCGCGGTCACCAGCCAGGCGGGCGGCCTTGTAGGAGCTGCCTGCGTCGAGGTGCAGCACCGGGGCGAAAGGGCCGAGGCCAAATTTTTTCTGCACGCCGGCGTGGACGCCCAGCTTGGCGCTGCTGGTGAGGTCATATTCGGGCACGGCCAGGTAGGTCGCGTCGGCCCCGAGATGGAGGAGCCAACTGGGCGCCAGTTGCTGGTGCCGGACGGCACGCACGCTGAAATCATAGGTCATCGCATGGTGCCGCTTGGCCACGTTGGCGGTGCGGCTGATGTTGTCGACCCAGGTCGCGCTGGACGCGGCGCTGAGGCTCAGATTCCCCAGCCAGGCGGCCGGCCCGGAGCGGTCCGCAACCTGGCCTTGGACCAGGGTGGCGGCGGCCAGCGTGACCAGCAGGGTGGAGGGGCGGAGGAAATTCATAGCAACGGCACCAGGGTTTGCCACACCGTCTCGGCGATGATGCGGTGACCTTCGACCGTCGGGTGGATGCCGTCGGCCTGGTTCAGGCTGGACACGCCGCCGACACCTTCAAGCAGGAAGGGGATGAGGGCGGTGCGGTTTTTCTCGGCGAGGTCGGGATACATGGCGGCGAACCGGCGGGTGTGCTCCGGGCCCATGTTGGGCGGCAATTGCATGCCCGCCAGCACGACCGTGGCGCGCGGGTAGCGGTCCCGGATGCGTTCGATCATGGTCTGCAGGTTGGAGCGCGAGGTCTCGGGCGGTATTCCGCGCAAGCCGTCATTGCCTCCCAGTTCCAGGACAAAGATGTCCACCGGCTGCCGCAGGACCCAGTCGAGCCGGCGCAGGCCGCCAGCGGTGGTCTCGCCGCTCAGGCCGGCGTTGACCACGAGCCACGGCCGGCCGTGGTCATCGAGCTTTTGCTGGATCAGGGCCGGAAAGGCCTGGTCGGGATCGAGGCCGCTGCCGGCGGTGATGCTGTCACCGAAGAAAATGATGCGGCGGGCTTCCGCCGCATCCAGCCCGGCGACCAGCCACAGGATGATTGCGACCATTCGCCACGTTTGGCTTTTGCGCTTTGCGGATTGTTCACTCTTCTTCAGGGCCATCGGAAAACAATGAGTGACCAAACTATCCTAAAAGTCGAGCGGCTGACCAAGACCTATCCCACCGCCGCCGGCCCCCTGACCGTCCTGCACGAGGTTTCCTTTGCCCTCCCGGCGGGCGCCACCTGTGCCATCGTCGGCCCGTCCGGCAGCGGCAAGACGACGCTGCTCGGCCTGTGTGCCGGCCTCGACCAGCCCTCGACCGGCACCGTGCAGCTCGATGGCCGCGAGATCGGGGGCCTCTCCGAGGACCAGCGGGCCCTCGTCCGCAACGAGTGCGTCGGCTTCGTTTTCCAGAATTTCCAGCTCATCCCCACGCTGACCGCGCTGGAAAACGTCCTCGTGCCGCTCGAGCTGCGGGGCAACGGCGTGCGCGACGCCGACGGCGCCGGCCTGCTGGAGCGGGTGGGGCTGGGCCACCGGCTCGACCATTATCCGGCGCAGCTCTCGGGCGGCGAGCAGCAGCGGGTGTCGCTGGCCCGGGCCTTCAGCAACCGCCCGCGCATCCTCTTCTGTGACGAGCCGACCGGCAACCTCGACGGCGACACGGCGCATGCGATGGTGGACCTCATCTTCGGCCTCAACCGCGAGCGCGGGACGACGCTGGTGCTGGTGACGCACGACCTCGAGCTCGCCGCCCGCACCCAGCGCATCATCCGCCTGCGCTCCGGCGCGGTGATTTCCGACGAACTGACCTGATTTTTGGCACCACGAAATACACGAAACACACGAAAAGGGCCAATACATGAATGACATCATCTATCGCGAAGAATCCTGCAAAATCATGGGCGCCTGCTTCGAGGTTTATAAGGAGACGGGCTGTGGCTTCTTGGAGTCAGTCTATCAGGAGTGCTTGGAATTGGAGATGACTGACCAAGGCATTCCCTTTGCCGCACAGCAAAAACTGCAATTGAGCGACAAAGGCAAATCACTGAAACAGACTTACGAACCAGACTTCGCCTGTTTTGATAAGATCATCGTGGAGATTAAGGCCGTTTCAAAGCTCACCGACGAGCATAGAGCCCAGTTGCAGAATTATCTTCGGGCCACGGGTCATCACCTCGGGTTGCTCGTGAATTTCGGCCACTATCCAAAAGTTGAATCAGAGCGCATTGCCCTATGACCGGTCCTTTCGTGTATTTTGTGTATTTCGTGGTGCCCACTTCGGCATGAACTTCATTCTGAAAATGGCGTGGCGGGATACGCGGGCTTCGCGGCGGCGGTTGCTGCTGTTCTCGCTGGCGATCGTGCTGGGCGTGGCTGCGCTCGTCGCCGTCGGCTCGTTGCGCGACAACCTCCGCGCCGCCATCGAGGACCAGACCAAGACCTTGCTCGGCGCGGATCTCACCGTGACCTCTCGCGCCAAGCTCACCGAGGAGGCGGCCCGCTTCCTCGCCGGGCTCGGCGGGGAGCAATCCCGCGAGGTGGCGTTCAACTCCATGCTGGTCATGCCGGGGGCGGCGGGCCAGACGCGGCTCGTGCAGGTGCGCGCCAGTGAGGGCGGGTTTCCGTTTTATGGCAGCTTCGACACCGCGCCCGCCGGCGCCCGCGCCCGTCTGCACGACGGGGGGCTCAACGCCGTGGTCGAGCAGGGCGTGATGGTGCAGTTCAACCTGCGGCCGGGCGACAAGATCCGGCTCGGCGCGGCGGAATTCACCGTGGCGGGCGGGCTGCTGGCCGTGCCCGGCGAATCGGCGGCTGTGGCCACGCTGGCCCCGCGCGTGTTCATCCCGCTGGCGGCGGTGACGGACACCGGCCTCCTGCAGTCGGGCAGCCTCGCCCGGCACCGGGTATATTTCAAGTTCGCGCCCGGTTTTGACGTCGAGGCGCTGGTGGGCGACCTGCGCGGCCGGTTCCGCGAGTTGCGGCTGGGCTTCGACACGGTGGAGGAGCGCAAACGCGAGCTCGGCGCCGGCATCCGCAACGTGAATTCCTTCCTCAGCATCGTCGGCTTTGCCTCGCTGTTCCTCGGCGCCATCGGTGTGGCGAGCGCGATCCACGCGCACATCCGCCAGAAGGTGCCGACCGTCGCCGTCTTGCGCTGCCTCGGGGCATCGGCGCGCACGAGTTTCTCGATTTACCTCCTGCAGGGGCTCGGGCTCGGCGTGCTCGGCACGACGCTCGGCGCGCTGCTCGGGCTGGGGGCGCAGCTCGCGCTGCCGGGCCTGTTGAAAGATTTCCTGCCGTTCTCCCTCGAGCTGGCGGTGTCGTGGCCGGCACTGGGCCGCGGCATGGGGGCGGGCCTCGTGGTGAGTGTGCTGTTCTCGCTGTTGCCGCTGCTGGAGGTGAGGCATGTCTCGCCGCTGCTGACCCTGCGCTCGGGCTTTGCGCGGGAGAACGGCCGGCGGCGCGACTGGCTGCAGCTCCTCGTGCTGGCCCTCATCGTCGCCAGCATCTTCGGCTTCGCCATCTGGCAGACGGGCCGCCTGCGCTGGGGCGTGGGCTTTGGCGGCGCGCTGCTGGTCGGGTTCGGGGTGCTGGCCGGACTGGCGAAACTGATTTCCTGGCTCGCCAAGAAGTTCACGCCGCGCCGGTGGTCGTTCGCCTGGCGGCAGGGCATCGCCAACCTGCACCGGCCGAACAACCGCACGCTGCTCCTGCTCGTCTCGCTCGGCATGGGCACGTTCCTGATGATGACGCTCTATCTGACGCGCGACACGGTGCTCGGCCAGCTGCGCGTGGTCGGCGGCGGCGACCGGCCCAACCTGATGCTGTTCGACATCCAGGACGATCAGGTCGAGCCGTTGAAAAACCTGCTGGCGGACAATGGCGCGCCGTTGCGCCAGCACGCCGCCATCGTGACCATGCGGCTGGCCTCCCTCAAGGGCCGCCCCGTGGCCGAAATCCTGAAGGACAAGGAGGCCGGCGTGCCGGCCTGGACGTTGCGGCGCGAATACCGTTCGACCTATCGCAGCGAACTGAGCGACACCGAAAGGATCACGGCGGGCACGTTTACCGGGCAGGTCGCCCCGGACGGGAGCGACCCCGTCCCGGTCTCCCTCGAGGAAGGCCTGGCGCGCGATCTGCAGATCAAGCTGGGCGATCTCCTCGTGTTCGACGTGCAAGGCGTGGAGCTGAAGGCCGTGGTCGGCAGCCTGCGGGCCGTGGACTGGCGCCGGATGCAGCCGATTTTTTTCATCGTGTTCCCGGCCGGCGTGCTCGAGAGCGCGCCGAAGTTTCACATCATGGCCCTGCGCGTGGCCGACGCGGCGCAGTCCGCGCGGATCCAGCAGGCGGTTGTCCGCGCCCATCCGAATGTGTCGGCCATCGATCTGGCGCTGATCATGCAGACCATTGACGGCGTCTACGCCAAGGCCTCGTTCGTGGTCGAGTTCCTCGCGCTGTTCACGGTGGTGACGGGCGTGGTGGTGCTGGCCGGGGCGGTGCTCATCGGCCGGTCGCAGCGGGTGCGCGAAAGCGTGCTGCTGCGCACGCTCGGCGCGACCAAGGCGCAGGTGAACCGTATCATGTTCGCCGAATATTTCGCGCTGGGGACACTGGGTGCGGCGGTCGGCGCCGTGCTGGCCATCGGCGCGAACTGGGCGCTGGCGCGGTTCGTCTTCGAATTGAAATGGGTGACCCCCTCGCCGGTCGTGCTGCTCACCGGCTGGGCCGCCGTGGCCCTGATGACCGTGTTGACGGGGCTCCTGTCGAACCGCGGCATCTGCGACCACCCGCCGCTGGAGGTCCTGCGCCAGGAAACATGAGCCGCCGCACCATTACCTTCCATTACGTGCTGAAAGACGGCTCCGGCCGGCTCATCGACACCTCGCGCGGCGGGGCGCCGATGCCCTTTACCGAGGGCGCCGGGCAGATCATCGAGGGCCTGGAGGAGCAATTGCTGCTGTTGGCCGCCGGAGCCAGACGCACCGTGGTGGTGCCACCGGAGCGGGCCTACGGCGTGCACGACGCCAGCCTCGTGCAAAAGGTGCCGCGCGCCCGCCTGCCGGTGGTCGACCTGAAGGTGGGGGACCAGTTCCAGACCGGGCCGGATCGCCAGGCCCCGATCGTGACCGTGCTGGCGATCGATGGGACCGACGTGCTGCTCGATGCCAATCATCCGCTGGCCGGGCAGGTGCTGCATTTTGAGGTTGAGGTGGTCACCGTGCGCGCCGCCACGCCGGAAGAGTTGCCACCGGCGCCGCCGGCCCCGTAGTCTGCCGGTCTCATGATTGTCCTCGGTATCGATGTCGGTGGGTCCGCCTTCAAGGGCGCGCCCGTGAACACCAAGACGGGCCGGTTGTTGGGCGAGCGCCACCGCGTGGAGATAGACTCGCCCTGCCCGACGGCGCAGGGTCTCGCGGCGGCGCGCCAGATCTCGCGGCACTTTAAGTGGCGCGGGCCGGTCGGGGTGGGGTTCCCCTCGGTCATCCGCGGGGACAAGATCGACGTGGTCGGGAACCTCGGCAAAAACTGGGAACAGAAGAACGGGGCGTTGCTCTTCAGCCGGGCGACGGGCGGCCGGGCCAGGCTGTTCAACGATGCCGACTCCGCCGGGCTCGCCGAGATGAAATTCGGCGCCGGCAAGGGGCAGCAGGGCTCGGTGCTGATGCTGACCCTGGGCACAGGCATCGGCTCGGCGCTTTTCTACCGGGGCCGGCTCATGCCCAACCTCGAGTTCGGGCACATTCCCTGGCGCGGCAAGCCGATCGAGCGGTTCGCGTCAGCCGCGGTGAAGAAGCGGCGCAAGCTCTCGTGGACGGAATGGGCGCAGCGACTGAGCATCTTTCTGGCCGTGGCGGAGCGGATTTGCTCCCCGGACCTGATCATCATCGGCGGCGGGGTGAGCAAAAAATCCGGCAAGTGGCTCAAGTTTGTCAAGGCGCAGGCCAAGATCGTGCCGGCCCGGATGGGTAACGACGCCGGCATCGTTGGCGCGGCCCTGGCCTGGGAGCACGTCGGGCGCTGAGCGGGCCCGGGTCCACCCTGGCGGGTGGAGGCACGGGCTACCATTCATCCGGGCTCTGCGCCCGCTCATCAAAACTCGCTGCAACTTGGGGCGGAAACAGGGTGTTGTAAGCCCATGCCCAGCACCTCCGGCCGCTTTGCCCGTCTCCACCCCCTGACCGGGCGGTTGTCCGCGTCAGGTTCCAGCTTCATCGCTCTGTCGTTCTCCTTCCTTCTGGCCTCCGCTTCACGCCGTCCGTTCGTAGTTAACAGTTGTGTTGCAAAGAGGTCCACCGCGGGCCCCCTCTGTGTTTTTGTGCTATAAACGAGTTATGTAAAGCGCTGGCCATCCCGACCTCCCTCGCCTAAATCTACCCAACCTACTGTAATCATGTCTGCCACCACGAACCCTTCCCCCCCGGCGCCCGCCGCCGTTCCCAAGAAAAAGAAATCCCGCCGCACCCTCATCATTGTGCTGCTCTCGCTGGTGGTCGTCGTGATCATCGCGGCCGTCGTCGCCGCCGTCCGGAAGAAGGAGCCCGGCATCCCGGTCTCCGTCGAGAAGGCGGTCGTGAAGACCATCACCCACGTGGTGACAGCCACCGGCAAGGTCCAGCCCGAGACCGAAGTGAAGATTTCCCCGGAAGTTGCCGGCGAACTCATCGAGATCGCGGTCAAGGAGGGCGAACTGATCAAGAAGGGGGCCCTCCTGGTGCGGATCAAGCCCGACTTCTACAAGGCCCAGATGGAGCAGCAGGATGCGTCGCTCGCCTCCGCCCGCGCCACCAGCGTGCTGAGCCAGGCCCGCCTGGCCAAGGCCGAGCAGGACTTCAAGCAGGCCAACGATCTTTACCAGAAAAAGCTCATTTCCGACGCCGAGATCCTCGTCGCCCGCACCAACCTCGATGTCGCCCGGGCCGACTTCGACACCTCGCTCGCGCAGATCCGCCGCACCGAGGGCTCGGTCGACCAATCGCGCGACCAGCTGGCCAAGACCACGATCTATGCCCCGATGGAGGGCTCCATCAGCTCCCTGACCAGCGAGGTGGGCGAGCGCGTCGTCGGCACCAATCAGTTCGCCGGCACCGAGATCATGCGCATTGCCAATCTCGACCACATGGAAGTGCGGGTAAAGGTGAATGAAAACGACATTGTCAACGTCAAGGCCGGCGACCGCGTCATCGTGACCGTCGATGCCTTCCCGGGCCGCCGCTTCGAGGGCAAGGTGCACGAAATCAGCAGCTCCGCACTGACGATCGGCTCGACCGGCAATTCCGCGGCGGCGCTGGCCGCCTCGGCTTCGGATGAAGTGACCAATTTCCTCGTCAAGATCCGTATCACCGAGGCCGAGGTCCGGCTGCGCCCGGGCATGAGCGCCACCGTGGACATCGAGACTGAAACCGTGCCCAACGTGGTGGCCGTGCCGATCCAGAGCGTCACCGTGCGCGCCGAGGGCGGCAAATCCTCCGAGGAATTGCAAAAGGAAAGGGCCAAGGAGGCGAAGGAGCGCTCGGGCAACGATCTCGAGCTGGTCACCGAGCGGGATGAGGCGCGACGCGGCCTGGAGCGGCTCCAGCGCGTGGTCTTCGTCAAGTCGGACGACAAGGTGGTCATGCGCAAGGTGGAGACCGGCATCGCCGACAACAGCCACATCGAGGTGAAAGTCGGGATCAAAGCCGGCGAGGAAGTCGTCTCCGGCAGCTACGCCGCGATCAGCCGGAACCTCAAGGACGGCTCCAAGGTGATGATTGAAAAGCCCAAGAAGGACGAAAACAAGTAATCGGCGGAGTGCCGCCCCGGTGGCGCTCCCCCTCTTTCTCCATGTCTTCCCTCGCCCACGCCCAATCCCGCCCGCGGACCTCCCGGCCGCCCGGTCCCCTCGTGATCGACATCGATGGCGTCACCAAGCTCTACAAGATGGGCGAGGAGATCGTCCATGCCCTGCGCGGCGTCGCGCTGAAGGTCCATCGCAACGAGTACATCGCCATCATGGGCCCGTCAGGCTCCGGCAAATCGACCCTGATGAACATGCTCGGCTGCCTCGATACGCCGACGAGCGGGCACTATGAGTTCAGCGGCAAGGACGTCTCGTCCATGACCGACGACGAGCTCGCGGAGATCCGCAACCGCGAGATCGGCTTTGTCTTCCAGACCTTCAACCTCCTGCCGCGCTCCACCTCGCTCGCCAACGTCGAGCTCCCGCTGATCTATGCGGGCATGGGCCCGGACGCGCGCCGGGCGCAGGCGATCCGGGCCCTGGAAAGCGTCGGCCTCGGGGACCGCATGGCCCACAAGCCCAACGAACTCTCCGGCGGTCAGCGCCAGCGGGTCGCGGTCGCGCGCGCCCTGGTCAACAACCCCTCGATCATCCTCGCCGACGAGCCGACCGGCAACCTCGACTCCCGCACTGGCGAGGAAATCATGCAGCTCTTCGAGGACCTCTACGACCAGGGCAACACCATCATCGTCGTGACCCACGAGGAGGACATCGCGCGCCATGCCCGGCGCATCGTCCGCCTGCGCGACGGCCTGATCGAATCTGACGAACTTCAGGCCTGAGCGCTGCCCGGGCCCGGTCCGCCAGCCTCGCCTCACCCAACTCCTTCCCGCCATGTTCCGCTTCTTTTACGAATTCTCCGAATCCTTCCGCATCGGGTGGGCGCAGATTCTCGCCAACAAGCTGCGCTCCGTGTTGACGGCGCTGGGCGTGATCATCGGCATCGTGGCGGTGACCCTGATGGGCACCGCGATCCGTGGCATCGATACGGGCTTTCAAAACAGCCTCGCCATGCTCGGCGACGACGTCCTCTACGTGCAGAAGTGGCCGTGGGGCCCGGTGGAGGATTGGTGGAATTACAACAACCGTCCCAACATCAAGCCGCAGGACGCCGCGCCGCTCAACCGCATCATCCAGTCGACCGCGAATTCCACCCTCGAGATCGCCGTGCCGGTCGTGGCCAGCGGCCAGTCGGTCAAGCTCGGTGAGGCCAAGCTCAACGGGGTTTTCATCATCGGCACCGAGGCCGACTATGCCCGCATCAGCGGCGCGGAATACGAGGAGGGCCGGCTGTTCAACGACACCGAGGCCGGCGCGGGCCGCGAGGTCTGCGTGCTGGGCTTTGACGTCGCCCACGCGCTGTTCCCGACGCGCTCACCCATCGGGGAGAAGGTCACCATTCGCGGGCATCCCTTCGAAGTGGTGGGCGTGTTCGCCAAGCAGGGCGAGTTCCTCGGACTCTTCAGCTTCGACAACCAGACGATCGTGCCGCTGCAGGCCTACCAGAAGTATTTCTCCACCCGCCGCGGCGCCGAGCTCCGGGTGAAGATGAAGGACAAGACCAAGCTCAGTGCGTCGCGGGACGAACTGATCGGGGCGATGCGACGCGTGCGCGGCCAGCTGCCGGGCGAGCGCGACAATTTCTCCATCAACGAACAGCAGGCGTTCAAGGCCCAGCTTGACCCGGTCAAACAGGGCATCGCGATGGCGGGGCTCTTCATCACGGGTCTCTCGCTCTTCGTTGGCGCCATCGGCATCATGAACATCACGTTCGTTTCCGTGAAGGAACGCACGAAGGAGATCGGCACGCGCAAGGCGCTGGGGGCCCGGCGCCGGTCGATCTTGATGCAGTTCCTCATCGAGGCCGTCTCGATCTGCCTGATCGGCGGCGCGGTGGGCATGGTGGTTTCCTTGGCGCTCTTCCTCGGCATCCAGCAGGCCGCCCCCAACTTCCCCGTCGAATTTTCACCCGACCTGGTGCTCGTGAGCATGGTCGTCTCGGTGGTCACCGGCGTGGTGTCCGGCTTCGCGCCGGCCTACGGCGCGTCCCGCCTCGATCCCGTGGTGGCCCTGCGCTACGAATAACCCGCCGCCCACCGCGTGAATCTTTTCGAAATCATCAAGATGGCCCTCGGCTCCCTGGGCGTGAACAAGCTCCGGTCCATGCTGACGATGCTGGGCATCACCATCGGCGTCTTCTCCGTCATCGGCGTCATGACCGCCGTGACGGCGCTGCGCTCCTCGATCGAGTCCGGCCTGAGTTTTCTCGGCACGAACATGTTCCAGTTTGCCAAGTTCCCGGTCACGGGCGGGGGCAATGAGAACAGCCGCCGCCGGTATGAGCTGCGGCGCGACATCACGCTCGACCAAGCCATGCGCTACCAGCGCCTGATGGAGGAGGTCGCCACCACGGTATGCCTGAAGGTCTTCGACCGCTCCGGGCCCTACGCGGCCTACAAGAACCGCAAGACGACCCCCGGCCTCACCTTCACCGGCACGAACGAGCACTTCATCACCGCCAACCAGTACGCCATCGCCACCGGCCGCAACTTCACCGCGGGCGACATCGAGCTGGCCCGACCGCTGGTCGTCATCGGCCAGGACCTCGTGGCCAAGCTCTTCCCGTCGGAAAACCCGCTCGGCAAGCAGATCAAGGTGCGCGACCGGCCTTACACGGTCATCGGCACTTTCGCGACGAAGGGCAGTTCGTTTGGCGACAGCGGCGACTCGATCGCGATGATCCCGATCACGCGCTACCTTTCGGATTTCGGCAGCGAGCGGGTGACGGTGAACATCGCCACGCAGGCCCTCTCGCAGACGGTCTACAATGAAACCATCGACAAGGGCATCACCGCCATGCGCATCGTGCGCGGCCTGAAGCCGGAGCAGGAAAGCGATTTTGAGCTCTACTCCAACGACTCTTTGATCTCCATCTTTGCCAAGGTGGCCGACATCATCGCGGCCGGGTCCTTTGTCATCAGCGGCATCGCGCTGCTCGCCGCCGGGGTCGGGATCATGAACATCATGCTGGTGAGCGTGACGGAGCGCACGAAGGAGATCGGCATCCGGAAGTCGATCGGCGCCCGGAAAAAGAACATCTTGACCCAGTTCCTCCTCGAATCCGTGGCCATTTCCCTGCTGGGCGGCATCGCGGGCATCCTGCTCGGCGTGCTCGGCGGCAACGGGCTGGCGCTGGCCTTGAAGGCCTCGGTCGTGTTCCCGTGGGACTGGGCGGCCATCGGGCTGGTCGTCTGCTCCGGCATTGGCATCGGCTTCGGTTTTTATCCGGCCTGGAAGGCCGCCTCACTCGACCCCATCGAAGCCCTCCGATTCGAATAGGACCAGCCCGGTGAACCTAGCCGAACTCCTGCGGATGGCCCTCGGTTCCCTGGCAGTGAACAAGCTCCGTTCGTTTCTTACCATGTCGGGCATCACCATCAGGGTGTTCTCCGTCATCGGCGTGATGACCGCGGTCGCCGCGCTGCGGGGATCGATTGAGTCCGGCCTGAACATCCTCGGGGCGAACGCGTTTCAGTTCCAGAAGTTCCCCGCCGGAATCAGCGGCGGGCGCAACGACCGCAAGTTCCAGTTGCGACGCAACCTCACGGTGCAGCAGGGACAGCGCTATCAGCAGCTGATGGAGGGGGCGGCCCGCGTGGTCAGCCTCGAGCTCTATGATTTCCGCAACACGGCCGACGCAGTTTACGAGAACCGCAAGACGACCCCGGGGATCACCTTTGGCGGCGGCAACCAGCATTACCTCGACGCCAACCAGTAGGCGATCGAGGCCGGCCGCAACCTCACCGCCTCCGACGTCGAGCTCACCCGCCCGGTCTGCGTCATCGGGCAGGGTATCGCAAAGAAGCTTTTTCCGGCCGAGACGCCCTTGACCAAGGTCATCAAGGTCCGGGGCCGCCCCTACACGGTGATCGGTCTCCTCCGGGAGCGCGGCAGCACCTTCGGGCAGAGCTAGGACGACATTGTCATCGTTCCGATCAGCCGCTTTCAGATGGAGTTCGGCAACGAGGACCAGTCACTCAACATCGCCACCCAGGCGTTCTCCCAGACGGTTTACAACGAGACCATAGAGCGGGGCATCACCGCCATGCGCATCGCACGCGAGCTCAAGCCGTAGGACGAAAACGACTTTGAGCTTTTTTCGAACGACTCCCTGATCGCCTCCTTCGGCAAGGTGGCGGACGCGATCGCCGCCGGCTCCTTCGTCATCAGCGGCATCGCCCTGCTTTCGGCGGGCGTGGGCATCATGAACATCATGCTGGTGAGCGTGACGGAGCGCACGAAGGAGATCGGCATCCGCATGTCCATCGGGGCCCGCCGGGTGAGCCTCCTGCGGCAGTTTCTGATCGAGGCCGTGGCAATCTCGCTGGCGGGTGGCATGGTAGGCATCATGCTCGGGGTGGTCGCCGGCAACGGCCTCGCAATGATGTTGAATGCTTCCATCGTCTTCCCCTGGAACTGGGCCGCCATCGGCCTGCTCGTCTGCTCCGGCATCGGGGTCGGCTTCGGGTTTTACCCGGCCTGGAAAGCCGCCGCCCTCGACCCGATCGAGGCCCTGCGCTACGAGTAAGCTTGGCAGACCGCGCGGCGTGGCGCAATTTCACGCGATGCCGCTGCGAATCCAGGCTAGTTTCAACCCGCCGGCCGGCCGTGCCGTCGGATTCTGGCCGGTCCGGTTCTCGGCCGGCATGGATGGACAGGGGCAGACCGTCTGGGTGTTGCAGGTCTATTACCGCCGGCTGATGATCGCGCTCGCGCTCCTGGCCGTCGTCGGCTGGCTGATCGCGGCCACCGCCCTGTATTTCTGGCTCAACGCGACCCCCCGCAACCAGGTTGGCTGGTTCGACCTCGCGTCCCCCGGGCGCTGGTCCGGCCTGCCGGCGAAGCGGGGTGACACCGCGGTGCTCACCGCGCTCGATGAGCTCAAGGCGCGCGATTATCCGAGCGCGTTCTACAATCTTCGCGCCGGTCTCTCCCGCTCGCCGGGCAATGTCGAGGGCCGGCTCACCCTGGCCCGCCTGCAGGTGGGCTACGATCCCGTCCGCGCCGTCACCCTCATGGAGGAGGGCCTGGCGCGGTCCTTCGCCGACCCGAAATTCCTGAACGGACTGTTCCAGCTCTATGGCAGTCTGCAGATCCAGACGCACGCGCTGGAAATCGCCGACGGTGTGCTGCGGGACCACGCCGCAGGTCTCACCCCGGAGTCGCGTTTCGTGCTGCAGCGCGCCCGGGTGGCCCTGCTGCTGCAGTTGGCCCGCTACCCGGAGGCCGAGGTGGCCCTGTCCGGCATCAGCCCGCCGTCCACCCCCGCGGACCGGGCCGCGCTCGCCGGCCTGCGGGTAGAATTGCTGCTGCGCGCCGGCCGCCCCGATGATGCCCGCCGGTTTGCGGAAACGAATCCGGCCGCCGACCCCGCCGATCCGGGCCGTCTGCGGCAGGCGGTCGAGATCGCCATCGCGCTGGGTGACGCCGACGCGCTCCTCAGCGCGATCCGCCGCCTCAAGGCCCGGTCGCCCGATGCACCTGACGCCTATCTCTATGCGTTCCAGGCCTGGCACCGGATGAAGCGGCTCAGCTACCGCGATGCGGCGGAGCAGGAATACCTGCAGCTCTTTGTTGGGAACGACGGCGCCCTGCAGGCCTTCGCGGCCCTGGCCGTCAATCTCGACCTGCCGGAAGTCGTCTCCCGCGCCCAGCGCGTGGCCGCCGCCAATCGGATCAGTCAGTTCGCGTTCCAGGTGCACTTGACCGAGCTGGCCCTGCGCCGGGGCGAGATCGAGCCGGCGATGCGCCTGCTGCGCGGCTGGGAGAGCAACATAGACACGCTCAAAAACCAACAGCGCTTCTATCCCGAGTTCATCAAGCGCCTGGCCCGCGCCGCCTTCACCGGCACCGCCGACCAGGTCAGCTTCCTGCTGGCGCACCTCACCGCCGGCCGCGGGCAGTTGCTGCTGCCCGTCTATCAGCTCGCTGCGTCCGTGCTCGAAAAATCCGGCATTTTCGCCGGGGCCGACCAGACGCTGGGCGCCGCGCTGCACCTCTATCCGCTGAGCGACCCGCTGCTGACCGCCCGGCAGCGCGTGGCCGCCCTGGTGCCCGTGGCGCCCGCGACCGGCGGCGCCGCCACGCCCGCGGGGGCTGCCGCGCCCACCTCCTTCGTGGTGCTCCCGGGCGGGGCCGCCGAGGCCCGCCAGCAGATCGAGGAATTGCTGTATAAGGACTCCCTGACCGGGGCCCGCGACCTGCTGCGCGCCATCCGCGCGCAAAAGCCCGCCTGGCTCCCGCTCGTGGAGACGGACGTCGCGCTGGGCGAGGTGGAACTCGCGTTCCTCACCCTTGACCAGATTGCCAGCCGCACGACCGCCCGGTCCTACCTCGACCGTTACCGGGCGGATGAGGACGGCCTGCGCCTCGTGGCGTTGGTGACGCGCCTGGCGGCCCGCGACCGGCCGGGCGAGGCCCGCCTGCTGGCCGAGGAGATCGCGGCGGCGCCGTTCGCCTCCGTGCGTGTCCGGCTGGCCCTGCAGGCCTTGAATCTGGCGGATGACCTGGCTCCGCTGGCCATGAGCCAGTCGGCGGCGATCGCCGCCCTCGACCGGTGGATTCTGGCCCAGGAATGGGTGCAGGCCGAACGATTGTTGAAATCCTTGCGCGAGAAACCGCCGGCCTGGCTGGCGGCTGACCCCGTCGAACTCAAGGTGTGCGAGGTGCAGGTCCGGCTCGGGCTGGGCCAGCGTCCGCTGGCCCTCGCCGGGCTCAAGGAACTGGTGATCAAGGGCGGCGCGCCGCGCAGTGCGGCGTTCAAGCTGGTGCGCGACCTCCTCGCCCGTGGCGAGCGGGACAATGCCGGCCTGCTCGCCCGCGAGGTGCTGAAACTGATGCCTGACGATCCCCCCGCCACGCGTCTCGTCAAGGAAGCCGAGGCCCCGCGACCGCCGGATTAGGATCCGGGCCGCTCAGCCGCGCCGGATTTCCGAGCCCTTGAAGCGGATGATGGTGCGGTAGACTTTCTTCACGCGGCAGCTGATCTGGCCGGTCTTCAGGTCGACGGACTCGGGGATCTCGATGCGGTGGATGTCGACCACCGCGTGGTAGCCCCGCTCGGAAAAGATGTCGATGAGCATGCCGAGCGCCTCGGGCTCGGAGAGGACCGGGTCCTCGCTGTTGATGTTCGCGTGACCGGAGAGGGCGTGGCGCGTGACGATCGGCAACATCTTCTTGTCAATGAGCGCGACGACCCGCTGGAAAAGATCGGTCTTGCGGAGCTCATAGCTGTCAAGGCGCTTGACCAGCTCCTGGCGGGCGTGGACCACGATCTCACTGGCGAGCGGGAGGGTGCGCAGCCGGTCGTAGGTGCGCGGGTCGAGTTCCAGGGAGCTCTGATACTCAAGTTCCCCCACGATGTTCTGCTCGACCTCGGCGAACGTGCCCTGGGCGTTGATGAGGTGGTAATGGAAGATGTCCTTCAGCGAGAGCAGGGCATCCCATGTCTGCTCCTTGAACACCCGGTAGCGGCGGCGGGCGAGCTTCTCGTCGAAATCGGTCGCCCGCTCCTCCTGCAGCTGGCCGGTGCCACTGCGGCGGACCTCCTCGTTGTGCTGCAGGGACGCGCTGCCGCGCCGGAGCTGGCGGGCTACGCTCTCCTTCTCGTCCACGAAGAGCACGACGATCTGCATGACCGGTTGGCGGAAGTGCATCGCGAGCGGCGTGCCATAGAATTCGCGCCAGAGCTGCGTCATTTTCTCGTAGAGCATCTTCAGGCACTCGACCTGCACCTTGGTGCGGGGGAAGCCGTCGAGGATGACGCCGTCCCGGAACTCGGGCTTGAGCAGCCGGCGCAGGAGCACGGCCAGCACCTCGCGGTCGCCGATCATGTTGCCGGCGTCCTTGATCTGCTTCATCTCCGGGGTGTCGAGCAGCGCGCTCATGACGATCGGCGGGCAGGTGAGGCCGCGGGTCTGGGCGATGAAGGCGGTGTTGGTGCCCTTGCCGGCACCGGGTGCGCCGCCGAGCAAAATGATTTCCTTGGGGAAACGCAGGTGCTCGCGGCCAAAATGGGCCTCCAGATCCTCCCAGATCGGCTCGAAGATGATCCGGGCATCCTTGATCTCCAGGTCCGGCGGGTGGTTGGACGTTTGGGCGGGGGCGGGGGTTTTCAGGGTCTCGCTCATGTCGGGGTGGCGCGGAGCCTAGGGGGCCGGTTTTGCCGGAGGCGACAAAATTTAGTTCAGAAAGTCAGGTTTGCTCACTTCGGGGTAGGGCGAGGGGCCTCCGGCGGAAAATCAAACTGCCCCATGTCCGGGCGGTCCCAGCGCCCGGCGTCGCCCGGTTCAAGCCTTGCGGGGCAGGACTTTCGTGGGGGCCTCCATCTGGCCGCGGGTGACGCCCAGCTGGTTGATCAGTTTCAACTCACGCCACAGTTCGGCCCCGGTGATCCGCCCGGCCAGCAGCTGCTGGTAATGTTCCACCGTGCGCCGGACCTCGGCCACATCCTCATTGAGGAACTCCACCCGGAAACTCCGCGCGCCGAGCGCGAGCAGCCGTGCGACCGACTCGGCCCCGGTCTGGGCCCGGCTGTTGTAGACGGTGTTGCGGCAGCCGGCGTCGGCCTTGAGGGGATGCTCCGCGCCCACGCGGTCGCGCAGCGCCACCCGGTGCGAATCGCACGGCCGGCCGCAGTCGCGGTAGTCCTTGCCCGTCGAGAGGAACGCGCAGAACACGCAGTGCTCCATGTGAAACATCGGCATGTGCTGGTGCAGCGTGATGTCGAACCATGCGCCGGGTGCGCCCTGCAGCAGGGCCTCGAGCTGGCCGATATTCAGGTCGTAGGAGGCGGTCACCCGCTCGAGCCCGTGGTGCGTGATGAAATAATCCGCCGTGAGCGGGTTCGCGACATTGAGCGAGAAATCGCCCCGTAGGCGCCGGCCGGCGAAGGCCTGCAGGTGGTCGTAATTCCGGACCAGGTAACCGTCGGCCTCGGACGAAAGCACCTGCTGGATGATCCATTCCTCGCCGGGCTTGAACACCCGCGGGGCGGCGACCCAGATCGAGGCGGCGGAGTCGGTGCCGCGCAATTCGCGGAAGCGCGCGACGGCCTCGCGATAGAACTTGGGATTCTCGAACTCGCAGTAAAGGGTCCGGGCGCCGGCCGACCACGCAGCATCGAGCTGCGGCAGCTCCCGGATGACGACGATGAGCTCGGCCAGGGTGGGGGCCGTTGCCCCCAACGACCTCTGGGGCAAGAGGGCCGCCGCCCCTGCCTGCCCGGTCATCGTCCACCGGCGCGGCGCGGCGCGGAGGGACTCGACCGCGGACGCCACCTGCCGGCGGAGCTCATTGAGCTCGCGGAGAGGCAGAATGACGTCTCCCTCCAGATGGTTTTGCAATAAGCCCAGCTTGAACGGTGTGCCGCCCAGCCGGCCGAGCTGCTCGGTCAGGCGCTTCGTGGTGAGGGGCTGCTTTTCAGCGCGGGCCAGGGGCACGGTCGAGTCCGCCCGGGCCGTATGACCGTCCTCATCGCGCGCGATGAGCGTGAGGGGCGTGCCCGCGTGGCCGTGGACTTCGAGGGAAAGATCCCGGCGGAAACGGATCTGGTCGCCCTCATAGGTCTGGCGCACGCGGCGGTCGAGTTCGGGGTCGTTGGTCTTCCAGACGCGGTCACCGGCGTGCACACGGCTGAAATTGATGTCGCCCTGGCCGAAGCGCAGCGCGGTCTCGCCCTGGCGCGCGTCGACGTAATAGATGCGGCCGCCTTCCTCCTTGGCGTCGGGCCGGCCCGCGTCGAAGACAATGCCGTCCCCGGGCTTGGCCGGACCCTCGAGCTTGAGCGTGACGCTGTCGCCGCTGACGCGTGTGACGTAGCCGAGGAAGACGCCGCGCTTGGTGCCAAAGCGGGCGTGGGCCAGCTCCTGGTTATGGATGCCCCGGAACCAGCCGGGGTAGAGGCCGCGCGAGAAGGCCATCTGGAGGTCGTAGTGGGCGCCCTGCGGATCGAAGGCAGGGGCCGTGGCCCCCAACGGCCCTGGAGTTTCGGTGGACACAGGGCGGTTGAGGGCAACCACCCCTGCCTCGGTCATGACGGTGTCCAGCGCCTGCCGGTAGACCCGGGTGATGTTGGCGACGTATTCGGGGCTCTTGAGCCGGCCCTCGATCTTGAGGGAGGCCACGCCGGCCCGCACCAAGTCGGGTAGGACCTCCAGGCCGGCCAGATCCTGCGGGCTGAGCAGGTAGCGCCGGTCGCCGAGGTCCACCGTCCGGCCGTCGGACACGAGTTCGTAGGGCATGCGGCAGGCCTGGGCGCACTCGCCACGGTTGGCCGAGCGGCCACCGAGGGACTCGCTCGTGAGGCACTGGCCCGAATAGGCGACACACAGGGCGCCGTGCACGAAAACCTCGAGCGGCAGCGTGTAGCCGGCCGCCTGCTGGGCCTCGCGGATGGCGGTGATTTCCTTGAGCGAGTTTTCCCGCGCCAGCACGACGAGGTTGGCGCCAAGTCCGCGGGCAAAGTCCACGCCCGCGGCGCTGGTGACTGTCATCTGCGTCGAGGTGTGGATGGGGAAGTCGGGCGAGAGCGCGCGGATGAGACGGCAGATGCCGACATCCTGGACGATGGCGGCGTCAACGCCGGCGTTGATGATGGCCTTGAGGTAGTCCTCGGCGGCGGCGAGCTCATCGGCGAAGACCAGCGTGTTGAACGTCACGTAGCCGCGCACCCCGCGCCGGTGGAGGTAATCCATGAGCCGCGGCAGGTCGGCGCTCGTGAAGTTTTTCGCGCGCATGCGGGCGTTGAAGCGCTCGAGACCGAAATAGATGGCGTCGGCGCCGTTCTCGACGGCCGCCTTGGCGCACGCCCAGTCGCCGGCGGGCGCCAGCAGCTCGGGCCGCACCGGCGCGGGGCGCGGGGCGGGGGAGACGGCAAGGCTGGGGGCGGTGGACATGATGGTGATGGCGTCAGGCTACATCGGGCGGGGCGGGCGGGGCGACAACATCCTTTTTCTGGTGCAGCGAGACATGCGGCGCCGCGTTGCGAAGCTGGATGGCAAAAAGAATGGTCAGAGCGAGAAACCCGGTCGCCACATAGCCGACCAAGGGCAGGCCAAGCAGGCGGCCGTCGGGAGCGCGGGTGACGAACAGGC